>NZ_CP083911.1:2062500-2750000 GCF_020162115.1 Tepidimonas taiwanensis | reverse complement strand
ACGTGCTGCTGCTCGACGAACCGACGAACCACCTGGACATCGACGCGATCGACTGGCTGGCCGAGCACCTGCTGGCGTTTCGCGGCAGCGTGGTGGTGGTGAGCCACGACCGGTATTTTCTGGATCGGGTGACGACGCGCATCGTCGAGCTGGATCGCGGGCGCCTACGGGACTACCCCGGCAACTACGGTCGCTACGAGGCGCTCAAGGCGGAGCAGCTGGCCCAGGAGGCGGTGGTGCAGGCGAAGGCCGATCGGCTGCTCGCGCAGGAAGAAGCGTGGATCCGCAAAGGGGTCGAGGCCCGCCGCACGCGGGCGCAGGCGCGCATCGAGCGGCTGCAGCAGCTGCGGCAGGCCCGCGCGGCGCGACGCGAGGCGCTGGGGCAGGTGCGGCTGGAGCTGGTGCGCGGACAGGCCAGTGCGCGGCTGGTGGCCGAGCTGGAGAACGTGAGCCTGTCGTTCGGCGAGGGCGAGCAGCGCGTGACCGTCGTGCGCGACCTGACGACGACGGTGCTGCGCGGGGACAAGATCGGCGTGATCGGCCCCAACGGGGCCGGCAAGACGACGCTGTTGCGACTGCTGCTGGGCGAGCTGGCACCCGACACCGGGCGCGTGCGGCTGGGCAGCCAGTTGACCGTGGCGTATTTCGACCAACTGCGCGCGGCGCTGAACCTGGACGCCACGCTGGAGGATTTCATCAGCCCGGGCAGCGAGTGGATCGAATGGGAGGGTCGGCGCACACACGTGCGCAGTTACCTGGCGGACTTTTTGTTTTCGCCCGCGCACGCGCAGCGGCCGGTGCGATCGCTGTCGGGTGGCGAGCGCAATCGCCTGCTGCTGGCACGGCTGTTCGCGCGCCCGGCGAACGTGCTGGTGCTGGACGAGCCGACCAACGATCTGGACATCGACACGCTGGAGCTGCTGGAGCAGCGGCTGGCGGCGTACACGGGAACGGTGTTTCTGGTGAGCCACGACCGGCGCTTTCTGGACGCGGTGGTAACGAGCACGCTGGTGTTCGAGGGCGATGGCGTCTGGCGCGAGTACGAGGGCGGTGTGGAGGACTGGATGGCGCAGTCGATGCGGCTGCACGGACGCGTGCCGGTATGGCCGTCGGCCTGGCGAGAGGCGGACACGGCCGTCCCGGCAACCGGCGAGGCCGCGGTCCCACGCCGCTCCCCCCGCGCGGCGCCGGAGGGGGCGGAGCCGGCACCCCACGGCGCTTCCGCACCGGCGCGCCGCCGGCTGGGTTACAAAGAGCGGCGGGAGCTGGACGGACTGCCGGCGCGCATCGAGGCGCTCGAAGCCGAGCAGCGCGCGATCGAGGCCGCACTGGCCGACGGCACCCTCTACGGCCGTGATCCGCAGCAGGCGCAGACGCTGGCACAACGGCACGGCGCCATCGAGCAGGAACTGATGGCGGCGCTGGAGCGCTGGGAGGCGCTCGAAGCGCTGACGAAAGACGACCCGAACGGCGCGCCCGCGCCGGCCGCCACCCCCCGGGAGGCCCGATGAGCGCGAGCGAATTTCTGGCGCTCATCACACTGGCGACGGTGACCAGCTTTACCCCGGGACCGAACACCACGCTGTCCACCGCGCTCGCGGCCAACGGCGGCCTGCGGCGGGCGCTGCCGTTCGTGTGCGCGGTGCCGGTGGGTTGGACCCTGCTGCTGGCGTTGTGCGCCGCGGGGCTGGGGGCGGTGGTGCTGGCGGTGCCGGCGCTGCGGCTGGGGATCCTATGGGGGGGCGTGGGGTATCTGCTTTGGCTGGCCTGGCGCCTGGCGCGGGCGTCGACGCTGACACAGGCCCGCACAGAAGGACTGCGGATATCGTTCGTGCGCGGGGTGGGTCTGCAGTTCCTCAATATCAAGGCGTGGATGCTGGCGCTGTCCATCGTGGCCGGCTGGATCGCCGGGCACCCCCAGGCGTGGGGGCGCTTCTGGCTGGTGCTGCCCGTGATGGTCGTGTACGCGTTCAGCAGCAACCTGACCTATGCGCTGGTGGGGTCGGTGCTGCGCGGGTGGCTGGCGGGCCCCATCGTCGATGGGCGACCGATCGGGCGGCGGCTGCGCGTGTTCAACCGGCTGATGGCGGGTGCGCTGGCGTTGACGGGCATGTGGATGCTGGCGAGCGGGATCCGGGCCCCTGCCGTCTGACCGGGCGCTGGGCCCGGGTCGCGATCCGCGCCTTCCGGCTCGCCGTGCCGCCGCGCTGTCGGGTGCGGATAGGGTGTAACCGGGGCGAGGGCACACGCCGGAGCCTGAGTGGCGCCCGACCGGGGTGCCCCCGTATCCCAAAACGGTGGGCGGCTGGACCGGGACATCGGCGCGCGTCGCCCGCGTGACGGGCGACTGCACGACAGCAGCCGAGAATGCCGCGCATGGGAACGATCCACCTCGTGCGGCACGGGCAGGCGTCTTTCGGCAGCGACGACTACGACCGGCTGAGCCCGCTGGGCTGGCAGCAGGGGCGGCGGCTGGGCGAGCACTGGCGCGCGCACGGCCAGCGCTTTGAGGCCGTGTACACGGGAACGCTGCGCCGGCACCAGGAGACGTGGCAGGCGATCCGGGAGGGATGGGGAGAGGCGCTAGAGGCCCAGGTCTGGCCCGGACTGGATGAATACGACAGCGCCGCGCTGATCGAGGCGCTGCATGCCCCGCCCCCGGGAGATCCGCACACGCCCGACGGGTACCGCGCGCACTTCCGGCTGTTGCGCGATGCGCTGCGGCAGTGGATGGACGGGGTGATCTCGCCGCGCGGCATGCCCGATTACGAAACGTTCCGCCGCGAGGCGGTGGCGCTGCTCGAACATGTGCGGCGCGCGCACACGGGCGACGTGCTGGTCGTCAGCAGCGGCGGGCCGATCGCGACGCTGGTGGGCCACCTGCTGGGCGCGCCGCCGGAGACGACCATCGAGCTCAACCTGCGCATCCGCAACACCGCGGTCAGCGAGGTCGCGCACACCCCCAAGCGCTGCGCACTGGTGAGCTTCAACGCGCTGCCCCACCTGACGGCACCGGAGCACCGCGACTGGATCACGCACGCGTGACGACCGGCCGCGGGGTCACGGGGGTGAAGGGTCACACCGGACCCATGGCATGCGCGCCACCCGTGGCTGGTCGCCCGATCGGAGGGCGCAGCAGCATCAGATAGGCTACGGCCACGCCGGGCCGTCGACCGCGGTCGCGAGCGGCAGCGCGACCACCTCCTGCAGCAGCTGCGCGAGCGACCGGCCGGCGGCGGCGATGGCGCGCCGGCCCCAGTCGGCGTCGGCGGCTGCGGCATGGCCCGCTGAACCCGCGGGATTGAGGTCCTGCATGGCCCAGGCGAATTTGGCGCTGCGCCCGTTGCCCAGCAGCGGGTAGCGCTGCGCCCGTTGCGCCGAGGTGGACGCAAAGTCCGCGCGGGCCGCATCGTGCACCCGCTCGGGCACGAGGGCCAGCATCAGCGCGGTTTCCACCTGGCCCGCGTGCACGCCGAAGCGCCGCTCGTGGGCCGACAGGTCCGCCTCCAGGTCGTGACCGTCGGGCTCGATGAGCGGGAGCTGGAACCAGTGCACGCTCCAGACGAGCAGGTCGTGGTGCGCGCGCAGCTCGCGCCCGACGACGTCCATCAGGCCGACATGCCCGCCGTGACCGTTGAAGAGCACGAGCTTGCGCACGCCAGCGCGCGCCACCGACGCGCCGATGTCGCGCCAGAGGGCCAGCGCGGTATCGGCCGAGAGCGTCAGCGTGCCGGGAAAGCGCGCGTGCTCGGGGCTGAAGCCGACGGGCTGCGTGGGCAGCACGTAGATCGGCGCATCGCCGGGGAGGTGCGGTCCCGCGGCGGCCAGCACCGCCTCGGCGATCGCGGTGTCCACCGCCAGCGGCAGGTGGGGGCCGTGCTGTTCGGTCGCACCCAGCGGCAATACGGCAACGGTGCGCTCCGGGTCGAGCGCGGCGACCTCGGGCCAGCGCAAATCGGCCCAGCGCTTGAGGCCCGGGGCAGCCACCGGGCTATCCGGGGAGGTATCCATGCGCACATCTTATTGCGCCGGCACGGCTTTGTCTTGAGCCCCCAGCTTTCCTCACGAGCACAGAACGCTGCGAGGGAGGCAAAACTTCTTTGCGCCGAATGAATAGCCGCGCGCGCCCCGGGGTGCAGCAGCCCGGGGCGGCGCCACCCCGAAGGGGCGTCGATTCAGTGCCGCGAGGGACAGCCAGTCGGCGCTGCCGTGGGTTGGCTTACCCCTATCACCCCCGCGGGGCGTAGATCCAGTGGCGCGACCACGGCAGTTCCTGTGCCGAGCGGCCCGCGGGGCGGCACAGCACTTGGAAAATGGAAATCTGGTCGTGCTCGAACGCCCACGCACAGCCGGCCAGGTAGACCCGCCAGATGCGCCAGATGCGCTCCGGCACCATCGCGCGCAGGCGCTCGGCCTTGGCCTCGAAGGTCTGGCTCCAGCAGGTAAGTGTGCGCGCGTAATGGCGGCGCAGGCTCTCGACGTCGAAGGGCTCGAGGCCGCCTTCCTGCATCGTGCGCAGCACCGTCGAGATATGCGGCAGCTCGCCGTGTGGAAAGACGTACTTGTCGATGAAGCGGCCGCCGCCGTGCGGGGTCTCGCCGTCGTGTGCGTCCGCCGTCGTGATGCCGTGGTTGAGCGCCCAGCCGTCCGGCGCCAAGCGCTCGCGGATGAGGCGGAAATAGTCGGCCAGGTGCTTGAGGCCCACGTGCTCGAACATGCCGACGCTGGTGATGCGGTCGAATGTGCCGGTGACGTCGCGGTAGTCCTGCAGCCGGATCTCGACCCGGTCGGCCAGTCCGGCGGCGGCGACGCGCTCGCGCGCGAGGTCGTACTGGGCCTGCGACAGGGTGATGCCGACGCAGCGCGCCCCGAACGCCTCGGCCGCACGCATCACCAGCGCGCCCCAGCCGCAGCCGATGTCGAGCAACGTCTGCCCCGGTTGCAGCCGGATCTTGGTCAGGATGTGGTCGATCTTTTTGCGCTGTGCGGTGGCCAGGTCCTCGTCGCCATGCTCGAAGTAGGCGCACGAGTACACCATCGCCGGGTCGAGCCATTCCGCGTAGAACGCGTTGGAGACGTCGTAGTGGTACTGGATCGACTCGCGGTCGAGCTTGCGGTTATGCGTGAACGCCTTGACCATGCGCTGCAGCGCGCCGGGGCGGCGGTCCTCGTCATCGGCCTGGGCGACGAGCGTGTGGGCCATCGCCAGCACGTCGTCGATGGCACCCTCGACGTCGATGCGACCCTCGACATAGGCCTCGCCGAGCGAGTCGAGACTCGGCGACAGCAGCGCGGGCAACGCCGCCACATCGCGCATGGCGATGGTCACGCGCGGCTGCGCGAAATCGCCCAGATCCCACTGCGGCCCGGTCTCGCCCCCGACGGCCCAGCGCACCCGCAGTGGCAGATTGACCCGCGCGCGCCACCGCCGCACCCAACCGTCCAATGCCTTGTCGATCGACAGCATGCCGTCTCCTCGCTCCGGTTCGTGGTGATGCCGATTGCGAGCACCGATTGTTGGCCAATCCGCCGGCGCTGAAAAGGTCCTGGACCCTATCGCGCGGATAGGCATGGCCGCGGTTGGCGGCTGGCGCACAATCACGGCGCAGTCCGCCCGGGGAACCTCCCGCGGTACCGTCCGATCCATCGTCCACCATGGCTGTTTTTGATTGGTTGCTCCGAGCCGGCGCGCGTGTTGCCCGCGCGTTCGCCCCGCTGTTGCTGGCCGCGGGCGTAACGGCGCTCGCACAAGGCGGCCCTGCCGCTGCTCCCTCGGCAGGCCCGACGGCACAAACGGAATACGCACGCGTCGAACTGTTGGTGCACGCGCCGCAGGGCGTGACCCCGGGGCAGCCGGTGTGGCTGGGCCTGCGGCTGGACCACGCGCCCGGGTGGCACACGTACTGGCGCAACCCGGGCGACTCGGGCCTGCCGATCGAGCTGCAGTGGACGCTGCCGCCGGGGGTGCGCGCGGGTGAGATCGCCTGGCCCACGCCGCGCAAATTCCCGCTTGGGGAGCTGGCGAATTACGGCTTCGACGGAACGCTGCTGCTGCCCGTGCCGGTGACGGTCGAGCCGGGGTTCACCGGCGACACACTGGACGTGCAACTGCACGCGACGTGGCTGATCTGCCGCACCGAATGCGTGCCGGAGGAAGCGTGGTTGCGGCTGCGTGTGCCGACCCAGTCGGCGCAGACGGCGCATGGCTCTCTGTTTGAATCCGCGTGGGCCGCGGCGCCGCGTGCGCTGGACGGCGCCAGCGGCGAGCTGCGCGTCGAGGGCGACCGGCTGTTGCTCGACATCACCGGGCTGCCCGCCGCGTGGCGGGGGCAGCGGCTGGAGTTTTTCCCGGAGACGGGCAACCTGATCGCGCCGGGCCTGCCATGGGAGCAGCGGTGGGACGGCGCGCGCTGGCAGGCGTCGGTGCCGCTGTCGCCGTACCGCAGTGAGTCGCCGACGCGGCTCGCGTTCGTGGTGGCGCCACCGCCGGCCGAGGCGCACGGCCCGGCCACCGCGGGGGTGCGGCTGGAGTGGCCGGTCGCGGGTACGTGGCCGGCGGTGGCGGCGCCGCCCGCGCCACGGGAGCCGCTGCCGGCACCGTCCGCCCCGGCCGGTGCCGCGGGCCCGACGGCCTTGGGCCTGGGGTTGGCGCTGCTTGGGGCACTGGTGGGCGGAATGATCCTCAACCTGATGCCGTGCGTTTTTCCGGTGCTGGCGATCAAGGTGATGGCCTTTCAGGCGCACGGCGCGGACCGGCGCGCCCACCGCGTCGGGGGGCTGGCCTACACCGCCGGGGTGGTCCTGTCGTTCGTCGCGCTCGGCGCGGCGCTGCTCGCGCTGCGCACGGCGGGGGAGGCGGTCGGCTGGGGCTTCCAGCTACAGAACCCGTGGGTGGTGGCGGCGCTGGCCACCCTGTTCGTCGTCATCGGCCTCAATCTGGCGGGGCTGTTCGAGTTCGGCCAGCTCGCGCCGCCGGGGCTGGCCGGGCTGCAACTGCGCCACCCGGTGGCGGACGCCTTCCTGACCGGCGTGCTCGCCTCGGTCGTCGCGTCGCCGTGTACCGCGCCGTTCATGGGGGCGTCGCTCGGGCTGGCGCTGACGCTGCCGGCGGCACAGGCACTGGCGGTGTTCGGGGCGCTGGGGCTGGGCATGGCGCTGCCCTACCTGGCCGCGAGTCAGTGGCCGGCGCTGGCACGGCGGCTGCCGCGGCCGGGGCCGTGGATGGTGACGTTCCGGCAGGCGATGGCGTTTCCGATGTTCGCCGCGGCGCTGTGGCTGTGGTGGGTGCTCGGCCAGCAGACCGGCATGGATGGGGCGGGCGCGCTGGGCCTGATCCTGCTGGCGCTGGCGTGGCTGCTGTGGGCTCTGGGCCGCCCGGGGGCGGCGCGGCGCTGGCTCGGCGCCATCGGCGCCGTGCTGCTGGCAGCGGCGCTGGTGTGGGCCGGCCCGTACGTGGGCCGGGAGGCGAACGCTGGCGCCACCGCCGATACGCGCGACGCCACGTGGGACGCGTGGACGCCGCAGCGGCAGGCCGAGCTGCTCGCTGCGGGGCGGCCGGTGTTCGTGGACTTCACCGCCGCGTGGTGCGTGACCTGCCAGGTGAACAAGGCCGCTGTGCTGTCAGACGCGGACGTGCTGGCCGATGCGCGCGCGGCCAACATTGCCCTGCTGCGCGCCGACTGGACGCGGCGCGACCCCGTGATCACCGAAGCGCTCGCCGCGCTGGGGCGCAGCGGCGTGCCGGTGTATGTGCTACACGTGCCAGGGCGCGCGCCGCAGGTGCTCAGCGAAATCCTGCGCAAGGAAGACGTGCGCGCGGCCTTCCGGGCGGCCGCCCAACGACAGGCGGCATCGGCGGGATAAGTGGCCGACAGGCCGCCCGACGATAATCGGGCGCCATGACATTCCCTGCGCTGCGCAACGACACCTTTTTGCGCGCCTGCCTGGGGCAGGCGACCGACCACACCCCGATCTGGCTGATGCGCCAGGCCGGGCGCTACCTGCCGGAGTACTGCGCCACGCGCGCCAAGGCCGGCAGCTTCATGGGGCTGGCCACGAACGTCGACTACGCCACCGAGGTGACGCTGCAGCCGCTGGAGCGCTACCCGCTGGACGCGGCGATTCTGTTTTCCGACATCCTGACGGTGCCGGATGCCATGGGGCTGGGGCTCCGTTTTGCCGCCGGTGAGGGCCCGCGCTTCGAGCGCACCGTGCGCACCGAAAGCGACGTCGCGGCGCTGGCCGTGCCGGACATGGAGCGGCTGCGCTACGTGTTCGATGCGGTCACGTCGATCCGGCGCGCGCTCGACGGACGGGTGCCGCTGATCGGGTTTTCCGGCAGCCCGTGGACACTGGCGTGCTACATGGTCGAGGGCGGCGGCTCGGACGACTACCGCCACGTCAAGACGCTGCTGTACAGCCGCCCGGACCTGATGCACCGGCTGCTGGCCGTCAACGCCGACGCGGTGGCGCTGTACCTGACAACCCAGATCGAAGCCGGCGCGCAGGCGGTGATGGTGTTCGACAGCTGGGGCGGCGTGCTCGCGGACGGCGCGTTCCAGGCGTTCAGTCTGGCCTACACGCAGCGGGTGCTGGCGCAACTGCCGCGGGAATACGCGGGGCAGGTCATCCCGCGCATCGTCTTCACCAAGGGCGGCGGGCTGTGGCTGGAGGAAATGGCGACGCTGGACTGCGACGTGCTGGGGGTCGACTGGACCGTGCATCTGGGACGGGCGCGGCGGCTGGTGGGTGGCGAGCCGGGCGGGCCAGGCAAGGCCCTGCAGGGCAACCTCGACCCGGCGGTACTGCTGAGTACGCCGGAGGCGATCGCGCGCGAGGCGGTGCGGGTGCTGGAATCGTTCGGCGCGCCGCACACGGACCGCACCCGGCGGGGCCCGACGCACATCTTCAACCTCGGCCACGGCATCAGCCTGCACACGCCACCGGAAAACGTCGCTGCGCTCGTCGAAACGGTGCATGCGCACTCGCGGCGCATGCGGGGCGGCGCGTAAACCTCGCCGCCGGAGCGGGACGCCGATGGGTTGTGCACAGCAACACAGGGGGCGGTCACGGCCGGCGGCGTTCGTGCAGCACCCGGGGCGCACCCGGGAGAAGCCATCAATTCATTGATTTATCGAGACTTTTTGGTGCTGCGTTTTTGCGCAACCCGACGCCGGGCCTTGAGAATCAAGGCTTTCCGCACGGCATCCGCAGCTTGCCAACAAACTTATCCACAGGATCTTGGGACAACCACGAAATCCCCGCGCCGATCATATGGTTGCCGAAGCATCCTGCGACCCCGTCGAAACAGGTGACGCCAACCCCGCGACCGAAGTCCTCCTCGACGTCGTGGTTCCGACGCCGGCGCACAGCGGGCTCGGGGACCGGCTGACCTACTGCCACACCGTGGCGCTGCCGCCGGGCACGCTGGTGCGCGTCCCGCTCGGTGCACGGGCGGTCGTCGGGATTGTGTGGGGGACGCCCGCCACCGCGCCGGCGACGCCGGTGCGTCCGATCTCGGAAGCGTGGCAGGCGCTGCCGCCGCTGGCCGCCGAGTGGCGCGAGCTGGTGGGCTTTGCCGCCCGCTATTACCAGCGGGCGCTGGGCGAGGTCGCATTGGCGGCGCTGCCGCCGGCGCTGCGCGAGCTCGACGCGGCGCGGCTGCAGCGGCGCCTGCAGCGGGCCCCGGAGCCGGTACCGCCGGTCTCCCCGCCACCGGCCGAGACGCCACCGCCGCTGACGGATGCGCAGGCCGCGGCGCTGGCGGCGATCGAGACCGTCGACCAGCCGATCCTGCTGTTTGGCGCCACCGGCAGCGGCAAGACCGAGGTGTACCTACAAGCCACGGCGCGGCTGCTCGCGCGCGACCCGCAGGCCCAGGCGCTGGTGCTGGTGCCGGAGATCAACCTGACGCCACAGCTCGAACAGCGCTTTCGCGCACGCTTCGGCGACGCGGTCACGACGCTGCACTCGCGCCTGACGCCCGCGCAGCGCCTGCAGCACTGGCTGGCCGCCCACCTCGGCCACGCACGCATCGTTTTGGGCACGCGCATGGCGATCTTCGCCAGCCTGCCGCAACTGCGGCTGATCGTCGTGGACGAGGAGCACGACCCGAGCTACAAGAGCCAGGAAGGGGCGCGTTACTCGGCGCGCGATCTGGCGGTGTACCGCGCGCGGCTGGGCGCCGACGCGGGCTGTCGGGTCATCCTCGGCTCGGCCACGCCGTCGCTGGAGTCGTGGCACGCGGCAGACAGCGGCCGCTACCGGCGCGTGCACATGGACGACCGCATGGGCGGCGCCCGCTGGCCGCGGCTGCGTCTGGTGGACCTGCGCCAGCAGCCGCGGGGTACGCTGCTGGCCCCGCCGTTGCAGGCCGCGATCGAGGCGCGCGTGGCGCGCGGCGAACAGGCGCTCGTCCTGCTCAACCGCCGCGGCTACGCGCCCGTGATCGCCTGCGACGCCTGTGGCTGGAAGAGTGGCTGTCCGCACTGCAGCGCGCACCTGGTCTTTCACAAGGCGGACCGGCGCCTGCGCTGCCACCATTGCGGCCACACCGCCCCGATCCCGCGGGCCTGTCCCGATTGCGGCAACGTCGATCTCGCGCCGCTCGGGCGCGGCACGGAGCAGCTCGAGGAGCAGCTTGCGGCGGCGCTGGCGACGCTACAGCGAGCAGACGGGACACCCGTGCGTGTGGGGCGACTCGATGCGGACACGTCACGGGCCCGCGGGGCGCTGGAGCGCACGCTGCAGGCCGTGCACGACGGCGCAATCGACGTGCTGGTGGGCACGCAGATGATCGCCAAGGGACACGACTTTCGCCGCATCACGCTGGTGGCCAGCGTGAACACGGACGGGGCGCTGTTTGCCAGCGACTGGCGCGCGCCCGAGCGGCTGTTCGCGCTGCTGATGCAGGCGGCGGGCCGCGCCGGGCGCGACGCCGCCTTCGTCGCGGCGCAGGGCAGCGCCGTCGAGCTGTGGGTGCAGACCGCGTACCCCGAGCACCCGATGTTCGCGGCGCTGGCGCGGCACGACTACGCGGCATTTGCCGCGCAACAGCTGGAAGAGCGCCGCAGCGCCGGCATGCCGCCGTTCAGTCACCAGGCGCTGCTGCGCGCCGAGGCGCGCCAGCTGGAGGCGGCGCTCGCCTGGCTGCGCCACGCCGCCGAGGCCGCGCACGACCTTCCCGGACGGGCACACGTCATGCTCTACGCGCCGGTGCCGATGGCGCTGACGCGCGTGGCCGGCATCGAGCGCGCGCAACTGCTGTTGGAAAGCCCCCACCGCCCGGCGTTGCAGGCGCTGCTGGCCGCGTGGATGCCGCGCCTGCACGCGCTGCGCGGCCTGCCGGACACACGCGGCCTCGTGCGCTGGGCGATCGACGTCGATCCGTTGAGTTTTTGAGTGTGGTTATTGATCCGGAACCAAGACGTTTCGTGCCCCTCCGCAGCGTCCAGTACCGGTGATGAACGCCGGTGTCTCCAGACAAACCCCCCAGCCATGCGGAAGCGGTCGTGTGCGCGACCTCACCCGCACACCCTCACCGCAGCCACGCCACCGCCGCGGAAAAGCTGAAAAACGCCAGCGCCGTCGACACCAGGATGATGCGCGCGATGCGCCCGTTGTCGGCGCCCATGCGCTCGGCCAGCAGCGAGACGTTGCTCGCGCTGGGCAGCGCGGCGGTGAGCACGAGCACGGTGAGCGCCGTCGGCTGCAGCGGCACGCCGAGCTGGATCGCCGCAGCACCGAGCAGCAACACCAGCAGCGGGTGCAGCACGAGCTTCATCAGCGCCAGCGGCACGTAGTCGCGCCACGGCATCGGGTGATCCGCCTGCATCTGCGAGCGCGCCAGCACCGCCCCGATCGTGAACAGCGCCACCGGACTGGCCGCGTCGGCCAGCAGCGCCACCGTCTTGTCCAGCGGTGCGGGCAACGTCAGCCCCCTCGCCGAGGCCAGCGCCCCGAGGCCGATCGCCCACGGCATCGGGTTGCGCAGCACCCCCAGCAGCGCCTGCTTCAGTGCCGCGCGCGCGCCGCCCTCCCCCGCGTCCAGCCGCGACAGCGCGATGCACAGCGAGCTCGTGATCACCATGTCGACGACGATGACCACGATCACCGTGCCGACCGCCTGCGGCCCGAGCAGCGCGGCGATCAGCGGCACGCCCATGAAGCCCGAGTTGGGGAACGCCGCCACCAGAGCGCCAAACGCCGCGTCGTTCCAGCGGATGCGCCCGCCCAGGCTGACCGCGACCGCCAGGCCGACGACGAGCAGCGCGCACAGCAGCCACACCCCCGCCACCGCCGCGTCGAGCAGCTGCGCGATCGGCGTCGACGCCCCGAAGCGGTACAGCATCGCGGGCAGCGCAAAAAAGAGCACGAAACCGTTGAGCCCGGGGATCGCCTCCAGCGGCAGCCAGCGCCGGCGTGCCGCGCCATAACCGGCCGCCACCAGCGCAAAGAACGGAAACGTCACCAGCAGGATCGAGCCCATGGGCCGCGATGGTAAACGCGCCCCCGCGGCGGGGCTGTCGCCCGCTGGCGCCGCTATCATCACGGCCCTCGCGCAGCGAACGACCGGCCCCCGTCCCGCGGGGCCGTGCCCCGACGATCGCTGCCCCTCCACGGTGCCGGCCGATGCACGACACGCTCAACCCCGCCCAGCTCCAAGCCGTCTGCCACCTGCACGGGCCCTCGCTCGTGCTCGCCGGGGCCGGCTCGGGCAAAACGCGCGTCATCACCCACAAAATCGCGCGCCTCATCCACGCCGGGCTCGCCCCCGAGCGCATCGCCGCGATCACTTTTACCAACAAGGCCGCCGCCGAAATGCGCGAGCGCGCCCGCGCCCTCGTGGGCAAGGCTGCGCAGGGCGTGCTGCTGTGCACCTTCCACGCGCTGGGGGTGCGCATCCTGCGCGAGGACGGCGCGGCCATCGGCTTGAAGCCGCAGTTTTCCATCCTGGACACGGACGACATCACCGGGCTGCTCAAGGACTGCGGCGGCACCACCGACAGCACCACCGCGCGCCACTGGCAGTGGCGCATCAGCCAGTGGAAAGGCGCGGGGCTGGACGCCGCCGCGGCGCTGGCGCAAGCGCGCGACGACGCGGAGCGCCAGATCGCCCTCGTGATGGCGCGCTACCAGGAACGGCTCGCCGCGTACCAGGCGGTGGACTTCGACGACCTGATCCTGCTGCCGCTCAAACTCCTGCGGGAACACGCCGAGGTGCGCGCGCGCTGGCAGCAGCGCCTCGGCCACGTGCTGGTGGACGAATACCAGGACACCAGCGCCACACAGTACGAGCTGCTCAAGGCGCTGGTGGGGCACGGCGAGCGGCCCGACCCGCGCCTGACCTGCGTCGGCGACGACGACCAGTCGATCTACGGCTGGCGCGGTGCGACGCTGGACAACCTGCGGCGGCTGCCGCAGGACTTTCCCACGCTCACCGTCATCAAGCTGGAGCAGAACTACCGCTCGACCAACGCCATCCTGCGCGCGGCCAACGCGGTCATCGGCCCCAACCCCAAGCTGTTCCCCAAGACGCTGTGGAGCGCGCTGGGCGAGGGTGAGCCGGTGCGCGTGCTCGCCTGCGACCACGAGGAGCACGAGGCCGAGCGCGCCGTGGCGCGCATCCAGGGCCTGCGCGCGCAGGGTGCCGCGTGGCGCGACTTTGCCATCCTGTACCGCGCCAACCACCAGTCGCGCGCGTTCGAGGTGGCGCTGCGCCGCGCCAACATCCCGTACAAGGTGTCGGGCGGCACGAGCTTCTTCGACCGCGCCGAGATCAAGGATTTGTGCGCGTGGCTGCGGCTGCTGGCCAACGAAAACGACGACCCGGCGTTTTTGCGGGCGATCACGACCCCGAAGCGCGGCATCGGCCACCAGACGCTGGCGCAACTCGGCGCGGTGGCCGCGGGGCTGCGCCTGAGCCTCTTTGAGACGCTGTTCGCCCCCACGCTGGAGGCGACGCTGTCGCCCAAGGCGCTCGCGGCGCTGCACGAATTCGGCCGCTTCGTCAACGAGCTGCAATACCGCGCGCGCCACGCCGTCGGACACGAAGCGGCACGCGAGGTGCTCGCGCAGTGGCTCGCCGACATCGGCTACGAGCGCCACCTCTACGACCACGCCGACAGCGAGCCGCAGGCCGCGGCGCGCTGGGGCAACGTACAGGACTTCGTCGACTGGATGGTGCAGCGCTGCGGCGGCCAGCTCGACGACACGGGCGGCATGACCACGCAGCGCGAACCGCGCCCGCTGCTGGAGGTGGCGCAGACGGTTGCGCTCATCAGCACCCTGTCGGAGCGGGAGCAGGACCAGGACGTCGTGACGCTGTCCACGCTGCACGCCGCCAAGGGACTGGAGTGGCCGCACGTGATCCTGGCCGGCGTCAACGAGGGGCTGCTGCCCTTCAAGCCCGACGCCGACGGCGACCCGGAGGCGCTGGCCGCACGCATCGAGGAGGAGCGCCGCCTGATGTACGTGGGCATCACGCGCGCGCAGCGCACGCTGGTCGTCAGTTGGCTCAAACAGCGCAAGCAGGGACGCGAGCGCGTGCCCGCGCAGGCCAGCCGCTTCATCGCCGAAATGCAGCTCGACCCCGCCACCACCCAGGAAGACCCGCGCGCCAAGCTGCGCGCGCTGCGCGAGGAGTTTGCCGCACGCGCCGCCGGCCGGGCCCCGGCCCGATGACCCTGTGCCGACAGGCCGATACCGCCGCTACAATTTCGCGCAATTTGGCACAAATGCATCGGTCTCGATGGTTTTTAGCACTTTCAGTCGAGTGCTGATCGTGTCGCTCGCGGCGGCGTTGGGGGCCGTGGCCGGTGCGGGCGCGGCCGACGCGCGGTCGGCGCTCGCCGCGCCCAAGGAACGCGTGGTGCTGACCATCAGCGGCAAGATCGGCACCACCAACCGGGGGGCCAACGCCGTGTTCGACATGGCGATGCTGGAGGCGCTGCCGCAGCACACCTTCACGACGCAAACCCCTTGGGAGGACAAACCATTGCAATTCCGCGGCCCGCGCCTGCGCGACGTGCTGGCGGCGGTCCAGGCGCGCGGCACCCAGATCAAGGCCACCGCGCTCAACGATTACCGCATCGTCATCCCGGTCGAGGACGCGCAGCGCTTCGACGTCATCGTCGCCACGCGCAAGAACGGCGAGCCGATGCCGGTGCGCGACAAGGGGCCGCTTTTCATCGTTTACCCGTTTGACAGCGACCCGGTCCTGAAGGACAAACGCTACTACGAGCGCTCGATCTGGCAGCTCAAGGCGCTCGAGATCGAATGACGTCACCGCCGCCGTCGCCACCACCGGTCACGGGTGCCGCCGAAGGGCGGCGTTTTCTCATTGGCGTGGCGGTGACGACGATGCTGCTGGCCGCAGGGCTCGCGGCGCTGTTGGTCGTCTTCCTGCGCCAGACGCGCACCGCCGAGGAATCGGCCCAGCTGCAGACCGACTCGATGACCGCGCTCGTCTTCCAGCACGAGCGTGAGTTTCTGCGCCTGCAAGCCGCGCTCGCGCTCGCGCTGCAGGCGCGCCAGCCGCCGGACTGGGACGCCGTGATGCTGCGGCACGAGATTTACGCCAGCCGGGTGCGGCTGCTGGACAACAGCCCGTCGGTCGCGGCGCTGCAAGCCCAGCCCGAGTACCAGGCCCTGCTGCCGCGCCTGCGGGCGCTGGTGCACGAGCTGGACGCGGCGCTGCCCACCAAGGACCGGCGTCGGCTGGACGCGGCGCTGGAGCGGATGAACGAACTGGGCCCCGACGTACAGGCCCTGTCGTTCACCGCCGATGCGTTCCTCTCGGACACCGTCAAGACCAAGCTGCGCGAAGTGCGCCGGCTGCGCGACGCCGTCGTCGCCCTGATGGCGATGCAGATCGCCGGGCTGCTGGCGGCCGCCGCGGCGCTGTGGCTGCGGCAGCGCCGCCAACAGCGCGAACGCGCCGAGCTCGAGGCACTCAACGCGGCGCTACGCGCGGCACGCGACGCCGCCGAGAGCGCGAGCCGCACGAAGAGCCGGTTCCTTGCCAACATGAGCCACGAGCTGCGCACCCCGTTCAACGGCATCCTCGGCATGCTCACGGTGCTCGACGACGGCTCGCTCTCCCCGGTGCAGCGCGACCAGATCCAGACCGCGCGCGCATCGGCCGAGCACCTGCTGTCGCTGCTCAACGACATCCTCGACGTCTCCGCGCTCGAGGCGGGCCAGGTGCGCATCGTCCCGGAGCCGCTGGACATGCCGCAGCTCGTGCGCGACGTACACCGCTGGCTGCAACCGCAGGCGGCGGCCAAGGGGATCGCCTTCGACTGCCGCATCGACGACGGCGGCACGCCCTGGGTCGAGGCCGACGCGACGCGCGTGCGGCAGATCCTGATCAACCTGCTCGGCAATGCGATCAAGTTCACCGAGCGAGGACAGGTGTCGCTAACGGTGTCGGCGCAGCGCCTGGCGGACGACCCCGCGCGCGTGCGCTGGACCGCGGTCGTACGCGACACCGGCATCGGCATCGACCGCGCCACGCAGGCGCGGCTGTTCCAGCGCTTCCAGCAGGCCGACCCCTCGATCACGCGCCGCTACGGCGGCAGCGGCCTGGGGCTGGAGATCTCGCGCACGCTGGCGCGCCTGATGGGCGGCGACATCCAGGTCCACAGCGTCCCGGGCGAAGGGTCGACCTTCACCGCGACGTGGATTACCCCGGTAGCCGCGCCGGACGCGCCCGTGAGTGGCTTTGCCGCGCCCCCGCCCTCCGCGTGGCCGACGACCGCGCCACCGGCGCCCGCCCCGGCCGGGGCCGACGGGGCCAATTCCCCAGCCCCGGCCACGGCACCCGCGCCCGCGGGCGACGGTGAAGCGCGCTGGCGCGTGCTCGTCGTCGAGGACCACCCGGTCAACCGCCAGATCGTGGGCCTGCTGCTGGAAAAGCTCGGCCACACCGTGGTGTTCGCCGAGGACGGCCGAGAAGCCGTGGCGCTGGCCGCGCAGGAGGACTACGACATCGTGCTGATGGACCTGCACATGCCGCAGATGGACGGCTTCGAGGCCACCGAGCGGATCCGGGCCCTGCCCGGACCGCGCGGCCGGGTGCCGATCGTCGCCCTCACCGCCGACGTGATGGACGGCTCGGTGCAACGCGCGCAGGCGGTGGGCATGGACGGCTTTCTGGGCAAGCCCGTGCAGCGCGCCCAGCTGGAGGCGGTGATGCGCCGCTGCGTGAAGGCGCGCGCGGGCGTCACCACCCCAGACCCAGCCGCAGCGGCAGATACACCGCCATCCCCGTGACGATCGTCCCGAGCACACCGCCGCGCCAGAAGAACCACGCCGCCCCGGCGACCGCCGCGTAGAGCCGCGCGTCCTGCCAAGTGTGGATCAGCTGGCCCTGCTGCATCACCACTTCTGGCACGACCACCGCCGCCAGCGCGGCGATCGGCGCGTACTGCAGCCCCCGCTCGGCCCAGTGCGGCAGCCGCCACGGCCGATCCGACAGAAAGAAGAAGCCGCGCGTGACCACCGTCACCGCGCCCAGCGCGGCGAAGATCAGCAGCCGCCACGGATCGAGTTCAGCCATGCGCGCGCCCCGAACCAACCGGTGCGCCGCGCAGCCAGCGCGGCCCGTGCGCCTCGGCGACCAGGCACACCGCCACCGCCGCGGCGATCGCGACGACGATGTTGAGCTTGAGCGGCAGCGCCCACGCGGCCACGGCCGCCGTGCCCGCCACCGCCGCCGACAGCACGCGCAGCCGCGATGTCGCCAGCGAACACCCCACCCCCAGCAGCGCCAGAATCCCGGCAAAACCCAGCCCCCACGCGGTCGGAATCGCGTTGGCCGCCGCGATGCCGATGACGCTCGCCGTCATCCAGAACGCGTAGTTGACCCCACAGCTGCCGGCCAGGTACGCCTCCTGGTCGAGCCGTTCGGCCTCGGTGCGGCCCGGGTGCGGGTAGCGCCGCGCAAAGAAAACGTAGCTCATATCGCCCGTGAGGTAGCCCGTCAGCAGCCGCTGGCCGCGCGGCAGGTGCGCCAGGTACGCCCGCAGGTGCGCGGAAAACACCACGAAGCGCAGGTTCACACAGAACGCCGCGGCCAGGATCACCCACAGCGGTGCCCCGGCCATGATGAGCGGCACCGCGGTCAGCTGGGCACTGCCGGCATAGACCAGCAGCGTCATCAGCAGCGCCTCCAGCGGCGTCAGGCCCGACTTGACCATCGCCACACCGGTCATCAGCCCCCAAGCGCCGATGCCCGACGCCGCGCCCAGCAGCTCGCGCGCGCCGGTGGCGAACGCCGGACGCCGCCACAGGTCGGCGTTGAGGAACGACGTGCGCCACCATGGCGCGGGGACGGTCGCCCCGGAGCCGGCCGCGCTCAATCGCCGCCCCCCAGCCAGGTGCCGATCCCCAGCGGCGCGCCACGCAGGAAGTCGCGCACCGGCAAGCGCCGGCCACCGGCACGCTGCACCTCGGTCAGCACCAGCACGCCGTCGCCCGTCTGCACGCGGATGCCGGCGTCGTCCGCCGCGAGCACGGTGCCCGGCGCTGCGTCCGTGGAACCCGTCTCGGCCCGCGCCGCCCACACCTTCAGCGGTACCCCGTCCCACGTCGTGACCGCCCCGGGTACGGGATCGAACGCGCGCACGCGCCGCGCCAGGACCGCGGCCGGCGCGCGCCAGTCCAGCACGCCCTCCGCCTTGTCGATCTTGTGCGCGTAGGTCACGCCATCGGCGGGCTGTGGCCGCCGCGGCAGCGGACCAGCCGCGGCGGCCGCCAGCGTCTGCACCATCAGGCGCGCGCCCAGCGCCGCCAGCCGGTCGTGCAGCGACCCGGCCGACTCGTCCGGCCCGATGGGCACCGCCGCCATCGCCACGATGTCGCCGGTGTCCAGCCCCTCGTCCATCTGCATGATGGTGACGCCGGTTTCGGTGTCACCCGCCTCGATCGCGCGCTGGATCGGCGCGGCGCCGCGCCAGCGCGGCAGCAGCGACGCGTGGATGTTGAGGCACCCCAGCCGCGGCGCCTCCAGCACCCAGCGGGGCAGGATCAGCCCGTATGCGGCCACGACCATCACGTCGGGGCGGGCCTGCGCGATCGCCGCCTGCGCCGCGCGCGCGTCCTCGGCCCAGCGGCCGTCCAGCCGCAGCCCCCGCGGCTGGGCGAGCGGCCACCCGTGCTGCTGCGCCAGCGCCTTCACCGGCGAGGCCTGGGGCTTGAGCCCACGGCCCGCCGGCCGGTCGGGCTGCGTGAGCACGAGCACCACCTCGTGCCCGGCCGCGGCGATCGCGGCCAGCGCGGTCGCGGCGAACACCGGCGTACCGGCAAACACCACGCGCAACGGACGCGCCCCCCCTCCCCGGCCCGCGTCGGCCGGGTCCCCCCCGCCGGCGGGGGTCAAAGCCCGGCCTCCGCCACCGCGTGCGCGCTGCGCCGGCGCGGCAGGGACGCCGCGCCCCCCTGGCGCGCCGCTTCGCGCTCGGCCTTGAGCAGCTTCATCTTGATGCGCTCGCGCTTGAGCGGTGAGAGGTATTCGACGAACACTTTGCCCATCAGGTGGTCCATCTCGTGCTGGATGCACACGGCGAGCAACCCTTCGGCCTCGATGACGCGGCTCACCCCGTGCTCATCGAGCGCGCGCACCCGCACGGCGACGGAGCGCTCCACGCCGTCGTAGATCCCGGGCACCGACAGGCACCCCTCCTCGCCCTTGCGCTTTTCGTCGCTGGCCCACTCGATCTCGGGGTTGATCAGCACCAGCGGCTGGTCGCGCGTGTCGCTGACGTCGATGACGATGATGCGCTCGTGGATGTCCACCTGCGTCGCCGCCAGGCCGATGCCGTTGGCCGCGTACATCGTGGCGAACATGCGCGGGATGATCGCGCGCACACGCTCGTCCACCGCCGCCACCGGCTTGGCCACCTTGTGCAGGCGCGGATCCGGATAGCGCAATATGGGCAGCGGTTCGATCGAGGGATTTTTGTTGGTGTTCATAGGTGTCGCTGTCGCTATTTTCACAATTTTTCGCCCGGCGCGCCAACGCAACCCCCGTTTGCCATTGCCACGGATGTGGTCAGACCGCAAAATTCGCCCCGGAGGAACCCGATTGATGATGACCGCGCCGAAACGCCGCTGCACCTTTGTTGCCACACACGAGACACAAACGAATCCAACACCCCACCGGAAGCGCGCCACCATCCGGTGGGCCGCCTCCGCCGCGATGCTCACACTGGCCACGACACTCACCTGGGCGACTCCGCCGTATCCCGTCACGGCACAACAGCGCAACACCGCCCAGCTCGTTGCCGAGTCCGGCGTGCCGTTGAGCGAGCTCGCTCCCAATGCACCCGAGCGCTACACCGTCAAGCGGGGGGACACCCTGTGGGCGATTTCGGCGCTCTACCTCAAAAAGCCGTGGCGCTGGCCCGAGCTGTGGGGGATGAACCTGCAGCAGATCCGCAACCCGCACCTGATCTACCCCGGTCAAGTGCTCGTGCTCACCCGCGTCGGCGATCGCGCCATGTTGCAGCTCGCCGATGACGCGCTGCCTACGGTCAAACTCTCACCGCGCGTGCGCGTCGAGCCGCTGGAAGCGAGTGCCATCCCGGCGCTGCCGCCCGGCGTGATCGAACCGTTCCTCGCGGATGTGCACGTGGTCGACGAGGCCGCGCACCAGAACGCGCCGCGTATCGTTGCCGGCCCCGAGCAGCGCGTGCTGCTCGCTCGCGGGGACCGCGCCTACGCCCGCGGCCAGACCGGCCCGAGCGAGGCCCTGAGCGGCGAGCCGCTGGAGCCGGAAACCGGCACCCCGCGGCTGCTGGCCATCTACCGCAACGCGGTGCCGCTGCGCGACCCGCAGACCGGCGAACTGCTCGGTCACGAAGCGCACGCGGTCGGGCGCGCGCGGCTCGTGCGCGCCGAGCGCGCCGACACGGCCGCCGATGGCCAGCCGATGCTGGTGCCGGCGACGATCGACATCGTGCACGCCAGCGAAGAGATCCGCATCGGCGACCGGCTGCTGCCGCCCATGCCACGGGAATCGCGCGCCTACGTGCCGCACGCACCCACCCAGCCGGTGCAGGGACAGATCATCAAGGTGCACGGTGACGCGGTGCGCTACGCGGGACAGCACCAGATCGTCGTGCTCAACCGCGGCCGCGCCGACGGGCTGGAGCCGGGGCACGTGCTCGGCCTGCTGAAAAACGCCGAACGCGTAACCGACCGCACCGACGATGCCCGCCCGACCGTCGTGTTGCCGGGCGAACGCAACGGCGTGATGATGGTCTTTCGCGTCTTCGAGCGCGTCTCCTACGCGCTGGTGATGCAGATCACCGACGGCGTGCGCGTCGGCGACCGCTTCGTCAACCCCTGACCCCGGTGCCCGAACGACCCGATGGCGCCCGACGATTGGGAGGGTTGGCTGCGGCTGATGGCGACCGACGGCGTCGGCGCGGCCACGGCGCGCCGGCTGCTGGCGGCCTTCGGACCACCCGACGCGATCTTCGCGCAGTCCCTGCGCGCGCTGGCCGACGCGGTCGGTGAGGGGATCGCCCGCCGCCTACACGGGACACCCGCGGACTGGGACGCGCTGCGGGCGCGCACCCGTGACTGGCTGTGTGCGCCCGACTGCCACCTGATCGCCCTTGGCGACGCGGCCTACCCCGCCGCGCTGCTCGCCACGCCCGACCCGCCCGTGCTGCTGCACGCGCGCGGCGACCCCACGGCGCTCAACGCCCCGCGCACGCTCGCCATCGTCGGCAGCCGTAACCCCACCGCGCAGGGGGCGGAAAACGCCCGCGCCTTCGCCCAGGCGCTGGCCGCCGAGGGGGTGTGCATCGCCTCGGGCCTGGCCGCCGGGATCGACGCCGCCGCGCACGAGGGGGCGCTGGCCGCCGGCGGCCTGACCGTCGCGGTCGTCGGCACCGGGCTGGACCGCGTCTATCCGGCGCGTCATCGGACGCTTGCGCAGCGCATCGCGGCCAGCGGCTGCCTGCTCAGCGAATACCTGCTCGGCACGCCGCCGCTGGCGCCGCACTTCCCGCGGCGCAACCGCCTCATCGCCGGCCTGGCCCAGGGCACGCTGGTGGTGGAGGCCTCGCTCGGCTCCGGCTCGCTGATCACCGCGGAGCTGGCCACCCAAATGGGGCGCGAGGTGTTCGCCATCCCCGGCTCGATCCACTCGCCGCAGTCGCGCGGCTGCCACGCGCTGATCCGCCAGGGCGCCAAGCTGGTGGAGACCGTCGCCCACATCCACGAGGAACTCACCGGATTGTGGGGTGCCCATGCCTCCGCCACCCGGCCGGCGGCAGACCCGGCCGCCACCGGTGCCGCAGACCCCGCCGACGACGGGGACGCGGTGCTCGCCGCGCTCGGCTATGAACCGACGGCGTTCGACGTGCTGCAGGCGCGCTGCGGGTGGGACACCGCGGCGCTGCAGGCCCACCTGCTGATGCTGGAGCTCGACGGCCGCGTGCAGCGTCTGCCCGGCGGACTGCTGCAGCGCGTGGTGCGCGCCTAAGCGACGCGCCTGGGACGTTCAGACCACCGCGCCGGCGTTCGGGTCGTCACCTTCGCCGGGCTTCTTCGCGGGCTTGACCAGGTCCTCGCGCTTGATGCCCAGCCATATCGCAATCCCCGCGGCGACGAATACCGACGAGTAGATGCCAAACAGGATGCCGATCGTCAGCGCCAGCGCGAAGTAGTGCAGCGTCGGGCCGCCAAAGAGCAGCATCGACAGCACCATCGCCTCGGTCGAGCCGTGCGTGATGATGGTGCGGCTCATCGTCGAGGTGATCGCGTAGTCGATCACCTCGCGCACGCTCATCTTGCGCTGGCGACGGAAGGTCTCGCGGATACGGTCGAAGATGACCACCGACTCGTTGACCGAGTACCCCAGCACCGCGAGCACCGCGGCGAGCACCGACAGCGAAAACTCCCACTGGAAGGCCGCGAAGAAGCCGAGGATGATGACGACGTCGTGCAGGTTGGCGATGATCGCGGCGACCGCGTACTTCCACTCGAAGCGCACGGCCAGATAGAGCATGATGCCGCCGATGACGAAGGCCAGCGCCAGCAGCCCGTTTTCGACGAGTTCACGCCCGACCTGCGGGCCGACGAACTCGGTGCGGCGCAGCTCGACGCCCGGGTGCTGGGCGCGCAGCGCGGCGAGCAGCTCCTCGGCCTGCGCCCCGGAGCCCACGCCTTCGCGCAGCGGCAGGCGCAGCAGCACGTCGCGCGCACTGCCGAAGTGCTGCACCGGCACCTCGGCGTAGCCCAGCCGGGCGACCGCCTCGCGCACCGGCGCCAGCTCCACCGGCTCGGGGTACGCGACCTCGATCACCGTGCCGCCGGTGAACTCCACCGACAGGTTGAGCCCGCGCACCAGCAAAAACCCGACCGAAGCCGCGAACAGCAGCAGCGACACCACGTTGAGCACCAGCATGTGGCGCGTGAACGGGATCGTGCGGCGGATGTGAAAAAGTTCCATGGGTGTCACTCTCCTGGGGCCGCCTCAGTTGCCCTTGGCCGCCGCCGTGCCGGGCTCGACGCGGATGCCGATCGCGATGGCGCGCAGCTTTTTCTGCCGTCCGTACCAGAGGTTGACCAGCGCGCGCGAGAACATCACCGCCGACAGCATGCTGGTGAGGATGCCGATGCAGTGCACGACGGCAAAGCCGCGGACCGGCCCGGAGCCGAACGTCAGCAGCGCCAGCCCCGCCAGCAGCGACGTGAGGTTGGAATCCACGATCGTCCCCCAGGCGTGCTCGTAGCCCTTGGCGATCGCCGTCTGCGGCGCGGAGCCGTTGCGCAACTCCTCGCGGATGCGCTCGTTGATGAGCACGTTGGCGTCGATCGCCATCCCGAGCGTCAGCGCCATCGCGGCGATGCCGGGCAGCGTCAGCGTCGCTTGCAGCATCGACAGCACGGCCACCAGCAGCATCAGGTTGAACACGAGCGCCAGGCTCGAGACCAGCCCGAAGAACGTGTAGTAGACGCACATGAACGCCACCACCGCCACGAACCCCCACACGACGCTGTTGAAGCCCATGCGGATGTTGTCGGCCCCCAGGCTCGGGCCGACGGTGCGCTCCTCGACGATCTCCATCGGCGCGGCCAGCGACCCGGCGCGCAGCAGCAGCGCGGTGTCGTTGGCCTCCTGCGTCGTCATGCGACCGGAAATCTGCACGCGGCCGCCACCGATTTCGGTGCGGATCACGGGCGCGGTGACCACCTCGCCACGGCCCTTTTCGAACAGGATGATGGCCATGCGCTTGCCGACGTTGGCGCGCGTGACGTCGCGAAACACCCGCGCGCCCTTGCCGTCGAGCGTCAGGTTGACCACCGGTTCCTGCGTCTGGCTGTCGAAGCCGGCTTGCGCATCGGTGAGGTTTTCGCCGGTCAGGATCACCTCGCGCTTGACGATCACCGGGCGGCCGCTGCGGTCCAGGTAGCGCTCCGAACCGAACGGCACCGGGGCGTTGACGTCGCGCTCGGCCGCCAGCCCCTCGGGGCTTTCGTCGACCATGCGGATTTCCAGCGTCGCCGTGCGGCCCAGGATATCCTTGGCCTTGGCGGTGTCCTGCACACCCGGCAGCTGCACGACGATGCGGTCCAGCCCCTGCTGCTGGATGACCGGCTCGGCCACGCCCAGTTCGTTGATGCGGTTGTGCAGCGTCAGGACATTCTGCTTGAGCGCCTGCTCCTGCACGCGGCGCGCGGCGTCCGGCCGCAGCGTGGCGACGACGACCGTCTGCCCGTCCTCGGCGCGTTCGGTGACAACGAGGTCCGCAAACTCCCGCGCGATCAGGTCGGCCACGGCCCGCGCGGTGGCGGCGTCGGCCGCGCGCACGAGCACCGCGTCCCCTTCGCGGCGCACCCCACCGTGGCGGATCCCTTTGTCGCGCAACGCCGTGCGCAAATCCCCCGCCAGGCTCTCGACACGCTTGGTCAACGCCGCGGGCATGTCCACCTGCAGCAGGAAGTGCACGCCGCCACGCAAATCCAGCCCGAGGTACATCGGTTGCGCACCGATGGCCTGCAGCCACGCCGGGGTGCGCGGCAGCAGGTTGAGCGCGACCACGTGCGTCGGGTTTCCCGGGTCGGGGTTGAGCGCGCGCTCGATCGCGTCGCGCGCCTGCAGCTGGGCGTCGGTGGTGGCGAAGCGCACCTTGACCGACTGCCCGTCGGCCTGGATCGCCTCCGCGCGCAGCTGGGCCGCCGCGAGCGCCTGTTCGATGCGCGCGACGACGTCCTCGCCGAGGCGGTGGCCCGCGCGCGCGGGCGAGACCTGCACCGCGGGCGATTCACCGAACAGGTTGGGCAGCGTGTAGAGGACGGCGATGACGAACACGACCGCCAGGGTCGCGTACTTCCACCACGGGTAACGGTTCATGGACGAAGACCTTGCGGCACGCGCGGTGCCGCGGTGGGATGGCCACGCGCGGGCGCGGCGCCGATCACTTCAGCGTGCCTTTGGGCAGCACCTGCACGACAGCGGTGCGCTGCAGCTGCACCTCGACGCCGTCGGCGAGCTCGATGCCGATGTAGGGGTCGCCGAGCTTGGACACCTTGCCCAGCAGTCCGCCGGCGGTGATGACCTCGTCCCCCTTGGCCAGGGCGTCGATCATCGCCTTGTGCTCCTTCTGGCGCTTCATCTGGGGCCGGATCATCACGAAATACAGCACCACGAACATGAGCACCAGCGGCAGCAGGCTCATGAGCGTCGAGGGCGCGTCGCCGCCCGCGGCGGCCTGGGCATAAGCGGTGGAGATGAACACGTCGAAATCCTCAGGCGTGTGAAAAACGGTGAAAAACGCACGGGCCGCCGGGCGCGCGAGCGCAGCGCCGCCCGCACCGACAGGCAAACGGCCATTGTAGCCCCAGCCCGCGACCCGCACGGGGCGCCACGGTTTCAGTCCGGATGCGCCTGTGCCACGACCGGCTGGGGCCGCACCCGCACGCCCCACCACACCCCCGCCACCAGCGCCACGATGCCCGCCAGCGACGGCCACGCCGGCCACTGCCCGCGCCACAGGTACGCGTACAGCAGCGCGGCCAGCGTCTCGAAGACGATCAGCTGTCCGGCCAGCGCGGTGGGCAGCCGCTGGCTCGCCGCGTTCCAGCACAGCGTCCCGAGCCACGACGCGAGCAGCCCGATCGCCACCATCAGCCCGACGAAGACCGCGGGCCGCGGCCCGAACGGCAGGGGAAAGGCGCTGCCGTGCGCGGCGCTCCAGCCCCAGAACGCCGCAAACCCCAGCGCCGCCAGCGGCAGCGTGGCCAGCCCCTGCGCCGTGGACCACGCGCGCGGGCTGCGCTGCGGGTGCGCGCGCAGCCAGTCCGCGTTGTGCAGCGGGTACCACGTCCAGCACGCGACCGCCCCCACCGCGAGCAGCGCCCCCAGCGCATATCCGGCGACGTCGCGCGCCGGATCGGCCAACACCGCCTGCAACTCCGTGTGGTTGACCAGCGCGATGCCAAGGGCGATCAGCGCGAGCGCCGGCCACAACCGCCGCCACGGCAGCCGGCCGTCGCGCGCCGCGTCGCGCCGGTTCGCCACCACCGCGATCACCACCGGCAATGTACCGATGATGACCGTGGACAGCGGCCCGCCGGTGCGCTGGATCGAACTGGCGAGCAGCAGGTAGTACAGCAGGTTGCCGACCAGCGCCAGCTTGAGCGCGTGCCACCAGTCCGCCGGGCGCAGCTGCCGCAGCTCCGCGCGATCCCACCACGCCAGCGGCAGGCACAGCAGGCCGAACGCCAGGTAGCGCCCGAACGACTGCAGCGCCGCCGGGTACTCCGGCAGCATCAGCGGCGCGACGAAGACGAGGCCCCACAGCAGCCCCGCGGCCAGCGCCCACGCGACACCGGCGCCAAACGCCATGCCCGCCCCCCGCTGTACCGCTTTGTCTGCCGCCCCCTGTGGTGTCACCGCCCCTTTCATGCGCCTGCCATCCTCCCGTTCGCCGGAAAAATACAGCAGTGTAGGCGCACCGGGCACCGACGCGGCGGCGATACGGCGCCGCCGCGGTCAACAGCGTGACGACCGCGCGGCGGTCAGGCTGCCTTGGCCGCCGGCTCGGCCGACGACTCGCCGGCGCGCCAGCGGCGCAGCAGCTCGTCCCACAGCGGGCGCGCGGCCTGCAGGTGACGCTCTTTCACGTGACCGAAGCCCTTGACCCGCCCGGGCCAGCGCGCGATCTCCAGCGCCAGCGGCAGCCGCTCGGCGGTGAGGCCGGCGAGCACCTCCTCGATCGCCGCTTCGTACTCGCGGATGAGCGCGCGCTCGGTGCGCCGCTCCTCGGTGTGGCCGAAGGGGTCGAGCCACGTGCCGCGCAAGCCCTTGAGCCGGGCCAGCAGCCGGAACGCGTGCATCACCCACGGGCCGTAGGCGCGCTTGACCAGCTCGCCTTTTTCGTTGCGCTTGGCCAGCAGCGGCGGCGCGAGGTGAAAGCGCAGCGTGAAGTCCCCGTCGAACTGCTCGCGCAGCTTGGCCATGAAGGCCCCGTCGGTGTAGAGGCGCGCGACCTCGTACTCGTCCTTGTACGCCATCAGCTGCGCGAGGTGCCGCGCCACCGCTTCGGTCAGTGCCGTGGAGCCGGTGCCCAGCGCCGCTTCGGCCTGCTGCACGCGTCGCACCAGCGCCTCGTAGCGCTGCGCGTAGGCGGCGTTCTGGTAGCCCGTGAGGTGCTCGACGCGCGTGTGGATCACATGCTCCAGCGTCGGGCGCGGGCGCAGCTCGACCACCTGCGCCGGCTGCAGCCACCGCTTGACGGCGGCCTCGTCGTGCGCGGCGCGGCGGCCCCACTCGAACGCGGCCTTGTTGGCCGACACCGCCACCCCGTTGAGTTCGATGGCGCGCTCGATCGACTCGCGCCGCAGCGGAATCCAGCCCTTTTGCCACGCGTAGCCCAGCACCATCGGGTTGACGTAGAGGGTGTCACCGAGCACGCGCAGCGCCAGCGACTCGGCATCAAACGCTCCCACCCCCGCACCGCCGACGGCCTCGGTGATCGCCGCCACGCAACGCGCCGACGGGTTGTGCCAGCCACCGTCCTTGATGAACGCCGCGGTCGGGGTCGCCTGGGCGTTGAGCGCGACGTGCGTGCGCCCGGGACGCATGCGCGCCAGCGTCTCGGGGCTCGCGCTCACGATCGGGTCGCACGCCAGGATCAGGTCCGCCGCCGCGGTGCCCACGCGCGTGGTGAGGATGTCCTGCTGCCGCGCGCCGATCAGCACGTGGCTCCAGGTCGCGCCGCCCTTTTGCGCGAGACCCGCCGCGTCCTGTGTGACGATGCCCTTGCCCTCGATGTGCGCGGCCACACCCAGGATCTGGCCGATGGTGATGACGCCGGTGCCGCCCACCCCTGCGACGACGATGCCCCACGCGTCGCCGCCGGGCTGCAACGTCGGCAGGTTCGGCTCGGGCAGCGGCGGCAAACTCTTCGCATCCGGTACCCCGGCGTCGCGGCCGGGCTTGCGCGGCTTGGCGCCCTGCACCGTCACGAAGCTCGGGCAAAAGCCCTTGACGCAGGAGAAATCCTTGTTGCAGGTGCTCTGGTTGATGGTGCGCTTGCGGCCGAACTCGGTCTCCAGCGGCTCCACCGACAGGCAGTTGCTCTGCACGCTGCAGTCGCCACAGCCTTCGCAGACGCGCTCGTTGATGACGGCGCGTTGATCCGGATCGGCCATCAGACCGCGCTTGCGCCGGCGGCGCTTTTCGGTGGCGCAGGTCTGGTCATAAATGATGGCGGTCACGCCCTCGGTCTCGCGGCACTCGCGCTGCACGCGATCCAGCGCGTCGCGATGCAACACCGGCACGTCCGGCGGCAGCGTCAGCGTCACGCCGCCGACGGTGGTGTGGTGGGCGTTGGCGTACTTGGCCGGCTCGTCGGTGACGATGAAGAGCTTGCGCACCCCCTCGCTGCGCAGGCTGTGCACGATCTGCAACACCGAGTGGCCTTCCGGGCGCTCGCCCACCGGCTGGCCGCCGGTCATCGCCACCGCGTCGTTGTACAGGATCTTGTAGGTGATATTGACGCCCGCGGCGATCGCCTGCCGGATCGCGAGCAACCCGCTGTGGAAGTACGTGCCGTCGCCCAGGTTGGCGAAGATGTGCTTCTCGTTGGAAAACGGCTGCTGCCCCACCCACGGCACGCCCTCGCCGCCCATCTGCGTGAAGGCGACGGTGTTGCGGTCCATCCAGATCGCCATGTAGTGGCAGCCGATGCCGGCCATCGCACGCGAGCCCTCGGGCACGCGGGTGGAGGTGTTGTGCGGGCAGCCCGAGCAGAACCACGGCACGCGCTGCGCGTCGGCAGTACTCACCTGCAGCGGCTGCAGCGAGCGCTCACGCGCCTCGATGACAGCGAGCTGCGCCTGTACGCGCGCGGCGATGTCGCTGCCCTCGGGCAGGATGCCACGGCGCGTCAGGCGCCGCGCCAGCGCGCGCGCGATGATCGCGGGCGTCAGGTCCGCGTTGGCGCGCAGCAGCGTATTGGCCGTCGGGTTGGGCATGGACCACTCGCCGCCCGAGTGATCCCCCTCGATTTCGTCGAACTTGCCCAAGACGTCCGGCCGCACGTCCGGGCGCCAGTTGTAGAGCTCTTCCTTGAGCTGGTATTCAATGACCTGGCGCTTTTCCTCCACCACCAGGATTTCGCGCAGCCCTTCGGCAAACGCGCGCGTGAGCTGCGCCTCCAGCGGCCACACGACCGCCACCTTGTGCACGCGGATGCCCAGCTGGCGGCACGTCTCGTCGTCCAGCCCCAAGTCGTGCAGCGCCTGGCGCAGGTCGTTGTAGGCCTTGCCGCTGGCGATGATGCCGTAGCGGTCGTGGGGGCCTTCGATGACGTTGTGGTTGAGGCGGTTGGCGCGCACATAGGCCAGCGCCGCGTACCACTTGTAGTCCATCAGCCGCGCTTCCTGCTCCAGCGGCATGTCCGGCCAGCGGATGTGCACGCCGCCCGGCGGCATCTCGAAGTCGTCCGGCAGGACGATGCGCACCCGCTCGGGGTCGATCTCGACGGTGGCGCTGGACTCGACGATCTCCTGGATCGTCTTCATGCCGGTCCACACGCCTGCGTAGCGGCTCATCGCCCACGCGTGCAGCCCGAGGTCGAGGATCTCCTGCACGCTGGCGGGAAAGAACACCGGCAGCCCGCAGGCTTTGAAGATGTGGTCGCTCTGGTGCGCGGCAGTCGAGCTCTTGGCGACGTGGTCGTCGCCCGCGACCGCGATCACCCCGCCCCACGGCGTCGTGCCCGCCATGTTGGCGTGCTTGAACACGTCCGAGCAGCGGTCCACGCCCGGCCCCTTGCCGTACCACAGCCCGAACACCCCGTCGTAACGGTTGCTCCCCGGCGGCGCAAACCCCAGCTGCTGCGTGCCCCAGACGGCGGTGGCCGCCAGCTCCTCGTTGACGCCGGGCTGGAAGACGACATGGTGCGCCTTCAAGTGCTCGCGCGCCTTCCACAGCGCCTGGTCGTAGCCGCCCAGCGGCGAGCCGCGGTAGCCGCTGATGAAGCCGGCGGTGTGCTTGCCCAACAGCTTGTCGCGCTGGTGCTGCAGCATCGGCAGGCGCACCAGCGCGTGGATGCCGCTCATGAAGGCGCGGCCACGCTCCAGAGCGTATTTGTCGTCCAGCGACAGCGTCGCGAGCGCGTGCGCAACGGACGCGGGCAGTTCCGTGGTCATGGCAGTGTCTCCTCTGCAGAATCGTGGCCGGTAAGCCACACCACCCGGGCAGGGGGCCTGCCTGCGCCCCCGGGCACGCGCGGGATCGCCGCCGCGCGCCGGTTCACCCGGCTCCGCGCGGAAGTGTACGGGCAAATCGCCACCGGCGCATCCCGCCCGCTGTCACCCTCGCCACGGCGTGGCGCGGCGGCCGCGATAGCCACGACCACGCCATCCCATCCGTAGAAAAAATCCTCCGCCCGGCCGCTGTGCAAGCCCCCACTGCAGCGGCACAATCTGGAGCCGATGGACCTCAAACCGCTCATTACGCTGCTGGCCATCGTCAACCCGTTGGCGATCGTGCCCTTTTTCATCCACTACACGCTGGGGTTTTCGCGCGCGCAGCGGCGGCGCACGATCGCGATCTCGGCGCTGACGGCGTTTGCGGTGATCGCGATCTCGGCGCTCGCGGGGCTGCAGATCCTCGCGTTTTTCGGCATTTCGCTGGCGAGCTTTCAGGTCGGCGGCGGCATGCTGCTGCTGATGTCGGCGCTGGCGATGCTCAACGCCCAGCCGGCCGAGGCCAAAGCCACACCCGACGAAGTCGACGACGCCGCCAGCCGCGCCTCCATCGCCGTGGTGCCGCTGACCATCCCGCTGCTGACCGGCCCGGCGACGATGTCCACCGTCGTCATCTACGCCGACCAGGCCAAAACCTTCTGGCAGCACGCGGCGCTCGTCGGCTACGGCGTCGTCATCGCGGCCGCCACGGCCGTGTGCTTCGCGCTGGCCGAGCCGATCGCGCGCGTGCTCGGCAAGACCGGCATCAACGTGATGACGCGGCTGATGGGCCTGATCCTGGCGGCGCTGGCGGTGGAGGTCATGGCCAGCGGCTTACAACGACTATTTCCGGTTTTGGACGGGGCGTGACACCCCGACGGCGTCACGCCCGCGCCCCCTCACGAGCACACGAGCCCCATGCACATTCTGGTTGCCGAAGACGACCCCACGCTGGCCGAGGCCCTGTGCACCCGCTTGCGCCAAGAGGGTCACACCGTCGAGTGGGCACCCAACGGCCCTGTCGCTCTTTACTTGATGCAAAAAGGCGGGCTCGATGCCGTCATCCTCGACCTGGGCCTGCCGTTGCAGGACGGATTGGAGGTGCTGGCGCAAGTGCGCCAGAGCCAACCCGATTTACCCATCCTCATTCTCTCGGCCCGCGACGGCCTCAACGATCGCGTGCGCGGGCTGCAGCTCGGAGCCGACGACTACCTGATCAAACCTTTCGAGTGGGTCGAACTGATGGCACGCCTGCACGCCATCACCCGCCGGCAACAAAGCAGCGGCCACGCAACACTGAGCTGCGGTGACGTCTCACTCGACCCGGCGGGGCGACGCGCCATCGTCGCGGGTCAGCCGGTAGAGCTCAGCGGTCGCGAGTGGAGCTTGCTGCAGCTGCTGCTGCACCGCCAGGGGCAGGTCGTCACCAAAGCCGACATCCAACGCGCGTGGTCCGATGGCCACGCGGAGACCGAGCCGGGCAATACCATCGAGGTCTATATCCACCGTTTGCGACGCAAGCTCGAGCCTTCCACCGTCACCATCCGGACCGTGCGCGGTTTGGGTTACCTGCTCGAGGCCGGCACCGCATCCACACCATGAGCCCCCCTCACAACGCTCCGCGCCTGAGCCGGCTGTTGCTGTGGTGGGTGTTACTGCCGCAGCTGGTGCTGTGGGTCGCCGGAGGGGCCGCCGCATACTTTCTGACGGCCCGCTACGTCAACGCCATTCTGGATCAAGACCTGCTGCGCGCCAGCCGCTCGCTGGCGCGCCAACTCAAGCCCATCGGCAACGGGCTGCTGATCGATTTTCCCCGTGCGGCACAAGCCATTTTGGAGGCCGACCCCGATGACCGGCACTACTACATGGTCAGCCTGCCGCCGGGGCATTTCGTCCTGGGTAACCAGCAGTTGCCCCCGGTGCCCGCCGCGCTCGCCCAGACCGCGCGCCCCGCCTCCCCTCTGCTCTACGACGGCCACATGCCCTTGCCGCCCGACGGTGCCCTTCGCCCGGTGCGGGTGGTGGCACTCTACGTGGCATTGGACGGGGAGCCCGGCGAGCCTCCGGCACTGGCTTTGGTACAAATCGCGCGCGCCGCGGTCGTACGCGAGCGGCTGGCACGCAGCATCTTGTTTGACATGTTGCTGCCACTATCGGCGCTGATGGTGGGCTTGAGCGCGCTTGTCTGGATGGGCATCCAGCGTGGGCTACGGCCGCTCACGCGCCTGACCGAGCAAGTCGCCGGCAGGGCTCCGACGGACCTGGCCCCCTTGCATTTGCAAGCCGCGCCACAGGAGCTGCATGCACTGGCCCACGCAGTCAACACACTGCTGGCCGAGGTGCAGCGGCACGTACAAACCGAACAACGTTTTTTGGCCGACGCCGCCCATCAGCTGCGCACGCCTCTGGCAGGCTTGAAAAGCCAAGTCGAGCTGGCGCTGCAAAGCGCGCCACCCGTGCCGGCGCAACACCGCGAGCGGCTGCAGCGGGTGTTGGCCAGCGCCACCCGGGCCAGCCATTTGGTGAACCAGCTGCTGGCCATGGCGCGCCTCGGGGCGCGCGGTGGCCTGCCCAACCGAGAGCGCCTTGAGCTCACCACATGGGCACAGGACGTGGTGGCCCGTTGGGTCCCGCGCGCGATGCGACACGGGGTCGATCTCGGCTGGACCGAAGAGACGTGTCCGGCGCTGCCCGTGCAGGCCAACCCTTTGCTGCTGGAAGAAGCGTTGGCCAATGTGTTGGATAACGCGCTGCGCTACGCCGGCAGCGGCCATGAAGTCACAGTGGGCACCCGCCTGCGCGACGCCAGCACGGCCGAGCTGTGGGTGCGCGACAACGGCCCCGGCATCGCCCCGGCGCATCGCGCCCATGTCTTCGATCGCTTCTATCGCGCCACGCACGACGACCAAGGATGCGGGCTGGGCCTGGCGATCGTGCACGACATCATGCAGCGCCACGGCGGCGGTGTGTCGCTGCACCATCCCGACGGCGGCGGCCTGGAAGTCCGGCTATACCTGCCCCTCACTCCTGCGGCTTGAGAAACACCGCCCGATCCGGGAAGAACGCCGCGTGCAGCGGCAGCAACGCGCCCCCCAAGGCACGCGCGTGCCGCCCCACCCTGCCCGCCATCACCCGCGGCGGGCGCAGACCCCACCAACGGTAGTGGCCCAGCTGGCTCTGCACCGACGACACCAGCGCTTGCAGCAACGCCGGCGGCAAACTCGCGTCGATGATGACCGCATCGACATCCAACATGGCGGCGGCGGTGGTCACCGTCATCGCCAAAGCGTCCCCCGCGCGCAACAACCACGCTTGCACCACGTCAGCCACTGGCGCTGGCACTTCCGCGTCGCCCAGCGCGCGTTGAGAGTCCCAGCCGCGCTCCTGTAACGCGCGCTCCAGTGACCACACCGATGCCACCTCCAACAGCTGCGCGGCATCGGCGCGCTCTGACCGCCCCAGAGGCATCGATCCGATAGCACCGGCGTTGCCGTGCAGCCCGCCCATGATGTGCCCGCCCAGAACGACTCCTCCGCCAACGAACGTGCCCACAAAAATATAGAGAAAATTGGCACACGTCTGCCCGTGCCCCTGCCACAACTCGGCCGCACAGGCGGCCAATGTATCCCGCGCCAACACCACGGGCACATCGACCATGCGCTGCACGGTGGCGAGCAAATCCACCCCCTGCCAGCGCGCCAAGACGGGCGCAGCCGCTGGCCCGAGCACTTCTGTCCACAGGTGCATGTCCCGCGGCGCGGCCAACCCCACCCCTGACACACGCGGCCACTGCGCCGCCCAACGGCGGCGCACACCGCGCAACTCCTGCTCGATGTGGGGCAGCAACCGCTGTGGATCCGGAGCCTCGTATTGCAACGAATGACGATAGCGGACCTGTCCCACGAAATCCGCCACCAGCACCTCCAAGCTACGGCGGCCCAACTGCACCCCGATGCCAAACGCCCCGTCCGGATTGAGCGCCAGCGGCACCGACGGCTGACCGATGCCCCCGCGGATGCGCGCCTGTTTCAGCAGCAGCCCGTCCGCGAGCAAGCGATCGACGATGGTGCCCACGGTCTGTTTCGACAGCCGGGTCAGCCGCGCCAGCTCGGCTTTGGGCGTCGGTCCGTGCAAGCGCAACGCCTGCAAAATCGTGCGCTCGTTGAACTGCCGCATGCCGTGGTGATTTGACCCATACACCGCCAGAGGCTCCGGCATGGCGACTTCCGCGTTTCGCTCCCAAGCGCGCACCATGACGACGTGGGACGGGTCGGTTTCGCGTACGCGCGACGACACCGCGCGCCTCCTCTCAATACGCCAGCGCCTCGGGGGGGATGGCCTGCGGCGGCATCGCCCCCGTCATAACCGCCACCGTGTCGGACATGGAAATTTTGCGGGGATCGAGCACCGCGACCCGCTTGCCCAGCCGCGCCACGTGGATACGGTCGGCCACCTCGAACACGTGGGGCATGTTGTGAGAGATCAACACCACCGACAACCCCCGATCGCGCACCCGACGGATCAGCTCCAACACCATCTGACCCTCTTTGACACCCAACGCCGCCGTGGGCTCATCCATGATAACGACGTGCCGTGCAAACGCCGCCGCGCGCGCCACCGCCACACACTGGCGCTGCCCGCCCGAGAGTGTCTCTACCGGCTGTGCCATCGAGCGAATGCCGACTTTGAGCTCCTGCAGCCGCGCAACACTCTGCTCCAGCATCGCCTTTTTGTCGAGCACACGCAACCACCGTCCCAACCAACTCGAGCGCCGAATTTCTCGGCCCAAAAACAGATTCTCGGCTATCGTCATCGCCGGGGCAACTGCCAGCTCCTGGTACACCGTCTCGACACCGGCGCACCGCGCATCCATGGGGTTGCGGAATTGAACGGGTTGCCCATTCATGCGAATTTCGCCCTCATCCGGCACCACGGCACCCGACAGACATTTGATGAGCGATGACTTGCCGGCCCCGTTGTCGCCAATGACGGCCAAAATTTCGCCCGCGCGCAAATCGAAATCGGCCCCATCGAGGGCGGTCACGTGACCGTAGCGCTTGACCAGCCCGCGCGCTTGCAACACCACCGGCGCGTTATCTGCATGCATCACCGCCCTCCCCTGCGCGCGACATTATCGAACGCCACCGCCAAAATCACCAAAATGCCCGTCACCAGCACCTGGTAGATAGAGGGCAAACCCATCAAGGTCAACCCGTTGCGAAATACGCCCACGATCAACACCCCCAACAACGTACCCATCACGGAGCCGCGCCCCCCGAAAAGACTGGTGCCCCCCAGCACCACCGCCGTGATGGCGTCGAGGTTGTCGGTCTGGCCGGCATACGGATCGCCCGCCCCCGTGCGAGCCACAGAAAGCATCGCGGCCACGCCATACAGCGCACCGGCCACAACGTACACCCCGAATAGCACGCGGTGTGTGGCAATCCCGACCAGGCGCGTGGCCTCCGGATGGTTACCCACCGCGTACACGTGGCGACCTGGCTGCGTCTCGCGCAGCGCCCACCACGCCACGGCGTATAGCAACAGCAACACTACCACGCCATAGGCAACAGCCGTCTCACCAAGACGAAAGGTGTTGCCCAGCCACACCATGCCTTCGGGGATATCCGTGATGGTCTGCGACCGGGAATACAGCTGCGTCACCGCAAACGCGATGTTGAGTGTGCCCAGCGTGACGATAAAGGAGGGCAGCCGCCACTGCGTGACCAACCATCCGTTGAGGGCACCGAGCAGCGTCGTGACAGCCAGCCCCAACGCCATCGCGGCCGGTGCACTCCAGCCCCAGTCGGCCGCGACCTTGGCCATGACCACCCCGCCCAGGGCCATGATCATGCCGCAGCTCAAATCGATGCCCGCGGTCAGAATGATCAGCGTCTGCCCCAGGGCCAACACCCCCACCACCATCACCTGCTGCAAGATCAGGCTGAAATTCTGCGGGGTCAAAAATCGCTCATTCTGGGTAGCAAAAAAAGCGACTGCCGCCAATAAAGCAAAGGCAGGCCCCAAAGCCGCGAGGGACGGCATATTGGCAAGACGTATGGCTGGCGTTTTCATCACGACGTTTACATTTGGCTAACCAACAGGCGTGGCCGAAGCTGCTCCATCCCCGGCCACGCGCTGCCCTTCAGCGTTTGCCCCAGCAATTGGCCAAACCAAAGTCGACATCTTTGCTGGGCACGCCCGGCACGGGTTTGGCCGCGATCAACTCAACCCCCGTGTCGGTGTAGCCACTCACCTTGCGGCCGGTTTTGGCATATTCGACACCCGCCGCCACCCCCATAGCCGCCATACGCAAGGGATATTGCTGGCTGGTCGCCGCGATGACGCCTTTGCCCACATTGGCCACCCCCTCACACCCGCCATCGACAGAGACGATCAAAACATCCTTTTCCTTGCCTGCGGCTTTGAGCGCGTTGTAGGCTCCGGCCGCCGCTGGCTCGTTGATGGTGTAGACCACATTGATGCTTGGGTTCTTTTGCAGACAGTTCTCCATGGCCGTCTGCCCTTTGGCCCGATCACCGTGGGTATCGGCCATGCACACCACCGCGTCGGGCCGAGCCAGCTCGTTGCTTTTTGCATCAAACGACGGCAGCCCAAAACCTTTCAAAAAGCCATTGTGGCGCTGCGCTCCCACGGGGTGCCCAGGGAACAGATCCAGTGTCGCAACGACCGGTTTCTTGCCCTGCAGCGCGGCTCGCGCATATGCACCGACGAGCTCGCCCGCTTTGTAATTGTTGGTAGCAAACAACGCGTCCGCGGCATTCTCGGGGTCGGTAGGACTGTCCAACGCGATCACCATGACCCCTTGCGCCTGCGCTTTTTTAATGGCTGGCACGATGGCCTTGGCGTCACTCGGGGTGATCAGAATGGTTTTGGCCCCGGCTGCCACCATATTCTCGATGGCCGTCACCTGCGAGGCATTGTCGCCATCAAATTTACCGGACGCCGTCAAGAGGGTAGCGCCCAGCTTTTTCGCTTCGGCCTCCGCCCCCTCTTTCATTTTGACAAAAAACGGATTGGTCTCGGTTTTGGTGATGAGCCCGATGATCGGTTGTGCTGAGCAAACGCCCGCCACCAAGCTGCTCAACAGCGCAAGCGCGAAACGGCTGCGCGCGCGATGGATCGCCTTCATGTTGTCTCCTTGAAACAAATGACCTTTGTCCGCGACAAGGGGTGCAACACGACGCAAGTGTCACCACCCCTTGACGTGCGGCATTGTGCCCAGCGCAAGCAAGTAAATCAAGGAGGTTTACTTAGTATTTTCCCTAGTACCCGCCCCCCTTCGACTCACTAGACTTGCCAGCCCATGAATCGCCCGATTTACGTCTATGGCGAAGCCTTGATGGACTGCGTCGTCGAGCCCGACGGCCGCTTGCGCCCCGTGCGCGGCGGCAGTCCCTACAACCTGGCGCGCGCGGCGGCCCGCTTGGGTGCGCGCGTCCACTTTCTGTGCCCGTTTTCGCGCGACCGCTTTGGCCAACAACTCAAAGCCGCTTTGGCAGCCGACGGCGCGGCCGCACTCTCGCCCGACAGCACGCTGCCCACGGCACTGGCCGTGGTGCATCTGCACGACGGACGCGCCGAGTACGCGTTCTATCGCGAAGGCGTCGCGGATCGCGACGTCAACGCCGCCCAGTTGGCGGCGTTGTTGCACGCCCGCGAACCGGGAATCCTGCACAGCGGCTCACTGGCGCTCATGCCACCCGACCACCAACGCACACTCGAGTTGCTGCGGCAGTTGCGACAAGCCGGCTGGACGATCAGCCTGGACCTCAACCTGCGGCCTCAAGTGGCCCAGGACTTGCAGGCCTACCGCGCGGCCGTGGCGCAGGCCTTGACCGTGGCCGATTGGATCAAAGCCAGCGATGAAGATTTGGTGGCCATGGGCTGCAGCGCCGACGCGCACGACCCCGAGCGCACCTTCGAGCCGCTGCTGCGCCATGGCGCGCGCCACGTGGCGGTCACTTTCGGCGCAGCCGGTGCTTGCCTGTGGGTCGACGGCTCACTGGCGCAAGCCCCCGCGCCGCCGGTCACCGTGCGCGACACCGTTGGCGCGGGCGACACTTTCTGGGGGGCCTGCCTGGCCGATTGGGCCAGCGGCGACCAGCCTGCACAACGCATCACCCAAACCCTGTCGCGCGCGCTGGTGGCGGCCGCCCTCAACTGCGAGCGCACAGGGTGCGACCCGCCGTGGCAACAGGAGGTGGAAGCGCGTCTGCGCATGTAACTTTATTACTCTATTTTTGCGATATCGCAGTACCTGCGTTACACTAGCCCATGTGCCCGCCCCGTCTCAACACCCATGACAGACACCGACCCCGCGATGACTGACATCGTCATTTTTGGCGGCAGCGGCGACTTGGCTTGGCGCAAGCTCATCCCCGCGCTGTACATGGCCGACCTCCACGGCCGGCTGCCCGAAGACACACGCATCCTCGGCTTGGGGCGGCAGCCCTGGAGCACGCAACAGTACGCGGCATTCTTGACGCAGCACAGCGCCCCTCAGCTGCGCGAGCAAGGCGATGACGAGCGCTGGCATCGCTTCCTGCAGCGCATTCAATACGTCGCGCTCGACGCCAACGATGCCAACGGTTATGCCGTGCTCGGCCCCTTGCTGCGCCCGCCCGCCACGCGGGTGTACTACCTGGCAACGGCACCCGCGCTCTTTGCCGCGATCTGCCAGCACCTCGACACCGCCGGGCTCATCACGCCGCAGTCTCGCGTCGTGCTGGAAAAACCATTGGGGCACGATCTGCCCACGGCGCAAGCCATCAACGCGGCGGTGGCGCAGCACTTCGCCGAGCACCAAATCTTTCGTATCGACCACTACCTGGGCAAAGAGACGGTACAAAACTTGATGGTGCTGCGCTTTGGCAACGCCATCTTCGAGCCCATTTGGCGCGCCCCCTATATCCGCAGCGTGCAAATCACGGTGGCGGAGACCGTGGGCGTGGGCAACCGCGCGGGCTTCTATGACCAAACCGGGGCGCTGCGCGACATGGTGCAAAACCACCTGTTGCAGCTGCTGTGCATCGTGGCCATGGAGCCTCCCCTGTCGTTGGAGCCTGACGATGTGCGGGATGAAAAGCTCAAAGTCCTGCGCAGCCTGCCGCGCATGGACCTGCCCACCATCCGCACGCACACCGTACGCGGCCAGTACACCGCGGGAGCCGTGGAGGGGCAATCCGTCTCGGGGTACCTCGAGGAGCCGGGCGTGCCCGCCGACAGCCAGACCGAAACTTTTGTCGCGCTGCAAACACAGGTGCGCAACGCGCGCTGGGCGGGCGTGCCGTTTTTCCTGCGCACTGGCAAGCGCATGGCCACGCGCCGCTCGCAAATCGTCATCGACTTTGCACCGCTGCCATTCTCCATCTTCGGGCACAGTGGCGACGCCATCGTCAACCGCCTGATCCTGACGCTGCAGCCCGAAGAGTCCGTCCAGCTGCAAATGATGGCCAAGGAGCCCGGCTCCGGCATGAACACCAAGCCCGTTTATCTGAATCTGGACCTGGAATCCGCACTGGAGGGACGGCGCGCCGAGGCGTATGAGCGGCTGCTGATCGACGTCATCAAAGGACGCTTGACGCACTTCATGCGTCGCGATGAGTTGGAAGCGGCGTGGCGCTTCATCGACCCCATTCTGGAAGGTTGGCGTGCGCTGGGCGAAAAACCGCGCCCATACACCGCGGGCACCTGGGGGCCGGCCGCCTCCTCCGCTCTGATGGCGCGCGCGGGCTGCTCGTGGTTCGAGGAAAGCTGACGATCCATGTCCAACACCGCCTCCCGCGGCGCGGCTGCGGCCGTCACCGAACACCGACACGATACCCCCGCGCAGCAGGCCCACGCTTTGGCCGACGCGGTGGCCGCGCAGCTGCAGCAAGCGCTGCGCGCCCGCGCCGTGGCCACACTGGCCGTCTCCGGCGGGCGCTCGCCCGTGGCATTTTTGCAGGCGCTGGCGCAACAGCCCCTGCCGTGGGAGCGGGTGCTCATCACGCTGGTGGATGAGCGCTGCCTGCCCGATGGGCACACCGAACGCAACGCCACGCTCGTTACGCAACACCTGCTCCACGCTGGCGCGCAGCGCGCCACGTGGATCGATTGGCTGGCTGGGCTACCCGATCCACAAACGGTGCCCGACGATGCGCTGCTGCAGTGGGCCGCCGAGCGCGGCGCAACACTGCCATGGCCGCTGGACGTCGTGGTGCTGGGCATGGGGGAGGACGGGCATACCGCTTCGTGGTTTGCGGACAGCCCCGGGCTGGACGTCGCGCTGCACGGATTGGCGCGATTGACCGTGACACACCCGCGCCACGCCCCCTATCGGCGCTTGACATTGACGCGCCGCGCCATCACCGAGGCCCGCCACCGCCACCTGGCGCTGGCGGGGGCCCGCAAGGGCAGCGTTTACGCACGAGCGCGGCTGGCCCCTACCGCGTCGTTGCCCGTTTCGCTGCTGTTGCACGACCCGCGCAGCCCGATCGACGTTTGGTTGGCCGACACGCAATCCTGACCGTATGACCACCGCCGCCCTACACCCGACGCTACAGCGGGTCACCGAACGCATCGTCGAGCGCAGCCGCACCACCCGCGCGACCTACCTCGACACCGTGGCTCGCAACCGCAAACCCGGCCCCTACCGCCAGGCCCTCGGCTGCGCCAACCTTGCCCACGCCTGGGCCGCGATGCCCGGTGAGGACAAGTTGCGGTTGCGCGAGATGCGCGTCCCCAACTTGGCCATCATCACCGCCTACAACGACATGCTCTCGGCACACCAGCCCTATGAGCACTACCCGCCCATGCTGCGCGAAGCCGCACGCCGCCGCGGGGCCACGGCCCAGGTTGCCGCGGGCGTCCCCGCCATGTGTGACGGCGTCACGCAAGGCTACGAGGGGATGGAGCTGTCGCTGTTTTCGCGCGACACCATTGCACTGGCCACCGCCGTGGGGCTGTCGCACGCCATGTTCGATGGCGTGCTGTTGTTGGGCATTTGCGACAAAATCGTGCCCGGCTTGCTCATGGGGGCGTTGGCCTTTGGTCACTTGCCCGCCGTTTTCGTGCCTTCCGGCCCCATGCCCTCGGGCCTGTCGAATGCCGACAAATCCCGCATTCGCCAACAATACGCCGAAGGCAAGGTGGGCCGCGACGCCCTGTTGGCAGCCGAAGAGGCGGCCTACCACGGCCCCGGTACCTGCACGTTTTACGGCACGGCCAACAGCAACCAGATGCTGCTGGAGCTGATGGGGCTGCAGCTGCCCGGTTCCTCGTTCGTGCCGCCCGGCACGCCGTTGCGCTCGGCGCTGACGGAGGCCGCTGTCGAGCAGGTGTTGCGGCTGCACCAACAGGGCCACACGCTGGCCAGCATGGTCGATGAGCGCGCGATCGTCAACGCCATGGTCGGCTTGCTGGCCACGGGCGGCTCGACCAACCATACCATCCACTGGGTGGCGGTTGCGCGCAGCGCCGGCATCCTCATCGACTGGGACGATTTTGCCGAGTTGTCCGCCGTGGTGCCGCTGCTGGCGCGTGTCTACCCCAACGGCAGCGCCGACGTCAATCAGTTCCACGCAGCGGGAGGCTTGGGCTTCGTGGTGCGCGAGTTGCTCGATGCCGGACTGCTGCACGAAGACGTTTTGACCATCGCCGCGGAGGGTTTGCGCGCCTACACCCGCGCCCCCGAGCTGCGCGACGGTCAGCTGCACTGGGCTGCGGTGCCCGCCGACAGCGGTGATGAAACCATCCTGCGCCCCGCCAGCCGCCCATTTGCCCCGGACGGCGGCCTCAAATGCCTGCGTGGCAACCTCGGGCGTGCCGTCGTCAAAACGTCGGCCGTCAAGCCCGAGCACTGGTATGTGCGAGCCCCGGCACGCGTTTTTCACGAGCAAAGCGAACTCATCGCCGCACACCAGCGCGGCGAATTGCAGCGCGACTTTGTCGCCGTCGTGCGCTTCCAGGGCCCGCGCGCCAACGGCATGCCCGAGCTGCACAAACTCACGCCCATCCTCGGGGCACTGCAAGACCAGGGGTTTCGCGTCGCGCTCGTCACCGACGGGCGCATGTCCGGGGCCTCTGGCAAAGTGCCCGCCGCGATCCACGTCAGCCCCGAGGCCGCCGACGGCGGACCGCTGGCGCGCGTGCGCGACGGCGACCTCATCGAACTGGACTGCCGCAGCGGCACTCTCAACGCACTGGTCGACGCGGCCGAGTGGCAAGCCCGCCCCACCGCCGCTTGGGATGGTGGCACCCACGCCGGCGGCTGTGGACGCGAGCTCTTTGCCCTCTTCCGTGCACATGCCACCCCGGCCGAAGCGGGTGCCAGTGCGCTGCAAAGTGTCTGGCCCCAGTCCTTCCCTTCCTCCACCACTGCACCATGACCGATATCGCTGCTCAAAAGGCTGCCACCCTGCCCGCCTTTCGCACGCGGGTGTTACCGGTGGTCGTCGTCGACGATGCAGACCATGCCGTCGATCTGGCCCGCGCCCTGTGGGCTGGTGGCATCGACGCCATCGAAGTAACGTTGCGCTCCGATGCTGCCCTGGCCGCCATCGAGCGCATCGCTCGCCACGCCCCGGAAGTGGTCGTCGGGGCCGGCACCGTGCTGTCTGCCCAACAGCTGCACCAAGCGCGCGACGCGGGTGCCCGATTCGCCCTCTCGCCGGGCTGTACACCCGCGCTGTTGCAGGCGGCCCTGAGCGCCCGGCTGCCATTCGTGCCCGGTGTGGCCACCCCCAGCGAAGCCATGCGGGCCGCCGAAGCGGGCTATTCCCTGCTCAAATTTTTCCCGGCCGAGTCGCTCGGCGGCCCCGACACCCTGCGCGCATGGGCGGGGCCGCTGCCGCACTTGCGCTGGTGCCCGACAGGCGGAATCACAGCCGCGCGTGTGGCAGACTATCTGGCGTTGCCCACCGTGGCCATGGTCGGAGGGTCGTGGCTGACGCCACGCAGCGCCCTGCAGGCCAAGGACTGGGGTGCCATCACCGCGCTGGCCCGTGATGCCGTGCAGCGCAGCGCCACGGGTGCCGCCGCGCCTCAGCCCTGACCGCCGCGGTCGCACGCGCGATGCGGTGCATCCCCAGCGTCGCGTGAAAGAGCCCAGCGCACCACCACAAGTCCCCACCTCTCACCAACCATGAACCCGCAGGCTTTTGTCGCCCCCACCGAACGCCGCGCTTGGAAGACCCTGCAAACCCTCGCGGCCCAACCCCAGCCGCACCTGCGCGAGTTACTCGCCAGCGGCGACGCGCTGCGCTCGGCCGCGCTGCAGTTCGAAGCGGCCGGCCTGACTTTGGACGCGACACGGCAGGGCGTCACACTGCCCGTGTGGCAAGCGCTGCTCGCCTTGGCCGAGGAAAGTGGGGTCCACGCACAGGCCAAGGCGATGTGGCGCGGCGACCCCATCAATGCGACGGAAAGGCGTGCCGTCTTGCACGTGGCCCTGCGCGGCAGCCACCGCGACGACAACCCATGGGAGCCCGCGATCACCGCAGCGGTGCGCGCCGAGCTGCAGCGCTTCCTCGACGCGGCCGAGCGGCTGCGCAGCGGACGCTGGCCCAACGACACCGAGACCACGCCCGTGCGGGACGTGGTCAACATTGGCATTGGCGGCTCCGACCTGGGCCCGCGCATGGCGGTGCAGGCCCTCGGTCCCGATCACCGTGGATCGGTGCGCGTGCACTTTGTCTCCAACCCGGACGCGTGGGCGTTGTATGAAATCTTGCGCGATCTCAACCCACGCGAGACGGCCTTCATCGTTCAGAGCAAGACATTCACCACGCAAGAGACCCTGACGCTTGCCGAGAGCGCACGGCGCTGGTTGGCCGATGGCGGGATAGCGGTGTCCGCGCAAGGCCCGCACTGGATGGCCGTGACGGCGAATCCCGAACGCGCACAACACTGGGGCGTCCCACCAGCGCAGATTTTTCGCTTCTGGGACTGGGTCGGCGGGCGCTACTCGTTGTGGAGCGCCATCGGGCTGCCGCTGGCCATCGCGATCGGTGCCGACGCGTTCCGACAATTGCTCGCGGGCGGACACGCCATGGACGAACATTTCCGGCACGCGCCGCCAGCGCACAACCTGCCGCTGGCGCTGGCGCTGCTGGGTATCTGGAACCGCAACTTCCTCGGCTGCCCGACACTGCTGCAATCGGTCTACAGCGCACGGCTGGCCGAATGGGCCCGTTTCGTGCAGCAAATGGACATGGAGTCCAACGGCAAGTCGGTGCACATCGACGGCCGCCCGGTCACGGTCGACACCGGCCCGATCGTCTGGGGTGGCCTGGGCATCGATGGCCAGCACGCCTATTTTCAGTTGCTGCACCAAGGCACCCACCGCGTACCCGTTGAATTCATCGGAGTGCGGGACATGGGCGCGCCCTTGCCGCTGGCCGCCGAACACCAGCGCGTGGTACACACCAACCTTTTGGCACAAGCGCAAGCGCTGGCCGAAGGGCGCGACGCTGACGCCACCGCGGCTGCGCTGCGCGCCGAAGGGCTAAATGAAGAGGACGTGGAGCGCCTCACCCCGCATCGAACGTACCGCGGCAACGTGCCCAGCAGCATCGTGTGGCTACCGCGGTTGGATCCGTTTCACTTGGGCGCGCTCATCGCGGCGTACGAGCACAAAGTGTTTTGCCAAGCCGCCATTTGGGGCGTACACGCGTACGACCAATGGGGGGTGGAGCTGGGCAAAACCTTGGTGCGCCGCCTGCAAGCGTAGCCGCACTCCACGCCGACCGCGCGCCCCGGCCATGCTCGATCGCATCCGCACTTGCCTGGCTGAGTTGCCACCCGCCGAACGGCGCGTGGCCCAGCTCGTGCTGGACGATCCACGCCGTTTCGCCCAACTGCCGGTGGGTGAACTGGCCCGTCTGGCTAACGTGAGCAAACCCACCGTTTTGCGGTTCTGCCGCCACCTCGGCTGCGAGGGACTGACCGACTTCAAATTCCGTCTGGCGGCGACCGTCGGCGATGGCGTACCCTATATCCACCGCAGCATCAGCGAAGACGATGACCTGCCCACCATCGCCCACAAAGTCGTCGACAACGCCGTTGCAGCGCTGCTGAAATTCCGCCACGAACTGTCAGATGCCGCCCTGGCGCAGGCGGTGGACGCGCTCGAGCATGCCTGGCGCGGCCAGCATCGCATCGAGCTCTATGGCGTGGGCAACTCTGGCGTCGTGGCCGAGGACGCGCAGCACAAGCTCTTTCGCCTGGGCGTCAACAGCCGCGCCTTCGCCGACGGACATTTGCAGCTGATGAGTGCGGCCCTGCTGCAGCCCGGCGATGTGGCGGTGATCTTTTCCAACTCGGGGCGCACGCGCGATTTGATCGATGCCACCGAGGTGGCGCGCCGCAACGGGGCCACGACCATTGCCGTCACCCGCACGCGCACCCCGCTGGCGCAAGTGGCCGCCATTGTGTTGGCCGCCGACCACAGTGAGCGCGATGATCAGGACATCCCCATGATCTCGCGCCTCATCCACTTGCAATACGTCGACATTTTGACGATCAACCTGGCGCTGCGCATGGGCACCCAGCGCGTGCAACCCCTGCTCAAAACCGTCAAAGCGCATCTGAGCAACAAGCGCTACCGGTAACGCGCGCTATCCAGCGCAGCCGCGGCACCGGCCAGCGCAGGCGATGGGTCGGCCACGATCAACCACACCGGGATCGCCGCCAGATACGCGGCAAAGCGCCCCTTGGCCTCGAAGCGCTCGCGAAACACTGCCTCATCAAAGGCATCCCCCAAGCGCTGCACCACCCCACCGCCGATATAGACACCCCCACGGGCCCCCAACGTCAAGGCCAGATTTCCAGCACACGACCCCAGCCAACCGCTGAACAGCTGCGCCGCCTCCCACGCACGCTCGTCTTGCCTTTGCTGCGCCAAGGCCACCACGGCCTGGGGGGTATCGGCCTGTGCGGTAACGCCGTCGGCCTCACACAACACGGTATAGAGGTCGCGCAGTCCAGGGCCACTGAGCACGCGCTCGGCCGACACATGGCCATAGCGACGTTGCAAGGCCCGCACCACGCACCACTCGCGCTCGGTGATCGCGGCCAGCGTCACATGGCCGCCCTCGCCCTCCAGCGGAATCCACCCGCCTTGGCCATCGGGAACCAAGCCCGACACCCCCAATCCGGTTCCCGGGCCGATGAGACCCACCGCCGCCCCCGCCACCGCCGGACCACCCCCCAGCGGCCGTAGCGCCGCGGCGGGCAACCCCGGCAGCGCCAACGCCAACGCGGTGAAGTCGTTGAGCACCAGCAGCCGCTGCAAACCCAGCGCCTGACGTAATTGCTCGATCGAAAACGACCAATGGTGATTGGTCATACACACCGCGTCCCCGCACACCGGGTTGGCGATGGCCACTGCAGCGTACAACGGGCGCGGCACCGCAGCACGCGCCACATACGCCTCGATGGCCGCCTGCAGACTGGGAAACTCCGCACAAGGCAACACCTGCACGTGCTCAATGGGTCCACCCGGCGCGCGTTGCCAACCAAACCGCGCGTTGGTACCGCCGACGTCCGCCAACAGGCGGGGCCCCTTTTCACATTGATGCATCGTCCTGACACCCCATGGCCAAAGCGCGCATGGTTTGGCGGATCTGCGCCCCGCTCACCGGCACGTCACCCCGCCCCGCCAGCGCATCGCGCAACTGCGCATAAAACATCCGATAGTCACCCGCGCAGCCCGGCACGGGCTGCGGGACGCTGGGGGCCGTCACGCCATCTGGCGACAACCACAGCTCGCCCGGACGCGCCAACCAACCCCACCCCGCTTCCCCCGGCCGCGCACCAGCCTTGAGCTGGGTCTCTTGCGGATCCCATTCATGGGCCACATAGCTGCCCAGCGTGCCGTGAATCACCCAGCGCGGCGCGGGACGGGCGCTGGCCATGCATGCTTGCAGGGTGACGCACAAGCCGTCGTAGTCCAGCGTGGCGACAAACCAGTCGTCCGCCACCGCACCGGGGCGCAGCCGCGCACGCTGCACGAACCAGCGGCGCGGCCAACCCCATTGCAGCAAGGCCTGATCCAGCAAGTGAGGAGCGAGGTCGTACCACAGGCCCGCCCCGGGCCCCGCCCCTTCGCGCCAGCGCGCACGCACTTGCGGGCGGTAGCGCTCCATGCGCCCCTCCACCCGCACGACGCGGCCCAAGCGGCCCTCGGCCAGCACAGTTTGCACGGCCAGCCAATCGGCATCCCAACGGCGGTTTTGAAACACCGTCAGCACCCGGCGCTGCGAGCGCGCCGCCTGCAACAGCGTCTCGGTTTGCGCCATGTCCAGCGCCAAGGGCTTGTCCACCACCACGTGCCGACCCGCCGACAACGCCTGCAACGCCAGCGCGGCGTGCGTCTCGTTGGGCGTGGCCACCACGACGATGGGCGCATCACAGCGCGACAAGGCCGTCGCCATATCCGGATAAACCGGCACGCCGGGCCAGTCGGCCCGAACCTTGTCAGGCTGGCGGCTGACCACGGCGGCCAGCGCCATGCCCGGCACCGACTGAATCAACGGAGCGTGTATCGTCGCGCCCGCATACCCGTAGCCCACGAGCAACACGCGCCAAGCATCGGCCACGACCATCCCTCCTCTTCAAAAGCGCCCGCGGTGCGACGAAACCGGACATAGATCATCCGCACGCCGGTCACCGCCAGCGTCTTCGCCGCCGCTTGGTCGTCAGTCCACCAACCGTTGGCCGCCGTTGCGGTCGAACAAGTGCACGTCGCCGGGCTGCCAGCCCACGTGAACGCGGTCGCCCTCACGGGCAGCGAGCAGTCCCGGCGTGCGCACCGTCAGCGTGCCCACCGGGGTCTCGACCATGGCGTACGTCTCGGGCCCCGTGGGCTCGATCAGCTGCAACACGCCCGGCAGCCCCGTCTCGCCCAGTGTCAGATGCTCCGGCCGGATACCGTAGAGCACCTCCGCCACGCCGCTGGCGTTGAGCGCCTGCTGCTGCGCCGCCGTCAACGGCAGCGACTGCCCGCGGGCCTGCAATCCGTCGGCAGCGCGCTGCGCCGCCACCATGTTCATGGCCGGCGAGCCAATGAACTCCGCGACGAATGTATTAGCCGGTCGGCTGTAGATGTCCGCCGGCGTGCCAAACTGCTGCACCACGCCGTCTTTCATCACGGCAATGCGGTCGCCCAACGTCATCGCCTCCACCTGGTCATGCGTGACGTAGACCGTGGTGGTGCGGGTGCGCTGATGCAGCTGCTTGATCTCGGCGCGCATCTCCACGCGCAGCTTGGCGTCGAGGTTGGACAGCGGCTCGTCGAACAAAAACAGCTTGGGGTTGCGCGCCAGCGCGCGGCCCATGGCGACACGCTGACGTTGCCCCCCAGAAAGCTGCCCCGGCTTGCGATCCAACAAGTGACCGATCTGTAACATCTGCGCGACGCGCTGCACCGCCGCGTCACGCTCTGCTTTGGGCACACGCCGAATCTCCAGCCCAAACGCGATGTTTTGCGCCACCGTCATGTTGGGATAGAGCGCGTAACTCTGGAACACCATCGCGATGTCCCGATCCTTGCTGGGCAGCCAGGTGACATCGCGGTCACCGATCCACACGCTACCCGACGTGGGGGTGTCTAGCCCCGCGATGATACTCAGCAGAGTGGACTTCCCGCAGCCGGAAGGCCCCACCAAAATCAGAAACTCACCCGCCTCGATCTCCAGGTCGATGCCTTTCAGAATATGCGTGTGTTGCTGATAGACCTTGTGAATGTTGCGGAGGGACAAAGCACCCATGGATGTCAACCTTTGATGGCACCGGCGGTGAGACCGCGCACGAAAAACTTACCAGCCACGACGTAGACGACCAACGTCGGCAGCGCAGCGATGAGCGCCGCCGCCATGTCGACGTGGTACTCCTTGACCGTGCTGGAGGTATTGGCGAGGTTGTTCAGCCCCACCGTAATCGGCTTGCTGTCTGCGCCCGAGAACACCACGCCGTAGAGAAAGTCGTTCCAGATCGCCGTGAACTGCCAGATCAGCGTGACCACGATGATCGGCGTCGACAGGGGCAGAACGATGCGAAAGAAAATCTGCCAGAACGACGCGCCATCGAGCTGCGCGGCCTTGACCAGCTCGTCCGGCAGGTTCACGTAATAGTTCCGGAAAAACAGCGTCGTGGTGGGCAGCCCCGCGACCACGTGCACCAGCACCAGCCCCCACAGCGAGCTGGCCAGCCCCAGCCAACCCAAAATCTGACTGGCCGGCAGCAACACCACTTGCATGGGCATGAACACGCCGAACAGCATCAGGGCAAACAGCGTGTCGGCCCCGCGGAACTTCCACTTCGTCAGCACGTAGCCGTTGATGGCCCCCAGCGCTGTGGAGATGAGCACGGCGGGGACCACCATCTGCACCGAGTTCCAGAAAAACGGCCGCAGCCCGTTGCAGTCCACACCCGTGCAAGCCTCGGACCAGGCCTTGTGCCACGCCGCGAGCGTCGGTGCCGTTGGCAGGCTCAACAGGTGGCCCTGACGGATCTGCTCGGCATCTTTGAGCGAAGTCACCACCATCACGTACAGCGGTGCCAAAAACCACGCTGCCCACACCAGCAGTAAGACCCAAATGAACAGTCTCGACCAACTCACCCGCGCGGTCATCGCTTGCTCCTGAGTTCCGAATACAGATATGGCACGACGATGGCTGCCACCGTGATCAGCATCACCATCGCGCTGGCGGCACCCAGACCGATCTGGCCACGGGTGAAGGCGTGCGTATACATGAACGTTGCAGGCAGGTCCGTCGCATAGCCCGGCCCACCGCCGGTGAGTGCCATCACCAAGTCGAACGACTTGATCGCCATGTGCGACACCACCATCAAGGTGCTGAAAAATACCGGGCGCAAGCTCGGCAAAATGATGCGCAAATAGATGGTGGGCAGACTCGCACCGTCGACCTGCGCGGCCTTGATGATTGCGTCATCGATCCCGCGCAGCGCCGCCAAAAACAGCGCCATCACAAAGCCCGCACTCTGCCAAACGCCCGCGATCACCACACAGTAAATGGCCCGGTCCGGATCGACCAGCCAATCGAAGCGAAACGACTCAAACCCCCACTGGTGCATGAGGTGCTCCAGCCCCAGCCCCGGGTTCAGAATCCATTTCCAAGCGGTACCGGTGACGATGAACGAAATCGCCATCGGGTACAAGTAAATCGTGCGTAGAACGCCTTCGCCACGGATTTTTTGATCCAGCAGCACCGCCAGCAAAATGCCCAGCGCCATCGCGCCGAAGATGAACAGCGAGCCAAAGACGCCCAGGTTGCGCATGGCCACATGAAAGCGCTCGTTCTCCCACAGCGCCTGGTATTGCGCCCAGCCCGCCCACTCGTACGTCGGCAACAGGCGCGAGGGCGTCAACGACAGGTAGCCGTTCCACACCATCAAGCCATAGATGAAAAACAGCGAGAGCGCAAAACTCGGGGCCACGACCAGCTTGGGCAGCCAGGCGGTGGCCGGGCGCGTCTGGGTTGTCATATCAGTCGGGAAAGAAAAAAGGCGAAAGTCTTCGCATTGCAAAAAAGGGGGGCCAAGCAAGCCCCCTGGTTGCCGAACACGGACACCGTGTCACACCCGGTGCCCGCAGACCCGAACGGGCCCAATCAGCGCGTCTTGGCTGCTCGTGCGAGACGTTCCTGCGCCTGCTGGACCGTCATGCGATCGTCGTTCCAGAACTGGCTGACCACGTCCTGCATCGCCCCCTGGGCGGCCGAGGGCACCGCCATGCCATGCGCGATCGACGGCACGAGGCCACCGCTCTTGGCCGTCTGCACGAAGTCTTTCGCGCTCAGCTTGGCGCAATCGTCGAACTTGGACAGATCCATGTTCAGCCGCACCGGGATCGAGCCCTTGTTGAGGTTGAACACCTCCTGGAACTGCGGCGACATGATGGCGGCGGCCAAGTCTTTTTGCGCCTTGATCTTGGACTCGTCACGCAGCTTGAACATCGCGAACGAGTCGACGTTGAAGGTGAATGCCTGGGCCGTGCCGGGCGCGTGCGTGCAGACAAAATCCTTGCCCGGCACCTTGCCCGCGGCCAAAAACTCACCTTTGGCCCAGTCGCCCATCAGCTGCATGCCCGCTTCGCCCTTGATGACCATCGCCGTGGCCAGGTTCCAGTCGCGACCCGGTGCATTCTTGTCGGTGTACCCCTTGATGCGGCGGAAAGTTTCCAGCACCTTGGTCATCGTTGGGCCTTTGATCGTCGCGTCGTCGAGCTGAACGAGCGCCTTCTTATAGAAGTCGCCTCCCCCGAGGCCCAGCGCAACACTTTCAAACGTCGTGAAGTCTTGCCAGTTCTGCCCTCCATGCGCCACGGGAATGATGCCGGCCTTCTTCAGCGCCTCGGCTGCCGCGAAAAATTCGTCCCAGTTGGTGGGCACCTTCGCGCCAGCCTTCTTGAATGCCTCGGGGTTGATCCACAACCAGTTGACGCGGTGGACATTGACGGGCACGGCGATATAGCTGCCCTTGTACTTCATCACATCGGCCACGACCTTGGGCAGCAGGCTGTCCCATTGGTTGGCCTTGGCCACGTCGTCGATGTTGGCCAGCACACCCTCTGCCGCCCACTCTTGCAGCGACGGCCCCTTGATTTGCGCAGCGGCAGGCGGGTTGCCCGAAACGACACGGGACTTGAGCACCGTCATCGCGTTGTCCCCGCCACCACCGGCCACCGCAAAATCCTTCCACGTGTGGCCTTGCGCTTGTAACTGCTGCTTCAGAGCAGCGGCGGCTTTGGCCTCGCCACCACTGGTCCACCAGTGCAGCACCTCCACCTCACCGGCTTGCACCCATCCGGCCGCAGTCACGGCCGCTGCGGCCAGCGCCACGCGGCGCAACGAACCAAACACTAGCTTTTTCACGTTGGGGTCTCCTGTGTTGAACATCACCGCCACCAGCCACCCGCTGATACCGATCGTGGCGGGCGCGCGGATATTAACGCAGCATTAATGCTCTTAATATGAGGTTAAACCCTTACCCATGCTGCACCCAAGGTGGGTGCGGCACAATCTGCCCATGGCGAGGAGTGTTGGGCTTTACCACGTCGTGTTCTTCTGCATGGGCAATATCTGCCGCAGCCCGACCGCGCACGGGGTGTTTCGCCAGCGCCTCGACGCCCGGGGGCTCGGCGCGCAAGTGGCCGTCGACTCCGCCGGCACCCACGCGTACCACGTCGGCGAGCCGCCGGACCCCCGCGCACAGCGGCACGCGGCCCGGCGGGGCTACGACCTGAGTGACCTGCGTGCCCGGCAGCTCACCGCCGCCGATTTCGTGCGCGCGGACCTGCTGCTCGCGATGGACTGGGACAACCTGGCGCTCGCCGAGGCGATGTGCCCGAGCGGCCATCGGCGCAAGCTGCGGCGCCTCACCGAGTTTTGCCGCCGGCACGACAGCCCCATCGTGCCCGACCCCTACTACGGCGGCGCCGACGCCTTCGAGACCGTGCTCGACCTGGTCGAAGACGCCTGCGACGGGCTGCTCGACCACATCGAGGGCGTGCTCGCCGCACGCCGCCTGTTGCACCCCCCGCCCGCGCCATGAACACAGCGCCCACGCCGCCCGCCACACCGCACACCGCTCGCGATCAGACCGGCACCGTCCACGCCGCCACCGATCCCGTTGCCGCCGACCACGCCGCTTCAGGCACCGAAACGGCCGCCGCCCCGCCCGCCGCGCACGGACCGCTCGCCGGCATCCGCGTGCTGGAGCTGGGCCAGCTCATCGCCGGCCCGTTCGCCGCGAAGACGCTGGCCGACTTCGGGGCCGACGTCATCAAGATCGAGCCGCCGGGCACCGGCGACCCGCTGCGCAAGTGGCGACTGCTGCGCAACGGCACGTCTGTCTGGTGGGAGGTGCAGTCGCGCAACAAGCGCTCCGTGTGCGCGGATCTGCGCACGGCCGACGGTCAGGCGCTGGTGCGGCGGCTCGCCGCCGAAGCGGACGTGCTGATCGAAAACTTCAAACCCGGCACGCTCGAGGGCTGGGGGCTGGGGTGGGAGGCGCTGCGCGCGCTCAACCCGCGCCTCGTCATGCTGCGGCTGTCGGGCTACGGACAGACCGGCCCCTACGCGCACAAGCCAGGCTTTGGCATCCTCGGCGAGGCGATGGGGGGCCTGCGCTACCTGACCGGCGAGCCGGGCCGCGTGCCGGTGCGCACCGGCGTCTCGATCGGCGACTCCATCGCCGCGCTGCATGGCGTCATCGGTGTGCTGATGGCGCTCTATCACCGCGACGCGCGCGGTGGCGAGGGCCAGATGGTGGACGTCGCGCTCTACGAGAGCGTCTTCAACCTGATGGAGAGCCTGCTGCCGGAGTACGATGCCTTTGGCGTCGTGCGCGAGCGCGCCGGCAGCGCGCTGCCCGGCATCGCGCCGTCCAACGCCTATCGCTGCCGCGCCAGCGCCGACGGGCAGGACGCCTATGTCCTCATCGGCGGCAACGGCGACGGCATCTTCCGCCGCCTGATGCGTGCGATCGGCCGTGACGACCTGGCGGCCGATCCCGACCTCGCGCACAACGACGGTCGCGCGCGCCGCGCCGCCGAGCTCGACGCCGCCATCGAGGCATGGACGCGCCAGCGCACCGTGGACGAGGTGATCGCCGTGCTCGACGCCGCGGACGTCCCGGTCGGCAAGATCTACACCGCCGCCGACATCGCCCACGACCCGCAGTACCTCGCACGCGATATGGTCGTGCAAAGCCGCGACCGCGAAGGCCGTCCGCTGAAGGTGCCGGGCATTGCGCCAAAGCTCAGCGCCACGCCGGGTGCCCTGCGCTACCCCGCGCCGCGGCTGGGTGAGCACGACGCCGAGGTCTGGCGCGCGCACGGCTGGCCCGTGCGGCGCGACTGACCCCCCCAATGGGCAACAGCCACGGTGCCGGCGCCGCCCCACGCGGCCGGCGCTGTGGGATCGCGCCCGTGACGTGTCTGGACCGACCCCGGACGCTGCCCGTTTTGCATGCACGGCCGGAGAATCCACGCAGGCAAGAAAAAACCCGCTGGTGTTACACCAGCGGGTTGTGTGTCTTGGTTGCGCGGGATGGATTTGAACCACCGACCTTTGGGTTATGAGCCCAACGAGCTACCAGACTGCTCCACCGCGCGTCAGAGACTGAAATTATAACACACTCATTCGGCCTTGTCAGCCGCCGGGGCCGCCTCGCCTTCGGCCTTGGGCTCCGGGCGATCGACCAGCTCCATGTAGGCCATCGGCGCGTTGTCGCCCACGCGGAAGCCCATCTTCAGGATGCGCGTGTAGCCGCCCGGGCGGTTCGCGAAGCGCGGCCCCAGCTCGTTGAACAGCTTGACGACCGTCTCGCGGTCACGCAGGCGGTCGAACGCCAGGCGGCGGTTGGCCAGCGTCGGCTTCTTCGCCAGCGTGATCAGCGGCTCGACGACGCGGCGCAGTTCCTTCGCCTTCGGCAGCGTGGTCTTGATGGCCTCGTGCTTGAGCAGCGAGTTGGCCATGTTGCGCAGCATCGCCTTGCGGTGGGCACTGGTGCGGTTGAGTTTGCGCAGTCCGTTTCCGTGACGCATGGGAATATCCTTTCTGTCTTGTCACCGGCGGCCGGATCAGGTACCGCCGGGGGTCACTGGGAGGAAAAGGGGAAGACGGCGGTCAGTGTTTTTCCAGACCGGCCGGCGGCCAGTTTTCGAGCTTCATGCCCAGCGTCAGGCCACGCGACGCCAGCACCTCTTTGATCTCGTTGAGCGACTTGCGCCCCAGGTTCGGGGTCTTGAGCAGCTCGTTCTCGGTGCGCTGGATCAGGTCACCAATGTAGTAGATATTTTCGGCCTTGAGGCAGTTGGCCGAGCGCACGGTGAGTTCGAGCTCGTCCACCGGACGCAGCAGGATCGGGTCGAACGCCGGCGCGGCGGCCTTGGCCGGGCTGCCGGCGTCGAAGGCGGTGCCGCCTTCGAGCTGCGCAAAGACCGAGAGCTGCTCCACCAGGATCTTGGCCGCGGCGCGCACCGCTTCCTCGGGGCCGATCGCCCCGTTGGTCTCGATGTCCAGCACCAGCTTGTCGAGGTCGGTGCGCTGCTCCACCCGCGCGTTTTCCACGGCGTAGCTGACGCGCTTGATCGGCGAGAACGACGCATCCAGCACGATGCGCCCGATGCTGTTGCGGTGATCGTCGCCCTTGCGCACGTTCCCCGGCACATAGCCGCGGCCCTTCTCGACCTTGATCTGCATGTCGAGCTTGGCACCCGGCGCGAGCGTGGCGATCGGGTGATCCGGGTTGAGGATTTCGACGTCGTGCGGCGTCTGGATGTCACCGGCCGTCACGACGCCTTCGCCTTCCTTGCGCAGCGAGAGCGTGACCTCGTCGCGGTTGTGCAGCTTGAACACCACGCCCTTGAGGTTGAGCAGGATGTGGACGACGTCTTCCTGCACCCCTTCGATGGTGGAAAATTCGTGCACGACGCCCGCGATCGTGACCTCCGTCGGCGCGTGTCCGACCATCGACGACAGCAGCACCCGCCGCAGGGCGTTGCCCAGCGTGTGGCCGTAGCCCCGCTCGAAGGGCTCGAGCGTGACCTCGGCGCGGTTGGCCGACAGGCGCTCGACGTGAATGGTCTTGGGTTTGAGCAGGTTATTCAGCATTCGGACTTCCTTCCATACCCTCGGCTCGTGAGCCGATTCCAGGCCGATGGAGCACAAAATCCCGGACCCCGCGGCACGCGGGATCCGGGCTCTTTCAATGGGGCACGCCCGAGGATCAACGCGAGTACAGTTCGACGATCAGCGATTCGTTGATATCGGCGCCGAACTCGTCACGGTCCGGCACCTTCTTGAAGACGCCTTCGCACTTGTCGGCGGCCACCTCGACCCAAGCGGGGAAACCGACCTGCTTGGCCAGCTCCAGCGCTTCCTTGACGCGCGTCTGGTTGCGGGCCTTCTCGCGCACGGCGATCACGTCACCGGGGCTGACCAGGTACGACGGGATGTTGACCGTCTGGCCGTTGACGCTGATGCCCTTGTGCGACACGAGCTGGCGCGCTTCGGCGCGGGTGGACGCAAAGCCCATGCGGTAAACGACGTTGTCCAGCCGCGACTCCAGAATCGCGAGCAGGTTCGTACCGGTGTTGCCGCGGCGACGGTCCGCTTCCGCGAAATAGCGGCGGAACTGGCGTTCCAGCACGCCGTACATGCGCTTGACCTTCTGCTTCTCGCGCAGCTGCAGGCCGAAGTCCGAGGTGCGCGAGCCGGAGGTGCGACCGTGCTGGCCGGGCTTGGAGTCGAACTTGGCCTTGTCGCTGATCGCGCGGCGCGCGCTCTTCAGGAACAGGTCGGTGCCTTCACGGCGGGAGAGTTTGGCCTTGGGGCCGAGATAACGTGCCACTGGTTGTCCTTTCCGTACTGCCGCAACCCACCCGCGACCGGGTCATTGCGGGAGCCAGCGGGTGGAGGGGTATCGGATCGCGCGGTTCATCGCGCGCCGCTCGACGCCCCACGGCCCACACTGGCGGTGGTCCTCTAAAAATGAGAGCGACATCGACGAATGCCGCCCCCAACACTGCAAAAAGCCAAGTATTTTAGTGAACTTGGCCCGTTTTTGCCAACCGCGCGCGGTGCCGCTTTAGATGCGGCGACGCTTCGGCGGACGGCAGCCGTTGTGCGGCACCGGCGTCACGTCGGAAATCGACGTGATCTTGATGCCCAGGGCGCCCAGCGCGCGCACCGACGATTCGCGACCCGGGCCGGGGCCTTTGATCTCGACGTCCAGGTTCTTGATGCCCTGCTCCATCGCGGCACGGCCGGCCGCTTCGGAGGCGACCTGCGCGGCAAACGGCGTGGACTTGCGCGAGCCCTTGAAGCCCTGGCCACCGGCCGACGCCCAGGCCAGCGCGTTGCCCTGGCGGTCGGTGATGGTGATGATGGTGTTGTTGAAAGACGCGTGCACGTGCGCGATGCCGTCGGCGATGTTCTTGCGAACCTTCTTGCGCACGCGCGCCGCGGCGTTGGCGGAGGGAGACTTGGCCATGACTGTCCTTTATGCGGCGGATTACTTCTTCAGCGGCTGGGCGGCCTTGCGCGGACCCTTGCGCGTGCGCGCGTTGGTCTTGGTGCGCTGGCCCCGCACCGGCAGGCCGCGGCGGTGACGGAAACCGCGGTAGCAGCCGATGTCCATCAGACGCTTGATGTTCATCGTCACTTCACGACGCAGGTCGCCCTCGATCGTGAACTGACCGACCTGTTCACGCACCTTTTCCAGCTCGGCGTCCGTCAGGTCTTTGATCTTTTTCGAATACGGAATCCCGCAGGCGTCGCAGATCTGACGCGCGCGCGTGCGGCCGATGCCGTAGATCGCCGTCAAGCCGATTTCGGCGTGCTTGTGCGGCGGAATGTTGATACCAGCAATACGTGCCATGGTGGTCCTCTACTCGAATCAGCCTTGACGCTGCTTGTGTCGCGGGTCGGTGCAAATCACGCGCACGACGCCATGGCGACGGATGATCTTACAGTTGCGGCACATTTTCTTGACGGAAGCCGAAACTCGCATGTTGCTCTCCTAAAAACGTCTCTGGATCGATCGCTCACTTGGCGCGGAACACGATGCGGGCACGCGTCAGGTCGTAGGGCGTCAGCTCGACCTTGACCTTGTCGCCGGGCAGGATGCGGATGTAGTGCATGCGCATCTTCCCGGAGATATGCCCCAGCACGACGTGGCCATTTTCCAGCTTGACCCGGAAGGTGGCGTTGGGGAGGTTTTCGATCACCTCACCCTGCATCTCGATGACATCGTCCTTCGCCATGTTCTCACGCACCCGAGGCCTTGAACGAGGCCTTCTTCAACAGCGACTCGTACTGCTGCGACATCACGTAGTTCTGCACCTGGGCCATGAAGTCCATCGTCACCACGACGATGATCAGCAGCGACGTGCCACCGAAATAGAACGGCACGTTGTACTTCAGGATCAGGAACTCGGGCAGCAGGCACACCAGCGTGATGTACACCGCCCCCACCGCCGTCAGGCGCAGCAGGATCTTGTCGATGTAGCGCGCGGTCTGGTCACCGGGACGGATCCCGGGGATGAACGCGCCGCTCTTCTTCAGGTTGTCGGCGGTCTCGCGGCTGTTGAAGACGAGCGCCGTGTAGAAGAAGCAGAAGAACACGATCGCTGCGGCGTAGAACGCCACGTAGATCGGCTGCCCCGGCGACAGCGCCGCCGCCAGATCGCGCAGCCAGCGCGTACCGTCGCCCGTGCTCATCCAGCTCACCACGGTCGTGGGCAACAGGATGATCGAGGAGGCGAAGATCGGCGGGATCACGCCGGCCATGTTGAGCTTGAGCGGCAGGTGCGACGCCTGGCCCCCGTAGATCTTGTTGCCGACCTGGCGGCGCGCGTAGTTGACGAGGATGCGGCGCTGGCCACGCTCGACGAACACCACGCCGTAGGTGACGACCACCACCAGTGCGACGATGAAGATCGCCGCCAGGATGCTCATCGCCCCGGTGCGCACCAGTTCCAGCAAACCACCGATCGCGTTGGGCAGTCCCGCGGCGATCCCCGCGAAGATCAGGATCGAAATCCCGTTGCCCAGCCCGCGCTCGGTGATCTGCTCGCCCAGCCACATCAGGAACATCGTGCCCGCCACGAGGCTGACCACCGCGGTGAAGCGGAACCCGAGGCCCGGGTCGATCACCAGCCCCGGCGACCCTTCCAGCGCCAGCGCGATTCCCAGCGCCTGGAAGACCGCCAGGACCAGCGTGCCGTAGCGCGTGTACTGGGTGATCTTGCGCCGGCCGGCTTCGCCTTCCTTCTTGAGCTGCTCGAACGCCGGCACCGCGTACGTCATCAACTGCATGATGATGGACGCCGAGATGTACGGCATGATCCCGAGCGCGAACACCGTGAAGCGCGACAGCGCCCCGCCCGAGAACATGTTGAACAGGCTCAGGATGCCGCCCTGCTGCCCCTTGAAGAGCTGCTCGAGCTGCACCGGGTCGATGCCGGGCACGGGGATGTGCGCCCCGATGCGGTACACCACCAAGGCCAGCAGCAAAAACACCAGCCGGCGACGCAGGTCGCCGAACTTGCCGGTCTTGGCCAGAGTCGTTGCGTTGGTGGCCACGAGCGATTCCCGTCGCGTTGCGCGTCCGATCAGGCCACCGAGCCGCCCGCCGCCTCGATCGCGGCCTTGGCACCCGCGGTCGCGGCGACGTTGGTCAGCTTGACGGCGATGCTGATCTCACCGGTCTTGATGACCTTGACCTTCTTCGCGAGTTGCGGCACGAGGCCCGCCTGCTTGAGCGTGAGCAGGTCCACTTCGGACTGCCCCAGCGCCTGCAGATCGGCCAGCGTCACCTCGGCGTTGAACTTGAGCGACTGCGACTTGAAGCCACGCTTGGGCAGGCGGCGCTGCAGCGGCATCTGGCCGCCTTCGAAGCCCACCTTGTGGAAGCCACCGGAGCGCGACTTCTGGCCCTTGTGACCGCGGCCGCCGGTCTTGCCGAGACCCGAGCCGATGCCACGGCCGACGCGACGGCGCGGCTTCTTCGAGCCCGCGGCGGGTTTGAGGGTGTTGAGATCCATCACGAGTCTCCGATCAGAGCACCTGCACCAGGTAGCTCACCTTGTTGATCATGCCGCGCACGGCCGGCGTGTCCTGCAGTTCGCGCACGCTGCCGAGTTTGCGCAGGCCCAGCCCGCGCACCGTGGCGCGGTGCGATGCCTTGCAGCCGATCGGGCTGCGCACCAGCTTGACTTTGACGGTGTTGGGGGTCGTCATCGCGTTCTCCCGATCAGCCCACGAGCTCTTCGACCGACTTGCCGCGCTTGGCGGCGACCTCGGCCGGCGTGGTCGACTTGCGCAGCGCGTCCAGCGTCGCGCGCACCAGGTTGTAGGGGTTGGTCGAGCCATGGCTCTTGGCCACGACGTCGGTGATGCCCATCACCTCGAACACCGCGCGCATCGGACCACCGGCGATGATGCCCGTGCCCTTCGGCGCCGGCATCATGATGACGGTGGAGGCGCCGTGGTGGCCCTTGACCTCGTGGTGCAGCGTGCCACCCTTGAGCGACACCTTGAACATGCTGCGGCGGGCTTCGTCCATCGCCTTTTGCACGGACACCGGCACTTCACGCGCCTTGCCCTTGCCCATGCCGATGCGGCCGTCGCCGTCGCCGACCACGGTCAGCGCCGCGAAGCCCATGATGCGGCCGCCCTTGACCACCTTGGTCACGCGGTTGACCGCGATCATCTTCTCGCGCAGGCCGTCGTCGTTGCCCTCGGTCTTCACATTCGCTTGCATTTTTGCCATTTGCGTCACCTGCTGCGTCAGAATTGCAGGCCGGCTTCACGCGCGGCCTCGGCCAGCGCCTTGACACGGCCGTGGTAGGCAAAGCCCGAGCGGTCGAACGCCACCTTCTCGATGCCGGCGGCCTTGGCCTTCTCGGCGATGCGCTTGCCGATCAGGGCCGCGGCGGCGACATTGCCACCCTTGCCGTGACCGCCGAGCTGCGCGCGCACCTCGGGCTCCAGCGTCGACGCAGAGGCCAGCACGCGGCCGCCGTCGCTGGAGATGATGTTGGCGTAGATGTGCAGGTTGGTGCGGTGCACGGCGAGGCGCACGGCACCCTGCTGGGCGATGCGGATGCGGGTCTGGCGAGCGCGGCGCAAACGCTGTTCTTTCTTGTTCAACATGTTCGCTGTCCTCACTTCTTCTTGGTCTCTTTGATGACGACCTTCTCATCCGCATACCGGATGCCCTTGCCCTTGTAGGGCTCGGGGGGACGCACCGCCCGCACTTCGGCGGCGACCTGGCCCACGCGCTGACGGTCCGCACCCTTGATCAGGATCTCGGTCGGCGTCGGCGTCTCGGCCTTGATGCCGGCCGGCATCTCGATTTCCACCGGGTGCGAGAACCCGACGTTGATGTTGAGCTTGTTGCCCTGCGCGGCGGCCTTGTAACCCACGCCCACCAGCGTCAGCTTGCGCTCGAAGCCCTTGCTGACACCGATGACCATGTTGTTGACGAGCTGGCGCACCGTGCCGCTGAGCGCATCGGCTTCGCGCGTGTCGTCGGTGGGGGCAAAGGTGAGTTTGCCACCGTCTTGCACCACCTTGACGCGCGGGTTGAGCGGCAGGCTCAGCGCACCCAGCGCACCCTTGACGTTGATGCTGTCCTGGCCAATCGCCACCTCGACGCCTTGCGGGATGGTGATGGCGGCTTTCGCTACACGAGACATTGGTATTGCTCCTTCCTGCCCCGCATCAGGCGACGTAGCACAAGACTTCGCCGCCGACACCGGCAGCACGCGCCTTGCGATCGGTCATCACGCCCTTGGGCGTGGTGACGATGGCCACGCCCAGCCCGTTCATGACCTGGGGGATGGACTTGGCGCCGCGGTAGACGCGCAGGCCCGGGCGGCTGACGCGCTCGATGCGCTCGATGACCGGACGGCCGGCGTAGTACTTGAGCGCGATCTCGAGCTCTTTCTTGCCGCCTTCTTCCTTGACCTGGAAGCCGTCGATGTAGCCCTCATCCTTGAGCACCTGGGCGATGGCGGTCTTCAGCTTCGAAGCCGGCATCGTCACAGAGGCCTTCTCGACCATCTGCGCGTTGCGGATGCGGGTCAGCATGTCGGCGATCGGATCACTCATGCTCATTTGGGGTTCTCCTTCGCGCCTTACCAGCTGGCCTTGATCACGCCGGGGATCTCACCGGCGAACGCCAGCTCGCGAATCTTGGTGCGGGCCAGACCGAATTGCTTGAACGTCCCGCGCGGGCGGCCGGTGATGCCGCAGCGGTTGCGCTGGCGCGTCGGGTTGGCGTTGCGCGGCAGCTTCTGCAGCGCGGCGCGCGCGGCGTCGCGCTCCTCGGGGCTGCGCTTGGCGTCCTTGGCGATGGCCTTCAACTCGTTGTACTTGTTGGCGAACTTGGCGACCAGCTTGTCGCGCTTGAGTTCACGCTGGAGCAGTGCTTGCTTAGCCACGGACCACCTCAGTTCTTGAACGGGAAACGGAAACCGGCGAGCAGCGCCTTGCACTCGTCGTCGGTCTTGGCCGTCGTCGTGATGCTGATGTTCAGACCCCGCACCGCGTCGACCTTGTCGTACTCGATCTCGGGGAAGATGATCTGCTCTTTGACGCCGATGTTGTAGTTGCCGCGGCCGTCGAACGCGCGGCCCGAGATCCCGCGGAAGTCACGCACGCGCGGCAGCGCGATCGTCACGAAGCGGTCCAGGAATTCGTACATGCGCGCGCCACGCAGCGTGACCATGCAGCCAATGGGCTGCCCTTCGCGGATCTTGAACCCGGCGATCGCCTTGCGGGCGCGGGTCACGACGGGCTTCTGGCCCGCGATCTTGGTCAGGTCGGCGACGGCGTTTTCCAGCACCTTCTTGTCGGCCACCGCCTCACCCACGCCCATGTTGAGCGTGATCTTGGTGATGCGCGGCACCTCCATGACGGACTTGTAGCCGAACTGCTTCTGCAGCGCCGGCGCGATCTTTTCGCGGTAGAGCTGTTGGAAACGTGCCATGGTCATGCCACCTTGATTTCTTCGCCGCTGGACTTGTAGACGCGCACCTTCTTGCCGTCGGCCAGCACCTTGATGCCCACGCGATCGGCCTTGCCGGTGGTGGGGTTGTAGATGGCGACGTTGGACTGGTGGATGGGCATGGTCTTCTCGACGATGCCGCCCGGCACGCCCTTGAGCGGGTTGGGGCGCACGTGCTTCTTGACCACATTGACGCCCTCGACCACCACGCGCTGCTCGTCGGCACGGCGCAGCACGCGACCACGCTTGCCCTTGTCGCGCCCCGCGATGACGATGACTTCGTCGCCTGTACGGATCTTGTTCATGACGGTTCCTCAGAGAACTTCGGGCGCCAGGGACACGATCTTCATGAAGCGCTCGGTGCGCAGCTCGCGCGTGACCGGGCCGAAGATGCGGGTGCCGATCGGCTCCAGCTTGTTGTTGAGCAGAACGGCGGCGTTGCCGTCGAACTTGATGAGCGCGCCGTCGGGACGACGAATGCCCTTGGCCGTGCGCACCACCACCGCGTTGTAGACCTCGCCCTTCTTGACGCGGCCCCGCGGCGCGGCTTCCTTGATGCTGACCTTGATGATGTCGCCCACGCTGGCGTAGCGGCGCTTGGAGCCGCCGAGCACCTTGATGCACATCACGGACTTGGCACCCGTGTTGTCAGCAACATCGAGTCGAGTTTGCGTTTGGATCATGATGAAAGTCCCAACTTGAATCCCTGGGCCACCACGGCCGAGGAGATCAGTCTTGGGCCCGTCGTCGCACGCGCCGCACGCAGCCTTCGCCGGCCCTGACGGACCCACCCCGCTGCGCCGCCACCGTGCTTCGGTGGGCAGATGGTCTTCACCCTATCGGGCGAAGTCGAAGATTATGGATGAAGGGCACCTTGCTGTCAAGTGCCCCAAGCGCGTTTTGGACGTGGCCTATTGTCAGCAACGGTCGCCTCCACCGGTAGCGGGCCCGATGGAGGCGGGCGTCGTGGCGTCACGCGCATCGCGCGCGATCATCCGCACCCCTTATTGGGCAGCTTGTGCGCCCTTCAGCCGCGCCAGGCGCTTCGCCTCGTCTTCCTCCAACGTCCACGCGCGGGGGTCCACCCCCCACTGCTCGAAGCGCTGGGCATCAAACACCGGCTCCTCGCGGCTGCGCTTGGCCTGCGCGTCGTAGTCTTGCAGCAGCGCACGTGCCACAGGGAAGAGCTTGATCAGCGCAACCAAATTGACCAGTGCCAACAGCCCCATGGTCACGTCGGCAAACGCAAAGGCCGTGGCCAGATCGGTCGTGGCGCCCCAGCCGCACAACGCAATCACCAGCAACCGGTAGAGCACCAGTCCCCAGCGGCGCACGCCGAAATAGCTCAGGCTGTTTTCGCCGAGGTAGTAGTTGTACACCATCGTGGTGAAGGCAAACAGCATGAGCGCGACGCTGACGAACATCCGCCCCCACTCGCCAACGTGGCTGGCCAGCGAGGCTTGCGTCAGCGGCACACCTGCCCACTCGCCAGCGCTGCCCGGTTGATACACCCCACCGACCAAAACGATGAAGGCCGTGCACGAGCAGATGATCAGGGTGTCGATGAAGACGGAAAATGCCTGGATGATCCCCTGGCTGGCCGGGTGCGGAACATAGGCGACGGCGGCCACGTTGGGCGCACTGCCCAGCCCTGCTTCGTTGGAGAACAGCCCTCGCTTGACGCCCATCATGATGGCCGCGCCGACACCGCCAGCCAGTGCCGGCTCCAACCCCAGGGCGCTCTTGACAATGAGAGCCAAGACCCCCGGCAGCTCGGTGATGTTCAGCACGACCACGACCAGCGCGACGGTGATGTAGCCCAGCGCCATGATCGGCACGAGAAAGTCGGCCACGCTGGCGATGCGGCGCACCCCGCCAAAAACGATGGCCGCCACCACCAACGCCAGCACAATGGCCGACGCCAACACCGGCACCCCAAACGCATCGTTGACGGAGGTCGCCACGGCGTAGGACTGCAGCGCGTTAAAGCCAAAGCCAAACGTGACCAGCAGCAGCAACGAATATAGCCACGCCAGCCACCGCCACGACGGCCCCATGCCGCGGGCGATGTAATATGCGGGCCCGCCTCGGTAGGTGCCGTCAGGCTCGGACTGCTTGTACGCCTGTGCCAGCGTGCACTCCACGAAGCTCGTGGCCATGCCCAGCAGGCCGACCACCCACATCCAGAAGACGGCACCCGGTCCCCCGAGCGTGATGGCCACGGCAACCCCGGCGATATTGCCGCCTCCAACGCGCCCCGCCACCGACAACATCAGGGCCTGGAACGATGAGAGATGGCCGTGTTGGTCACCGGCGAAGGCCTGACCCGACGTCAGAATACCAAACATGCGCCGGAAATACCGGAATTGCACAAATCGCGTGCCCACCGTAAAGTACACGCCGACCACGAGCAAGACCGCGATCAGGATCTTGCCCCATAACCAATCGTTGATGAGGTCCAGCACTTTTCACTCCTGTAAAAAAGGATTCCCTTGATGCCTGGCCGCTGCACGGGGGCCGTTTTCCCCCGGCAGTGCGTTCGTTCTGCGCCCAGATACGGTGCAAAATCGGGCCAAGCGTGCTAGTTTACGGGGTGACGTGGCCGCCATCTCGTGCACGGCCACCGCTGTATCGATTCGTCCCGCTGCATGAATACCGCTGCCCCTGTGTGTTCTTCGTCTGCCTTGATCGGCCAGCGCATCGCCTTCATCGGCGGCGGTAACATGGCCAGCGCGTTGATCGGCGGCCTGTTGCGCGCGGGCTGCCGCGCCGCCGATCTTGTCGTCGTCGACCCCGGTGAGGAGGCGCGCCAGCGGCTGCGGGAGCGCTATGGTGTGACGGCGCTGGCGGCCGCGGACCCGACGCTGGCCGGGTGTCGGCTGGCCGTGTGGGCCGTCAAGCCACAGACCTTCCGCGACGCCGCGGCGGCGGCCGCCCCCCACCTGCGCGACGCGCTACACGTCAGCGTCGCCGCGGGCATCCGCTGCGCCAGCATGCAGGCGTGGTTCGGCAGCGCGCGCATCGTGCGCACGATGCCCAACACCCCGGCGCTGGTCGGCCAGGGCATGACCGGCGCGTACGCGCTGCCCGGCGTCAACGCCGAAGACCGGACACTGGCCGAGGCGCTGATCGCCGTGACCGGCCGCTGGGTGTGGGTGGACGACGAGACGGCGCTGGATGCGGTGACCGCGCTGTCCGGCTCCGGCCCGGCGTATGTGTTTTATTTCCTGGAAGCGATGCGGGAGGCCGGCGCGCAGATGGGCCTGCCACCGGCGGTCGCCCTCGAATTGGCGGTCGGCACCTTTGTCGGTGCGGCGCGCCTGGCGCAGGACGCGGGGGAGCCGCCCGAGGTGCTGCGCGAGCGCGTCACCTCCAAGGGCGGCACCACCGCCGCGGCACTGGCCGTGCTGGAGGCCGCCGACGTCAAGGGGCGCTTCATCGACGCGCTGCACGCGGCCCGGCGCCGCGCGCAGGAACTGGGCGACGCGTTTGGCACCTGACCCTTGGGGCTACGGCAACCCTCACGCATCCCGCCCGCGCCGCGGGAGCCGATGCGGGCCGACACAGTCGCGAACCGCAGTGCGGGCGCGCACCGAAACGACCGGTGTGGCCTCGTATGGCGGCTGCGCCGCCGACGGCCAGCCTGTGCGTCAGACTGCGGCGCATGTTGCAACGGTTAGCCCAGGGCGAGCTGCAACGCCAGCCCGGCGAAGAGCGCCGCGCCCAGCCAGTGGTTGAGGCGAAACGCGCGGAAACACCCCTCGCGCGTGCGTTCGCGGATGAGCCGCGCGTGCCACAGCACCTGCGCCGCCGCGGCCACCACCCCCGCGGCGAACCACGGCCCGCCGGCGTGCGGCCACACGAGCGCGGTCCACAGCAGCAGGTGCAGCGCATAGAACGCCAGCACGGCGGCGACGTCCCAGCGGCCCAGCGTGATGGCCGAGGTACGGATGCCGATGCGCAGGTCGTCGTCGCGGTCGACCATCGCGTACTCGGTGTCGTAGGCCAGCACCCAGAAGGCGTTGGCGAGCAGCAGCCCCCACGCGAGCACCGGCACCTCGCCGCGCACCGCGGCGAATGCCATCGGGATGCCAAAGCTGAACGCCACCCCGAGCACCGCCTGCGGCATCGCGAAAAACCGCTTGGTGTATGGGTAAAAGACGGCCACCGCCAGCGCGGCGAACGACCACGCCACCGCGGCCGGGTGGGTGGTCAGCACGAGGGCGAACGCGACGAGCGCCAGCGCCGCGCCGACCGCCAGCGCCTCGCGCGTGCCGATGCGGCCGCTGGTGACGGGCCGCTGCGCGGTGCGCTTGACGTGGCGGTCGAAATCGCGGTCGGCCACGTCGTTGACGCAGCAGCCGGCCGAGCGCATCAGGATGGTGCCCGCGACGAACACGATCAGCAGGTGCCAGCCCGGCCAGCCGCCGGCAGCCAGCCACAGCGCCGACAGCGTCGGCCACAGCAGCAGCAGCCAACCTGCCGGCCGGTCCCAGCGGATGAGGTCCAGGTACAGCGCCAGGCGCTCGCGCCAGGCCGGTCGTCGCGGGGCGGGGGGCATCAGGTCAGTCGCTTGCATCCGGGCAGCTCGCAGGCATAAATGGCGTTACGCAGCGCGGCGATCGCCTCGTAGCGGGTGAAGCTGCGCCGCCACGCCAGCACCACGCGGCGCGTCGGCGGCTCGCCCGCGAACGGAATGTAGCGCACGTAGGCGGCGTCGCCGGGCGCGCTGGCGGCCACCACGTCGCGCTGGGCGGGGTCGAGCGCGCCCTTGGGCACCGACAGGCGCGGCACCAGCGTCACCCCCATGCCGGCGGCCACCATGTGCTTGATCGTCTCCAGCGACGAGCCCTCGAAGCTCTTCTGGATCCCCTCGGCCGTGTCGGAAAAGCGCGCGAACTCCGGGCACACCTGCAGCACGTGGTCGCGAAAACAGTGCCCGTTGCCGAGCAGCAGCATGGTTTCGCGCTTGAGCTCCTCGGCGGTGATGCTGTCGCGCTTGGCCAGCGGGTGGTCGCGCGGTACGACGGCGACGAACGGCTCGTCATACAGCGGGGCGACGGCGAGGTTCGTGTCCGGAAACGGCTCGGCCAGAATCGCCGCGTCGATCTCGCCCAGGCGCAGCTGCTCCAGCAGCTTGGCGGTGAAGTTTTCCTGCAGGATCAGCGGCATCTGGCGCGCGCGCTCGATCACCTGCTTGACCAGGTCGGGCAGCAGGTACGGCGCGATGGTGTAGATCAGCCCCAGGCGCAGCGGACCGGCCAGCGGGTCCTTGCCGCGCTTGGCGATTTCCTTGATCGCGGCGGCCTGCTCCAGCACGACCTGTGCTTGGCGCACGATCTCCTCGCCCAGCGGCGTGACGGAGACTTCGCTGGCGCTGCGCTCGAAGATTTTGACCTCGAGCTCCTCTTCCAGCTTCTTGATCGCCACCGACAGCGTCGGCTGCGACACGAAGCAAGCCTCGGCCGCACGGCCGAAGTGGCGCTCGCGCGCCACCGCGACGACGTATTTGAGTTCGGTCAGGGTCATGGGCAGCCTCCGGCTCGACGCGGTCCGCGGGATGCGCCCCGCGGGCGGTACCGACGATGCCGATTATCGGATCAGGCCTTCAGATAGTCCAATTTCCCGCCCAACCAGCGCTCCAGATGGCGCTGCGCCGCCGCCGGGTCGCGCGCCCACAGCCGCGGTGCCCAGCGGCGCGCCCACTCGATCAGCGGCTCGTCGGTGTCCAGGTCGGCAAAGCGCAGCAGCGGCGTGCCGGACTGGCGCGAGCCCAAAAACTCGCCGGGGCCGCGAATCGCCAGGTCGCGCCGCGCGATCTCGAAGCCATCCTGCGTCTCGACCATTGCCCGCAGGCGCTCGCGTGCGCTGTCGCTGACGCGCCCCGACTCGCCCGGCGAGTACAGCAACAGGCATACCGACGCCACCGTCCCCCGCCCGACGCGCCCGCGCAACTGATGCAGCTGGCTCAGGCCGAAGCGCTCGGCGTGCTCGATGACCATCAGCGACGCGTTGGGCACGTCCACGCCGACCTCGATCACCGTGGTGCTGACCAGCACCGCGAGCGCCCCCGCGGCAAACGCGGCCATGATGGCTTTTTTCTCGGCCGCGGCCAGCCGCGCGTGCAGCAGCCCCACCTGCACCGGCCGCCCGTCGGGGCCGTGCACCCCGGCGAGCGCCTGCGCAAGCTCTGCGTGCGTCGCGGTGGCGGCGCGCAAATCGAGCGCTTCGCTCTCCTCGATCAGCGGGCACACCCAGTACACCTGCCGCCCTTGCGCCACCTGGGCGCGGATGCGCTCGATCACCGCGGGCCGCCGGTGCGCGGCCAGCACCTTGGTGACGATGGGGCTGCGCCCGGGGGGCAGCTCGTCTATGGTTGAGACGTCGAGGTCGCCGTACACCGTCATCGCCAGCGTGCGCGGGATGGGGGTGGCGCTCATCATCAGCAGGTGCGGCTCCAGCCCGGCCGCGGACGCGCCGGCCTTGCGCCGCAGCGCCAGCCGCTGCGCGACACCGAAGCGGTGCTGCTCGTCGATCACCGCCAGCCCCAGCCGGGCGAACGCCACCTGCTCCTGGATCACCGCGTGCGTGCCCACCACCAGCGCCGCCTCGCCCGAGGCGATGCGCGCCAACATCGCCTGCCGCTGCGCGCGCGGCTGGCTGCCGGTGAGCCACGCCACCGTGCGCCCGAGCGGCGCGAGCAGCGGTTCGATCCACTGCACCAGCTTGCCGAAATGCTGCTCGGCCAGGATTTCGGTGGGGGCCATCAGCGCGCACTGCCAGCCCGCGTCGATCGCCACCGCCGCGGCCAGCGCCGCCACCACCGTCTTGCCGCTGCCCACATCGCCCTGCAACAGCCGGTGCATCGGCACCGGGCGCGCCAGGTCCGCGGCGATCTCGGCCACCACGCGCCGCTGCGCGCCGGTCAGCGCAAACGGCAACGCCGCCTGCAGGCGCTGCGGCAGGCCCTCGGGCGCGGCGCGCAATACCGGTGCCCGCAGCGCGTCGCGCTCGCGCCGCGCCTGCACCTGCGCGAGCTGCTGCGCCAGCAGCTCCTCGGCCTTGAGCCGCTGCCACGCCGGATGCTGCCGGTCCTGCAGCGCGGCGAGCGGCTCGCGCGGGTCGGGCTGGTGCAGATACTGCAGGGCGGCGCGCAACGTCCAATGGCCCCCCGGGCCACCCGCCAAGGGCAGCGGCAAGTCCGCCAGGGCGTCGGACGGCACCGTCTCCGTCAGGTCCACCTGCCGCAGCGCGTGCGCGATGGCCGCGCGCAGATACGCCTGCGGCAGCCCCGCGGTCGTCGGGTACACGGGTGTGAGCCCCTGCGACAGCGGCGCGTCGGCCGACAGCAGCCGCGGGTGCATCATGGTCCAGCCCGCCCAGTCGCTGCCGCGCAGCTCCCCGTGCGCGCGCACGCGGCTGCCCACCGCCAGCGCCTTCTGGTGGCTGGGGTAGAAGGTGAAAAAACGCAACGTACAGCGACCGCCGCCGGCGACCTGCAGCGTCGCGACGAGCTGGCGGCGGGGATGCGGACGCACCTCGGTCGCGATGACGCTGCCCTCGATCAACACCTCGTCACCCGCACGCGCCTCGGACAAGGTTCGAACGCGGGTCAGGTCCTCGTAGCGCAGTGGCAGGTGCAACGCCAGATCGATCGGCCGCACCAAGCCCAGCCGCCGCAGCGCGCGCTGTGGCCCACTGTCGGCGCGCGCGGGCACCGCACCGGTCGCGGTCGCCGGTGCCGCAACGGGCTCGGGTGCGGGGGACATGGCGCGGGCCATGCGGCGATGCTAGCAGTACCGCCCCACGTCCGCGGCGGCGCGCGCCGCTTGGCCCCGTCACACCCGGGCGGGCAACCCTTCGTCAACGGTCGGCCACAGCACACGGTCGCGCCCGGCACGCTTGGCTCGGTACAGTGCCTGGTCGGCGCGCGCGATGCACACCTCCCACGGCTCGCCGGCCACATGTGCAGACACCCCGGCCGAGAACGTGACCGCCTCGCCCGCCACCCGCACCTGCCCCCGCACCACGCTGCGCACGCGCTCCAGCACCGCGGCGGCGGCTGCGCGGTCGCCCTGCGGCAGCCAGACGACGAACTCCTCACCTCCCACGCGGTAGAGCCGGTCGGTCTTGCGCAGCGCGGACTGCACGGCCATGGCGAAATCGCGCAGCACCGCGTCGCCCGCGTCGTGACCGTGGCGGTCGTTGATCGATTTGAAGTGGTCCAGGTCGAGCACCGCCAGCGTGCCCGCCGAGCCGGGGCGCGCACACGCCTGCGCCAGTTCCACCGACATCAGCCGGCGGTTGCCCACGCCGGTGAGCGGGTCGACGAAACTGAGGGTCTGCCAGCGCGCGATGCGGGCTTGCGCCTGCTGCGAGACGACGTAGCCGAACACCCCCGTCAGCACATTGGTGATGACGAAGAACGGCAGCCCTCCGGTGCCCCCCAGCTCGCGCCACGACAGGCCCGCCGCGCCAAGAACGGCCGCGATCCCGAGCAACGCGGCGGCCGGCGCCGGCACCAGGAAAAACATCATCAGCACGCCGGGATAGGCCCAGAACAGCGCCGCGAACTGTGCCGCCACGCCAATCGCCCAGATCCCCGCGACGATCGCCAGCGCCATCACCCACCCGGGCCAGCGCGTGTTGCCGGTGCGCCACGCGTGCCACGCCGCCCAGCCAAGCACGAGCGATAGGATCGTGTCGTTGGCCGCGGCGAGCCAGTTGCCCGTCACCGCGCGGTACACCGCGAACGGCGCGAGCCACGCGACCGCCACCACACCCCCCAGCGTCAGCACCGCGAGCGTGTAGTCCTCCCGCACCGTCTCCCACCACCGCGACCAGCGGGTGCCGTCGGGGGACACGTGGGCAGGGCGGATCATGGCGGGGCAGTCTCCTCTGCGGGGCGTCGGGCGCCCCTGTCGTTCTGCGAAAAATGCCTCCCAATTGTGCCGCAGCGGAACGATTTCCGCACGACCGTTCGTCTATTTCGCGCTATTTGCGGAGCGCAACACGCTCGTGATCAGGGCCACGACCGTCAGCGGGACGACGAAGCCCAGCATCACCGATGAGAACGCGGGCAGCGCCGCGTGCGACTGCGCCGCGAGAATCAGATACGCCGTGTACGCCACGTAGTAACCGAGAAACAACGCCCCCTCCCAGCGCGCGATCTCGCGCCCGGTGAGAAACACCGGCAGGCACGCCAGCGCCACCGCCAGCATCACCCACAGGTCGAACGCCAGCACCGACGGGGCCAACACCAGCCCGGCGCTGCCCGACGCCACCCCGGCCACGCCGACGCAGCCGAGGATGTTGAACGTGTTGCTGCCCACCACGTTTCCGACCGCGATGTCGCGTTCACCCTTGAACGCGGCAGCGAGCGACGTCGCCACCTCGGGCATCGAGGTGCCCGCCGCGACGATCGTCAGCCCGATGACCACGTCGCTCACGCCCAGCGCCCGGGCGAACACCACCGCCGCGTCCACCATCCAGCCGGAGCCGACCACGAGCAGAGCCAGCCCCACCGCGATCAGCGCCAGCTGCACCGGCCACTTCGCATCCCAGGCATCGGGCGCGGGCGGCTGCAGCTCGGCATCGAACTCTGCGGTCGCGGCGGCCGACTCACGCCGCGACTGGATGACGAGAAAGGCGGTGTAGGCCACGAGCAGCGCCAGCAACAGCGCCGCCTCGTACCACGCGATGCGGCCGTCGAGCCCGAGCACCACCAACAGGATCGTCGCGCCCACCATGATCGGCACCTCCTGCCGGATGAGCTGTACGTGGACCACCAAAGGCGTGATGACGGCGCTCGCCCCCAGGATGAGCAGCACGTTGAGGATGTTGCTGCCCACCACGTTGCCGACCGCGATGTCGGTCTGGCCACCCAGCACCGCACCGGTGGAGACGGCCACCTCCGGCGCGCTGGTGCCGAAGGCCACGATGGTCAAGCCCACCACCAGCGGCGAAATGCCCAGCGACAGCGCCAGCTTGGACGCGCCCCGCACCAACGCGTCGGCCCCCACCACCAGCGCGACCAGCCCCGCAACGAACCACACCACTTGCATCCACATCTCGTTCGCCTCTTACCGGTTGTCGATCGGCGTGACTGTAGTCGATTGCGGCGGGCGGCGCGGGCCGTGCGACAATTGGAAGCCCTTGGACTTGGTACGGGCCCGTCCGGCCCTCGAGCGACATGACGACCTCCCCGCCCCCCGCGCCGGCGCGCACCTGGACCACCGGCGACTTCGACTTTCCCCTCCCCCCCGAGCTGATCGCCCAGCACCCGGCACCCGAGCGCAGCGCCTCTCGGCTGCTCGATGGGCGCACGTGGCCGCCGGTGGACCGCGTCTTCCGCGAGCTGCCGGGGCTGCTGGAACCCGGTGATCTGCTGGTGTTCAACGACACGCAGGTCATCAAGGCCCGGCTGTTTGGCGAAAAGCCCACCGGCGGGCGGCTGGAGCTGCTGGTCGAGCGCGTGCTGGCCGACGGCGAGGTCGTCGCGCACATGAAGGTCAGCAAAAAACCGACGCCGGGAACGGTGCTGCGCATGGCCATCGGCGCGGACGGCCAGCCGGGCTTCACCGCCACGCTGCTCGGTCGCTGGCCCGACGTCGACGGGCCGCTGTTTCGCCTGCGGTTTTCCGACGACCCGTACACGCTGATGGCGCGCCACGGCCACGTGCCGCTGCCCCCGTACATCGAGCACGCCGACACGGCGGAGGACGAGCGCCGTTACCAAACCATTTTCGCCAAGAACCCCGGGGCGGTGGCCGCGCCCACGGCGGCGCTGCATTTCGACGAGAGCGTGCTCGCCGCATTGGACGCGCGCGGGGTGCAGCGCGCCAGCGTCACGCTGCACGTTGGCGCCGGGACGTTCCAGCCGGTCAAGGTCGACGACATCCGTCAGCACCGCATGCACAGTGAGTGGTACCGCATCCCGCCCGAGACGCTGGCCGCGCTCGAGCGCACGCGCCGCGCGGGCGGCCGCGTGCTGGCCGTGGGCACGACCACCGTGCGCACACTGGAGAGCTGGGCGCGCACCGGTGCCACCGAGGGCGACACCGACATCTTCATCACGCCCGGGTTCGATTTCCGCGTGGTGGACGGGATGATCACCAACTTCCACCTGCCGCGCAGCACGCTGATGATGCTGGTCAGCGCCTTCGCCGGCTACGACCACATCATGGCGCTGTACCGCCACGCGATCGCGCAGCGCTACCGCTTTTTCAGCTACGGGGATGCGATGCTGCTGCAACGATCGACGGGTTCGCCGTGACGGGGTAGACGCCCGGGCGTCCTGGCCGTCAGGACGTCGTCTATCGCGCCGACGTGTTCAGCCCGGCGACGGCTTCGGGAAGTACCGCACCCCCGCCAACCCGGCGTAGTCGGCATCCTGCGTCCAGAGCGTGGCGTTGAACTCGCGCGCGATGCTGAGCATCACCGCGTCGGCCATGGCCAGGTTGTGCTCGCGCGCGACGTGCGCCGCCGCCACGGCACGGGCGTCCGTGAGGTCGACGACGCGGCCGAGCCGCATCACGTCCAGGCAGCGCGCGACCACCGCGTCTGGCACCTTGCGGCTGAGCACGCGGCACACCTCGAACAGCGACAGCGTGGGCACCAGCAGGCGGTGGCGGTCGTCGATCACCGCCTTGAAAATCGGGCCGTTCGGCCCTGCACGAAAAAATTCGATCCAACCCGAGGAGTCGACGACGTTCATTCAGTCGAACTCCCGGTCCGGCTCTTTCGGTGGTTCGATATCGCCCAGGTCGTAACCCTTGAGCATGCCGTAGTACGCGCTCATCGGCGGCTCTGGTCGGATGACGAGTTCCTCGCCGCGCAGCTCGAACTGGATGTGCGAGCCGGGGCGGATGCCCAGCTTGGCGCGCATGGCGGCGGGCAGCGTCACCTGCCCTTTGCTGGAGACGACGGCTTCGACGACGTCCATGACCCCACTCCTACTCGGATCGGCGTAAAGCACTCCATAAAGTCAAGCCCATTCTAAAGTAAAGCCATACCCCTGAGTAAAGCAACACCCCCGGTAAAATGCCACGATGCTCCAGTTCCAGCTCCTTGCCACCGACCCGACCTCGCACGCGCGCCGCGGACGGCTGACGCTCAACCACGGCGTGGTCGAGACGCCGATCTTCATGCCGGTGGGCACCTACGGCACGGTCAAGGGCGTCACGCCGCGCAGCCTGCGCGAGATGGGGGCGCAGATCATCCTGGGCAACACCTTTCACCTGTGGATGCGGCCGGGGCTGGACGTCATCCGCGCTTTTGGCGGGCTGCACGGGTTCGAACGGTGGGAGCGGCCGATCCTGACCGACTCTGGCGGCTTCCAGGTCTGGTCGCTCGGGGCGATGCGCAAGATCACCGAGGAGGGCGTGCGCTTTGCCTCACCGGTCAACGGGGACAAGCTGTTTTTGTCGCCCGAGGTGAGCATGCAGATCCAGACCGTGCTCAACAGCGACATCGTGATGCAGCTCGACGAGTGCACGCCCTACTGGCAGGGCGACAAGGCGAGCGGCCACGTCACCACCGAGGCCGAGGCGCGCGCCAGCATGGAGCTGAGCCTGCGCTGGGCGCGACGGTCGAAGGCCGAGTTCGAGCGGCTGGGCAACCCGAACGCGCTCTTTGGCATCGTGCAGGGCGGCATGTTCGAGCACCTGCGCGAAGCGTCGCTGGAGGCACTGGTGGCGATGGACTTCCACGGTTACGCGATCGGCGGCGTCAGCGTCGGCGAACCGAAAGAAGAGATGCGCCGCATCATGGCGCACACGCCGCACCGGCTGCCCGCGCACAAGCCGCGCTACCTAATGGGGGTGGGCACCCCCGAGGACCTGGTGGAGGGCGTGGCCTGCGGGGTGGACATGTTCGACTGTGTCATGCCCACGCGCAACGCGCGCAACGGCCACCTGTTCACGCGCTACGGTGACGTCAAGATCCGCAACGCGCGCTACAAGGACGACCCGCTGCCGATCGACCCGGACTGCACCTGCTACGCCTGTGCGGGTGACGCCGGGGTGAGTTGGAACGACGGCGGGCGCGAGGGCTTCAGCCGCGCGTATCTGCACCACCTGGACCGCTGCGGCGAGATGCTGGGGCCGATGCTGGCCACGATCCACAACCTGCACTACTACCTGAACCTGATGCGCGAAGTGCGCGCGGCACTGGAGGCGGGGACGTTCGCGGCGTTTCGCCAGCGCTTTGCGGCGGAGCGCAGCCGCGGGGTGTGACGTCGCCTTCTGGCGGGGTGGCTGTCGGTCGAGCGGCTCGCGGGATCGCACCCGCGATCTCCCGCGGCAAACAAAGAGCAGACGCTACCGGCCACCCAGTGTGCTTGGCAGCCCTGCCCGATCACCGCTCGCGGCTCCGCCGTGTCCGCCCGGTACGACCGCCGGCGACCGAACCACCGCCTCTCTCACCGGCGCCAAGCCGTCACGCGGGCTCGGGCGCGGATGCCGCGCGCACCGGGGCGGTGAGCGCCTGCAGCTGCGCCTCGTCCAGCGTCTCGCGCTGCAGCAGCTCGCGCGCGCAGCGCTCCAGCACGTCGCGGTGGCGCTGCAGGATCTCGGTGGCGCGCGCAAACGCGTCCATGACGATGCGCCGCACGGCCTCGTCGATGCGCGCCTGCGTCTCGGGACTGCGCGGACAGCCGCCGCTGGCCAACCCCGGCACGTCCAGAAACTGCGGGCGTTGCGCCTCGTAGGCGATGTAGCCGAGCGACTCTTCCATGCCGTAGCGCATCACCATGTCGCGCGCGATGTCGGTGGCCTTGGCGATGTCGTCGGCCGCACCGGTCGACAAGTGCCCAAAGACGAGTTTTTCCGCCGCACGCCCACCCAGCAGCACCATCAGCTTGCGCTCCAGCTCCTCGCGCGTCATCAGGTAGCGGTCCTCGGTGGGGCGCTGGATGGTGTAGCCCAGCGCGCCGATGCCGCGCGGGATGATCGAAACCTTGTGCACCGGGTCGGTGCCGGGCAGCACCAGCGCCACCAGCGCATGGCCCATCTCGTGGTAGGCGACGATCTCCCGCTCGCGCGGGTTGAGCAGGCGGTTTTTCTTTTCCAGCCCGGCGACGATGCGCTCGATCGCCGCGGTGAAGTCCGCCAGCGTCACCGCCTCCGCACCGCGTCGGGTGGCCGCCAGCGCCGCCTCGTTGCACAGGTTGGCCAAATCCGCCCCGGAAAAGCCGGGCGTGAGCGCCGCGATCTGCTCCAGATCGACGTCCGGTGCCAGCCGGATCTTGCGCGCGTGCACACGCAGGATCTGCACACGGCCGGCCTTGTCCGGGCGATCGACCAGCACCTGCCGGTCGAAGCGCCCGGCGCGCAGCAGCGCCGGGTCCAGGATCTCGGGCCGGTTGGTGGCGGCCAGCAGCACCAGGCCCGACGCGCTGTCGAAGCCGTCGAGCTCGACGAGCAGCTGGTTGAGCGTCTGCTCGCGCTCGTCGTGCCCGCCGATCGGGCCGCCTGCGCCGCGCGCGCGGCCCAGCGCATCGAGCTCGTCGATGAAGATGATGGCCGGGGCCTTCGCGCGCGCCTGCTCGAAGAGGTCGCGCACGCGCGCCGCGCCGACGCCGACGAACATCTCGACGAACTCGCTGCCGCTGATGCTGAAAAACGGCACGCCCGCCTCGCCCGCCACCGCCTTGGCCAGCAGCGTCTTGCCGGTTCCGGGCGGCCCGACGAGCAGCACGCCCTTGGGCGCGCGCGCGCCGAGGCGCCCGTAGCCCTGCGGGTCCTTCAGAAAGGCGACGATTTCCTGCAGCTCGGCCTTGGCCTCGTCCACCCCGGCCACGTCGGCAAAGGTCACACCGGTGTTGGCCTCGACGTAGACCTTGGCGCGGCTTTTGCCGATGCTCATGAAGCCGCCCATGCCCTGGCGTTCGAGCACGCGCCGCACGACGAAAAACCACAGCGCAAAAAAGACCAGGGTCGGCGCCACCCACGACAGCACGTCGCGCAGCCAGGTGTTCTCGACGACGCGCGTGTACGGCACCTCGTAGCGCCCCAATCGCTCGGCCAAATCGGGCTCGACCCGGTTGGCCACAATCACCGTCTTGCCGCTCGCGTCCGGGGCCTTGAGCCGCCCCGTGATCGTGGTGTCGCTGACGATCACCTCGGCCACGCGCCCTTCGGCCAGCGCCTGCTCGAACGCGCTGTAGGGCACCGGCTCCACGGTGCGCGCCGTTTGCCAGACGTTCTGGAACCACAGCACGAGCAGAAACGCGAGCACCCAGTACCCGGCGTTCCAGGTGGCTTTTTGTTGCGGGTTCATCGATCCCCCCGTACTCAACAGCCTGCGCCCAGGCGGCGCAGCCGCGCGCGCAGGCGCTCGATTTCGTCCTCGAGCTGCACGACCAGCGCCGCCAGCTCCGGGTCGGCGTCGAAGTGCGCGTGCAGCCACGCCAGCCGGCGCAGGCGCTGCAGCGCGCGCGCATCGAACCCCTCGTCGGGTGTGCCCGCGATCAGTCCGGCACGCACCGCGACCTCGGCCCACTGCGGACCCAGCCCGGCCGCACGACACAAAACGTCCAGTTCGACCACGGTGCCGCCCGTGCCCGCTTCGATGACGGTGTATCCGTTGCCCATGTCATCCCCTCCTTTGCGCTTCGGCCGCCGCCACCTTGCGCGCGTCGAAGTCCGTCAGTTGCGCAGCCATCTGTTCGTACAGCGCGCGGGCGCGCGGATCGTAGGCGCTGGGCAGGATCACGCGCAGCTGCAGCTCCAGGTCACCTGGCTCGCGCGCGGGCAGCCCCTTGCCGCGCACCGTCAGCGTCTGGCCGTTCTGGCTGTGCGCAGGCACGCGCACCTTGAGCGTGCTGCCATCGGGCAGCCTCACCGGCACCACCGCGCCCAATGCCGCCTCCCACGGCGCCACCGGCAACTCCATGATGAGCGTCTTGCCATCGAGCCGGTAGCGCGCATCGGGCCGGATGTGCACCTCCAGATAAAGATCCCCCGGCGGATCGCCCGGCCCGCCCTGGCCGGCCAGGCGGATGAGCTGCCCCTCGCGCACCCCAGCGGGAATGCGCACCTCCAGCGTGCGCGTGCGCAGCGCCAGATGGCCCTGCGCGTCGAGCTCGGGCACCTGTAGGCTGATGGTGTGCGTGCCGCCCTGCCACGCCTGCGCGAGGTCGAGCACGACCTTGGCATGGTGGTCTTCGCCGCGGCGGCCGTGTGCGCCCCCAGCGCCCGCGCCGCCGCGCCGGGCGTGGCGCGCACGCGCCATGTGGCCGAACAGCTCGCTGAAAAAGTCGCTGAACCCCTCGGCGTCCATGCCCTCGGGCGCGCCGTGGAACTCGAATCCCGCGTCCCAGTCCGGCGGCGGCGTGAAGCGCTGCCCCGCCCGGTGCGCCTGCGCGAGGCGGTCGTACGCGGCACGCTTCTCCGCGTCAGAGAGCACCGCGTAGGCCTCGTTGACCTCGCTCATGCGCGTGGCCGCGTCCGGCTCCGTGCTGACGTCCGGATGGTATTTGCGCGCCAGTTTGCGGTACGCCTTCTTGATCTCGTCGGCGCTGGCGTCGCGCGCCACGCCCAGCACCGCGTAGTAATCCTTGAACTCCACCGCTGCTCCTTGTTTGTGTTCGGTGAACAGACGGAAAAATGGTTACCGGCCGCCCGCGTTTCAATGGTCAGGCGGAGGCCGGCGCCGCATCCGCCACGAACACTGTGAGCACGCCGGTGTAGCCGTAAAGCCGGTGGTAGGCGATCTCGCCCGCTGCAAAAAAGCCCACCAGCGGCACGTCGCCCAACGCCTGGCGGATGATGGCCAGCTCCGCGTGCGGCGCGCCGAAATGCGGCCCGCCGCGGCCGTTGCAGCTCACGTACACCGCGCCCGCGATGCGCTGCACAGGGTCGGCGAGGGCCGTGCCGTCTTCACCGGCGAGCTCGTCGCGGATTTCGGCGCAGATGCGCACCAGATCGGCGCGGGCCGCCTCCCGGTGGCGCTCACAGGGGGTCAGCACCGTCCCCGGCGGCACCTCGTCGGCCACGATGAAGGCCCGCCGCCCCGGGTCCAACCCCACCAGATGCCGCACCAGCACGTCATCCCCCAGCCGCAGCGGCACCCGCCCGACGCGGGGGGTGGCACGCGCCGGATCGGCCGTGGCAGGGCGCTGCAAACCCACCAGCGTTTCGCGCAAGCGCGCGACGACCGCCGGCAGGTCCTGCAGCGACAGCCCCAGATCGCCGAGCAGCACATCCAGCGCCGGCATGCCGTCGAGCACCTCCACCCGCTGCCCCGTGGCAGCCGTCACGCGCCGCGCGGGCGCCACCGGGCGCACGCCCTGCGTAACGCGCGACACGATGCCCACGTCCGGGCCGAACGCCACGCCGCTGAAGCCGCCGCGGAACCAGCCACTGGCCGCTTCGCGGCCGTGCCCCCCGATCCCGCCGCGGCTGGAGCGGGCGATCTGCAGCGACCCCGCGCGGCTGGCCACCAGTCCACCGAAGAGGTAGTGCGACAGCGTGCGCTCCGCCAGCTCCTGCACCAGCTCCGTCAGGTCCGGGGTCGCCGGGTCGGCGTGCACGAGCGCCGTCTGGGGCACGAATCCGTCCGTGCCCTGCGTCGCGGCCAGCGGCGCCACACCGCTGAAAACGCGGTAGCGCCCGGGCGCGAGGTCGCACAGCATCACCGCGATGCCGGGTTCGTCGATGAACTCGGTGCCGCTGGCGCAAATGCCCACCGTCACGGCGCCCACCCAGTCGGTGACTTGGGGCAAGGCGTCGGCCAACTGGTCCAGGATCTCGGGGAGTGCGTCGGCGTGGTGGTCCGTCACGTACAGCAGCGCCAGCGGCGTGACCGCTGCGCCCCCGTCGGCCACCGCCCCGCCGGCCTCCGGTGCCTGCGTCGGCGCGCCCGCCCGGCGCTGCGCGCGCAGCTGCGCCAGCACCCGGCGCACTGCCTCCGGCCATTGCGGGTGGGTCGCGTGGGCGCAGACGAAGCGCTTCACCGGCGCGATCTCCGTGCGGCCGCCGGGGCGGGCGCTGACGCGCCCGGTGCGGGTGCCGCCCGGCGTGCCGGCGTCTTGCGCCCGGTGCGCGCCGGTGCCTCGCCCGACGCGGCGGTGGCAGTCGGCGCAGGGGCGGGCGGCACCGGCGCCATCGCCGCCGCGGCCTGTTGCGTCATCTCCTGCAGCGTGCGCTGGGCGATGCCCTGAAACTGCTCGGTCAGCGCCTGCCACCAGCGCATCGGATCCACCGCGGGCGCCGCGGCGTCACCGCCCGACGGGGCTTGCGGCGCCGGGTCGGCGCCAGAGGCCGGCGCCTCCCCCGACACCGCATCGGCCCGGGGCGAGCCGCCTGCCGCCCCCGGTGCCCACGCCTGCGCGACCTCGCCCAAGCTGACGTTGAGCCCCTTGAGCGTCGCCAGCGTCATGCGCTGCACCTCCAGCGCCTGGATCGTGGCCTGCACGGCGCGAGCGTTTTGCTCCAGCCAGAAATGCACCGCGCGCAGGTCGCGGATGCGGCGCTCCAGCTCGTCCGGGTCGAAGACGGGGGCCACCCACTGCGCCATCGCCGGTGCCTGCCCGGCGGGCGCGGCCGCGCCCCCCGCCAACCCCTGAAGGAAGGCAAACCCCGGCACGTAGCGGGCGTAAGGGGCGAAGGCCGCCTGCACGGCGCTGAAATCGGGTGGGGTCATGTGAAATCCGGGCGGGAAGGGTTCGGGGATGACGTTGTCACGGAGACGGTGCGGTAAGCATGCCACAGACGGCGGCCGCGCGCCATGTTCTTAGGCGGGCAACAACCTCGGGCGAACGCGCCCGACACGGCTCCGCGGGGGATCGCGCCAACCCCGCTGCCGCTTGACCCAGGTCAAGGCAAGCCCGAACGCCTGGCCGCGGCGCTTGGCCACGGCGGGCTTTCGCGCCACAATCTGTTCAACGGGGTCGCATCCCCGCCTGATGCGGCAAGCCCCCGCGACGTTCGGCAGACAGGATTACGATGAGCAACGCCCCCATTTCCGACACCTTCGCCCAACAACTGCAGCAGATGCGCGCCGAGCTGATCGCCCAGATCCGGGCGCAACGCGGCGGCAAGGTGGGGCGCGCCGAAGCGGCGCTCGACCCGCACGAGGTGCAAAGCGGCGACTGGGCCCAGGTGGACGGCGAGCGCGACCTGGCGCAGGCGCTGGACGAGCGCGAAACGGCCGCCCTGCGGGCCATCGACGACGCCCTGCAGCGCATCGCCGACGGCCGCTACGGCCTGTGCGTGGACTGCGGCGTCGAGATCCCCACGGCGCGGCTGCACGCGTCGCCGACGACGCTGCGCTGCATCGACTGCCAGACGCGCTACGAGCGCGCCCACCCGACCGCCACGCCCTCGCTGTGAGCGGGGGCCGGCGGCCACGTCACGTCGATCACCCCGAACGGGGTGCTGCCATCCGGCAGCCGCGCCTCGACCTGCACCCTATCGCCCGGCACGAGCCAGGGCGTGCGCGCGGCGCCCAGCGTTCGCCGCTCCGCTGCGCGCCGCGCGGCGATCGTCGCGTAACCGCGCGGCCAGACGGGCGACCCGGACGGGTCGCCCGGGATTTCCGGCGTGGGCAGCGTGCCGCCAGCCACGACGACGCCGGCCGCGATTCCGCGCCCGCGCGCGGCGGCGGCGATGAGCGCGCCGAAGTCGCGCGCCTGCGCCCCGCCGTCGGCGATGCCGAGCTTGCGCCCGTTGATCGACGTGGTCACGCTGGCGTCGAGCCGGCCGCCCGCCCACGCAGCCCCCAGTTCGTCGGGCGTGACGGCACACGGGGCAACGGCGATGCCCCACGGCTGCGCCGGGGCCTCTTTGCCCTCCCCGCCGAGCCACCAGTGGCAGGCCAGCACCAGCAGGCGCACCCCCTCGAGCGCGGCGGCCGCCTCGACATCGGACGCCACATCCCCGCACACCACCCCGACCGTCGCGCCAATGTCGGCGACACCGGCCACCGCCGGCAGCCCGCGCGTCGGCCCCCACAGCGCGTCGCTGCGCCACGGCTGCAAGACACCGCCATCCTCCGCGGGCGCCAGCCACCCCCAAGCGCGGGGCAGCGGCGCGGCGCACTGTCCCGGGTCGAAGGCAAAGGCGTGCCGCGCCTTGCCGTGCTCCAGCGTCAGCGCCAAGTCCTGCAGCTGCGGCGCGACGAAATTCCAGTCGTCCAGCGCCTGCTGCAGGGTGTCGGCGATGCCGGTGGCGTAGTGGGCCAGGGTTCCGTCGCGCGAGACGACGACGAGCTGGCCATCGCGGCTGCCGTCACGGTAGGTGGCGAGCTTCATGGGTGCAAAGGGAAGAAGTCAACGAGGGGGTCTGAGCCACAGCCGCTAGTATCGCGTGCATGGACGGTGAGTTGCCGCAACGCTCGCGCCTGCTGGCTTCCGTCGGGGTCGCCCTGGCGCTGCACGCCGCTGCGCTCGGCTGGCTCTGGGGCGCACGCGACCGCAGTATCGCCCCCGATCGGGCGATCCCCGCCCCTGTCCAGGCCCACCTCGTGACGCCCGCGGCGCGGGCGGTCGCGGTGCCGCCGCCAGGAGTCACCCCCACCCCGCGGGGACGACCGGCGCCCTTGGCCCCCTCGAATCCGTCGGCCCCCTCGCATCCCGCGGACGGCGCGAAGCACCCGGCGACACTCCCCGCCGTGGCGGTCTCGCCGGCGGGCGGCGACGACCCGATGGCGGTGGCGGACCCGCCCCTACCCGTCACCGACGCCCGTGGTACCGCCGATCCCGCCCCCTCGCCCCCCCACGAGGACCGCAGCGAGACGCCATCGGGCGTGGAAGCTGGCAACGACGAGCCCCGCGCCACGCTGGCGCAGGCCATGCCAGCGCCGGACAGCGATGCCAGCGGGCCGACCGCGGAAGCGGCGACGCGTTGGGCCATCACTGGGCCCCTGCGCGTCGCCTACGACGTGCAAGGCGAGGCCAAGGGACTGTCCTACCGCGCCGCAGCGACGCTGACGTGGCATGTCACGGCGGAGGGCTACACGCTCGAAATGGCGCTGCGGGCCTTTCTGGTCGGTGAGCGCGTGCAGCGCAGCACGGGCCTGCTCCGGGCGGACGGGCTCGTGCCCCTGCGCTTCGAGGATCGCGCCCGGCGCGAGCGCGTGCTGCAATTCGACTGGTCCGCGGACGCGCCGCACGGCAGCGCCCGGCGCGACGATGGCACCGTGTACGACGCGATCCCGCGCGGCGCGCAGGACCGGCTCAGCGTGTTCGCGCAGCTGGGTACCGTCGTGGCGCTCGGCGACGCCGGCGCAGGCGCGGGCCGGCGCTGGCGCATCCCCGTGGTGGGGTTGGGCGGGCTCGAGCACTGGTCGTTCGAGGCCGTCGGCAGGGAGCGCATCACACTGCCTGCGGGCGAAACGGACGCGTTGCACGTGCGCCGCCTCGCCAGCGAACGCGCGCTGGACGTGGACCTGTGGTACAGCCCGGCCCTGCCCGGTCTGCCGGTGCGCATCGTGCTGCAACAGCCCAACGGCGACCGGGTGGACCAGCGCCTGCGCGAATGGCCCGCCGTGCCGCCCTCCTGAGCGCCGACTACGCGCGCAGTGTTGGGATGGACGCCCCCTCTTGAAATCCGCCCGCCGGGAACCGATATCAGGGACGAGCGGTCCGTGTCGGGTGCCCCCGTACCCAGCGTCCCGCGACTTGCAGGGACAATCTGTTTCGAGGATAGTGTGGTCATGCACATGCTCTACAACTCCGACAGCTTCGCGGTGGTCCACATCCTGGCCAACGCCCAGGAGGTGGCGAGCGCGGCCGAGGGCGATGCGCCCCGTCCGGTGCTGCCGCGTCACGGCTTCGAAATCGTGGACAAGCGCTCCGGCAAGGAGGTGTACCTGGACGGCTCCTGGGCCGAGCTGTTCCAGCAGCAAATCGAGTCGTGGCAGCGCGACACGCCGACCCAAGAAGAGGTCGAGGACACGCTGGAACGCTACGCCTCGCTCGCGCAGATGCCGCTGGTGGTGCACTGAGCAGGAGCAGTGCGGTGGCCGCGCGCTGGGCGGCCACCCCTGTCGGCCCGGCGTTGGTCGTCAGTCAAACGGACGGGGCCGCGGCGTCTTTTCGGTGGAAGGCGGCAGGATCGGGAGCTGGAACACCGGCTGCTCCCCCGTCAGCGTCTTGAGAAACGCCACGAGCTGGGCGTTCTCCTCGGGCGTGAATTTTTTACCCAACTGCAGACGCCCCATCACATCCACCGCTTCGGACAACGACCACACGGCCCCATCGTGGAAGTACGGATAGGTCAACTCGACGTTGCGCAGTGCCGGCACTTTGAAGGTAAAGCGGTCGATCTCCTTGCCCGTCACGGCCGAGCGTCCCTCCACCCCCGGCGAAGCGGATTTGTAGGGCGCCACGACGCCCATTTTTTGGAAAGAGTTGCCGCCCAGGTTCGGGCCGTTGTGGCAGGCCACGCAGCCGCTCTCGTTGAAGAGCTTGTAGCCGGCCAGCTCGTCCTTGGTCAGCGCCTGCTTGTTGCCCAGCAGGTATTGGTCGAAGCGCGAGTTGGGCGTGACCAACGTTTTCTCGAACTCCGCGATCGCATCGGTGACCATGTCGATATCGATCTTGTCCTTGCCGTAGATGAGCTTGAACTCCCGGGCATACGCGGGGATCGATTGCAGCACGTCCACGGCCAGCGTGTGCGTAAATGCCATCTCCCCGGGATTGGCGATCGGCCCACCCGCCTGTTCCTTGAGGTCGGCCGCTCGGCCGTCCCAGAACTGGGCGAGGTTGAGGCTGGAGTTGAGCACGGTCGGCGCGTTGATGGGGCCCTTTTGCCAGCGATCCCCGATCGAGGTGCTGATGTTGTCGGTGCCGCCCATGCTCAGGTTGTGACACGAATTACACGAGATGAAGCCCGACTTCGACAGCCGAGGATCGAAGTAGAGCTTTTTGCCCAGCTCGACCTTGCCCAAGTCGATCTGTTTGGGTGGCTGGATGGGGGCATACAGGCGATCGAAAGAGTCACTCTGCGCCACCGCAACCGCACCACCCGCGGCGAGTGCGGCCACGACGGCTGCCATGCGAATACGACGCATCGATCTCGTTGTCATGGTGGGATCCTTTCTCCGATGTTGACCGCAAGGCCGGTGCCCATCCGGCGCGCGGCAAAGACCATGCTAGGCGCATGGTCACCGAAGAATTTGACCCGCATCAAAGATCAGGGATATCCCTGATTGACACGCTGCATCATCAAAATAGCCGCCCCCTATGAAGAATCCCAGGGGCAGCTGCAACAGCGCGCAAAATCGTGCACGCGCTCAGGCTTCCAGCAAGCTACGCAGCATCCACGCCGTCTGTTCGTGCACGGCCAGCCGCTGCGTCAACAAGTCAGCGGTCGGCTCGTCGTGCGCTTGGTCCACCAACGGGAAGAGGCTGCGCGCCGTGCGCGCCACCGTCTCGTGGCCCTGTACGAGCATGCGCACCATTTCCAGCGCCTTGGGAGGCTCGGTCGGCGCATCCGGCACGGCACTCAGGCGCGCAAACTCCGCGTACGACCCTGGCGCGACATGGCCCAGCGCCCGAATGCGCTCGGCAATCGGGTCCACCGCGTTCCACAGCTCCGTGTACTGCTGCATGAACATATCGTGCAGCGTGTTGAACATGGGCCCGGTAACGTTCCAGTGGAAATTGTGCGTGGTGAGGTACAACGTATACGTGTCCGCCAGCAACCGGCTCAGCCCCTGCGCAATCGCTGCGCGATCTTGCGCATCAATGCCGATATCGATATCGGTGCCACCACGCACGGCAGCCAACCGGGAAGACTTTTTGGCCATGACAGACTCCGTCTACAACTACGCCTGATGGAGCCCCATCCTCCATCGCATTACCGGCCCCCATCTTAGCCGTAAAACGGGCCATCTCGCGCGCTTTGACCCCCGCCGCGCGCGCTTCCAGCCCGGCTTAAGCCCGCAGCCACTGTCTTCCCCCGGGAACGGGCGGCATACCCACCGCCACACACCGCGCCTTAGTTGGGAAGCAATGCCGCTGCCCCCGCGCGCAGCGGAGCCACCACGGGTGCCGCCGCGGCCGCGTCGCCCGTGCGGAATTGCGCCACGACCTGCAGCAGCGCCTGCGCCTGGGTATTGAGGCTGGCGGCCGCCGCCGCGGCCTGCTCCACCAGTGCCGCGTTTTGCTGCGTCGTGGTGTCGAGTTGCCCCACGGCAGCGTTGACCTGCGCGATGTTGTCGCTCTGCTCTTGCGCGGCGGCGGTGACCTCGCCGATCATGTCCGCCACGCGCTGGATCGACTGCACGATCTCTTCCATCGTCCGCCCGGCCGCGTCCACCTGGGCGCTGCCGGCCTGCACGCGCTGCACGCTCTCTTCAATGAGCGCTTTGATCTGCTTGGCCGCCTCGGCGCTGCGCTGCGCGAGCGAGCGCACTTCGCCGGCCACGACGGCAAAGCCGCGCCCCGCCTCCCCGGCGCGTGCCGCCTCCACCGCGGCGTTGAGCGCGAGGATGTTGGTCTGAAACGCGATGCCGTCGATGACGTTGGTGATGTCGGCGATTTTCTGGCTGCTGGCCTCGATGCCCTTCATCGACTCCACGGCTTGTGCCACTGTCTGGCCGCCGCTGCGTGCGGCATCGGCCGCCTGGGCGGCGAGCTGGTTGGCGATGCGCGCCGCGTCGGCGCTGTGGCGCACCGCGTCGGTGAGCTGCTGCAGGCTCGCTGACGTCTCTTCGACGCTGGCGGCGGCATTCATTCTCCGTGCGGGCGGAGAGGTCCTGGTTGCCTTGGGCAATCTCGGCGCTGGCGGCCGCCACCTGGTCGGCGCTGGCGCGGATGCGCTCTACCACCCCTCGCAGTTGGTCGCGCATCGCCAGCGCTGCGGCCAACACACTGCCAGCGGCGGCGCTGCGCTCGTGTGGGTCGGCCACCAAATCTTGCTGCGCGATGCGATGCACGATGCGCCCCACTTCCGCGGGCTCTCCGCCCAGTGGCTGCAGCACCCAGCGGCGCACTTGCCACAACAGCGTACCCGCAACGAGCGCAATGCCCAAACAGGCAACGACCGCCGCGGCACCGATCATTCGCCCGACACCCTCGCGCAAATCCGCCTGGGGCACGACGCCGAGCAGTACCCATGTCGCGTTCGTTTGTCCCGGCGTGAACGGCTCGATGACGTACAGGTTCGTCCCCACCGGGAGTTGCGCCGCGCGACCCGCGCGCACCGCCTGAACCACCTCGGGTGGTATCCCAGCTTCTTCAGCCGTTTTGCCGGCCATTCGCTCGTCGGGGTGCGCGACCACCTTACCGCTGCCGCTGACCAGTGTCACCCAGCCCGAACGCAAGAGCGTTGTATGCGCCAACAGTCGCGAAACGTCATCCAGCGGCAAATCGACTGTGGTGATGCCGAGGAAACGCTCACCCTCGAGAATGGGAGCGCTGATGGTGGTCATGAGCACCTGCTTGCCCTCGACAGGATAGAGGTAGGGCTCCATGATGGTTTCGCGCTTTTGGCGGCGCGGCTCCAGGTACCAGTCGCCATCGCCGGGTTTTTCGTAGTCAATCAGCTTTTCCACACCGATGCGCTGGCCCGTCCGATACCACCACGGGATGAGCCGCCCCGTTTCGTCGTGCGCCGCATCGGCGTTGACGAATTCCGCGTCGCGCCCATCGAACGCATTCGGCTCCCACGCGGTCGACGCCCCAATTAGCGTGGGATTGCTCACCAGCGCGCCGCGCACCACCGCGTTCGCCTGCCGCCGATCCGCCAAGCCCTCGCGCCGCATGGTGTCGAGCGCTGCCGCCGCCGCGCGAGCGGTGGCAGCAGCGCGCTCCAGCAGGGTTTTCATCTCGTCGGCGCGGACCTGTACCAAATCGCGCACCTCGCCCAGCCGAGCGCTGCGCAACTGCGTCAGCGCAACCCAGGCCTGTGCGGCGGCACTGATCGCAAAGCCCAAAATCACGACCGTCAAGGTCACGAAAACCAACCGCCGCTGCAGGGTCATGGCCACCTCTATCGAGTTATCGTCGGCACGACAACCCTATCATAAAATGGATGCCATATTTATCATTTGTATTGTTTTGTGCGGCTTATAGGCCAATTGGGGTTCAGGGAAGGCGATGCCGTTGTGCCAACACCACAAAGCGGGCCTGTACCACGGTGCCCAAGACGGCAAAACCCCTCCGGTGTTGACCCGGCTATCATGAAAACCATGCGCGGCCTGTATTACCCGAATCGACGGACGTGGCTGAGCGCGGCCTTGGCCGTGGTGGCGCTACCCGCTCGGCACGTGCGCGCCTCGACGATGGATGCCCGTGCGGGACTGGCTGGCAGTGCATTGCTCCCGTGGGTGCGTGAGTCACTCGCCGTGATCGGCCGGCCGCGCTGGCTGCTGTTGGGCGAGCAGCACGACGCCGACGCGCACCAGGCGCTGCAGGCAGCCGTGGTGCAGGTGCTGGCGGAACAGGGGCGGCTCGCGGCACTGGTGCTCGAGATGGCCGAACGCGGCGTGGACACGCGCGGCCTTGCGCCCGATGCGACGGAAGCGACGGCGCAGGCGGCGCTGCAGTGGAACGATCGCAGCTGGCCGTGGCGGCGCTACGGGCCGGTGGTGATGGCGGCGGTGCGCGCGGGCGTGCCGGTGGTGGGCGGCAACCTGCCACGCGCGGCGCAGCGTGAGGTCATGGGCCAATCGCACTGGGACACGCTGCTGCCACCCCCCGCATACGACACCCTGCTGCGCGCGATCGACGAGGGACACTGCGGGCAATTACCGCGCTCGCAGTGGGGGCCGATGGCGCGCATCCAGCTCGCGCGCGACGACGCGATGGCCGCCACGCTGCTCGACGAAGGGCGGGACGGCGCGACGGTGGTGCTGGTGGCCGGCCAGCAGCACGTGCGACGCGACCGCGGCGTGCCGTTTCACCTGCAGCGGCGTGCGCCCGACCGGGCAGGGGCGCTGCACAGCGTCGCGTTCGTCAGCGCCGGTGAGGCCCCCGCCACCCCGCACGAGATGAGCACCGACGCGGTGTGGCTGACGCCTGCGACGCCGCCGGTCGACCACTGCGCCGCTTTCCGCGGTCGCGCGCCGACCTGAGCGCGCTCACGCCCACTTGGTGAGCGGGCTGGGCGCTGTGCGAGCCAACGCCTCGGCGACGATGTGCAACACGTCCGCGCCGTAGGCCTCGCGCTTCTTGTCACCCAGGCCGGGGATGTCGAGCAGGTCCGACCACTCGCGCGGCAGGCACTCGGCGATCGCACGCAGCGTCGCGTCGTGAAAGATCACGTAGGCCGGCAGGTCGTGCTCGCGCGCCACGCCCGCGCGCCATGCCTTGAGGGCCGCGAGCACCTCGCGCCCGATCAGCGGCAGCCGCGCCTCGCTGCTCACCGCGCGGGCCCGGCGCTCGCTGCGGTCGCGCGCACGCCCACCGCCGTCGGCGGCGACGCGCAGGCGCACCGCCTGCTCGCCGCGCAGGATCGGACGCGCCGCCGCGGTCAGGTGCAGCGTGTGGAACTCCCCCGCCACCTGCACCGCGCCGAGCGCGATGAGCTGGCGCAACAGCCGGCGCCACTGCGTCTCGTCCAGCTCGCGCCCTATGCCATAGGTGGACAGCGCCGCATGGCCGTACTGGCGGATCTTCTCCGTCTCCTGCCCGCGCAGCACGTCGATCACGTGGCCGGCACCGAACGCCGTTCCGCTCTGCTGCAGCCGATAGATACACGACAGCAGCTTGCGCGCCGGCTCGGTCGCGTCCCAGGTCTGCGGCGGTGCCAGGCAGTTGTCGCAGTTGCCGCACGGGGCGCTCGCCTCGCCAAAGTAGGCCAACAATTGCTGGCGGCGGCAGCCGGTGGACTCCGCCAGCGCCAGCAGCGCGTCGAGCTTGCCGCGCAGCACGCGCTTGAACTCGTCGCTGGCGGCGCTCTCGTCGATCAGCCGGCGCTGCTGCACCACGTCCTGCAGCCCGTAGGCCATCCACGCGTTCGCCGGCTCGCCATCACGCCCCGCGCGGCCGGTTTCCTGGTAGTAGCCCTCGATATTTTTCGGCAGGTCCAGGTGGGCGACGAAGCGCACGTCCGGCTTGTCGATGCCCATGCCGAAGGCGATGGTGGCGACGATGATGAGGCCGTCCTCGCGCAGAAAGCGGTCCTGGTGCCGCTGGCGCGTGGCGGCGTCGAGCCCCGCGTGGTAGGGCAGCGCGCGCAAGCCCGCCGCCTGCAGCCGCGCGGCGACGTCCTCCACCTTGCGCCGCGACGCGCAGTAGACGATGCCGCTGTCGTGCCCGCCGGGGCCGCCGTGCTCCTGTTCGATGAAGCGCAGCAACTGCCGCAGGCTGTCGCGCTTTTCGACGATGGTGTAGCGGATGTTGGGCCGGTCGAAGCTGGCGACGAACGTGGCCGCGCCCTCCAGCCGCAGGTGCGCCACGATGTCGGCGCGCGTGAGCGCGTCGGCCGTGGCGGTCAGCGCCACGCGCGGCACGCCGGGAAAGCGCTCGGGCAGCACCGCCAGCTCGCGGTACTCGGGCCGGAAATCGTGCCCCCACTGGCTGACGCAGTGCGCCTCGTCGATGGCGAACAGCGCCAGCCGCCCGGCCTCGAACAGCGCCTGCAGCCGGGCCAAAAAGCGCGGCGTGACGATGCGCTCCGGCGCGGCGTACAACAGGGTGAGCTCGCCGCGCATCAGGCGCTGCTCGACGGCCGCGGCCTGCTCCGCCGTCAGGCTCGAATTCAGGTACGCCGCCTCCACCCCCGCCTCGTGCAGCGCCCCCACCTGGTCGTGCATCAGCGCGATCAGCGGTGAGACGACGATGGTGGTCCCCAGGCCGGCGCGCTGGCGCACGATGGCCGGGATCTGGTAGCACAGCGACTTGCCGCCCCCGGTGGGCATCAGCACCAGCGCGTCGCCACCCGCGCCCACGTGCGTGACGATGTCCGCCTGCTGGCCGCGGAAGGCCGGGTAGCCGAATACCTCAGCCAGCACGGCCCGCGCGTCGGCCAGGGCCTGCTGCGGCGTCAGTGGCTTCACATCTGTTCCCAGGGCAGTCCCTCGTAGCGCCAGCCGTTGCGGCTGGAGCGGTGGAAATGCTCGTCGAGCTCCCCCTCGAACCCGTGCACCACGTGCGCCACGTCGGTAAAGCCCGCCGCCTCCAGCGCCGCGCCGGCGTCCAGCGTGCGCTTACTGCTGCGGCAGATCAGCAGCACCGGGCGGGTCTTGTCGCCGTCGGCTTCGGCCAGCACCCGCGCGACGAACGCGTCCGGATCGGGCGTGAGGTCCGGGTACTCGTACCACGGGATGTTGATCACCCCCGGCGGGCGGCCGACGTAGAGCGACTCGATCTCCATGCGCACGTCGATGAAAAGCGGCGCGCGCTCGGGCGGGTCACCAGCATGCGCCTGCAGCCACTGCCACGCCTCGGTGGGCATCAGGTGTTTCATGGATCGCGTCCCCCGGGGCACTCACGCCGCGGCGCGCAGCAGCCGCGCCGCCTCGCGCGCGAAATAGGTCAGCACCCCGTCGGCACCGGCGCGCTTGAACGCCAGCAGGCTCTCCATCATCACCGCATCGTGGTCCAGCCAGCCGTTGGCGGCGGCGGCCTTGATCATCGCGTACTCGCCGCTGACCTGATAGGCAAAGGTGGGCACCTTGAATTCGTCCTTGACGCGGCGCACCACGTCCAGGTACGGCATCCCCGGCTTGACCATCACCATGTCCGCACCTTCGGCCAGGTCGAGTGCCACCTCGCGCAGCGCCTCGTCGGTGTTGGCCGGGTCCATCTGGTAGACCTTTTTGTCGGCCTTGCCGAGGTTGGCGGCGCTGCCGACCGCGTCGCGGAACGGCCCGTAGAAGCTGCTTGCGTACTTGGCGCTGTAGGCCATGATGCGCGTATGCACGTAGCCGCGCGCCTCCAGCGCCTGACGGATCGCGCCGATGCGCCCGTCCATCATGTCGCTGGGCGCGACGATGTCCACGCCCGCAGCCGCCTGCACCAGCGCCTGCTTGACCAGTACCTCGACGGTGGCGTCGTTGAGGATGTAGCCCGTCTCATCCAGCAGCCCGTCCTGCCCGTGGCTGGTGTAGGGGTCCAGCGCCACGTCGGTCATGATGCCGAGGTTGGGCACCTTGGCCTTGAGCTCGGCCACCACACGCGGCACCAGTCCGTCCGGGTTCCATGCCTCGCGCCCGTCCGGGGTCTTGAGCGCCGGATCGATGACCGGAAACAGCGCCATCACCGGAATGCCCAGCTCCACGCACTCCTGCGCCACCGGCAGCAGCAGGTCGAGGCTGAGCCGCTCCACGCCGGGCATCGACGCCACCGGCTCGCGCCGGCCGCGCCCGTCGAGCACGAAGACGGGGTAGATCAGGTCGTGCACCGTCAAGTGGTGCTCGCGCACCAGGTTGCGGGTGAACACGTCGCGGCGCAGGCGGCGCGGCCGCGACAGCGGATAGGGGGCCGGGTGGCCCGCGGTGGGGGTGATCGCATCCATGGTCGTTATTGTGGCCCGTCGGCGGCTCGACTACACTGGAGTGGATCGCATCACCGGCATCGCAAGCCGCTTCAATGGGCCAACAACCCACGCTGGCAGGCACTGCGCACAGCCATGACGGAGCCCTCTGCACCCCACGCGCCGCCATCCCCAGCCCTCGCGCAGCGGCCGCTTCAAGGCCTCGCTGCGCCGGATGCATCTCTGTTGATCGAGGCCTGGGCGGAACTGGCCAACGCCATCACCGCGCAAGCGGTCGATACGGTGGATCACCTGCTGCGCGGACTGGAGCTGCTCCAACAACGGGGGCGTTTGTCCGCGGCAGAGGTCGAGATCCTGGCCCGGCCGGCCTTGTGCCTGAAGCGCGGCGGCATGCAGAGTCAGCAGATTGCGCGGCTGCTGCGCGGACAGGTTCGACAAACCCACGAAAAAATCGATCTCGCCGACGTGACGGCGGCGGCACTGGCCGAGCGCTGCGAAACGCTGGCCGCGCTGGGCATCACGGTCGAGCAGCAGCTCTCGGCTGCCCCGGTCCTCGTCGACCCCACGCTGGCGTATGGCCTGGTGCAAGCGCTGCTGGATTGGGCCATCCAACACGGTTCGCATGTGGATATCGCGGTGGCTCCTATCGACTGCTTGACCGGTGATCCCAGCGCCACCGCGGTCTCATCGAGCACCACCATGTACCGCGGTGCCCGTTTGACGCTGAGCGTCCGGGCCGGTACGGTCGAAAGCGCAGCCAACCCGCCGCCGGCCCACAGCATGCCGTGGTTGCTCGCGCAACGGCTGGCCGACACCGATGGTGCCATCGAGCTGCGGCAAGACGCCGCAGCGGCTCAGCTTCGGGCTCAGGTGACTTTCGTGCGGGCCATCGAGCCGTCATCGCCGCCTTCGGTGCCCCCGGCCTGATGGTCCCTCGCTGGCACACCGAAGACACACCGCGTCAGTCTTGCGCACGCGCGCACTGCGCGCACACACACGCTCGCCCGCGCGCCGCAGGTGGCACCCGCTTCAGCACGGCCTCACTGAACGTCATGTGCGTGCACCAACACGGTGGCTGGGGCCGGCCCGGCCCGTCTCACGCTCGTGAACCATCGCGCATCCATTGGGGCCGCCACACAGAGGACAACGAGCGGCATCCATCGCTGCTGACCCGACAGCCAACTCAGCACTCGCACCCACCACTGCCGCTGCCGTCGGGAAGCGCCGATGCGCTGTGTGCGTGGCGCTGTCCGCCGTGTCCATCGCAATATCTCCTCACACCCCATGAAACGAACCTTGCGTGCAACACACGCCGCCGCGGCACCGCCAGCGACGCGCCAGGGGTAACGCCCGTGCCATGCAACGCCCGCCTCCCCGGCCGTTCCCTTGGCATTGCCGCTGCTGAACAACGTAAAGATAATCGAAACACCGGCACATCATCCTTCGCATCATGACGCACCCCACGATGCCAGCCCCCGCCGACGGGGACGTGGCATCCCAACTGGCACGGGATATCGACGCTGCCATCGCGCAGCACCTGGCATGGACACACCGCGTCCTGCGCTGTGCGCTGCTGCACCAGACGCCGCCCGGCGACATCTGCGCCGACAATGCGCACGAGCAATGTGAACTGGGAAAATGGCTGGCGCATGCGCCCGCGCCGTTGCAGCTGCACAACGCTGAGCTGCTCAACGAAATCCGCCGCGAACACATGGCCATGCACGCGGCGGTCGCCGGTCTGTGGGCTGCCGGCGCGCGCACCGACCCGAACCGTGTGCAGCAGGCGCTGAGCGGCTTCGAACGTCACCAACGCCATCTGGTCAGTGCGCTGGAGCGGCTCAAAACGGCGGTGCTGTCCAATCTGCTGACATGTGACCCGCTCACCCAGCTGCCGCTGCGTCACCGCTTGCCTGAGCAGTTCGGCGCCCTGCGCGCGCAAGCCAACCGCCGTGGCGAAGCGGTGTATGCGTTGCTGCTGGATTTGGATCACTTCAAGGCCATCAACGACACCCACGGGCATGCAGCGGGCGACGCTGTGTTGCGCGAAGTGGCGCAGCGCCTGCGGGCGTGCACGCGCCAGGGCGAGCCGCTGCTGCGCTACGGCGGCGAGGAGTTTTTGTTGCTTTTTACCGCCACGGATCGGGCCCACGCCCACCGAACGGCCGATCGCATGCTCGCCGCCGTCTCCGGCCAACCTGTGCGCTACCAGGGCGAGGAAATTGCCGTATCCGCCAGCGCCGGGCTCGCACGCCACCACGACGAGACGGGCAAGTCACTGGAAAACCTGCTGCAACGCAGTGACGAGGCACTGTACCGGGCCAAGCGTGCTGGGCGGCGTCGCTGGATGGAAAGCGAAATCGCCCGCCCAGGCCGCTGCGACCAAGCACGCCCGCCCCGGCAGGGGCGGGCCCCGTCGGTAACAGCCTAGCCGCGCGCGGCCTTGACCTTCTGCCGCCAGGCGTGCAGCAGCGGCTCGGTGTAGCCGCTGGGCTGCTCCTTGCCCTTGAAGACGAGGTCCAGTGCCGCCTGGAACGCCATGCTCTGCGCGAAGTTCGGCGCCATCGGGCGGTAGTTGGGGTCACCCGCGTTTTGCTGGTCGACCTTGGCCGCCATGCGCTCGAAGGTGGCGCGCACCTGCTCGGCCGTGACGACGCCGTGGTGCAGCCAGTTGGCCACGTGCTGGCTGCTGATGCGCAGCGTCGCACGGTCTTCCATCAGGCCGACATCGTTGATGTCCGGCACCTTGGAGCAGCCCACGCCCTGGTCCACCCAGCGCACCACGTAGCCCAGGATGCCCTGGATGTTGTTGTCCAGCTCCTGCTGCTTCTCGGCGTCGCTCCAGTTCGGGTTGGGGCTGACGGGCACGGTCAGCAGGCCAGCGAGCAGCGTGTCGCGCTCGGCGTCGGCGTCGATCTTTTCCAGCTCCTGCTGGATGGCGAACACGTCCACCTGGTGGTAGTGCAGCGCGTGCAGCGTCGCCGCGGTGGGGCTCGGCACCCAGGCGGTGTTGGCACCGGCCTTCGGGTGCGCGATCTTTTGCTCCAGCATCGCCGCCATCAGGTCCGGCATGGCCCACATACCCTTGCCGATCTGCGCGCGGCCGCGCAGCCCGCACTTGAGGCCCACGAGCACGTTGTTGCGCTCGTACGCCTGGATCCAGGCGCTGCTCTTCATGTCGTTCTTGCGGATCATCGGGCCGGCGAGCATCGCGGTGTGGATCTCGTCGCCGGTGCGGTCCAGGAACCCGGTGTTGATGAACGCCACGCGGCTGCTGGCGGCGGCGATGCAGGCCTTGAGGTTGACGCTGGTGCGGCGCTCCTCGTCCATGATGCCGAGCTTGACCGTGCTGTCGGGCAGGCCGAGCATCTGCTCCACGCGGCTGAACAGCTCGGCGGCGAACGCCACCTCGCGCGGGCCGTGCATCTTGGGCTTGACGATGTAGATGCTGCCGGTGCGGCTGTTGCGGATTGGCTCGCCGCTGGGCAGCTTGCCGTGGCCCTGCAGGTCGTGCAGCGCGATCGTCGTCGTCACGACGGCGTCCATGATGCCTTCCGGGATCTCGCGCACCGTGCCGTCGGCGTCGGTGTAGAGGATGGCCGGGTTGGTCATCAAGTGGCCGACGTTGCGCACGAACAGCAGCGAGCGCCCGGGCAACACCACCTCACCCCGGCCGTCCGGCGCGGTGTAGCGGCGGTCGCCGTGCAGCCCGCGCGTCATCGTGCGGCCGCCCTTGTCGAACGACTCGGTCAGCCACCCCTGCAGAATGCCCAGCCAGTTGCGGTAGCCGAGCACCTTGTCTTCGGCGTCCACCGCGGCGACCGAGTCCTCCAGATCGAGGATGGTGGACAGCGCCGCCTCCACCACGACGTCGCACACGCCGGCCGGGTCGGTGGCGCCGATCGGGTGCGCGCGGTCGATGCGGATGTCCAGGTGCAGGCCGTGGTGGCGCAGCAGCACCGACGACGGCGCCGCGGCGTCCCCCTGATAGCCGACGAACTGCACCGGGTCTCGCAACCCGGTCACCGCCCCGTCGCGCAGCGTCACGCGCAGCGCACCGCCCTCCACGGCGTAACGGGTGGCGTCGGCGTGCGAACCCTGTGCCAGCGGCGCGGCCTGATCCAGCACGTTGCGCGCGTAGGCGATGACTTTGGCGCCGCGCTTCTCGTTATAGCCCGGGCCTTTCTCGCAGCCGTCGGCCTCGGGGATTGCATCCGTCCCGTAGAGCGCGTCGTAGAGGCTGCCCCAGCGCGCGTTGGCCGCGTTGAGCGCGTAGCGCGCGTTGAGGATGGGCACGACCAGCTGCGGCCCGGCCTGCGTGGCCAGTTCCGCGTCCACGTTGGCCGTGGTCACGCGCACGTCACCCGGCGGCGGCACGAGGTAGCCGATCGTTTCCAGAAACTGCCGGTACGCCGCCGGGTTACGGATCGGTCCCGGGTTGGCGCTGTGCCACTTGTCCAGCTCGGCCTGCAGGCGGTCGCGCTCGGCCAGCAGCGCGCGGTTCTTCGGCGCCAGGTCCGCCACGATGGCGTCGAAGCCGCTCCAGAAACGCGCGCTGTCGATACCGGTGCCGGGCAGCACCTGATCCTCGATGAAACGGTACAGCACCTCGGCCACCTGCAGGCGGCCCACCGTGATGCGCGAAGTCGTCATGATCCCGATTGCTCCAGATAAATCACTTTCCGCCCCGGGGAGCCGGAACGGCATAGGTCCGAGCGTGTGACTGTAGGGGAAAACCCGCCGGCGATCGACCCCCTGCCCCGGGCAACAGCCATGACTTTTTGTTGAATAATCGTCCGCATGGACCGGCTCCGGGCGATGGAAACCTTCGTGGCCGTCGCGCAGCGCGGCAGCCTGGCCGCCGCCGCCCGCGCCGAAGGGGTCGTGCCCGCCATCATCGCCCGACGCCTCGACGCGCTGGAGGAGCACCTCGGCGTCAAGCTGCTGGTGCGCACGACGCGGCGCCTGACCCTCACGCCCGAAGGCAGCGCGTTTCTGGAAGACTGCCAGCGGCTGCTCGCCGAACTCGCGCAGGCCGAAGCCAACGTCAGCGCCGGCGGCAGCGCCGTGCGCGGCCACCTGCGCATCACCGCCCCGGCCGGCTTTGGCCGGCGGCACGTCGCGCCGCTGGTGCCCGCCTTTCGCGCGCGGTATCCGGAAATCACGGTCTCGCTCAACCTCAGCGATCGCGTCGTCGACCTCATCGCCGAAGGCTACGACTGCGCGGTGCGCGTCGGCGACCTGCCGGATTCGTCGCTGGTGAGCGTGCGGCTGGCCGACAACCGCCGCCGCGTCGTCGCCGCGCCGTCCTACCTGCAGCGCCGCGGCGTGCCACGCCACCCACACGACCTGCTGCAACACGACTGCCTGGTGCTGTCGTCGGACGCGTCACAAACGCGCGGCTGGGCCTTCAGCGTGCCCGCCGAAGCGGGCCAGCGCCAGCTGCTGCACGTGCGCCCGCGCGGCCCGCTGGACTGCACCGACGGGCAGGTGCTGTACGAATGGTGCCTCGCGGGCCTGGGGCTGGCATGGCGCAGCACGTGGGAGGTGCAAGCCGACCTCGACGCCGGGCGGCTCGTCGCCGTGCTGGACGACTACGCCGCCCCGCCGAACGGCATCTACGCCGTCTTTCCCAGCGCCCGCCACCTGCCGCGCCGTGTGCGCGCGTGGGTGGACTTCCTGAAGGAGCACTATGGACAGCCGGGGTTTTGGGGGCTGCGCGAAGGGGCAGCCCCATCCGGCGGGTGATTCGGTCCTCCGTGGCGGTGTCGGCAGACCACCACCTTGCCACCGCTGACGGCAGGACCCTCCATCACCCTTCCTCCCAGGGGTTGATGACCGTCAGGCCAACGGTGCGAAAGGGTCGGACGTCGCGGGTGGCAACGATCAATCCGTGGGTCAACGCCACTGCCGCGATACAGACATCGGCCGTCGCGATGGCGCAGCCCGCCTCGCGCGCCGCCGCCAACACCCGGGCATAGGCGCTGGTACACGCCAGGTCAAACGGCAACACACGCCCGGCAAAAGAGGGCAGCAGCTGCGTTTCCACGGCGTCGTGCAGCTGAGCGCGGCGCCGCCCCACCGGCAGCAGCGCCACGCCCGCGCGCAACTCGGCCACCGTCATCACCGACAAATGAAGCGTCTCGAGCGGTTGTTGGTCGAGCCAGTCGATGACGCGGGTTGCTGGCGTCGGCCGCAGCGGCTCGGACACCACGTTGGTGTCGAGCAAGATCATTCAAAGCTCGCGGCACGGGCCGGCGTCTGATCGCGCGCGCTCTGCAGAACGCGAAATTCTTCCTCCGTCAGCCCCACCTGACGACCAGCGGCGGCCAGCAGGGATCCGAGCTTCAAGCGGTTGGATGGACGAACCGCCGCCTCCAGGATGGCGCGCATCTCCGCCTCCGCGCTGCGCCCGTGCTGCGCGGCGCGCACCCGAATCGCGCGGTGCACCTCGTCCGGCACATGGCGAATCGTTACGGAGGGCATGTCAAGCGAAACTCCAGCATGCTGCAGATGCTTGCATTCTACCGACTTGACAGCAACCGTGCACCAAGGAAGCGCCTGCTCCCTGCCGTGACTGTCATCCCGGAACGTCGGCCACCAGGAGCGTCGCCCCGCGCCCCGCGCGGGCCAGCACTTCGCCGTTGGGGCCGACGAGCGTGCTGTAGCCACCGTAGTAGGTGCTGCCCTCCGCCCCGCAGGCGTTGGCGTACGCGATGGCGACACGCTGCTCGGCCGCCAGGCGCGGCACGGTCAGCAGCGGGGCGTCGTCGTAGGGCAGCATGTTGGCCGTGGGCACGAGGATCAGCCGTGCGCCCTGTTGCGCCAGCGCCCGCACCGCCGCGGGCTGCTCGACGTCGTAGCAGATGAGCAGGCCGATGCGCTGCCCTTCCCAGTCGAACGGTGGCGCGACCGCATCCCCGGGCGTGAAGCGCTCGGCGTCCGCCGCGCCGAAGAGGTGCACCTTGCGGTGCACGGCCAGGCGTGTCCCGTCCGGGCCGATCGCTTGCACGGCGTTGTACGGCTTGCCATCTTCCGGGTGACGCTCCGGCCAGCCGTAGGCGATGCCGATACCGCGCGAGCGGGCGATGGCGGCCACGGCCTGTGCGAGCGGCCCGTCGGCCGCCTCGGCCAGCGCGGCCAGCCGCGCGGGGTCGATCAGGTAGCCGGTGAGCGCCATCTCCGGCGTGACCAGCCAGCGCGCCCCCTGCGCGGCCGCGTCACGCGCGGCGGCGTCCAGCCGTTGCAGAGCGGCGGCGGTGTCGCCGGGGGATGGGTGTTCGGTTTGCCACAGCGCAATGCGCATATGCGGTCGGGTCCTCCTGTCGTTCGCTCCAGCGCCCGTGCGGCGCGGCGTCAGTCCGGCAGCGCCACCGGGCCGATGTGCGGATAGTAATCGCCCGGGCCGGGGTTGTCCGGATGGCTCGCGCCGCCCAAGTGGCGCACGATGCCCCACACGGCGTTGAGCGCCGTCTGCACCGCCCCCTCGACCCACGCCGGCGTGAACGAGATATCGTCACCGGCGAGGAAGATGCCGCGCTCCCGCTCGGGCAGCGCGTCCTGCATGAAGTGCCCGTACATGCGGTGGTTGTAGCGGTAATGCCCGGGCAGCGCGCCCTTGAACGCCCCGAGGAAGTGCGGATCGGCCTCCCACGAGATGGTGATCGGGTCGCCGATGATGTGGCTCGCGATATCGACGTCCGGATAGATCTTGCGCAGCGCGTCCAGCGCGAGCTGCACGCGCTTGGTGCTGTCGTACGGCAGCATCTTGAGCGCGTCGCTCATCCACGCGTAGGACAGACAAATCACGCCGGGCTTGTCCGGCCCGTTGTCGAACAGATAGGTGCCGCGCGTGAGGCGGTCGGTCAGCGTCATGCCCATCACCGGCCAGCCGTTGTCGCGCAGGTCGTTCCAGAACGGCCGGTCCACCATCACGAAGGTCTTGGACGACTGCATGTAGCGCGTGCGGTCCAGCGCCATCCAGAGTTTTTGCGAGAACAGCGACTCCTCGCACGCGATCTGCGTGGTCAGCAGCCAGCTCTGGCACGTCACGAGCACGGCGTCGTAACGCCGGGTCGTGCCCCAAGCGTCGGTGACCTCCAGCTGGCCGTTGCCGGCACGTTGGATGGCGCGCACGCCCGGGCGGGGCGCCCCGTGGTGCAATTTGGCGAGCGTCGTGCCGCTGGGCCAATGCACGAGGCGCTGCGGCGCGTGGTGCCACAGGCCCATCGGCACCTGCTGCACACCACCGACGATGTAGTGCTGGTTTTCGTCGCAGCCGGTCAGCACCACGCGCAGGATTTCCAGCATCGAGTTCGGGAAGTCCGAATCCCACCCGCCGGTGCCAAAGCCCACCTGGCCAAAGACCTCCCGGTGGTGGAAGCTCAGGCGCTGAAAGGCGCTGGACTGCGAGACGAAGTCGTAGAACGTGCGGTCGTCCCAGCGCGACACCAATGCGTTCCACAGCGCCTTGACGCGCTCGACGTCGCGCTGGCGCATCGCGGTTTGCAGCTCGGTAAAGCCCGCGCCCTCTTCCAACGCGTCGGCCCAGGCCTGCGCCACCTCGCGAAACAGCGGCGGCAAGTCCTCGATCGTGCGCGCCCAGTGCGTGCGGCCCTCCAAGTCGATGACGGTGCAGTTGGCTGCCGGCGTCAACGGGTTGGGAAACGGCCGGCTCTGCAGGCCCAACAGGTTGACGTAGTGATAAAAGCCCGTCGACGACAGCGGAAAGCGCATACCGCCCAGCTCCGCGATCGCGCCGTGGCCGCCCTCGAACGGTTGTGAGCGCAGCCGGCCACCCATGCGCGCCGCCTCGTACACGACGGGCTTCAAGCCGAGCTTCATCAGCTCGTACGCGGCGGTCAGGCCGGCCATGCCGGCACCGACGACCGCGACCTCGGTACCGTGGCGGCTGGCCGGCAGTTCCCCGAGGCCAGCCGGGTGCACCAGCCATTCGTCATAGGCGAACGGGAAATCCGGGCCGAACACGGTGATCGGCGCATCGGGAGCACGGCGCGCGGGCGCGCGCAGCGTGGGGGTAGTCGTCATAGGGGGTCTCCTTTCTGTCGTGGGTGGAAAAGGCGGCGTGGGGGCTCCAGCGCGCCGGGCCACATCAGTCGAACAAGCTGACAATCAACGCGGCGGCCGTGCCCCACATCATCAGCGCGACCAGGCCGTCGAGTGCCCGCCAGACGCGCAGCGAATTGAGCCGCCGCCCGAGCCAGAACGCCGCGCCGCCGAGGACCAGGAACCACAGCACCGAACCGGTCGCCGCGCCCAGACCGAACACCGGCTGCTGGGCACCCCAGGCCAGTGAAGCCGTACCGATCAGCACTGCGGTGTCCAGCCACGCGTGCGGGTTCAACCACGAAAACGCCAGCGCGGCCAACACCGCCTGCCGGCGCGTGACGGGCTGGGCGTCCGCCGCGCCCACCGCCGGCATGTCCGCCGCGGCGGGCCCGTACCAGAAGCGCTGCGCCGCGCGCCAGCCATAGACGAGGAGGAAGAGCACCCCCGCGCCGACCAGCGCGCCGTGCAGCTTGTCCGACAGGCCGCCCAGTTGGGCGAGCCCCGCCACGCCCAGCGTGATCAGCACGATGTCCGCGACAGCGCAGGTCAGAACGGTCAGCCACAGGTGGCGGCGCTGCAGCCCGGTGCGGATCACGTGCGCGTTTTGCGGCCCGATGGCCATGATCAGCGACAGGCTCGTCATCAGGCCGGCGGTGAAGCTGGGAGCAGCAACGCCAGCAAAACCAGTACTCCAGATCCAGACACTCATGGGCAATCCTCACTCGCGACCACCGAGGCCTGCCCCCGGCGCGTCATAGCCCAAGTGTGCCGTGCCGCGCTGCTACCTATAAAGGTTTTTAAACGCTTCTTGCTTTATTCAATTTTTACTCAACAACCTCCCGGCCAAGCAGCCCACGCGATGCCCTCGTGAGTTGGGGTGCATTTTTCTAGCGCGACCATGTATTCGAGCGCGCCCATGTACCCAGCCAAGCAGCGGTACCTCGGCCGTTTGCCCGCCGGTTGGTCACAGTTTCGTCATATTTACGCTTTACAGTGGTTCGGTTCCGTGCGATGATTTTCTACGCGCGGCTCCTTTTCGTTTCTTACCCGCAGGAGGTTTTTCTCATGAACGCGAAACGCCAAACGCTGCGCTGGCTGGCCTCACTGACCGCGGCCGCCAGTCTGTTGCCCGTCCAGGGCTTGGCCAACGACAAAGTGTTGCGCTTGCTGACGTGGGCCGATTACGCGCCCAAAGAAGTCATCGAGCAATTCACCCGCGAGACCGGCATCAAGGTGGAAGTCACTTTGTCCAACAACGAAGAAATGATCGCGAAGCTTCGTGCCACGGGTGGGGCGGGCTTCGATCTCGTGCAGCCGAGCCAGGACCGTATCGTTGGTCCGCAAATGGAGTTCGGCATTTACAAGCCGCTGGATTTGTCCAAGATCCACACCGACCGCTTCATTCCTTCGATGCTCGAGGCCACGAAGAAGAACACCACCGTGGCCGGCAAGGTCTATGCGGTGCCGCACATCTGGGGTACCGACGGACTGGTGGTCAACACCAAGTCAGCACCCAACGTGCGCGACTACCCCGACCTGTGCCGCCCGGAGTACGCGGGCAAGGTGTCGATGCGACTGAAGCGACCGACACTGATCGCGTTTGCTTTTGCGTCGGGCAAAGACCCGTTTGCCCTCTACAACGACTCCAAGGCCTACACAGCGCTGATGGAAGAGGTGGGGCAAACCTTGATGGCGTGCAAGAAAAACGTCAAATATTTTTTTGACAACAAGGATCAGCTGCTTGCGGGCATACGCTCCGGCGAGCTGACGGCGGCGATGATGTGGGACACCGGCGGCTGGTCGCTCAATCGCACCAACCCAGACATACGCTTCATCGCCCCACAATCCGGTGCGCTGGGGTGGGTCGACACTTTCGCCATCCCCGCCAAAGGCCGCAATGACGAGGCAGCCTACGCGTGGATCAATTTCAATTTGCGCCCCGACATTGCCGCCAAGGTGGTCAAATCCGTTGGCAATTTTACAGCCGTCAAGGGCGGCGACGCCGACGTCGATCCGGTGCTCAGACGTCAATTCCAGGAGAGCTTCCCCGAAACGGCGCTCAAAAATATCAAGTGGTATCCGCCCGTGCCCGCCGGCTTGGAAGAAATTGAAGGGCGCATTCTGGATCGCATCAAGGCGGCCCGTTGACGTGTCATGAACAGCGGGGCGTCCACTGCACCCGCGTTTGACCTGGAAGTGTGCGCCGTGGCCAAGCGCTACGGCGCGTTCACGGCTGTCGACGGCGTGAGTTTTCAGGTCGCGCATGGGTCTTTTTTTTCGATTCTGGGGCCGTCGGGCTGCGGCAAGACCACGCTGCTGCGCATGATCGCCGGCTTCACAGAGCCCGACGATGGCGACATCCGGATCCAAGGGCGCTCGATGCGCGGCATCCCGCCGAACCGTCGTCCGACGCATATGGTGTTTCAACACCTTGCGCTCTTTCCGATGATGAGCGTGGGCGAGAACGTGGCGTACGGGCTGCGACGCCGCGGCCTGTCGCACGCGCAGGCGCTGCAGCGCGCACGCGCGATGCTGGCCCGGGTGGGGCTGCCGGGCAGCGAGAACAAGCGCATCGAGCAGCTCTCGGGCGGGCAAAAGCAGCGCGTCGCACTGGCACGCGCACTGGTTCTGGAGCCTGCGCTGCTGTTGTTGGACGAGCCGCTTGGGGCGCTGGACTTGAAGCTGCGCGAACACATGAAGCTGGAGCTCAAGCAGCTCCAGGCCGCTGTGGGAACGACGTTTGTCTACATCACCCACGATCAAAGCGAGGCGCTGGTCATGTCGGATCAAGTCGCGGTCATGAACCGCGGGCGCTTCGAGCAGGTCGGCTCTCCCGAGGCGCTGTATTTTGAGCCGCGCACGGCCTTCGTGGCGGGGTTCGTGGGGCACAACAACCGGCTGGCCGGGCACGTTGCAGATGTGCGCAGCGACGCGGTGCTGTTGGATCATCCCAGCGGCTGGCAAGCGTGGGCGCGGCCGATGCAGCCGATGGCCGCGGGCACCCCGGCGTGGCTGTTCGTGCGCCCCGAAGTCATCGAGCTGCTGCGCCAGCCCCCCACCGACCGCCCCGCATGGCCCGTGCAGGTATTGGCCGTGCTGTTCGATGGCGGCAACACCACGGTGCACGTACAGCACACGCCCAGCGGCGCATCACTGCGGGTGGCGCTACCGCTGGCCGGACAGTGGTCCGATGTGCGCCCGGGACAATCGTTGTTCGTCGCGTGGCGCGCGGAACTCGCCTGGGCATTCCCCCGCACCGAGGAGGACGACCACGCATGAACAAGGCTGTCGGGCGGGCCCTGGGTTTGGGCTGGCTGCTGGCCCCGGTGTTGGTGTGGTTGCTGGGCCTGCTGGTACTGCCCCACATGGAGCTGCTGTGGCTGTCGCTGCAAGAGCGCGTTGGCCCCGGTGAATACGCGTGGAGCCTGCGGCAATACCGCACCTTTGTCGAAGAGCCGCTGTACTGGCACACGTATGTACGGACGGCGGTGATGTCGGCGCTCGCCACCGCCTTGACGTTGTTGCTGGCGTTCCCTGTGGCATGGGTGATAGCCAAACTCGTGCCATCGCGCCGCAAAGCGGCGTGGATGCTGCTGGTGCTGATGCCGTTTTGGGTCAGTGAGCTGGTGCGCACCCTGGGATGGCTGATTTTGCTGCGACACGGCGGCGTCATTTCGTATGTGCTGCAGCATTGGGGGTGGACGTCGGAGCCCGTCGAGCTGCTGTATCGCGATGCCACGGTGCTGCTAGGCCTGGTGTACGGCTCGCTGCTGTTCATGGTCGTGCCGCTCGTGCACAGCCTCGAGACGCTCGACGACAGCCTGGTCGAGGCCGCCTACGACTTGGGGGCACGCCACTGGGAGGTGCTGTGGCACGTCGTGCTGCCCCATGCCGCGCCGGGGATCACCGCCGGCTGCATCGTGGTCTTCATGCTGTGCGTCGGCAATTATTTGACGCCGGTGCTTTTGGGAGGCAAAGACGCGCTGTGGTTTACCGAGATGGTGTACACGCAGTTCATCAGCCGCTTCAACTGGCACCAGGGCGCGGCGTTTGGTTTCTTGCTGTTGATCCTTTCGACCGGGTTGGTGTGGCTGGGACTGCGGCTCACTGGCCAGCGCCTCGATCACGTCATGAAAGCCAGCTGAGATGATTGCGACGCTGCCCCAAGGCCGTTGGCTGCGACGGGTCTTGACCGCTTATGCGGTGGTGTTTTTTGCTTTTTTGTTTTTGCCGCTTGGGGTGGTGGCGGTTTTTGCTTTCCATGACGCCGCGCATCCCTCGCCGCCTTGGATGGGGTGGACGCTGCAGTGGTTTGTTGGCCAGAGCGAGGCGCGCGTGGGGTTGCTGCACGATGCGGCGCTGCTGCGCTCATTGGCCGTGAGCACCTGGGTGGCCACGTGGGTGGCGCTGCTGTCGGTGGTGGTGGGCACCTGTAACGCATGGCTGCTGGAGCGCGCATGCTTTCCCGGCAAACCGTTGCTGGTGTTGCTGACCTTGGCGCCGCTGGTCATCCCGGGCGTGGTGCTGGGCATTTCGATTTTGGCGTTCGCCAGCCGTGTGGCCAACGGCTTGGAGGCCTGGCTGGGCTGGGAAGTGTCGTGGCTGCGCCCCGGGTTGCCATTGGTCGTGCTGGGCCAATTCAGCTATATCGCAACGATCGCGACGTTGACAATCGCCGCGCGGTTGCGCCGCATCGACCCCGGCTGGGAGGATGCCGCACTCGATCTGGGTGCAACGCGCTGGCAGGTTTGGTGGACGATCGTCTTTCCGTACTTGCGCCCTGCCATGGTAGGGGCGGCCGCCATGGCGTTTGTGATGTCGTTCGAAAATTTCAACACCACGCTGATGCTGGTGGGCTCCGAGCCCCCCCTGACGATTTTGATGTATGGGCGCATGCGCGAGGGTTCGACACCCGTGCTCAACGCGGTGAGCGTGTTGCTCATGCTAGGCTCGGCGTTGGTGGCCTTGATCCTGTACTGGCGCAGCCGCCGCGCGACGGGTTAAGCTGCGCGGCATGCTCGATGCGCGACAACTCGAAGCCCTGGCCGCCGTGGTGGAGCACGGTAGCTTCTCCGCCGCCGCGCAGGCGCTGTCACTCACCGTGGCGGCCGTCTCGCTGCGGGTCAAAGCGCTGGAGGCGCACCTGGGGCAGCGCCTCGTGGTGCGCGGCAAGACCGTGCGCGCCACGCCGGCGGGGCAGGCGCTGCTCGCGCACGTCAAGCAGGTGCAGCTGATGGAGGCGGACTTGCTGGAGCGCCTCGCGGGCGGCTCGGGGCAGCGCTGGCAGAGCGTGCCGGTGGCGATCAACGCCGACTCCGCGGCGGCGTGGTTCTTGCCGGGGGTGGCGCCGCTGCTGGCGCGCCAGCGGCTGCTGCTGGACCTGACCATCGACGACCAGGACCACACGCACGAGCTGCTGAAAAACGGCACCGTGATCGGCTGCGTGACCACGCGCGCCGACCCGATGCGCGGCTGCGTGGCCGATCCGTTGGGCGTGATGCGCTACCGTTGCGTGGCCGCGCCGGCGGTGGCGGCGCGCGCGCGCACCGCGCACGGGCGCGTCACCCCGCACCGGCTGCTTGCGCTACCCGCGGTGATCTTCAACCGCAAGGACGCGCTGCAGGACGCATGGCTGGCGCAGCATTTCGGGCTGCGCAACGCCCGCTATCCGCGCCACTTCACCCCGGCGGTGGACGCCTTCGAGCGCGCCATCGAGCTGGGGTTGGGCTGGGGCATGGTGCCGGAGCTGCACCTGGCGCAGCGGCAAGGGCGCGCCCCGCTGGAGGAGGTGTTGCCCGGCGCGGTGGTGGACGTGGCGCTGTACTGGCAGCACTGGGAGCGCGAGCCCCCGACCGTGCAGCGCCTGACGCGCGCCATTCGCGAGGCGGCACGCGCGTGCCTGATCCCGCTGGCCTGAACGCCACACGACCCCGACGGGCCGCACGGGTATTGGCGCGGCGCTAGCATCCCGCGCATTGACATCCCGCTGTTTCCATGGATTCGCTGACGCAAATGGCCCTTGGTGCCGCCGTCACCGTCGCGGTGATGGGGCGGCACACGGCCGCGTGGAAAGCCGCCGCGTGGGGTGCGGTGGTCGGCACACTGCCGGATCTGGATGCCCTGATTGACCACGGGGATGCGGTGCTGGACATGGTACGCCACCGGGCCGAAACGCACGCGCTGCCCATCCAGACCGCGGCCTCGGTGCCGATCGCGTGGGCCATCGCGCGCCTGCAGCGCGAACCGCTGGGCCGCTGGTGGTGGGCCGTGTGGCTGACGCTCATCACCCATGCGCTGCTGGACGCGTTCACCGTTTACGGGACGCAGCTATGGCAGCCCTTCACCGACGAGGCCTACGGACTCGGCAGCCTCTTCATCATCGACCCGCTGTACACGCTGCCGCTGGTGGTGGGGGTGCTCGCGGCGGTCCTGAGCCGACAGCGCGCGGGCTGGAACACCGCGGGACTGGTGCTCTCCAGCGTGTACCTCGCGTGGAGTGTGGGCGCGCAGCAATGGGCCACACGGCAAGCCGAGCGCGATTTGGCCGCGCGCAGCGTCACCCCGGAGCGACTGCTCGTCACCGCCGCGCCGCTGACGACGCTGCTGTGGCGCGTCGTCGCGGTGGAGGGGCCGCACTACCACGAGGGCTACGTCGGCCTGCTCGACGGCGGGCGGCCGATCCGCTTCGAACGCCACGACCGAGGCGGTGCGCTGCTGGCGCAATACGCCGATCACCCGCAGGTACAGCGCATCGCGCGCTTTTCCGACGGGCTCTACCGCCTGCGCGCGCTCGAGGGACGGCTGCACCTGACCGACCTGCGCATGGGACAGGAGCCCGCGTACGTGTTCGATTTCGACATCGGCCCACTGACCGCCGCCGGTGACGCGCCGCCCGCCACCCGGGTCGGCTCGCGTGTGGCGTTCGCCGACGGGTGGCCGTGGCTGCGCGAGCGCGTGATCGGGGCCGATCTGCCCCCGCTGAACCGCTGGCTGCAAGCGCGGCGTGCGAACGACTCGGCCGTGACGGCCGTCGAGAAACCCGCTGCCGCGACCGCAACGGCGGTTGCCGAATCCGTGACCCTCCCGCCTCCATCGAATCGACCATGACCACCGCCCGCAATGTGCTGGGCGGCCCCTTGCGGGCCTGCTCGTACGACCCGTTGACCGGCTACTTCCGCGACGGCTGCTGCCACACCGCGGCACACGACGTCGGCTCGCACGTCATCTGCGCCAAGGTGACGGCGGAATTCCTGGCGTTTTCGCTGCAGCGCGGCAACGACCTCGTCACGCCGCGCCCGGAATGGCGTTTCCCGGGGCTCAAACCCGGCGATCGCTGGTGCCTGTGCGCGCTGCGCTGGAAGGAGGCGCTCGACGCCGGCGTCGCGCCACCGGTCATCCTGGAGAGCTGCCACGAACGGGCACTGGCCTACGTCTCGCTGGACGATTTGCGCGCCCACGCCTGGTCGCCGACGCGGACGTGAGCGCGGCATCGCCGCGGCAGCGCGCACCCCTGCCACAATCCGGGCCATGAACCCGACGATTCCCGACGCGCCGCCGGCGGGCGACAGCGCGATTCGCCGCCCCACGCTGCACGGCACCTGGCCGGAGATGACTTACGCCGGCGTGCTGAGCTTCATGCGCCGCACCTACACGCGCGACCTCTCGGGCGCGGACGTGGTGGTCAGCGGTGTGCCGCTGGATATCGCCACGACGTTTCGGCCCGGGGCGCGCCTGGGCCCGGCTGCGATCCGCGCCGCCAGCGTCCAGCTCGCCGAACTGAAGCCCTTCCCGTGGGGGTTCGACCCGTTCGACACGCTCGCGGTGGTGGACGCGGGGGACTGCTGGCTCGACCCGCATAACCCGCACACCGTGCCTGGCGCCATCCGCGACCACGCGCGGCGCATCCTGGCCAGCGGCGCGCGCATGCTCACCTTCGGTGGCGACCACTACATCACCTACCCGCTGCTGCAGGCGCACGCGGAGCGCTACGGCGCGCCGCTGGCGCTGATCCATTTCGATGCGCACTGCGACACCTGGCCCGACGACAACCCGGACTCGCTCAACCACGGCACGATGTTTTACAAGGCGGTGCGCGAGGGGCTGATCGACCCGGCGCACTCGGTGCAAATCGGCATCCGCACGTGGAACGACGATTTCATGGGACTGCACGTGCTCGATGCGCCCACCGTGCACGCGCGCGGGGTCGACTGGGCGCTGCAGCAGGTGCTGGCCATCGTCGGGGACCGCCCGGCGTACCTGACGTTCGACATCGACTGCCTGGACCCGGCGCACGCCCCCGGGACCGGTACGCCGGTGGCCGGGGGCCTGAGCAGCGCGCAGGCGCTGCACCTCGTGCGCGGGCTGGTGCCGGTGAACCTGGTCGGGATGGACGTGGTCGAGGTCTCGCCGCCGTACGACCACGCGGAGATCACGGCGCTGGCCGCAGCGCACGTGGCGTGCGACCTGTTGTGCGTGCTGGCGGCGCAGCGCGGCGCGCGGCGCTACTGATCCGGCACGAAGCAGTTTCGTCTCTCCCGCAGCCTTCTGCGCTTGAGAGATAGGCTGGGCACTCAAGACAAAACCGTGCCAGCGCAATACCGCGGCGTCCCTCGGACGGCAGCGGACGGCGCTCGCCGGCCGGCTCCTACAATTGGGCCCCATGCAAACCGTCAAGAACGAACTGCTCGGCGCACTGGCGGCCGAGCTGGAGGCGCTGCACCCGGGCGCCGGCGCGCGCGCGGCGTTCGAGCAGCCCAAGATCGCGGCGCACGGCGACCTGGCCATCACCGCCGCGCTGCAACTGGCCAAACCTTTAGGGCAAAACCCGCGCGCGATCGCGCAGACGCTGGTGGAGCGACTGCAGGTGCAGCCCGCGTTCCAGCAGTGGGTGGGCGCGCTGGAGATCGCGGGCCCCGGCTTCATCAACCTGCGGCTGCTGCCGCGCGCCAAGCAGCAGGTGGTGCGCGAGGTCCTGGCCGCTGGCGACCGCTACGGGTACCGCCCCCCCAACGGGCAGCGCGTTTTGGTGGAATTCGTCTCCGCCAATCCGACGGGCCCGCTGCACGTGGGACACGGGCGTCAGGCGGCGCTGGGCGATGCGATCTGCAACCTGTTCGAGACGCAGGGCTGGCAGGTGCACCGCGAGTTCTATTACAACGACGCCGGGGCGCAGATCGACAACCTGACGCGTTCGGTGCAGGCGCGCGCGCGCGGGCTCAAGCCCGGCGACCCCGGCTGGCCCGAAAACGCCTACAACGGCGACTATATCCAGGACATCGCCGACGATTTCCTCGCGCGCAAGACGGTGGTGGCGGACGACCGGACGTTTACCGCCAGCGGCGACGTCGAGGACTGGGACGGCATCCGGCAGTTTGCGGTCGCGTACCTGCGGCGCGAACAGGATTTGGACCTGAAGGCCTTCGCGGTGCGCTTCGACCAGTACTACCTGGAGTCGAGCCTCTACACCAGCGGCCGCGTAGCCCAGACCGTACAGCGCCTGATCGACGCCGGCAAGACGTATGAAAAGGACGGCGCGCTGTGGCTGCGCACCACCGAGTACGGCGACGACAAGGACCGCGTGATGCGCAAGTCCGACGGCAGCTACACCTACTTCGTGCCGGACGTGGCCTACCACATCACGAAGTGGGAGCGCGGCTTCACCAAGGTCATCAACATCCAGGGCACGGACCACCACGGCACGATCGCGCGCGTGCGTGCCGGACTGCAGGCGGTCGGGCTGGGGATTCCGCCCGGCTACCCGGACTACGTGCTGCACACGATGGTGCGCGTGGTACGCGGCGGGCAGGAGGTCAAGATCTCCAAGCGCGCGGGCAGCTACGTGACGCTGCGCGACCTCATCGAGTGGACGAGCAAGGACGCGGTGCGCTTCTTCCTGCTGTCGCGCAAGCCCGACACCGAGTACACCTTCGACGTCGACCTGGCGATCCAGCAGAACAACGACAACCCGGTGTACTACGTGCAGTACGCGCACGCGCGCATCTGCTCGGTGCTGGCGCAGTGGCGCGCGCAGGGCGGCGACCCGGCGACGCTGGCCGACGTCGACCTGGCACCACTGGACACGCCGGCCGCGCAGGCGCTGATGCTGCAGCTCGCGCGCTACCCCGAGGTATTGACGGCTGCTGCCGCCGACTTCGCCCCGCACGACATCACGTTCTACCTGCGCGAGCTGGCGGCCGCCTACCACAGCTACTACGACGCCGAGCGCATCCTGGTCGACGACGAGGCGACACGCCGTGCGCGCTTGGCGCTGGTGGCGGCCACCGCGCAGGTGCTGCGCAGCGGGCTGCGCGTGCTGGGGGTGAGCGCACCGGAATCGATGTGAGCCTTTTCGCCAACGCCCTGCCCCTTCCCACCACCATGGACCGCCCACTCGCTCCTCGCCCGCCCCGCCCCACCCAGCGGGGCGGTACCCTGCTCGGCTTCATCGTCGGCCTGCTGGTCGGCATCGGCGCGGCGCTGGCCGTCGTGGTGTACGTGACCAAGGTGCCGATCCCGCTGGTCGACCGGGGCGTGCAGCGCAAGCCGGTGCAGCCGGAAACGGAGGCCGAGCGCCTCAAGAGCTGGAACCCCAACGCCGGGCTGTCGTCGGCCAAGCCGTCCGCGCAGGGCGCGACGGCGCCGGCCGACGGCGCAGGCGCGAGCACGGGTCCGGCCGACGGAGCTGCGGGCGACGGCAAACCCGCGGGCCGTGACACCACCCCTGCCGCCCCCGGCGCGGCGGGCGGCGACCCGATCGCCGAGCTGATCCGCCAGCGCGCCGGGGGCACGTCCCCCGCCGCGGGCGAGGCCAGCGCGGCCGCGGCGGCCGACCCGTTCCTGTACTACGTGCAGGTGGGGGCGTTTCGCAGCGCCGAGGAGGCCGAGGCGCTGCGTGCACGGCTTGCGCTGCAGGGCTTCGAGGCCAAAATCAGCGAACGCGAGCAGGCCGGCCAGCGCGTGCACCGCGTGCGTCTGGGTCCCTTCCCGAACCGGGTGGAGGCCGAGGTGATGCAGGAACGGCTCAAAGCCAAGGCGTTCGAGACCGCCCTCGTGCGGGTGCAGCGCTGAGCGGGAACCGCTGCCCGGGCCGTATGCTCGAAGGCAGCATCCGTTGTTTTTGTTTCCTGTCCTGACAACCTCTACCATGCAACGCCGCCAGTTTCACGCTTCCCTGCTCGGCCTCGCTGCCGCCGCCACGCTCCCCCCTCTCCACGCGCAGGAAGCGCTGCGCGAAGGCAGCGACTACCGGCGGCTGGCCAAACCGGTGCCGGTGGACGCCGGGCCGGGGCAGGTCGAGGTGCTGGAATTCTTTGCGTACAGCTGCATCCACTGTTACCGCTTCGAGCCGCTGATGACCGCCTGGATGCGCAAGCTGCCCAAGGAGGTCATCGTGCGCCGGGTGCCGGTGGGCTTCAACGCCGCGTTCGAGCCGATGCAGCGCCTCTACTACACGCTGGAGGCACTCGGCCGCCTAAACGATTTGCACGAGAAGGCGTTCAAGGCCGTGCACGAGGACAAGGTGCGCTTCGCGTCGCTGGACGTGGTCGCGGACTGGGCCGCAAAGCAGGGGCTGGACCGGCAGGCGTTCACGCAGACCTACCAGTCGTTCGGGGTCAGTGGCAAGGTCAAACGCGCGCTGCAGCTGCAGGACGCGTATGAGGTCGACGCCACCCCGTCGCTGGGCATCGCCGGGCGCTACCTGGTGCCCGGCCAGGCGGCGCGCACGCTGGTCATCGCGGACGCGCTGATCGCGCGCGCGCGCCAGGCCTGACCCGGCCGCGCCGCCCGCGCTTGCCGTCCCACCACGCAATCCCGCCGCGGGGTGCGGCGGCGCGGCCGCGGGCAATCGTGGCACAATCGGCGCACGCCTAGGAGAGCAAGTTCCGTGCCCGCCGATCGTTCCCCCTCCTGGCGGCGTGCCCTCGCCGTCGTCGCCGCGCTCGCTGCTGCGGGTGCCGTCGTGTCCGCCCACGCCGAGCGCGCCGACCGCGACGCGCCCATGCAGGTCGAAGCCGACGCGCTGCGCTACGACGACGCGCAGCGCACCAGCGTCTTCACCGGACGGGTACTCATCACCAAGGGGACGATCCGCATCCGCGCCCAGCGCGTCGAGGTGCGGCAGGACGAAGAGGGCTACCAGTTCGGCGTGGCCACCGGCAGCGCCACCGAGCGCGCGTTCTACCGGCAAAAGCGCGAGGGACTGGACGAATATATCGAGGGCGAGGCCGAGCGCATCGAATACGACGGGCGCGCCGATCGCGTCACGCTGCGCGGCCAGGCCGAGCTGCGCCGCTACCGCGGCACGGCGCTCGCCGATCGCACGGTCGGCGCCGTCATCGTGTACGACAACCGGGACGACACCTTCAGCGTCGACGGCGCGCGCGGGCAGCCCGGTGCCGAGGGGGGCACAGGGCGCGTGCGCGCGACGCTGACGCCGCGCGGCGCCGACCCTGCGGCCACCCAGCCATCCCCCGCCAATGTCCCGCCGCCGGCGCTCGCCCCGAGCGAGCGGCTGGAGCGGCGGCCATGACGGCCGCCGCCGCGGCCGCCTGCTTGCGCGCCGAGGGGCTGCACAAGCGCTACGGCCGACGCACTGTCGTGCACGACGTCTCGCTGCAGGTCCGCGGCGGCGAGGTGGTCGGGCTGCTCGGCCCCAACGGCGCGGGCAAGACGACCTCCTTCTACATGATCGTCGGTCTGGTGCGCGCCGACGCGGGCCGGCTGTGGATCGACGGACAGCGCGCCGAGCACCTGCCGATCCACCGCCGCGCGCGGCTGGGGCTGGGGTATCTGCCGCAGGAGGCGTCGATTTTTCGCAAGCTGACGGTGGCGCAGAACGTGCGCGCCGTGCTGGAGCTGCAGCGCGACGCCGCCGGCCGCCCGCTGCCCGAAGCGGTGCTGCGCGAACGGCTCGATGCGCTGCTGGCCGAGCTGCACGTGGACCACCTGCGCGACGCGCCGGCGCCAGCGCTCTCTGGCGGCGAGCGGCGGCGGGTCGAGATCGCGCGCGCGCTCGCCGCGCAGCCGCGCTACATTCTGCTGGACGAGCCGTTCGCGGGCATCGACCCGATCGCGGTCATCGAGATCCAGCGCATCATCGGTTATCTCAAGGGCCGCGGCATCGGCGTGCTCATCACCGATCACAACGTGCGCGAGACGCTGGGCATCTGTGACCAGGCGGTCATCATCAGCGAGGGCCGCGTGCTCGCGCACGGCACCCCCGCCGAGATCGTCGACGACGCTGACGTGCGGCGCGTGTACCTGGGCGAACACTTCCGGCTGTAGCGGCGATGAAGGCGGGACTCGCGCTGCGCGTCACGCAGCATCTCACGTTGACGCCCCAGTTGCAGCAGTCGATCCGGCTGCTGCAGCTGTCCACGCTCGAGGTCACGCAGGAAGTCGAGCAGATGCTCGCCGACAACCCCTTTCTCGAGCGGGCGGAGGACGACGACGCGGAGACACCGCCCGCCGCCCCGGCGGACGAGGAGCGCGACGGCGCGACGGCCCCGGTGGACGACGCCGATCCCCCGGACACTGCGGCGGTGTGGGACGAGGCCGGGCCCCGGTCGGGCGTGGAGGCCGACTGGCCCGCGCGGCTGGACGAGGACGCGGGCGGCTGGAGTGCCGACGAGTCGCCCGGAGCCGACGGTCCGGACTGGTCGTGGGAAGGCCCCGGGCTGGACCGCGACGGCCGCGACCTCGACGACGAGAACCGTCCGGCAGCCAGCGAACTGGCCAGCGCGCACGAGCGGCTGCAGGACCACCTGCACCGGCAGGCGCTGGCGCTGCACCTAAGCGACGAGGAGCGCGCGGCGCTGTACTTCCTGATCGAATCGCTGGACGACGACGGCTACCTGACGGAGCCGCTGGAGGCGTTGAGCGACGCGTTCTGGCGGCAGTGCCACCCCGACGATGCGCCGCCGGACCCCGATGCGCGCGATGAAGTGCTGGCGCTGCTGCGCCGCGCGCTCGGGTGGCTGCAGGCGATGGAGCCCGCGGGCGTCGGGGCGCGCGACCTGGGCGAATGCCTGCGGCTGCAGATCGGCGAGCTGCCCAACACGCCGGCGGCGCGCGCCGCGCTGGCGCTGTGCGCCCAGCCGCTGGAGTGGATCGCGCGGCGCGACACGCGGCGGCTCGCCCAGGCCACCGGCCTGGGCGAAGCCGATGTGCGCGCCGGGCTCGCGGTGCTCACGCGCCTCGAGCCCAAACCCGGGCGGCGGTTTGCCGATGCCGAGCGGCAGATCGTCGTGCCGGACGTGATCGTCACCGTGCGCGCGGGTGTGTGCGACGTGCAGCTCAACCCCGCGGTGCTGCCGCGCCTGCGCGTGACCGACGTGTACGCGCAGGCGCTGCGCGGCCAGCGCCACGGTGACCTGCAGCAGCGGCTGCAGGAGGCGCGCTGGTTCATCAAAAACCTGCAGCAGCGCTTCGACACCATCCTGCGCGTGGCGCAGGCGATCGTCGAGCGCCAGCGCAACTTCTTCCTGCATGGCGCGGTGGGCATGCGCCCGCTGGTGCTGCGCGACATCGCCGAGGCACTGGGGCTGCACGAGTCGACCATCAGCCGCGTCACCACCGCCAAGTACATGGCCACGCCGTTTGGCACGTACGAGTTCAAATATTTTTTCGGCTCGGGGCTGGCCACCGACGCGGGTGGCAACGCCTCCAGCACCGCGGTGCGGGCGCTGATCAAGCAGCTCATCGCCGCCGAGGATCCGCGCCAGCCCCTGAGCGACGGGCGCATCGCCGAGTTGCTCAAGGAGCAGGGCATCGAGTGCGCGCGCCGCACCGTGGCCAAGTACCGCGAGTCGCTGCGCATCCCGACCGCCAGCCTGCGCAAATCCCTCTGACCCCCCACCCCTTCCGATGTCCACGCTCGACCTGTTTCTGCCCTGCGCAGGGGGCTGCGCCCCCTTTCTGGCCGACGAGGTGGCCGCCCTCACCGGCCAGCCGATGGACGCGCTGCGGGTGGGGCGAGCGGGCGTGGCGCTGCGCGGTGACTGGGACACGGTGCTGCGCCTGAACCTGCACAGCCGCATCGCGCAGCGCGTGCTCATCCGGCTGTGGGAAGGCCCCTACCGCCGCGAGGACGACATCTACGCCGCTGCGGCCGCCGTCGCGTGGGAGGATTGGTTCACCCCCCGGCAGACGATCAAGGTCGAGGTCACCGCCCAGCGCAGCCCGCTGCGCAGCCTACACTTCGCGGGCCTGCGCGTGAAGGACGCGGTGTGCGACCGGTTGCGAGAGCGGCGCGGGGCGCGGCCGAGCGTGGACACCGCCCAGCCCGACGTGCGGCTGTACGTGCACCTGACGGCCGAGACGCTGACGCTGGCGCTGGACACCAGTGGCGAGCCGCTGTTCAAGCGCGGCTGGCGCATCGACAAAGGCGACGCGCCGCTGAAGGAGACACTGGCCGCGGCGGTGATCGCGGCCACCGGCTGGACCGGCGTCGACGCCGACGGCGCGCCGGTGCCACTTGTCGACCCCTGTTGTGGCAGCGGCACGCTGGTCATCGAAGCGGCGCAGATCGCGCTGCGGCACGCCCCCGGGCGGCAGCGGCGCTTTGCGTTCGAGCGGCTGCTGCCGCACGATCCGGCTCGCTGGGCCGCGCTGCGCGACGCTGCCCGCGCCGCCGAGCGTCCGTGGCCCGCGGGCGCAGCGGCGATCGCATACGGCAGCGACGTGTCGTTCCGCATGGTCGATTTCGCGCGGCGCAACGCGGAGCGCGCCGGGGTCGGCGCAGCGGTGGCGTTTCGCGGCGGCGACGCACTGCAGCGGCTGCCACCGACCGACCGGCCGGGTATCCTGCTGCTCAACCCGCCGTATGGCGAACGGATCGAAGCCGCGGGAGTCGCCGGCGGCTTGGGGGCCGATGCGTTTTACGAGCGCCTGGCCGCGCACTGGAAGACCCACTTCGGCGGCTGGACCGCGTGGGTGCTGACGCCGGACCGCGACCTGCCGCGACGCCTGCGCCTGCAAGCGAGCCGCCGCATCCCGCTTTACAACGGCCCCATCGAGTGCCGGCTGCTGCGTTTCGACCTGCAGGCCCGAAATGGTAGCTCTGATAATTGAGCCGCTGGTCGGGTGTCCGGGTTGTCTTTTTGCAACTTTGCGCGAAACGCTTGTCACTTTGTGATAAAGTACTGGTTGAGCCGTTCGCGCGGCTCCCCGCTTTTCCTCCCTGAGCGGGTGCCTTTGTGTGTGACAGCAAAAGGCTTGCAGCCCCGGCCCTTTAGGTCGGGGCTCTTTTTTTGCCGGGTCGCGCCACCGCGCCCCGACGGGGGTCAAACCCGCTCCAGCACCACCGCGATGCCCTGGCCGACGCCGATGCACATCGTGCACAGCGCGTAGCGGCCACCGGTGCGGTGCAGCTGATTGACGGCGGTCGTGGCCAGCCGTGCGCCGGACGCGCCCAGCGGGTGCCCGAGCGCGATGGCGCCGCCGTTGGGATTGACGCGCGGGTCGTCGTCGGCCAGCCCCAGTTGCCGCAGGACCGCCAGCCCCTGCGCGGCGAAGGCCTCGTTGAGCTCGATGACATCCATCTGATCGAGCGTGAGGCCCGTGAGCGCGAGCACCTTGCGCGTCGCCGGCGCGGGGCCGATGCCCATGATGCGCGGCGGCACTCCGGCCACGGCCATACCCACCACGCGCGCGCGCGGCGTCAGGCCGTGGCGCGCCGCCGCCGCCTCGCTGGTCAGGATCAGCGCACACGCGCCGTCGTTGACGCCGCTGGCGTTGCCGGCGGTGACGGTGCCGTCCGGGCGCACGACGCCTTTGAGCTTGGCCAGCGCCTCCATCGTCGTCTCGCGTGGGTGCTCATCGCGGTCGACGACCACCGGGTCCCCCTTTTTCTGCGGGATCGTCACGGGGACGATCTCCTGCGCGAAAAAGCCGGCACGCTGCGCCGCCAGCGCCTTGCGCTGCGAGGCCAGCGCCATGCGGTCCTGATCCTCGCGGCTGATGCCGAACTCGGCGGCAACGTTTTCGGCGGTCTCCGGCATCGAGTCGACGCCATACAACGCCTGCATGCGCGGGTTGACGAAGCGCCAGCCGATCGTCGTGTCGTACACCGCGTTGCTGCGCGCAAACGCCGTCTCGGCCTTGGGCATCACGAACGGCGCGCGGCTCATGCTCTCGACGCCGCCGGCGATCATCAGTTCGGCCTCGCCGGCCTTGATCGCGCGCGCGGCCGTGCCCACGGCGTCCAGCCCGGAGCCGCACAGCCGGTTGACGGTCGCGCCCGGCACGTCCACCGGCAGGCCCGCCAGCAGCGCCGCCATGCGCGCGACGTTGCGGTTGTCCTCACCCGCCTGGTTGGCGCAGCCCAGGATCACGTCGCCGAGCGCCCCCCAGTCCACGCGGGGGTGGCGGGCCATCAGCGCCGCGATCGGGATCGCGGCCAGGTCGTCGGTGCGCACGGACGAAAGCGCGCCGCCGTAGCGGCCGATGGGGGTGCGCACGGCGTCGCAGATGAAAGCATGGGTCATGGTCGGCTCCAGACAGTCGGCGGGAACGGGACGGAATCAGGGGCGGATGCCGGGCAGCAGACGCGGCTCAGGCGCGCTTGGCGACGAGCGTCAGGATGTCGTAGCTGGCCACCAGCTCCCCGTGCTGGTTGGTGACCTCCACGTCCCAGACGACGACGCCTTGGCCGCGCCCCTGGGGGTCGGTCTTGTGGCGGTCGATCTTGCGCTTGGCGGTGAGGCGCGCCTGGATGGTGTCGCCGATCGCCACCGGCTTGACGAAGCGCAGCGTCTCCAGCCCGTAGTTGGCCAGCACCGGCCCCGGCGCGGGCGAGACGAACAGGCCGGCCGCCGCCGACAGCACGAAATAGTCGTCCCTGAAAAATTCATTTTCACGCCGCCCTTAGCCGCAGCTGGGCAGGGTTGGCGCCACTGGACTCGGTTGGCCGCCGCTGGGCGAGCCACCGGCCGATGAGGCGCACGGCCGCAATGAGGCGCAAAAAAGCTCGCCTCAAGAAGGGCACGCCCTTCTTCGTGATCATGCGCAGCAGCCAGCGGATGTTGTAGCCCGCCGCGCACAGCACCGCGTGCAGCCGGTCACCCTGCTCGCCCTTGAGGTGGCACCTGTCCATGCGGTGATCCTGCTTCAAGTGCCCGATGACCGGCTCGATGGCCTGGCGGCGCTTGAGCAGCTTGCGCTCCTGCTGCGTGAGGCGCTTGATCTTGCCGCGGTGCACCAGGCGCACATCCGCAATGTCGGCTTCCACCCCGCGGTAGCCCAGATCGGCAAACGCTGTGCTGGGCTTGATGCCAGTGTCCTGCATCAGGATCGTGGCCTGCTCCAGCTGCGCTTGCAGCGTGTGCCCGTCGTAGGGGTTGCCATGGAAGGCCCGGGCTGCGACGATGAGGCTGTGCTTCAGGGTGCTGGCAATGCCGACCTTGACGCCGAACTCGTAAGGGCAGCGGGCCTTGCCCTTGTTGATGCACTCCACCTCCGGCGCGTGCCAGGCGTAGAGCTTTCGAGTCCCGTCGGCGGTCTTTCGGTTGGCAGTCTGCGCCACCAGACGCGCCGCCTTGTTGAGGGTGTGGCCAAGAGCACTCTGGATGGCCTGCCCCAGGCGGCTGGCCTTGCGCTCGATCTCGCGCTGCAGCCTGGCCACGATCGTGCGCTGGCGCTTGATGACCCGGCGCATGCGCGCAAACTGCCGCGCGTGCGCATAGCGTCCTGCCTTGCGGGCCAGCTCCTTGCCTTCCTTGGCAAAGGTCTGCTTCAAGGCGATGCCGGCGGCCTTGGCCGCCTCCACCAGCTTGGTGCGTGCCGTCTCCAGCAGCCGGCTGTCGGTGGGGTGCGCCACCGCCTTGGGTTGTACGGTGGTGTCCACCACCACGCGCTTGAGTTCCTGCGGCTTGATGAGTCCGGTTTCCACCGCCACGTTGATGGTCTGCGCCAAGAGTTCTTCCACGCCTTCTTCGCCCAGCAGCCGGCGAAACTTCACCAGCGTCGTGGCGTCGCACGGCCGGCGATGTTCAAAGTACGCCCGCCCCGAGAAGAACTGCCATGTGGGGGTTTCGCCCCAGCGCTCGACCACCCCTTCGTCCGACTCGTTGAAGGCGTGCTTCAGATACAGCAGCGCGATCATCACGCGCAGCGGCACGCGGGGTCGGCCTGCGTTGGACGCCCGAGCTGCGCGCACCGGAGATTCGCCAAAGAGGTCCAGATCGGGCATCGCGACACCTGCGCGCGCTTTGCGCATGAACAGGTGCGACAGCCTTGCTTCCAACTCCTGCCACGGCATGCGTGAGGACAACACCGCCAGCGGATGGCGCAGGTCGATCATCTGATCGAGCCGGGCGCGGAAGAAGTCCTCGGTGGCGGGGCAGGCAAACATCGCAAAACTCCCAGAAAACGGCGCATCAGACCATCAAATCTGGGGGAAATTGTACTCGCAAACAGACAATAACACAAGAAAAATCATGCTGTTATGAATATTTCAGGGGCGACGAAATAGCCGTGCGCGATGCGCTGGCCAAACGGCGATTCCTTCGCGGCGATCTCGTCGAAGTGCATGTAGAAGTAGTCGCCCGAGATACCACCGAAGGCGACGATGTCGGCCTCGGTGACCGTGCGGCGGTGCGTGAGCAGGCTCTCGCCGATCCGCAGATCCTCGAAATAGCGGCGGAACGGGTGGACGTCGGTCTCGAGGCGCGCCGCGCCGCGCACGTATTCGCCGCTGACGGCGGCGAGCATCGTCGGCGACCCTTGCACCGCGGTGCGCTGCAGGTAGTGCTTGACAGCACGCAGCCCCCCCAGCTCCTCGCCACCGCCGGCGCGCCCGGGGCCGCCGTGCTTGAGGTGCGGCAGCGGCGAGCCGTGGCCGGTGGATTCGGGCGCGGCCTCGCGGTCCAGCACCAGCAGCCGCCCGTGCCACGCCGCCGCGACGGGGATCGCCCGCGCCGCGATCTGCGGATCGCGCGTGACCAGCGTGCCGACCAGGCTGCCGCGACCGCGCGCGGCCAGCGCCAGCGCCTCGTCCAGCTCGTCATACGGCAGCAGCGTGCTCACGGGCCCGAACGCCTCGACGTCGTGCACCGCGTCGTGGCGGTGCGGGTCGCGGCTGAACAGCAGCACCGGGGCCATGAAGGCGCCGTCGGCCGTGCCGTCGCCGAGCGGCGCGAAGCCCGGCCCCCCGTCCCACACGACCTCCGCGCCCTCGCGCAACACCGCGACGCGTTCGCTGACGTCGCGCACCTGCGCGTGGCTGGCCAGCGCGCCCATGCGCACCGCCTCCAGCGCCGGATCGCCCACCACCACCCTCGCCAGGCGCGCGCGCAGCCGCTCGGCCACCGCGTCCAGGTGGCGCCGCGGCACGAGCGCGCGGCGGATCGCGGTGCACTTCTGCCCCGCCTTGACCGTCATCTCACGCACCACCTCCTTGACGTAGAGGTCGAACTCCTCGTCGTCAGGCGTCACGTCCGGCGCCAGGATCGCGCAGTTGAGCGAGTCGGCCTCGGCGTTGAAGGGGACGGACTGGCGCACGAGATTGGGGTGCGCGCGCAGCTTGGCCGCCGTGTCGGCGGAGCCGGTGAAGGTGACGACGTCCGGCCCCTCCAGGCGATCCAGCAGGTCACCCGTGCCGCCGATGACGAGCTGCAGGCTGCCCTCGGGCAGCAGGCCGCTGTCGACGATCAGGCGCACCAGCGCCTGCGTCAGATAGCTCGTCGCGGTGGCCGGCTTGCCGATACAGGGCATGCCGGCCAGGAAGGTCGGCGCGAATTTCTCCAGCAGCCCCCACACGGGGAAGTTGAACGCGTTGATGTGCACCGCGACGCCGCCGCGCGGCACCAGGATGTGCGTGCCGGCGAAGCGCCCCTGCTTGCCCAGCGGCACCACCGGGCCTTCGTGCCACAGGTTGCCCGACGGCAGCTCGTTCGTCCCCAGGCTCGCGTAGGCGAACAGGGTACCGATGCCGCCTTCGATGTCGATCCAGCTGTCGCTGCGCGTCGCGCCGGTGTGGGCGGACCAGGCGTATAGCGTCTCCTTGCGCTCCATCAGGTATTTGGCCAGCGCCTTCAGGCGCGCGGCGCGCTGCTGGAAGTCGAGCTGCAGCAGCGCGCCAACCGCTTGGCGGCCGTGGGCGAGGGCCTCGCCGAAGTCGATCGCCTCGGCGTGCGTGGCGGCCACCGGCGTGCCGTTGACAGCACTGCGCAGGGTCTGGGCGGGGGTGTGGCCGAACCAGCGGCCGGCGATGTAGCTGTGCAAAACGGGCGTGGTCATGGAAGCGGGCAACGGTTGGGAGCGAAAACGAGGGGCAGGAAACACCACCGCGGCCCCACCATCCGGCGGCCGCGACAGTGGTGGATCAGGCGGCGCGCCGCGCGCCGACGCCGAGGTAGGTGTCGATGATGCGGCGGTCGTGCAGCAGGTCTTCGGCCGGGCCGTGCAGCGCGACCGCCCCCATCTCCAGCACGTAGCCGCGGTCGGCGATCTGCAGCGCAGCGCGCGCGTTTTGTTCGATCAGCAGCACCGACACGCCCAGCTCGCGCAGCCGCGCCACGGTGTGCAGCACCTCGCGCACGATCAGCGGTGCCAGCCCCAGCGACGGCTCATCCAGCATCAGCAGACGCGGCCGCGCCATCAGCGCGCGGCCGATCGCCAGCATCTGGCGCTCTCCGCCGGAGAGCGTCGCCGCCATCTGCGCGCGGCGCTCGCGCAGGCGCGGAAAGATCGCAAACACCTCCTCCATGCGGGCGCGCTGCGTGCGGTCGCCCCGGCGCCAGCGCGCAAAGCCGCCCAGCAGCAGGTTGTCCTCGACCGACATCTCGCCAAACAGCTCGCGCTTTTCCGGCACCAGCGCCACCTGGTGCGCGACCATGCGCTCGACGCTCACCCGCGGCACCACCTGCCCGTCCACCGCCAGCGTGCCGCTGGAGCGCAGCAGCCCCATCGCGGCGTTGAGCAGCGTGGTCTTGCCCGCGCCGTTGGGGCCGATGACGGTGACGATCTCGCCCTCGTGCACGTCGAGGTCCACCTGGTGCAGCGCCTCCACCGGCCCATAGGCAACGCTGAAGCCGCGCAGCTGCAGCAGCGGGGGTTTGGACGGCGCGTTCATGCGGCCCCTCCGACGGCGAGGTCGTCACCCAGGTAGGCCTGCAGCACGCGCGGGTCGCGCTGTACCTCGGCCGGCGTGCCGTGCGCGATCACGGTGCCGAAGTCCAGCACGGTGATGCGATCGGCCAGGTTCATCACGAATTCCATGTCGTGCTCCACGATCAGGATGCCCAGGCCCTCGCGGCGCAATTGGTCCAGCAGCGCCGCCAGCGCTTGCTTCTCCAGGTGGCGCAGCCCTGCGGCCGGCTCGTCGAGCAGCAGCAGCGCGGGCTGACCCGCGAGCGCGCGAGCGATCTCGACGATGCGCTGCTTGCCAAGCGGCAGTGCCCCGGCGGGCGTGTCGGCGTGCTCCGCGAGCCCGCAGCGCTCGATCTGCCGCATCGCCTCGGCCAGCAACGCCGCCTCCTCGTGGCGGTCCAGGCGGAACATGCTCGCCCACCAACCCTTGCGCCCGCGCAGGTGCGCGCCCAGCGCCACGTTGTCGAGCACCGAGCGCTGCCCCATCAGCCGCACGTGCTGGAACGTGCGGCCCAGCCCGCGCGCAGCGAAATCGCGCGACGGCCGACCGGTCATCGGCTCGCCCAGCAGCCGCACCTCGCCCTCGGTCGGGTCGTCGACGCCGGAGATCATGTTGAAGAAGGTGCTCTTGCCCGCGCCGTTGGGGCCGATGAGCGCGTGCACCTCGCCGGCGCGCACCTGAAGCGACACCTGCGCGTTGGCCACCAGCCCGCCGAAGCGCTTGGTGACCTCGCGCGCTTCGATCAACACCGTGCCGGCGGGTGGCAGCGTGCGCGCGGGCAGTGCCGCGGGCGCCGGCAGCCGCCGCGGCGCGGGCACCACGCCGGCGCGGCGCGCCCACGCGGCCAGCGTCGGCCACAGGCCCTCCGCGTAACGCTGCAGCACCAGCATCATCAGCAGCCCGAAGACGATGATCTCGAAATTGCCGCTCATGCCGAACAGCTTGGGCAGCCAGTCCTGCAACTGCTCCTTGAGCAGCGCGATCAGCGTCGCGCCGAGCAGCGCCCCCCACAGGTGGCCCGAGCCGCCGACCACCGCCATGAACAGGTATTCGATGCCGATGTTGAGGTTGAACGGGGTGGGGTTGACGAAGCGCTGCAGGTGCGCGTAGAGCCACCCCGACAGCGCCGCCAGCAGCGCGGCGAGCATGAACACGCGGATGCGCAGCGCGGCGGTGTCGACCCCCATCGACTCCGCCATCAGGCGGCCGCCCTTGAGCGCGCGAATCGCCCGCCCGGCACGCGAGTCCAGCAGGTTGTGCAGCGCCCACACCGCCAGCAGCAGCAACGCCCAGATCACCACGCCGAGCGCGCGCGGGTCGGCCAGCGACCAGCCCCCCACCGACAGCGGCGGGATGCCGGTCAGCCCCGTGTGGCCGCCGAGGAACGCGAGGTTGCCGAACAGAAAGTACAGGCTCAAGCCCCACGCGATCGTGGCCAGCGGCAGGTAGTGACCGCCCAGGCGCAGCGTCACGGCGCCCAGCCCCCAGGCGATCGCCAGCGTCAGCGCCAGCCCCAACGCCAGCCCCACCCACGGCAGCGCGGCCGCCGGCAGGCCCGACAGCGCGGCGGCCACCTCCGGCGCGGTGCACACCCAGGCGGTGGCATACGCGCCCAGCCCGACGAACGCCGCCTGCCCGAACGAGGTCATGCCGCCGATGCCGGTGAGCATCACCAGCCCCAGCGCGACGAGCGCGTGCAGCCCGATGTAGTTGAGCAGCGTGATCGTGAAGTCGGGCAGCACACCCCAGGCGGCGGCCAGCAGCAGCACGAAGCCGATGGTGAGCGCGCGCTGGCTCACGCGCGGCGTGGCGCTCGCCCCCGTGCCCGCGCGGGCGGTCGTGTCGGCGCTCATTCCTCTTCCTCCACGTGGTGGCTGCGCAGCGAGCGCCACAGCAGCACCGGGATGATCAGCGTAAACACCAGCACCTCTTTGAAGGCGCTGGCCCAAAACGACGCGAACGCCTCCAGTTGCCCGACCAGCACCGCGCCGAGGAGCGCGGCCGGGTAGCTCGCCAGCCCGCCGATGATCGCGGCGACGAACCCCTTGAGGCCGATCAGAAAGCCCGTGTCGTAGTAGATCGTCGTGATCGGCGCGATCAGCAGGCCCGAGATCGCGGCGATCTTGGCCGCCAGCGCAAAGCTCAAATCCCCCGACAGCTCGGTGGGGATGCCCATCAGGCGCGCGCCCACGCGGTTGATCGCGGTGGCGCGCAGCGCCTTGCCCAGCAGCGTGCGCTCGAAAAAGACGAACATCGCCACCACCAGCGCCACCGTGACGCCCAGCACCACCAGCGACTGGCCGCTGACGATGAGGCCGCCGAGCTCGAAGCGCGCCTCGGAAAACGGCGGGGTACGCGAGCCTTCGGCGCCGAAAAACCACAACCCCAGCCCCATCAACACCCCGTGCAGCGCCACGGAGACGATGAGCAACACCAGCACGGTCGCGTGCGCCAGCGGCCGAAACGCGAGGCGGTAGATCAGCGGCCCGAGCGGCGTGACGATCAGCACCACGGTGAGCGCCTGTCCCAACAGCGACGCCGGACGCCACCACACCGCCAGCGCCGCCAGCGCCGGCAGCAGGACGCACCACAGCCCCGTGGCCCACCAGTCCACGGTGCCACCGCGCGCCTGGCGCCACGCCTCCATCGCCAGCGTCAGCGCGGCCAGCGCCAGCAGCAGCCACAGCGTGGCAGGGGTGCCGCCCGCCTGCAGCACGGCCATCGTGAGCGCACCGTACGCCACGAGCTCGCCTTGCGGCACGAAGATCACCCGCGTCACCGAAAACACGAGCACCAGCGCCAGCGCCATCAGCGCGTAGATCGCGCCGTTGATGATCCCGTCCTGGCCCAGGAACAGGGCGATTTGCAGATCCATGGGGTCACGCCAAGGCGCCGGCGGCGTGCGGCCGCCGGCGGGTTGCGGGGGCCCCGCGCGCGCGGCCCGAGGGCCGCGCACACGGGCGGCTCAGGGCATCAGGGCTGGTACTTCCAGGTGCCGTTTTCGATCTTGACCATCACGCGCGCGCGCTGGTCCAGACCCAGGTGGTCGGTGGGCGACATGTTGAAGATGCCGTGCGCCCCGGCGACGTTTTTGACGTTTTCCAGCGCATCACGCAGCGCGGCCCGGAACGCCGGCGTGCCGGGCTTGGCCTTCTTGAGCGCCTCCGGCGCGGCGGCGGCCAGCAGCAACCCGGCATCCCACGCATGGCCCCCGAAGGTGCTGACCGACCCCTTGCCATAGGCGCCCTCGTACGCCTGCACATAGGCCAGCGCCGACTTCTTCACCGGGTGGTCATTGGGCAACTGATCGGCCACCAGTACCGGTCCGGCGGGCAGGAAGGTGCCTTCGCAATCCTTGCCGCACACGCGCAGGAAGTCGTTGTTGGCCACGCCGTGCGTCTGGTAGATCTTGCCGGCGTAACCGCGCTCCTTCAGCGTCTTTTGCGGCAGCGCCGCCGGCGTACCGGAGCCGGCGATCAGCACCGCATCCGGCCGCGCCGAGACGATCTTGAGCACCTGACCGGTCACCGACGTGTCGGCGCGGTTGTAGCGCTCGTTGGCCACGATCTGCAGCTTTTTCAGCCCCGCGGCCTTGACGAACTCCTGGTACCAGCCCTCACCATATGCATCGGCAAAGCCGATGAAGCCCACCGTGCGCACGCCGTTGTCGGCCATGTGGCTCGCGATCGCCAGCGCCATCTGGATGTCGTTCTGCGGGGTCTTGAAGACCCAGCGCTTCTTGGCGTCGACCGGCTCGACGATGCGGGCCGACGCCGCCATCGAGATCATCGGCACCTGCGCTTCGGCGACGACGTCGATCATCGCCAGCGAGTTCGGCGTGATGGTGGAGCCGATGACGACGTCGACCTTGTGCTCGCTGATGAGCTTGCGCGTGTTGGTCACGGCCGCCGTCGTGTCGCTCGCATCGTCGAGCACGATGTAGTTGACCTTCTCGCCGCCGATGGTCTTGGGCATCAGCGTGAAGGTGTTCTTCTCCGGAATGCCCAGCGACGCGGCCGGACCGGTGGCCGAGACGGTGACGCCGACATTGATGTCGGCCCACGCCGGGACGGACAGGCCGACGGCGGCAAGGGCGGCCAAAAGGGTTTTGCGCAGGGTCATCGGGTGTCTCCTCTGAAGGGGTCGGGAAAAAAGCCGGCGAGCCGGTCGGAAAAACTCAACGCTCATCGAAGCTCAGCACCAGACGGGGCGTCACCGCGTGCGCCTGGCAGGTGAGCACGAAGCCGCGGGCCACCTCGTCGTCGGTCAGGCCGAAATTTTTCTCCATCGTAACGCGTCCTTCCAGCACTTTGGCGCGGCACGTGCTGCACACCCCCCCTTTGCAGGAGTAGGGCAGGTCCAGCCCAGCCTCCAGCGCCGCGTCCAGCACCGCCTCGCCCGCGCCGATCGGCACGTCGTGCTGCTTGCCGTCGAGCACGACGATGGCGTGCGCCGCCGCCCCGGCCACGCGGCGTTCCCCGGCGGCGTCCACCGCGGCCTGCACACGCGCGGCCTGCGCCGCGCCGGTCGTGAAGCGCTCGGTGCGGATGCGCTGCGGCGGCACACCGGCGGCGAGCAGCGCGCGCTCGGTGGCCTGGATCATCGCTTCCGGCCCGCAGATGAACACTTCGTCCATGCTGGCCGGCGGCAGCAGCGCGTCCATGATCGCGCGCACCTTGGCCTCGTCCAGCCGGCCCTGCAGGAGGTCGACCTCCTGCGCCTGCCGCGACAGGACGTGGATCATCGTGAAGCGGTCCGGGTAGCGGTCCTTGAGGTCCTGCAGCGCCTCGTTGAACATGATGGTGGCCGTGCGCCGGTTGCCGTACACGAGCGTGAACTTGGCGTGGGGCTGCTCCTCCAGCGTGCTCGCGGCGATCGACAGGATCGGCGTGATGCCCGAGCCGGCCGCAAAGCCCACGCGGTGCAGCGCGCGCGGGCGCTGCACGGTGAAGCGCCCCTCGGGCGGCATCACGTCGAGGACGTCCCCGGGGCGCAGCGCCTGCGCCGCCCAGTTGGAGAAGCGCCCGCCCGGCACCGGGCGAATCCCGATCTCCAGCTCGCCGCGCTCGGCCAGCCGGGAACGCGGGCAGCAGATCGAGTAGTTGCGGCGCAGCTCCTGCCCGTCGAGGCGGGTGCGCAGCGTCAGGTACTGCCCCGGCTCGAAGCGAAACGTCTCGCGCAGCGCGGGCGGAATGTCGAAGGTGACGGCCACCGACCCGGCGGCTTCGGGGCTGACGCGTTTGACGGTCAGGGGATGAAAGTGCGGAACGCTCATGGCACCCTCGGGTGGGGGTTCGGGGTTGGGGGCTGGTTGGGGGGGGTCAATGGGGCTTGAAGTGGTCGAACGGCTCGCGGCAGTCCAGGCACTGGTACAGCGCCTTGCACGCGGTGGAGCCAAAGTGCGACACCTCCCGGGTGTGGGTGGAACCACAGTGCGGGCAGGCCACTGGTTGCGGCGCGCGCTGCACGAAGCGCAGCACGCGCTCGCCCGGCGCGGGGCCGTCGTCGTGGCAGCGCCCGGGCGGCGCGATGCCGTAGGCGCGCAGCTTCTCGCGCGCGGCGTCGCTCATCCAGTCGGTCGTCCACGCGGGCGCCAGCTGCGTGGTCACGCGAGCGGCCACGCCGAGCCGCGCCAGCGTCGCTTGCACGTCGTCGGCGATCTGCGCCATCGCCGGACAGCCGCTGTAGGTGGGGGTGATGACGACCTCGACCAGCGTCGGGTCGTCCGCCGCGACGCGCACCGCGCGCAGGATGCCCATCTCGGCCAGCGTCACGACCGGGATCTCCGGGTCGGTCAGCGCATCGAGCGCGGCGCGCACGCGCGCCAGCTCCGCGTCGCCGACCGCACTCCGCCGATGCAGGGCGTCCGTCGTCATCGCCGCCTCACCAGACCGCGCCCGGGTGGGCGCGCGCCACGCACTGCATCTCGGCGAGCAGGTAGCCGAGGTGCTCGGAGTGCAGGCCGTGCTTGCCCTGCGGGACATAGCCCTGGTCGCTGCTGACGCGCAGCGTCGCTTCCTGCAGCGTCGCCTCGACCGTGGCGCGCCAGACGGGGCGCAGGCCCGCCACGTCGACACCGATGCCGGCGGCCACTGCCGCGGTCTCGAAGTCGCTGGGCGTCCAGAACTCCTGCGTGTAGGGCATCAGGTGGTCGAACGCCGCCTGCATGCGCGCGTGCGACTCGTCGGTGCCGTCGCCCAGGCGCACCACCCAGTCGCTGGCGTGGCGCAGGTGGTAGCGCGCCTCCTTCAGCGACTTGGCGGCGATCGCGGCCAGCGGTTCGTGGCGCGACGCCTGCAGCGCGTCCCACAGCGGCACCATCAGCGCGCTGTAGAGGAAGTTGCGCGCCAGCGTCACGCCCCAGTCCATGTCGCCCTGGGCGTAGCCCACGCGCGGCAGGCTCGCCGGCAGCTCGAGCAACACGTAGTTGCGAAAGTCCGGCGCGTCGCGGAAGTACGCCAGCGTGTCTTCCGTGACGTCGCCGCCCTGCAGCCGCGCGACCTCCTGGTACAGCAGCCGCGCCTGGCCCACCAGGTCCAGCGTCTGGTTGGTCAGCGCCAGATCCTCCTCCAGCACGGGACCAACCCCGCACCACTGGCTGTTGCGCTGCGCCAGGACGAGGGCGTTGTCACCCAGGTGCAGCAGGTAGTCGACCAGCACGGTCTCGGTGGCCACGGCGTCCATCACATGTGCCCCACTTCGTCCGGGATGTCATAGAAGGTCGGGTGGCGATAGATCTTGTCCGCCGACGGGTCGAAAAACTCGCCCTTGTCGCTGGGGCGGCTGGCCACGATCGCCGCCGACGGCACGACCCAGATGCTCACGCCTTCCTGACGGCGGGTGTAGATGTCGCGCGCCATCTGCAGCGCATGCTCGGCGTCGGCCGCGTGCAGGCTGCCGCAGTGCTTGTGCTCCAGGCCCTGCTTGCTGCGCACGAACACTTCCCACAGCGGCCAGTCCTTCAGCGCCGGGGGGGTCTTGGCGGGCGCATCCGCGCCCGCGGTGGGTTGGGTCTCCATGGGGGCTTCTCTCCTCGTTCGGTCCACGGTCTGGGGGCGGGGGCGTTCAGGCGGCGGCCTTGTGCGCGCGCGCGCGGCGCTTGGCCGCGTGGGCCAGGGCCGCCTCGCGCACCCAGGCGCCGTCGCGGTGCGCCTTGATGCGGGTGCCCAGGCGCTCCTTGTTGCACGGGCCGTTGCCGTTGACGGTCTGCCAGAACTCGTCCCAATCGATCTCGCCGAAGTCGTAGTGGCCGCGCTCGGGGTTCCACTTCAGCTTGGGGTCGGGCAGCGTGACGCCCAGCACCTCGGCCTGCGGCACGGTGGCGTCGACGAACTTTTGCCGCAGCTCGTCGTTGCTGATGCGCTTGATGCCCCAGCGCATGCTCTGCTCGCTGTGCACGCTGGCGCTGTCGGGCGGGCCGAACATCGCCAGGCACTTCCACCACCAGCGGTTGACGGCGTCCTGCACCATGTCGCGCTGCGCCTGCGTGCCGCGCATCATCGTCAGCAGCAGCTCGTAACCCTGGCGCTGGTGGAAGCTCTCCTCCTTGCAGATGCGGATCATCGCGCGCGCGTACGGCCCGTAGCTGCAGCGGCACAGCGGAATCTGGTTCATGATCGCGGCGCCGTCGACCAGCCAGCCGATCACGCCCACGTCCGCCCAGTTGAGCGTCGGGTAATTGAAGATCGAGCTGTACTTGGCCCGCCCGGTGAGCAACTGTTCGATCAGCTCCGCGCGGGTGACGCCCAGGGTCTCGGCCGCCGAGTACAGGTACAGCCCGTGGCCCCCTTCGTCTTGGATCTTGGCCAGCAGGATCGCCTTGCGCTTGAGGCTGGGCGCGCGCGTGACCCAGTTGCCTTCCGGCAGCATGCCCACCACCTCGCTGTGCGCGTGCTGGCTGATCTGGCGGATCAGCGTCTTGCGGTAGGCCTCGGGCATCCAGTCCTGCGGCTCGATGCGGCCATCGGCGTCGATGCGCGCCTGAAAGGCTTCGAACTTGTCGGCCGGCTCGTCCGGCTGGATCGGCTGCACCTTGGCGCCGGGGTCGGGAATGCTCAGGGCTTGGGTGTACATGGCGGTCTCCTGGAGGACGGGGCGTCAAACGGTGCGCGGGCGTTCGTCCTGCACGCGCTTGGCCTTGCCGGTCTGTGTGCGCGGCAGCGCATCGGCGTCGAGCACCGTGACGCGCGTGCTCACGCCGATGAAGGTCTTGATGCGGTGTTGCAGCTCGTGCGCGATGGTGGCGCGCTCGGCGTCGGTCAGGCGGCCCGAGAGCGACCGCTGCAGCTCGCAGCGCACCTCGAGCTGGTCCAGGTGGCCGTCGCGCGTCAGCACCAGCAGGTAGTTGCCCGACAGCTTCGGGTCGCGCAGGATTTGCTCCTCCACCTGGGTCGGGAAGACATTGACCCCGCGCAGGATGATCATGTCGTCCGTGCGGCCGGCGATCTTGCCCATGCGGCGAAACGACCGGGCGGTGGGCGGCAGCAGCCGCGTGCGGTCGCGGGTGCGGTAACGGATCACCGGCATCGCTTCCTTGGTCAGCGACGTGAAGACGAGCTCGCCCTCTTCGCCGTCGGGCAGCACCTCGCCGGTGTCCGGGTCGATGATCTCGGGGTAGAAGTGGTCCTCCCAGATCACCGGCCCGTCCTTGGTTTCGATGCACTCGTTGGCCACACCGGGCCCCATGACCTCCGACAGCCCGTAGATGTCGATCGCGTCGATCCCCAGCTTGCGCTCGATCTCGGCGCGCATGCCTTCGCCCCACGGTTCGGCACCGAAGATGCCGACCTTGAGCGAAATCTGGTCGGGCCCGATGCCCTGCTGCTCGAACGCTTCGGCGAGCACCAGCGCGTACGACGGCGTGACCATGATGATGTCGGGCTTGAAGTCCTGGATCAGCTGCACCTGTCGTTCGGTCTGGCCACCCGACATCGGGATCACCGTGCAGCCAAGGCGCTCCGCCCCGTAGTGCGCGCCCAAGCCGCCGGTGAACAGCCCGTAGCCGTAGGCCACGTGGACGATGTCACCCGGGCGCCCGCCGGCGGCGCGGATCGAACGCGCTACCAGGTTCGCCCACGTGTCGATGTCGCGCTGCGTGTAGCCGACCACGGTGGGCTTGCCCGTCGTGCCCGACGAGGCGTGCACGCGCACCACGCGCTCGCGCGGCACGGCGAACAGCCCGAAGGGATAGTTGTCGCGCAGGTCCGCCTTGGTCGTGAAGGGGAATTTCGCCAGATCGGCCAGCGTCTTGAGGTCGTCCGGGTGCACGCCCGCGGCGTCGAACTTGGCGCGGTAGTGCGGGACGTTGTCGTAGGCGTGGCGCAGCGTCCAGCGCAGGCGCTCGAGCTGCAGCGCCGCGATTTCGTCACGGCTGGCGGTCTCGATCGGCTCCAGGTCGCCGGGGCGAGGGGCTTTGACGGGCATCGGGGTCTCCTCGGGGCTCTGTGGGTATGAAGCGGCGTCAGGGGCGCGGTCGGTCCGCCGCCTGGGCAGCCTCGGCGGCATGCGCCAAACCGGCGATCACCTCGCCGCCCAGCCGATAGCTCTTGCCGCGAAACAACGCGACGGTGCGCCCGCCGCGCACCCGCACCGTGATGTCGTACACGCCGGTGCGGCCGGCCAGCGAGCGCTCGACGGCCTCGGCCTCCAGCACGTCGCCCTCCCGCGCCGGGGCCAGAAAGTCGATGTGACACGCCGACGCCACCGTGTTGTGGTTGTAGCTGTTACAGGCGTACGCGAACGCGCTGTCGGCCAGCGTGAAGATCAGCCCGCCGTGGCAGATCGCGTGGCCGTTGACCATGTCGCGCCGCACCGGCATCGACAGCACGGCCCGCCCGGGCGCGATTGCCTCCAGCCGCATGCCCAGCGCCTGCGTCGCGTGGTCGCGCGCCCACATCGCGGCGGCGACCGCCTCGGCCAGCGCCTGAGGATCGGTCGGGGCGGGAGCGGCGTCGTGGTTCATCGTGATACAAAAATACTGCGTTACTAGTGCGTTTCAGTATCACGCAAACCGCCGCGGCGTGCATTGGGGTTTACCCGAAGCGCCAAGGCACAGCCCGCCGACCCGACTAACGGCGGGTCAGGGAGGCACCAGTTGGGGGAAAGGAGGGGCGATGCCGCCCCGCTGGGTCAGGCGAGGTGCGGCGTGCCGAGCGAGCACTCGTCGTCGAGCGGCTCGAAACGCTGCCACAGCCAGCCGACCGCCCCGGGCACGTGCCCGTCCGCGAGGCACAGGCGCTCGTCCAGGTGGCGCTCGGCGGGCTCGAGCAGCGCGCGGTAAAGCCGCCGGCAGACGTCGCGCGCCTGCTCCCCGGGCCAGCCGCGCGGCAGCAGCTCCTGCGGCAACTGTGGATCGCGCAGCAGCAGGCGGCGCCAGTCGTGAATCAGCAGGGTCCGCGCGAGGAACGCCGGCGCAGGGGCCGGCGCACCGCGCGTGTGCACCTGCGCGGCGATGGGCGCGTAGCGGGCAACGAAGGCGGTGTACGCCTGCGCCAGCGCGTCCAGGTTCCACGCCTGGTGCACGAGATCCCGGTCCGGCGCGGTGCCCCGCAACGGCAACCGCTGTGCCCGCAGCGGCAGCAGGTCGCGCCGCCGCTCGCCCAGCCCGTCCGCCTGTAGCGCCTCCAGCGTCGCGTCCAGATCAGCGCTCGGGTGCACGAACACCCCGCCCGGCAACTCCCCGTAGCCCTGCCAGTACAGCGAACGGCGCAGGCGCTCGCGCTCCCGCGCCGCCAGCGCCCCGGTGGTCAGCAGCAACCGCCAATGCAGGTCCCAGCGCGGTGCGCGCGGCGCATAGATCTGGCGCGCCGCCTCCTCGGCGCGCGCGCGGCCGGCGGCGGTGAGGAGGTAGTCGGTGCGCCGGCCGCGCGCCTCGGTGGTCAGCCACCCGTCCTGCACCAGCCGGTACACCGCGGTGCGCACCAGCCGCTCGTTGACGCCCAGCGGCTCGAGCAACTGGATCACGCTGCCCAGCCACACCCGTCCGCCGCGCGGCAGGACCGCGTCGCCAAACAGGGTGATGATCAGCGACCCCGCGTGCACGCGGTCCTGCCGCGCGAACGCGTCGATGCGCGCCTGCAGCGCATCGGGCGCGTCGTCCGCGGAACGGGGCGCGGCGGTGGCATCGGCGGTGACCATGGCGCGATGGTAGCGCCAGTGGGCAACGTGGCGGCGGGGCCGGGGTGGTCGTCCGTACAAGCCGGCATCCAGCGCCGGGTCGCCGCAGCGCCGCGGGGCATCACGCGTCAGCGCGCAGCGCGCCTTCCGCCTTGCCCTTGCCCGCGCGCGCCGGCGGCTTGCACAGGCCGCAGACGTAGTGGCGCGCGTTGATGTAGGGGTCGGCCACGAAGTGGCCACCGCAGTGCGTGCAGCGCGTGCGCACGAGCATGCCCGCATCCATGAAGCGCGCCAGCCGCCACGCGCGCGTGAAGCTCAGCAGCGGCTCGATGCCGCACACGCGCATCTGCTCGGCGTAGAGGCGATACGCCTTCATGATCGCGTCGATGTCGTCCAGCGCCACGGTCTTGACGAGCGACTGGCGGATGTTCTCGAAGAGCGAGGCGTGGATGTTGGGCTGCCACTGCAGGAAGTAGTCCGTGGAAAACGGCAGCTGCCCCTTGCTGGGCGAGCGGCCCGTGACCTCCTTGTACAGGCGCAGCAGCTTCTCGTAGGAGAGATGGGTTTCGCTCTCGAGCACCTGCAGCCGCGCGCCCAGCCCGATGAGTTCGATTGCGCGCTCGATGTCGCGGGCCTCGTGGACGATGCGCTTGGGCGCTTTGGATGCAGTGGCGGTGGTCATGGCGGTCTCCGGGGCGAAGGGGAGCGGTGAAAGCGCTTTTGGCTGGGATGTCCGGCACAGAGGCGGGGCGCGGCAAACCGCGGGCGTGGAACACGAGGGGGGTTGACCGGGCCACCTCAGCGACACATCACGCCGGATCGGCTGGGGCTTGCGTCCACACCCCCTCGGGCTTCGGTGATGTGCGCGGGGACTCAGGCCGCGGCTTCGGCCAGGCGGCTTGCCATCAGGATGTTGGCGTGCAGGCGCTGCGCGGTCTCGCCCACCGAGCGCTGCGGGGCGTGGCGGCTGGTGAGCAGCGCAAACACCATCTCGTCGTCGGCCTGGAAGCGGCACAGCAGCGTGTTCTGGCTCGCCAGCTTGATGAGCTGCGCGGGCGACAGCGCCGCGAGCAGATCGACCGACGCTTCGCTCAGGCCCAGCCGGAAGGTGGCCTCGGCCTTGTCGGCGCGGATGAGCCGCTGCGCCAGCATCAGGTAGGTGAGGTTGGCCTCGCGGATGTCGGCGAGCAGCTGCTCGCGCTCGGCATCGGTCAGGGCGGGCGTCGTGCTCAGGGTGGCGGTGGCGGTCATGGCTTCACTCCTTCTCGACGGTCTCCGACGCCTGGGGCCACTGGGGTTTAGCACAGCCCGCCAAACGTCGGTTCGTTGAAAAGGATTGTGAAAACCGCCCTGCTCGACTTGAATCGGAAGGTGTCTGTTCGGCCTGTCGGCACCCCAGCAGGGGTTTGTCGGAAAAAGGCTGACACGACACCTGGCGATAACCAGGTGGATACACCAAGATCCGCGCGCCCCATCACGACCGACACAGAAGGGACAGGATCACCCCTGCCGCGCGCGCCCCACCACGCTGTCGCCCGCGCATGTAATGCCGTTTCGGCCATGCTTCACCGGAAATACAACCGGCATCGTCAGGCCGTAAGTGCGCGCGGCACTGGCGGATGAGGCCATGCGGGCGGTGGCGGCGGCTTCATGCCTCGCCCCGCTGCAGTCGCTCGCTCCTCCAGTACACGTCGTCGCCGCCATCCATCCGGTTGAGCACGCGCGCCAGCACGAACAGCAGGTCGCTCAGGCGGTTCAGGTACTGGCGCGGGGCGTCGTGGATCGCTTCCTCGTTGCCCAGCGCCACCACGCTGCGCTCGGCGCGCCGCGCAACCGTGCGGCACACGTGCGCCAGCGCCGCGGCGCGCGTACCCGCCGGCAGGATGAATTCCTGCAAGCGCGGCAGCCGCGCGTTGTAGTGCGCCAGCGCCTCGTCCAGCGCCAGCACCGCGTCGGGTTTGAGCAGCTCGTAACCCGGAATGCTCAGCTCCCCCCCCAGGTTGAAGAGCTGGTGCTGGATCTCGACCAGCACATCGCGCACGTCGTCCGGCATCGGTTCGCACAGCAACAGCCCGATGTGGGAGTTGAGTTCGTCCACGTCCCCCATCGCGTGCACGCGCAGGCTGTTTTTGCTGACGCGCTGGTTGTTGCCCAGCCCCGTGGTGCCGCCGTCCCCGGTGCGGGTGGCGATTTGCGTGAGTCGGTTGCCCATGGAATCTGTCCTTCGACGGGAGGTCCAAGCCGATAATCCCGGCATTATTGCGCTGGCGCGGTTTTGTCTTGAGTCCCCGGCTTTCCTCGCAAGCACAGAACGCTGCGGGAAAGGTGACTCATCTTCGTGCCGGATCAATATCGGCACCCCCCGCGTGAGTGCGCGCCCACCGACCGAGGAGACCCCATGAACGCCCCCCCGCCCACCCCGGCGCTGCCCGCCGTGCGCGAACGCCCCCTGCCCCCGGCGGCGTTGGAGGCGCTGCAGGCGCGCTTTGGCGCGCGCTGCACCACCGCGCTGGCCGTGCGCGAGCAGCACGGCCGCGATGAATCGGCCTACACGCACATCCCGCCCCCGGCGGCGGTGGTCTATGCGGAGTCCACCGCCGACGTCGCCGACGCGGTGCGCATCGCGGCGCAATGGCGCGTGCCGGTGATCCCATTCGGCGTCGGCTCGTCGCTGGAGGGCCACCTGCTCGCCGTGCAGGGAGGCATCAGCCTGGATGTCAGCCGCATGAACCAGGTGCTGGCCATCCAGCCGGAGGATCTGACCGCCACCGTGCAGCCGGGCGTGACGCGCAAGCAGCTCAACGAGGCGATCCGCCATCTGGGCTTGTTTTTCCCGATCGACCCGGGGGCGGACGCCACGATCGGCGGCATGGCCGCCACGCGCGCCAGCGGCACCAACGCCGTGCGCTACGGCACGATGCGCGACAACGTCCTGGCGCTGGAGGTCGTCACCGCCAGCGGCGAGGTGATCCGCACCGGCACCCGCGCGCGCAAGAGCAGCGCCGGCTATGACCTGACGCGCCTGTTCGTCGGCAGCGAGGGGACGCTGGGCGTCTTTACCGAAATCACCGTGCGGCTGTACCCGCTGCCGGAGGCGGTCTCGGCCGCGATCTGCTCCTTCCCGGACGTCGGCGCGGCGGTACGCACGACGATCGCCATCATCCAGATGGGCAGCCCGATCGCGCGCTGCGAGCTGCTGGACGCGCGCACGGTGCGCGCGGTCAACGCGCACAGCAAGCTCACGTTGCGCGAGGAGCCGATGCTGTTGATGGAGTTCCACGGCTCGCCCGCCAGCGTGCAGGAACAGGCCGAAGCGGTGCAGGCCATCGCCGACGAGCACGGCGGCCGCGCCTTCGAATGGGCCACGACCCCGGAAGAGCGCACGCGCCTGTGGACGGCGCGCCACAACGCGTACTTTGCCGGCGTGCAGAGCCGCCCCGGCTGCCGCGTCATCACGACCGACGCCTGCGTGCCGATCAGCCAGCTGGCCGACAACGTGCTCGCCGCGGTGGCGGAAGCGGACGCCGCCGGCATCCCGTACTTCCTCGTCGGGCACGTCGGCGACGGCAACTTCCACATGGGCTATTTGATCGACCCGAACGACGACACCGAACGCGCCACCGCCGAGCGGCTCAACCACGCGCTGGTCGCGCGGGCGCTGGCCAGCGGCGGCACCTGCACCGGTGAGCACGGCGTGGGGCTGCACAAGATGGGCTTCTTGCGCGCCGAGGTCGGCGACGGGGCGCTTGCGCTGATGCGCGCGATCAAGGCGGCGCTCGACCCGCACGACATCCTCAATCCGGGCAAGGTGCTGTTGGGCTGACCGGCGGCGCGGCGCGATGGCGACTTCCGAGCCCCACCCCTCCGCTGGCGCCGCCCGCCGCCACCGGCGGGCGCTGCTGCTCGTGATGCTGTACGCGACGGTCGCGGCGCTGTGGATCACCGTCTCGGACGCGCTGCTCGCCTGGGCGCTGCCGGCGGGTCCGCTGCGCGAGCGCATCGGCACCGTCAAGGGCTGGTTGTTCGTCGGCGTCACGGCGGTCCTGCTGTACGGGCTGCTGTACCGCTGGGCCGATGGCGGCGATGGGGGCGAGGCCGACACACTGCCGCCGCCCCCCGCGGGGTCGGCGCCGCGCATCGTGCCCCGCTGGGCCCTGGCGCTGCTGGCCGTGACCATCGTCGGCCTGACGGCCCTGACGCAGGCCCAGCGGTACGAGCTGGCACAGCGCGCGGTGGAACGGCAGCTGCAGGTCTCCGCCCGCGCCAAGGCCGAACAACTGGCCGACTGGCACCGCGAACGGCTCGACGACCTGCGGCTGTTTACGCAGACGCGGCCGCTGCGTGACGGCTGGACCGCGTGGCGCCAGACGCCGTCGACCGACACCGAAGCCACGCTGCGCCACCGCCTGACGCTGGTGCTGCGCTCGGGCCGCTACCGCAACGCCGGCGTGCTGGATGCGCAGGGGCGCGCAATCTGGGCCGACGGCGGCGACGCGACCACCGCCTCTCCCAACGTGCGGGCGGCGGTCGAGGCGGCACTGGCCGGCGTACCAGTGGCAACCCGCGTCTGGCACGACGGCCACGGCTGGCAGTGGCTCTACGCCGCCGCGCTGACCGACACCGCCGAGACGGGCGCGGTGGCGCTGTTCATCGCCGCACCGGAGCGCCTGGCCGCGCTGCAGGCCAGCGATCCGGCCGCACCGTACCCCGAATCGGTGATGTTGGCCCGGCGCGAGGGCGAGCAGGTGTGGTTTCTCGACGGCCCGACGGCGCAGGGGCGCGACCCCAGCCTGCCCGCGGATCACCCCCGGCACCCCGCCGCGCGCCTGCTGCGCGGCGAAGCGCCGGCCGGCGTCGCGATCGCCGGTGAAGACCGGCTGTCGACCCCGGTGTGGGCCGTGGGCCAGCCGGTGGCGGGGACCGACTGGTGGCTGCTCGTGATGCTGCCACGCGCGCACGTGCTCGACCAGGCCCTGCTCGGCGCCGGCGCGAGCCTGCTCGCGGCGCTGCTGGCGCTGTTCGCGATGATCGTCGGCGCCCTGCTCTTCGACCAGCGCGCGCGCCTGATCCAGAGCCGGGCCCGCGCCGCGGAGCTGCAGGCGGTCTACGCGCGCCTGGCCGACAGCGAGGCACGCTACCGCCTGCTCGCCGAGCACGGCGCGGACGTGGTGTGGCTCTACGACCTCGCGCACGACCGCTTCGAATACGTCAGCCCGTCGGTGCAGCGGCTGCTCGGGCTGCCGCCGCAGGCGCTGGTGGGCCGGCCGTTCGACGACGTGCTGACCCCCGCCGCCCGCGCCCACGTGCGCCAGCGCTTGCCCGAGCGCCTCGCCGAGCTGGCGCGTGGCGAGGCGTCGGCGATGACCGAGACCACCGAGCTCGTGCTGCAGCACGCGGACGGCCGAGCGGTGGTCAGCGAAACCGTGTCCTCGCTCGTGCTCGACGCGCAGGGCCAGCCCGTGCGCCTGCAGGGCGTCACGCGCGACCTCACGGCCCGGCGCGAGGCCGAGGCCCAGATCCGCCGCCTGACCCAGGCCATCGAACAAAGCCCGGCCGCCGTCGTCATCACGGACGCCGAGGGCCACATCGAATATGTCAACCCGGCGTTCGAGCGCATCAGCGGCTACCGCCTGGCGCAGGTTCAGGGACGCAATCCCCGCATGCTGTCATCGGGGCGCGTGCCGGCGTCGACGTGGCGGCAGGCGTGGCGGCTCCTGCGCGACGGCCGCCCGTGGAGCGGCGAGGTGATCAACCGCCGCCCGGACGGCAGCGAGTACCTGCAGGCGGTCACGATCGCCCCGGTGCTCGACCCGCACGGGCAGATCACGCACTACGTCTCGGTGCAGCTCGACATCTCCGCCCAGCGCGACGCCGAGGCCAAGGCGTACCAGCTGGCCTGGTTCGATCCGCTCACGGGGCTGCCGAACCGGGCGCGCACGCTGCAAGTGATCGCCAACGCCCTGCAGGGCGACCGGCTGCACCGGCGGCATCGTGCGCTGCTGCTGCTCAACATCGACCGCTTCAAGACCTTCAACGAAGCGCTGGGCCACGCCAGCGGCGACGCGCTGCTGCGCCAGTTGGCGCAGCGTCTGCAGCAAGACCTGCCCCCCGTGGCGCTGCTGGCGCGGCTGGGCGGCGACGAGTTTGCGCTGTTGACCCAGGCCTCGACGGGCGACGTGCTCAGCGCCTCGCAGGAGGCGCAGCGGCTCGCGGAAGCGATCCACGCTGCGTTGGCTGCGCCGTTCGACGCCGGCGACGGCAGTGACCGGCGCGTCAACATCACCGTCAGCATCGGCATCGCCGTGCTGCCGCACGGCGCGGACGAGAGCCCGCTCAACGTCTTGCGGCGTGCCGACACGGCGCTGCGGCGCGCCAAGGAAATGGGGGGCCGGCAGAGCGTCTTTTTCGACGAGGCGATGGGTGCGACCGTGGCGCAGCGCTTTGCCATCGAACAGGCGCTGCGGCGCGCGCTGGGGGCACAGGAGCTGCGCCTGTACCTGCAACCCCAGACCGATGCGACCGGACGCTGGCGCGCGGCCGAGGCGCTGGTGCGCTGGCAACACCCGACGCAGGGGCTCGTGCCGCCGGCCGCATTCGTCCCGGTGGCGGAGGACTGCGACCTCATCGCACCGCTCGGGGCTTGGGTGCTCGAGGCCACCTGCGCCGAGCTGGGCCGGCTGGCGCGCGCGGGCTGCCGGCTGCCCATCGCGGTCAACGTCAGCCCCCGGCAGTTCCACCGCCCGCATTTCGTCGACGAGGTGCTCACCGCCCTGCGCCGGCACGGCGCCGAACCGGCCGACCTCGTGCTCGAGGTGACCGAAGGCGTCGTCGTCGACGACGTCGACGCGGTCGTGGAACGCATGCGCGCGCTCACCAGCGAGGGGGTTCGGTTCTCGATCGACGATTTCGGAACCGGCTATTCGTCGCTGTCGTACCTGCGGCGGCTGCCCATCCACGAAATCAAGATCGACCGCAGCTTCGTGCAGGACGCCCCCCGCGACGCGGGCTCCGCCGCGCTGGTGGAGGCGATCATCGCGGTGGCGGAGCGGCTGCGGCTGCGCGTCGTGGCCGAGGGGGTGGAAACGCCCGAGCACGCGGCGTACTTCGCGCGCTGGCCCCATGTGCTGCAGCAGGGCTACCTGCACGGCCTGCCCGAACCGGCGGCGGCGGTGCTGGCGCGCTGGCTGGCCGATGAGTGCCCGGGGGGCGCCGCCAACGGCGCACGGTAGGCCCACACCGGCCGGCCGTCCGGACAGTGCCAGCACACCGTCGGGGTCCAGCCGGGCACGTCGAACTCCAGGCTCACCAGCCAGGCCCCGGGGCGCAGCTCGCGCGCGGCCTTTTCTGCCGCGCGCGGCATCGTCTCGGGCCGCTGGAACAGGTACACGAGGTCGTAGCCCGACCAATCCAGCGTCCACATGTCCCCCCGCCACACGCGCGCGCCCACCGGCGCGCGCAGCCGCGCCAGCCACGCGAAGGGCCACGAACGCTCGACGCCGTCGAGCCGCGCATCCGGATACGCCCGTTCCAGCGCCCGCAACCCATCACCGGCACCGCAGCCGGCGTCGAGCACGCGCGCCACGGGCGGCAGCCACACCGCCTCGCGCAGGCCATCGAGCGCGCCGGGCGGCGTCGGGTACAGCGGCGCGTCGCGCCACGTGCGCCACGGGTACATCGCCAGCGCCAGCGCCAGCAGCACCGCCCACACCCACGCCGGCGGCAGCGGCACCATCCCGGCGGCGAGCACCCACGACAGCGGAAACCCCAACGCCATCACCATGCGCCGCATCGGCGTGGTGCCGCGGCGCAGCGCCCACACCAGCGCGAGCAGCGCCGGGATGCCAAACGCCTCGGCCACCGGCCGCTGCAGGCCGACGCGCAGCGCGACGAACCCCGCCCAGGCCACGACCCACAGCGCGAGCGCCGGCAGCGGCCAGCGGTCCACCGCCGCGGACGCGGGGCGGGCGCGGGAGCGGGCGCGATCGCGCATCAGCCGTGCAGCGCGCGCAGCCGGTCGATCAGCCCGTTGAGCTCATCCAGCGAGCCAAAGGCGATCGCCAGCTCCCCCTGTTCCCACACGCGGCCACCGCGCTTGACGCGTTTTTTCACGCGCACCTCGACCTCGGCGGCCAGCAGCTCGGCGAGCTCCTCCTCCACCCGGCGGACGTCGCGCGACTTCTCGGCCTTGGGGCGCGGCGGCGTCAGGGCGAACTCGGCCGTCAGGCGCTTGACCAGCGACTCGGCCTCGCGCACCGACAGGCCCTTGGCCGCGATCTGGTGCGCCGCGGTGATCTGGGTCGCCCGATCCAGGCTCAGCAGCGCGCGCGCATGCCCCATGTCCAGGTCGCCCGCCATCAGCATCGTCTGCACCGGCTCGGCCAGTTGCAGCAGGCGCAGCAGGTTGGTCGCCGCGCTGCGCGAGCGCCCCACGGCCTGCGCCGCCTGCTCGTGCGTCAGGCCGAACTCCTTGATCAGGCGCTGCAGGCCCTGCGCCTCCTCCAGCGGGTTCAGATCCTCGCGCTGGATATTCTCGATCAGCGCCATCGCGGCGGCGACCTCGTCCGGTACCTCGCGCACCAGCACCGGCACCTCGTCGAGTCCCGCCAGCCGCGCCGCGCGGAAGCGCCGCTCCCCGGCGATGATTTCGTACACCGGCCGCGCCCCCCGCGGCGCGGCGGGCGCAAACGGCTGCCCCGCCGGGCTGGCGTGCCACGCCGCCAGCCGCTGCGCCCCCACGTCGTCCGCCAGGCGCCGCACCAGCACCGGCTGCATCACGCCCTGGGCGCGGATGCTCTCGGCCAGCTCGTACAGCGCGCCCTCGTCCATGCGCGTGCGCGGTTGGTACGCCCCGGGCACCAGGTCCGCCAGCGGCAGGCTGCGCGGTGCGTCGTCCGCGGGCGCCGCGTCCACGGCGGGGCCCAGCAACACCTCGAGCCCGCGCCCGAGGCCTTTGGGTTTTTTGCTCACCATCGATCTCGTCCTGCAAACCGCTTTTGTTTTTTCGTCCCGCGAGCCGGCTGGGATCGCCCCACGCGCGCCTCGCGCTTCACAGGGTGTCGACGCGCGCCACCATCTCGCGCGCGAACTCGACGAACGCCTTGGCCCCGCGCGAGCCGGGGTCAAATACCACGCCCGGCAGTCCGTAGCTCGGCGCCTCCGCCAGCCGGACGTTGCGCGGGATGACGGTGTCGAACACCTTGTCGCCGAAGTGCGCCTTGAGCTGGTCACTCACCTGCTGCTGCAGCGTCATGCGCGGGTCGAACATCACGCGCAGCAGCCCGATCAGACGCAGCTCTCGGTTGAGGTTGGCGTGCACCTGCTTGATGCTGTTGACCAGGTCGGACAACCCTTCCAGCGCGAAGTACTCGCACTGCATCGGCACGATCACACCGTGCGCCGCGCACAGGCCGTTGAGCGTGAGCAGGCTCAGCGACGGCGGACAGTCGATCAAGACGAAGTCGTAATCGGCCGCGACCGCGCGCAGGGCATCGCGCAGCCGGTGCTCGCGGCGCTCCAGCGACACCAGCTCGACCTCGGCGCCGGCCAGTTCACGGTTGGCGCCGAGCACGTCGTACCCGGCCGCGGCGCTGCGCTGCACCGCGTCGCGCACGGCCGCCGTGCCGAGCAGCACTTCGTACACCGATGCGGGGAGCGTACGCTTGTCCACGCCGGAACCCATCGTCGCGTTGCCCTGCGGGTCCAGGTCCACCAGCAGCACGCGCTGGCCCACCTGCGCCAGACCCGCCGCAAGGTTGACCGCGGTGGTCGTCTTGCCGACCCCCCCCTTCTGGTTCGCCACACAGAAAACACGCGCCGCCATTGCGTCCGCCTTTCTTCCGCCTCGGCCCGCCCGTCACCGCGACAGGGCGAGCTTGACGCCAAAGCCCAGCAACAGCGCCCCCGCGCCCCGGTTGAGCCAGGCGGCGACGGCGGGACGGGCGCGCATGCGCTCGGCCAGCCGGTGCGTCAGCCACACGACCGTCAGCCCATACCCCAGGGTCAGCACGGCGATCGTCGCCGCCATGACGCCGAACGTCAACAGGCCCTGATGGCGCGCCGGGTCGACGAAGAGCGGGAAGAACGCCATGTAGAACACGATCGCCTTCGGATTGAGCAACGTGATCGTCAGGCTCTGGCGGAAATAGTGCCCGGCGCGCATCTGCAGCACCGGCGCATCGCCCGGCCGGATCCGCAGCAGGCGCACGCCCAGCCACGCCAGATACGCAGCACCCAGCCACTGCACGGCCGCGAACGCCGCCGGATACGCCAGCAGCAGCGCCGCCACGCCGGCCACCGCGAGCCACATCAACACCTGGTCCCCGGCGATGACGCCGAGCGTTGCCGCGAGCCCGCCGCGCAGCCCGCCCTTGCCCGTCGACGTCACGAGGGCGAGGTTGCCCGGTCCGGGAATGGCCAGAAAAACGAGCACGGCAACGACAAAAGCCCCGTAATCGGCGACGCCGAACATCATCGAACTCCAGCGGTTGAGGAAACGCAGCGGCAGGGGTGGAGTTTACGGGGAATCCACCGCCGCGGGCCGCATCCAGACCAGACAGCGCTCGGCGTCCAGCCCGGGCACGGACAGGGGTTCCACGTGAAACACCTCCACATCGCGGGGCAACGCGGCGATCTCGTCGTGCGGCACCCGCCCCTTCATCGCCATCCAGACCCCGCCCGGGGCCAGACAGCCGCGCGACAGCGCCACGAAATCGGCGAGCGACGCAAACGCGCGCGACACCACGACGTCGAAAGGCTGCGCCAACGTCTCGACGCGCGCGTGCACGCCCCGAAGATTCGGCAGCCCGAGCGTCGCGGCGACCTGGGTGATGAACGCCGCTTTCTTCGCCACCGTATCGACGCAGGTGACCGCGCATGCCGGGCAGGCGATCGCCAGCACCACGCCCGGCAGCCCCCCGCCCGAGCCGACATCGAGCACGCGCGCCATTGACGGAGCGGCCACCACCCCGGACGGCGCATCATCCGACCACCCCAGCTGGCGCCGCAGGGGTGCCACCACCGCCAGGCTGTCGAGCAAGTGCTGTGTCAGCATCTCCGCCGGCGCGCGCACCGCGGTCAGGTTGTACACGCGGTTCCAGCGCGCCAGCGCCTCCAGGTACGCCAGCAGCCGGCGCACCGCATCGTCCGGCAGCGCGAGGCCCAGCGCCGCGAGCCCGTCGCGCAGCAGCCCTTCCAGCGACGGCGGCGTCATGCGGCGCGCGCCGCACCCGCGGCCTCGTCCACGCCGGCGCTGTCCGCGAACCCCTTGAAGCGCCCGCGCTTCAGGTGGATCAACAGCAGCGAAATCGCCGCCGGCGTGACCCCGGAAATGCGCGCCGCCTGTCCCAGCGTTTCGGGGCGGTGTTTTTGCAGCTTTTGCCGCACCTCGATGCTCAGGCCGGCCACCTGCAGGTAGTCCAGCTCCGGCGGCAGCTTCAGGTGCTCGTACGCGGCCGCGCGCTGCACCTCGTCGCGCTGACGCTCGATATAGCCGGCGTATTTGGCACCGATCTCGACCTGCTCGACCACCGGCGCGTACAGATCGGCCAGCGTTTCACGTGAAACCTCGGGGCTGGCAAAACGCCCCCCCTCCAGCGACATCAGCGCCTCGTACCCCACCCCTGGCCGGCGCAACAGGTCGAACAGGTTGTACTCGTGCTCGATGCCCTTGCCCAGCACGCGCTCCGCTTCCGCCGCCGAGACGATGCGCGGGTTGACCCACGTGGACTTGAGCCGCTCGGTTTCACGTGAAACAGCGTCGCGCTTGCGGCAGAAGGCCTCCCAACGCGCGTCGTCCACCAGCCCGAGGCGGCGGCCGACCTCGGTCAGCCGCATGTCGGCGTTGTCCTCGCGCAGCTGCAGCCGGTACTCCGCGCGGCTCGTGAACATCCGGTACGGCTCGGTCACGCCCTTGGTGATCAAGTCGTCTACCAGCACACCCAGGTAAGCCTCGTCGCGCCCCGGCACCCAGGGGTCGCGCTCCTGCACCTGCAGCGCGGCGTTGATCCCGGCGTACAGCCCCTGCGCCGCCGCCTCCTCGTACCCCGTCGTGCCGTTGATCTGCCCGGCAAAAAACAGGCCCCGGATGGACTTGGTCTCGAACGTCGAGCGCAACGCGCGCGGGTCGAAATAGTCGTACTCGATCGCGTAGCCGGGGCGCAGGATGTGGGCGTTTTCCAGCCCCGCGATGGAGCGCACCAGCGCGTACTGGATGTCGAACGGCAGGCTCGTGGAGATACCGTTCGGGTACACCTCGTGCGTGTCCAGCCCCTCTGGCTCGAGGAAGATCTGATGGCTGTCCTTGTCGGCAAAGCGGTTGATCTTGTCCTCGACGCTCGGGCAGTAGCGCGGGCCAACCCCCTCGATCTTGCCGGTGAACATCGGGCTGCGATCAAAGCCGCTGCGGATGATCTCGTGCGTGCGCGCGTTGGTGTGCGTCACCCAGCACGGCACCTGGGGCGGGTGCATCTCGGGACGCCCCAGAAAGCTGAACACCGGCACCGCCTGCCCCTCGGTTTCCGACCCCGGCATCCCGTCGCCCGGCTGCACCGTGCAGCGCGACCAGTCGATGGTGCGCCCGTCGAGTCGCGGCGGCGTCCCGGTCTTGAGCCGCCCCTGCGGGAGCTGCAGCTCCTTCAGCCGCGCCGAGAGGCGAATCGCCGGCGGATCCCCCGCGCGCCCGGCGCTGTAGTGCTCGAGGCCCACGTGGATCTTGCCATCCAGAAACGTTCCCGCCGTCAACACCACGGCGCGCGCGCGGAACCGCACCCCGATCTGCGTCACGGCCCCCACGACCCGGTCACCCTCGACGATCAGGTCGTCCACCGCCTGCTGGAACAGCCACAGGTTCGGCTGGTTTTCCAGGCGGCGGCGGATGGCCGCCTTGTACAGCTTGCGGTCGGCCTGGGCGCGCGTCGCCCGCACGGCCGGCCCCTTGCTGGCGTTGAGGATGCGGAACTGAATCCCGGCCTCGTCGGTGGCCAGCGCCATCGCGCCGCCCAGCGCGTCCACCTCCTTGACCAGATGCCCCTTGCCGATGCCGCCAATGCTGGGGTTGCAGCTCATCTGTCCCAGCGTCTCGATGTTGTGGGTCAGCAGCAAGGTGCGGCAGCCCATGCGCGCGGCGGCAAGCGCCGCTTCGGTGCCGGCGTGCCCGCCACCGACGACGATGACATCGAAAGCCTCGGGATACCACATGGATACGGCGCTCCAACGACGACGGGCCGCGACCCCACACCGGCCCGGCCCCGCCCATGACAAAACGAGAGGCGCGAATTGTCCCACGTTCGCCGCACCCGTGCACCCGGCGCGGCGGTTACCCCGCCATCACGGGCCTTCTGCCACAATGTCCGCATGCGCCGCAAGCTCCCCATCGGCATCCAGACCTTCCGCAAAATCCGCGAAGAAGGCTGTTACTACGTCGACAAGACGCCGTATGCCATTCGGCTCGTCGAGCAGGGCACGCACTACTTCCTCTCGCGCCCCCGCCGCTTTGGCAAAAGCCTGTTTCTGGATACGCTCGCGGAGCTGTTCGCGGGCAACCGAGCGCTCTTCGAGGGGCTCTACGCCGAACACCACTGGGACTGGTCGGTGCGCTACCCCGTTATCCGCATCAGCTTCGCCGCTGGACGGTTGGAAACTCGCGAGGCGCTCGAAGCCCACATCGCCGCCGAACTCGAAGGCAATGCCCAGCGCCTGGGCGTGATGCTCGCCGATGCCGCCGATAGTCACCTGCGCTTTCGCGCGCTCATCCAAGCCGCGGTGGTGCGGCATGGCCAGCGCGCCGTGGTGCTCGTCGACGAGTACGACAAGCCGATTCTGGACAACCTCGGCGACAAGGCGGTGGCCGCTGCGATGCGCGAGGGCCTGCGGAACCTCTACTCCGTCCTCAAGGACCAGGACGCGCACCTGCGCTTCGTGTTCTTAACCGGTGTCTCCAAGTTCAGCAAGGTCTCCATCTTCTCGGGGCTGAACAACCTGCGCGACATCACGCTCAGCCCCGAGTACTCGGCCATCTGCGGCTACACGGACGCGGACATCGACACCGTCTTCGCCCCGGAACTCGAAGGACTCGACCGCGAGGAGATTCGGCGCTGGTACAACGGCTATGGGTGGCTGGGCGAGCGCGTCTACAACCCGTTCGATGTGCTGCTGCTCTTTCAGGAACGGCTCTTTCGCGCCTGGTGGTTCGAGACGGGAACGCCGACATTTCTGATTGAGCTGCTCGCCAAACGCCACACGTTCACGCCGCAGCTCGACGCGCTCATTGCCAGCGAGCAGTTGCTCAACGCCTTTGACGTCGAACACATCGCGACCGAGGCGATTCTGTGGCAGACGGGTTATCTGACGATTCAGGGTCACCGCCGCACCGGGGCACGCACGGAGTATCGGCTCGGCTACCCGAACCTGGAGGTGGAAGCCGCGCTCAACGAATCGCTGCTGGCGGCCATCGCGCCGGAGACCATCGAGCTGGGGCTGCGTACCAGCCGGCTGTTCGACTTGCTCATGGCGATGGACTTCGAGGGCCTCAAGACCCACTTCGAGAGCCTCTACGCCTCCATCCCCGTCGATTGGTACCGCAACAACCCCATCACGCAGTACGAGGGCTACTGGGCGAGTGTCTTCTACTCGCACATCGCGAGTCTCGGCCTGGACCTGACGCCCGAGGACGTCACCAACCAGGGCCGAATCGACCTCACGCTCAAGCTCGACAACGCCATCGTCGTCATCGAGTTCAAGCGTGTCGAGGGGACCACCCCCACGGGCGAAGCCATCGCGCAACTGAAGGCCCGCGGCTACGCCGACAAGTACCGCGCGGACGGCCGCCCCATCTACCTGCTCGGCATCGAGTTCAGCGCGGAATTGCGCAATATCGTCGGCTGGGACGTCGAGCCCCTGGCCGACGGTCGCCACGCATGACCCTGTCCTGCCGGCCCGGGTGCGGCGCCTGTTGCATCGCCCCGTCGATCAGCAGCCCGATGCCGGGCCTGCCGCACGGCAAACCGGCGGGTGTACCTTGCCCGCACCTGGACGACGACCGGCGCTGCCGGCTGTTCGGTCGACCGGAACGGCCGGCGGTGTGCCGCTCGCTGTCACCGAGCTCGGAAATGTGCGGCGACCACCCGGCACAGGCGCTGGCGTGGCTGACCGCGCTGGAGCACGCCACCCACCCCCGGTCCGAAGACCCCGCGCGATGTTCCACGTGAAACCGTCACGAGAACACATCGCAAACCACTCCCTCACTACCGTGGTATCGGCGCGTCATCGAAAAGCCGCAGCCCCTGCTCTCTGCACCCCCCTTGCTGCAGGTCAACGGAACAGGATACAGTCGGAGGTATCTTCAACGCGTCTTTACTCGTTCACTCGCGGATAACACACCCAAGGAGTAGCACCATGACCCGCAACGTCGGCGGCATCGACCGCATCCTGCGCATCGTGATTGGCCTGGCCCTGATCATCGCCGCTGCCACCGGCGCGGTGGGCGTGTGGGGCTGGATCGGCGTCGTGCCGCTGGCCACCGGGCTGATCGGCTGGTGTCCGCCGTACGCGATCTTCGGCATCAACACCTGCAAGACGCGCACCGGCGAGTGAGCCGCCCGCCGGGCGGGCATGACGCGCCCGGTTTGGGAATGCAACGGTACAAAGCGTAGGCGCATCTGATGCGCTGGCTGCTCCGCGCTGTGCTGCTGGGCGCCTTGGTCGGCTCCGCCGTCGCCCAGCCCGTGGATCTGCCGGCGTCGACCGCGTCGTTGTCGGCGCAGGCGCTGTTCGAGCGCCACGCGGCGCCGATGCTCTGGATCGACCCCGACAGCGGCCACATTCTGGATGCCAACGCCGCGGCCGCGCGCTTTTACGGCTGGTCCGTGCCGCTGCTGCGGCAAATGCGCATCCAGGATATCAACGTGCTGGATGTCGAGCGGGTGCAGGCGGAGCGCCAGCGCGCCGCGCTCGAAGAGCGTGCGTTTTTCATCTTTCCGCACCGGCTGGCCGATGGGTCGGTCCACCTGGTCGCGGTCCACTCGACCCCGTACACGGTCGACGGGCTGACACGGCAGCTGTCCATCATCCAGGACCTGAGCGGCCCGTCGACGACGGCGCACGAAACGTGGCGCGCGCACGAAAACATGGCGCAGGCGCTGGCCGTGCAGCGCGCGCAACTGGAGGCCACCCACCGCCGACGCCTGCTGCTCGGTGGGGCGCTGCTGACGCTGACGGCGATCACCGCGGCGCTGCTGGGGGCGCTGCTGTGGCGCCAGCGGCGGCTGACCCATGCCGCCGAGCAGGCCGAAGCCGCCGAGCGCGCGCAGCACGCCGCCCTGCAACAGGCCCACCACCAGCTGCAGCGCCTCTCGACGCTGGCGATGGCGTTGCGCGGCGGGGCCACCGGCACGTGGGAGTGGGACCTGCGCCGCGACGAGCTCCAGCTCAACGCGGCGGCGCTGCAAAGCCTGGGCCACAACGCGGCCACGCTGCCGCGGCTGGATACCCCCGCGTGGCTGGCGCTGCTGCACCCGCAGGATCGCACCCGGTTCGAGCACGCCTGGGCCGCTCACCTGGCGGGCAACGCCGAGCTGCTGTCGTGCGAGGTGCGGCTGCGCCACCGCGACGGCCACTGGGTCTGGGTGCTGCTGCGCGGCCAGATCAGCGAGCGCGACGCCGCCGGCCATGCCGCGCGGCTGGTCGGCGTCTGGCTGGACGTGTCGCAGCAGCGCCACGAGCAGGAGACGCAGGCGCTCGCGGAACAGGTGTTTCGCCACACGCAGGACGCGATCGTCGTCACCGATCCGGAGGGGCGCATCGTGCGCGTCAACGAGGCGTTCTGCCGCCTCACCGGCTACGCGACCGACGAGGTGCTCGGCCGCACGCCGGCGCTGCTCGCCTCCGGCCGGCACGACCGGGCGTTCTTCGCCGCGATGTGGCACAGCCTGCGCAACGACGGCTTCTGGAGCGGCGACGTGTGGAACCGGCGACGCGATGGCTCGCTGATGGCGAACTGGATGTCAATCAGCGCCTTGCGCAGCGCCGACGGTGCCCTGTTGGGCTACGTCGGCATCTTCCACGACGTCACCGCCCGGCGCCTGGGCGAGGAACACCTGCAGCGCGCGGCGCTGTACGACCCGTTGACGGGCCTGGGCAACCGCGTGCTGCTGATCGACCGCTTGCAACAGGCCATCGCCCAGGCGCAGCGGCACGGCCACGTACTCGCGGTCGTGATGCTGGACCTGGACGGCTTCAAGGCGGTCAACGACACGTATGGCCACGCCGCCGGCGACCGGCTGCTGGTGACGCTGGCGCAGCGCTTCCGCGCGCTCATCCGCGAGGGCGACACGGCCGCACGGCTGGGCGGGGACGAATTCGTCTTCCTGCTGCCGGATCTGATCCGCCCGGCCGACGCGCTGCCGACCGTGCAGCGGCTGCTGCAGGCCGCGTCCACGCCGGTGGAGGACGCCGCCGGTGCGCTGCGCGTGTCGGCGAGCATCGGCATCGCCTATTTTCCGCAGGACGGCGCGCCGGGCCCAGACGCGCTGCTGCAGCGTGCCGACGAGGCGATGTATGCCGCCAAGCACGGCGGCCGCAACCGCTACGCCGAGTGGCCGCCGGACGAGGCAACGCGCTCGAACACATCGTTGGCCGGCAGCGCCGGCGCGAACAGCCAGCCCTGATAGACCGGGCAGCGGCAGCGGCGCAGGAAGGCGAGCTGCTCCGCGGTCTCCACGCCTTCGGCGACCACCTCGCGCCGCAGCGTGCGCGCCAGCGCCAGCGCCCCGCGCACCAGCACGGTGTCGGTGTTGTCGTGCGGGATGTCGCGCACGAAGCTGCGGTCGATCTTGAGCCGCTGCACCGGCAGCGCCTTGAGCAGCGCCAGCGACGAGTGCCCGGTGCCGAAGTCATCCAGTGCGACCGCAACACCCAGGTCCGCGAGCGCGGTGAGCGTGCGCCGCGCCTGGTCGGCGTCGGCCATCGCCTGCGATTCCGTGGTCGTCCCTGAAAAATTCATTTTCACGCCGCCCTTAGCCGCAGCTGGGCAGGGTTGGCGCCACTGGACTCGGTTGGCCGCCGCTGGGCGAGCCACCGGCCGATGAGGCGCACGGCCGCAATGAGGCGCAAAAAAGCTCGCCTCAAGAAGGGCACGCCCTTCTTCGTGATCATGCGCAGCAGCCAGCGGATGTTGTAGCCCGCCGCGCACAGCACCGCGTGCAGCCGGTCACCCTGCTCGCCCTTGAGGTGGCACCTGTCCATGCGGTGATCCTGCTTCAAGTGCCCGATGACCGGCTCGATGGCCTGGCGGCGCTTGAGCAGCTTGCGCTCCTGCTGCGTGAGGCGCTTGATCTTGCCGCGGTGCACCAGGCGCACATCCGCAATGTCGGCTTCCACCCCGCGGTAGCCCAGATCGGCAAACGCTGTGCTGGGCTTGATGCCAGTGTCCTGCATCAGGATCGTGGCCTGCTCCAGCTGCGCTTGCAGCGTGTGCCCGTCGTAGGGGTTGCCATGGAAGGCCCGGGCTGCGACGATGAGGCTGTGCTTCAGGGTGCTGGCAATGCCGACCTTGACGCCGAACTCGTAAGGGCAGCGGGCCTTGCCCTTGTTGATGCACTCCACCTCCGGCGCGTGCCAGGCGTAGAGCTTTCGAGTCCCGTCGGCGGTCTTTCGGTTGGCAGTCTGCGCCACCAGACGCGCCGCCTTGTTGAGGGTGTGGCCAAGAGCACTCTGGATGGCCTGCCCCAGGCGGCTGGCCTTGCGCTCGATCTCGCGCTGCAGCCTGGCCACGATCGTGCGCTGGCGCTTGATGACCCGGCGCATGCGCGCAAACTGCCGCGCGTGCGCATAGCGTCCTGCCTTGCGGGCCAGCTCCTTGCCTTCCTTGGCAAAGGTCTGCTTCAAGGCGATGCCGGCGGCCTTGGCCGCCTCCACCAGCTTGGTGCGTGCCGTCTCCAGCAGCCGGCTGTCGGTGGGGTGCGCCACCGCCTTGGGTTGTACGGTGGTGTCCACCACCACGCGCTTGAGTTCCTGCGGCTTGATGAGTCCGGTTTCCACCGCCACGTTGATGGTCTGCGCCAAGAGTTCTTCCACGCCTTCTTCGCCCAGCAGCCGGCGAAACTTCACCAGCGTCGTGGCGTCGCACGGCCGGCGATGTTCAAAGTACGCCCGCCCCGAGAAGAACTGCCATGTGGGGGTTTCGCCCCAGCGCTCGACCACCCCTTCGTCCGACTCGTTGAAGGCGTGCTTCAGATACAGCAGCGCGATCATCACGCGCAGCGGCACGCGGGGTCGGCCTGCGTTGGACGCCCGAGCTGCGCGCACCGGAGATTCGCCAAAGAGGTCCAGATCGGGCATCGCGACACCTGCGCGCGCTTTGCGCATGAACAGGTGCGACAGCCTTGCTTCCAACTCCTGCCACGGCATGCGTGAGGACAACACCGCCAGCGGATGGCGCAGGTCGATCATCTGATCGAGCCGGGCGCGGAAGAAGTCCTCGGTGGCGGGGCAGGCAAACATCGCAAAACTCCCAGAAAACGGCGCATCAGACCATCAAATCTGGGGGAAATTGTACTCGCAAACAGACAATAACACAAGAAAAATCATGCTGTTATGAATATTTCAGGGGCGACTCCGTGATCTCCAGTTCCAGCGCGTCGGGGGCGACGCCGTGCGCCCGCAGCAGCTCGCGCACCTGCGCCACCAGACCGGGCTGCCGGAACTGCGCCGGCGACAGGTTGACCGCCACCCGCAGGCGCAGCCCCTGATCGGCCCAGGCGCGGGCCTGGCGGCACGCCTCGTGCAACACCCAGTCACCCAGCGGCAGGATCAGCCCCGACGCCTCCGCCACCGGGATGAAGCGCGCCGGCGGCACCGCGCCCAGCTCGGCGTCGGTCCAGCGCAGCAGCGCCTCCACCCCCACCACGGCCCCCGTGCGCACGTCCACCTGCGGCTGGTAGTGCAGCGCCAGCCCGCCGTGGCGCAGCGCCTGCCGCAGCCGCTCCGCCAGCCGCGCGCGCTCGTCCATCGCCTGCGCCAGCGCCGGCGCGTAGCGCGCGGGCTGCTGACGCCCGCCGCCTTTGGCCGCGTACAGCGCCAGGTCGGCAGCGCGCAACAGGGCGTCGGCGTCCTGTGCGTCCTGCGGGCAGCAGGCCACGCCGACCGAGGCCCCGATGGCCAGCTCCAGCCCCTCCACCCGCACCGGGCGCCCCAGCGCGATGAGCAGCTTGTCCGCGACGCGCAGCGCGTCGACCGGCGATTCGACGTAGGGCAACAGCACCGCAAACTCGTCCCCGCCCAGCCGCGCGACCACGTCGTCGGTGCGCACGGCCTCGCGCAGGCGTTCGGCGACCACCTGCAGCACCCGGTCCCCCACCGGGTGGCCGTGGGTGTCGTTGATCCCCTTGAAGTCGTCCAGGTCCAGCAACAGCAGCGCCGCGGTGTGCCCGTGCCGGCGCGCTGCGGCGGCGGCCAGACACGCCTGCGAGCGCAACTGCGCACGGTTCGCCAGCCCGGTGAGCGGGTCGTGCGCGGCCAGGTGCTGCAGCCGTTCGATCAGCGCCCGCGACTCGGTCACGTCGCGCACGAACGCCACCGCACACGGCCGCCCGTCGCACACGCACAGGCCCAGCGCGATGTCGACCGGCAGTTCGCTGCCGTCGGCACGGCGCAACGCCAAATCGCGCACGCGCCCCATCGGCCGCGGCTGCGGGTGCGCAAAAAACCGCCGCACCCACGCCGCGTGCGCGCCGCGCGCGGCGGACGGCAGCAGCACGTCCAGCGGCTGCCCCACCAACGCCGCCGCGTCGGGATAGCCCGCCATGCGCACCAGCGCCGGGTTGACCCGCACGAGGGTCGCCGTCTCGTCGACGACGGCGATGCCGTCCGGGGCGGCGTCGAACACCGCGCGCTCCAAGGGCGCGATGACGCCGCTGGCCGCCGCCTCGGCCTCGGCCAGCAGCGCGGCCGGAATGTGCAGGGAGGTGGTCGCCGTCACGGATCCCCCCATCCACGCGCTCATGCACGCGCCCCCACCCGCCACACCGCCAACGCGTCGCTGAGCCGCTCGGCGCGCGCGTGCAGACTGCGCGCCGCCGCGGACAGCTCCTCCACCAACGCCGCGTTTTGCTGCGTGTCGCGATCCAGCTGCCCCATCGCTGCGCCGATCTGCGCCACACCCCCCGATTGCTGGGCACTGGCCGTTGCGATCTCCTCGATGAACGTCGAGACACGGCGGATGTGTTCGACCACCGACGCGATGCGCTCACCCGCCTCCTGCGCCTGGGCGGAGCCGGCCTTGACCTGCTCGACGCTGGCCTGGATCAGGGCGCGGATTTCCTTGGCCGCCTCGGCGCTGCGCTGCGCCAGGCTCCTCACCTCGCCCGCAACCACCGCGAAGCCGCGCCCCGCCTCACCCGCGCGGGCGGCTTCCACGGCGGCATTGAGCGCGAGGATGTTGGTCTGGAATGCGATGCTGTCGATCAGCCCCGTGATGTCGGCGATGCGCTGCGAACCGGCGGCGATCTGCCCCATCGTCTGCACGACGCACTGCACCACGTGTGCGCCCTCGTCGGCCGCGGCCATCGTCTGCTGCGCGACTTCGGTGGCGGTGCGGGTGTTCTCCGCGTTTTGCCGCACGGTGGCGGTGATCTGTTCGGTGGAGGCGGCCGTCTCCTCCAGGCTCGCCGCGGCGCGCTCGGTGCGCTGCGACAGGTCGTCGTTGCCCTGCGCGATCTGCTCGCTCGCCGCGCTCACCCCCGCCACCTGCGCGGCCACGTCGTCCACCAGCGCGCGCAAATTCAACCCCGCCTGGTTGATCGAGCGCGCGAGCAGCCCGATGTCGTCCACGCGGTTCAGCGGCGGCCGCGTATAGAGGTTGCCCGCCGCGACGGACAGCGCGTGCTCGCGGATGCTGCGCAGCGGCTGCAGGATCTGCCGGGTGAGCCACAGGTCCGCCAGCGCCGCGCCGACCACGGCCACCGCGCCGACGACCCCGGCCACCGGCCACGCGCCGGTGATGGCTCCGAAGCCGACCGCCGCCGCCGCGGGCAGCAGCGCCGCGGCCCACAACCCCACGCGCAGGCGCGCCGCGGTGCTGGCGCGCTGCGTCCAGCTGCGCCACGACTGCCAGCCGGTACGCACGACGAGCCCGCGATCGAACGCGAGCCCTTTGGCGCGCCCCTCGCGGAAGGCAGCGTAAAGCCGCTCGGCCGCCTCGATTTCCGAGCGCTCCGGCGCGGTGCGCACCGACAGATACCCGACCAGCTGCCCGTCGCGCACCATCGGCGCGGCGTTGGCCCGCACCCAGTAGTGGTCGCCGTCCTTGCGGCGGTTTTTCACCAGCGCCGTCCACGACAGGCCGCTCTTGATCGTGCGCCACATGTCCTCGAACGCCTCGGGTGGCATGTCCGGGTGGCGCACGATATTGTGCGGCTGGCCGGTGAGCTCCTCCGCGTCGAAGCCGCTCACCGCGTTGAACGCGGCGTTGGCGTAGGTAATGCGGCCCTTGGGGTCGGTGGTAGACAGTAGCGTGGTGCGCCCGTCGAAGGCGTACTCACGTTGGGTCACGGGCAAATTGCGGCGCATGCGTGGCGTCCCTCACGACCACTGCCGTCGATCTGTGTCAGCACTGTGGTGATAGAGCCTCACCAGATTGCCACAACACCCGCGCCTTGACCCCGATCGTCCCTCAACTTTCGAGCTTGGAAATGATTTTTGTCACGTGTGCGGCGCACTTCCGAATCCTGCTGGGACGTCATGCCCCAAAGGGAATCGGTGAGGATACGCTTCCTCGCGCGCGCCGGGAGCGCACTACGCCAAAACATAAACAACGCCACGCCGTTCGCCCCGCCGAATGCGACCCCGGCGCACCAAGGTCGCCAAGGCGCGAGAGACGGTTTCTGGCACGCACGCGCTCAGCTGCCCCAGCACCTCTCGCGGCGGCAACACCACGCGCGCTGCGCCCTGAAGGTGGGCGATACGGCGCAGCGTCTCCTCCACGCGCTGCGTGGCCGTGCGCAACCGCCCGATCGTGGCCCAGTCGGCCAACGCCTCCAGTAAACGGGCACTATCGGCCACCGCAACCCCGGGAATTTGGTGCTGAACCCGAACAGCGCGCGCACACAGCCGACACGCCGTAAGCGCCACCGCGTCCACCTCGGCCGCGCTCGACAGCAGCGCACACACCCCCAACGTCAGACCAGGACCGACCAGGGCCACCGCACAGACCTCGCCCGAAGCCAGCCGCCGGCGCAACAACACCAGCCCGATTTTGATCGCCACCAATTCGTGCACCGGTTCACCCTGGTGAATGATCCGCGTGCCGGCGCTGACCACCCGCTCAACCGTAGGGGCGACGTGACCCCTGAGCTCGGCGCGCGCGAGCAAACAATCTCGGGCGCGTACGCACGCCGCACAATCGGCCTGAGACGGTGCAGGCGAACCTAAGGCGACCCGGCTGGCGCGTCGATTTATCTGGCGCACGCGGCGATCCATGGCACGCATTGTCCGGACGGGCAGAACCCGCGTCAGCGCGCGCGCGTCACATCCTTGACTTGGGTCAATAGGCCGGCGGTTGCCCCGGGGGGCGGGTTTTGAAGCGCCGGTGCAGCCAGTGGTACTGCCCCGGCGCCTCGGCGATCCACGCCTCCAGCTCGGCGTTCATGCGCCGCGCGTCCGCCTCATCGTCGCCGCTGGGGTATTGCGCCCACGGTGGCCCCACCCACACACGGTAACCGCGCCGATCCAGCCGCGCCACCACCGCAACGACCGGCGCACCCGCCAGCGCCGCCAGCCGCGGCAGCGACGTCACCGTCGCTGCCGCGACACCAAAAAACGGCACGAACACCGACTGCGCCGCGCCAAAGTCCATATCGGGCAGCAGATAGATTGCGGCACCCGCGCGCAATGCCCGCGCCAGCCCACGCAACCCCTCTCGGCGCGACATGATTTTCGGCTGCCCGAACCGATGCCTCCCCTGCCACACCCAACGATCAAGGCGCTCGTTGACCTGTGGCGCATAGACACCGGCCCACTCGCGCGCGATTGCCTGCGTCAGCCGCGTCCACGCCGCGTCCAGCCCCACGAAATGCGGCGCAAAAACCACCACCGGCCCTGGCGCGGCAAGCACCTGCCAAGCCCCCTCCAGCCGCACGCGTCGCGCCACCACCTCGGGCGGTGCATGCCACAGCCAGACGCGGTCGACGAATGCCTGGCCGAAATGCCGAAACGTCTGCCACAGCCAAGCGCGCCGCTGCGCCGCGCTGGCATGCGGAAAACACAGCGCGAGGTTGCGCACCGCCACCGCCCGGCGCTTCGGTGCCAACCCATACAGCGCCGCCCCCAGCAGCCAGCCAGCAGCGCGCAAGACGGGCAGCGGCAAGCGCGCCAGTCCACGCAACCACAACGGGCCGGGACTTCCGGTCGGCGGCAAAACGGAAAACGTCTTCGGCGCGGCACTCATGGGCCTGTGGATGATACTGAGCCCAGCGCCGTGGCGCGTGCGTGACAACGCCAGCGTGCAAGCGCTTTTGATGCGACGCACAATTTTGCCCATGAGTTCTAAGCATCCCTCTCTGTTCGAACCTGTCACGGTCGGCGCCTGGGCGCTGCCCCACCGGGTCGTGATGGCCCCGCTGACACGCAACCGCGCGCCCGGCCAAGTGCCCACGCCGCTGATGGCCACCTACTACGCGCAGCGCGCCCACCCGCGCGACGGCGCCAGCCTCATCATCGCCGAAGCCACGCCGGTGTGCCCTGAAGGCCACGGCTACGCCGACACGCCCGGCATCCACACGCCCGAACAGGTCCAGGCGTGGCGTGCGGTCACCGACGCGGTGCACGCCGCCGGCGGCCACATCGTGCTGCAGCTGTGGCACGTGGGGCGCATCTCGCACGTATCCCTGCAGCCGGGTGGACAACCGCCGGTGGCACCGTCGGCCATCCGCGCGCAGGCCAAAACCTACGTCATCGAAACCACCGCCGACGGACGGCGTGTCGGGCGCTTCGTCGACGTGTCGGAGCCGCGCGCGCTGCGGCTGGACGAGTTGCCGGGCATCGTCGAGGCGTACCGCCAGGCCGCCCTCAATGCGCGGACAGCGGGTTTCGACGGCGTCGAGGTGCACGCGGCCAACGGCTACCTGCTCGACCAGTTCCTGCGCCGCGGCAGCAACCAGCGCACCGACGCCTACGGTGGCTCCATCGAAAACCGCGCCCGCCTGCTGCGGGAGGTGATGCAGGCCGTCACCGGCGCGATCGGCGGCGAGCGCGTCGGCATCCGCCTCTCGCCGGTCACGCCGGTCAACGACGCGCACGATGACGAGCCGCAGCCCCTGTTCGAATATGTGGTGCGAATGCTGGCACCGCTGGGGTTGGCCTACGTCCACCTCATCGAGGGGCAGACCGGCGGCCCGCGCGACTACCAGCAGGGGGCACAGCCGTTCGACTACGCCGCGCTGCGCCGCGCCTATCGGGACGCGGGCGGCACAGGCGCGTGGATGGTCAACAACGGCTACGACCGCGCGCTGGCCGAGCAGGCCCTGGCCAACGGCGCCGATCTGGTGGCATTTGGCCGCCCCTTCATCAGCAACCCGGACCTGACGCGCCGGCTGCGCGAGGGGCTGCCGCTCAACCCGTTGCAGCGCGAGACGCTCTACGGTGGCGGGGCCGAGGGGTACACGGACTACCCGTTCGCCGCCCCGTGAGGGGGCCTGACGATCGGATGGGGCACGAGGCCCCATCGTATTCCCCCGGGGCGAACCGCCGGCACACCGCGCTCGCCGGGGGGCTCGAGACGACTTCGGACCGCCGCCATCACGGCACGGCCTGGCAACGGGGCGGGCGGCGACGCGACCGCGCCCACCGCTGATGCCCCAAGGTGATGCCCCAAGGCAACGATGCCCCGAGTACGGTTTATAACGGGCTGTCGATCCGGATCCAGGTGGTTTTCAGCTCGGTGTACTTGTCCAGTGCGTGCAGCGACTTGTCGCGCCCGATGCCGCTTTGCTTGTAGCCCCCGAACGGCACGGTGATGTCGTCCTCGTCATACTGGTTGACGTGCACCGTGCCGGCACGCAGCGCGCGCGCCACCGCGTGCGCCTTGTTGAGGTCGCGCGTCCACACCGCCGCCTGCAGGCCGTAGATGCTGTCGTTGGCCTGCCGTACCGCGTCTGCCGCGTCGGTGAACGTGATCACCGACAGCACCGGGCCGAAGATCTCCTCGCGCGCGATCGTCATCCCGTTGTGCACGCCGTCGAAGATGGTCGGTTGCACGTAGCAGCCGCCCGGCACCGGCTCCACCGCCTGCCCGCCGGCGAGCAGCCGCGCGCCCTCGGCCTGCCCCTGCTCGATGTAGCGCATCACGGTGCCGAGCTGGATGCGGTCCACGATCGCGCCCATCACCGTGTCTTTTTCCAGCGGATTGGCAGGCTGGTATTTGGGCACCAGCGCCAGCGCCTTTTCGACGAAGGCGTCGTGGATCGACGCCTCGACGAACAGGCGCGACGGGGCGTTGCAGCTCTCGCCCTGGTTGAAAAAGACGCTGCCCACCGCCGCCTGCACCGCGCGGTCCAGGTCCGGGCAGTCGGCAAAGACGATATTGGGCGACTTGCCGCCCAGCTCGGTCCACGCGCGCTTGAGGTTGCTCTGCCCCGCCATCACGTGAATCTGCTTGCCCACGCGCGTGCTGCCGGTGAACGCGATGCAGTCCACGTCCATGTGCAGCGCCAGCGCGCTGCCCGCCTCGGGCCCGTAGCCCGGCACCACGTTGAACACCCCGGGCGGAATGCCCGCCTCCAGCGCCAGCTCGGCGAGCCGCAGCGCCGACAGCGGCGACTTCTCGCTGGGCTTGAGGACCACCGAATTGCCCACCGCCAGCGCCGGCGCGATCTTCCATGCCGCCATCAGCAGCGGGTAGTTCCACGGCACGATGACGCCGACCACCCCCACCGGCTCGCGCGTCACCAGCGCCAGCGCCGTCGCGGGCGTCGGTGCGATCTCGTCGTACACCTTGTCGATCGCCTCGCCGTACCAGCGGATGCAGTTGGCCGCGCTGTGCACGTCCACGCCCTTCGCGTAGCGGATGGGCTTGCCCATGTCCAGCGTTTCGGTCAGCGCCAGCTCGTCCGCATGCGCCAGCAGCAGCTCCGCCAGCCGGATGAGCACGCGCTTGCGCGCCGCCGGGGCCAACCCCGCCCAGCGCCGGTCCTCGAACGCACGTCGCGCCGCCGCCACCGCGGCATCGATATCGGCCGCGCCGCCGCGCGCGACGGTCGCCAGCACCCGCCCATCCACGGGCGAAACACAGTCGAAGGTCTGGCCATCGGCCGCGTCCACGCGGCGGCCGTCGATCAACGCGCGGCCGTCGAAGCGCGGCACAACGGTCGTCTCAGCGGTCATGGGTTACCTCCTGCATTTGCAGCGTCAGATCGCGTGCATCGTAACGCCCCAGCGCACCATCATCGACAGCCACTTGGTATCCTCCGAAAGGAACCGATCGGGCATCCCTCGCACCCCGCCAACACCATCTGGTTCGGTTCCTGCACTCACGCACCATGAAGACCTTCAACACCGCCGGCCCCTCGATTCCGGGCGACCACTACATGCTCGATCCGCTGGCGCGCATCGATCTGGCCGAGATCGAAGCGCTGATCGACGCCAAGCGCTACTTCGTGCTGCACGCCCCGCGCCAGACCGGCAAGACCACGGCGCTGCTGGCGCTGATGCACCACCTCAACGCCCAGGGGCGCTACCGCTGCGCCTACGCCAATATCGAAGGCGCGCAGGCCGCCCGCGGCGACGAGACGCAGGGCATCCCCGCTGCCTGTGAGGCCATCGTCGGCAGCCTCGAAACCTACCTGAGCGATACACGGATCGCCGCGTGGTACTGGGACAACAAACCACGCATGGCCCCGCAGAACCTGCTCACCGCCCTGCTGCGCCACTGGTCGCAGCTGGACGCCAAACCCGCCGTGCTCTTCCTCGACGAAGTCGACGCGCTGGTGGGCGATACGCTCATCTCCCTCTTGCGCCAGATCCGCGCCGGCTACGCCCAGCGGCCTGAGGCTTTTCCGCAAACCGTCGTGCTGTGCGGCGTGCGCGATGTGCGCGACTACCGCATCCACTCCGGAGGCGAGATCATCACCGGAGGGTCGGCCTTCAACATCAAGGCCGTGTCGCTGCGCTTGAGCAACTTCTCGCGCGCCGAGTGCGAGCAGCTTTGGCAGCAGCACGAGGCCGAGACGGGTCAGCGCTTCGACCCAGCGATCTACCCGGAGCTGTGGGCCGACACCGAGGGGCAGCCGTGGCTGGTCAATGCGCTGGGGCATGAGCTAACCTGGAATATGCGGGAACTCAGGGACCGCAGCCAGCCCATCACGTTGACGCACTACTGGCAGGCACGCGAGAACCTCATCCAGTCGCGCGCCACGCACCTGGATCAGCTCACCGACAAGTTGCGCGAGGCGCGGGTGGCGCGCATCGTCTACGCGCTTCTTCAGGGTGAGCCGGTCCAGGAGCGCTTTCCCACCGATGACGTGCAGTACGTCGAAGACCTGGGGCTGATCGCCTCTCGCCCGCAGATCCGCATTGCCAACCGCATCTACCGCGAGGTGATTCCGCGCGAGCTGACGTGGACCATCCAGACCGTGTTGCCGTATGAGCAGCCGTGGTATGTGCGCCCCGACCGGCGGCTGGACATGCCGAAGCTGCTCGCCGGGTTTCAGCAGTTTTTTCGTGAGCACTCGGAGGCGTGGATCGAGGGATTCGACTACAAGGAAGCCGGCCCGCAGTTGCTGATGCAAGCCTTTCTGCAAAGAATCGTCAACGGCGGCGGGCGCATCCAGCGCGAGTACGGCCTGGGCCGGCGCCGCACGGACCTGCTGATCGAGTGGCCGCTGGATGAGCAGCAGGGCTTTTTCGGCCCGGTGCAGCGGGTGGTGATCGAACTGAAGCTCTACCGCAAGGGCAGCCTGGACGCCCTCATCGCCGAGGGGCTCACCCAGACCGCCGACTACGCCGACAAAGCCGGTGCGGACGAGGCGCACTTGGTCATCTTCGACCGTCGCCCGGGCATCGCGTGGGAAGACAAAATCTGGCAGCGCAGCGAAACAGTGGCCCGCGCCGTCGATGGTGGCAGCGGTGACGGCGCGCGCACGATCCGTAGCAACGCGGGGCCGCGTACGATCGGGGTGTGGGGGTGTTGAGGCGCGTATCGCGTTACCGCGGCCGCAGCACCTCCCCTCACCCCTGCCGCAGCGCAGCGGCGATTTCGCGCTCGCGCCGCCGGGTGCTACGCGCCACCCACACGGCGTAGCTGACGATGACCGTGGTCACGACGACGATCAGGATCGTGGCCGCGGCGTAGATCGTCGGGTTGATCCCGCGGCGCGCGTAACCGAAAATCACCTGCGGCAGGGTGTTGACGCCGGGACCGGAGAGGAATTCCGAGATCACGACGTCGTCGAACGACAGCGTGAACGACAGTAGAAACGCGGCCAGCACCGCCTGCGCAATGTTGGGCAGCGTCACGAGGAAGAACACCTGGTGCGGGCGCGCGCCGAGGTCCATCGCCGCCTCCTCGATGCGGCGGTCCATCTCCAACAGGCGCGACTGCACGACGACCATCGCGTAGGCCATGCCCATCAGCGTGTGGCCGAGGATGATGGTGAGCATGCCGCGCTCGGGCCAGCCAAAGACGTTTTGCGCCCCCACCATCAGCAGCAGCAGCGACAGGCCGATGATGACCTCGGGCATCACGAGCGGCGCGTTGACCATGCCGGAAAAGACCGTGCGCCCCCAGAAGCGCCGGTAGCGCACCAGCACGAAGGCGGCAAAGGTGCCGAGCACGGCCGACAGCAGGCCGGTGGTCAGCGCCACTTTCAGCGAGACGAAAAAGCCGTTGACGATCTTGGTGTCGGCCAGCAGCGCCTCGTACCAGCGCAGCGAAAAGCCGGTGAACACCGCGTCCTGGCGCGTGCTGTTGAACGAAAAGACGATCATGAACAGCAGCGGCGCGTACAAGAACGCGTACACGAGCAGCATCCAGGCCTTGCCGAGGTGACGGGCCAGCAGTGACTTCATCGGTGTGCCCTCCCGGTCAGCGCGCCGCGCGCTCGCCGCTGTAGCGGTAGTAGATCGCCAGCGGCACGACGATCAGGCCGATCATGACGACCGCCAGCGCCGCCGCGCGCGGCCAGTTGTTGGCGGTGAACATCTCGTCCCAGACGACGCGGCCGATCATGAGGTTCTCCGGGCCGCCCAACAGCGACGGGATGACGAACTCGCCCACCGACGGGATGAAGACGAGCATGAAGCCGGCGATGATGCCCGCCTTGGACAGCGGCACCGTCACCAGCCAGAACGCGCGCCACGGCGTGGCGCCGAGGTCGTACGCGGCCTCCAGCAGCCGCCAGTCGAGCTTGACCAGGTTGGCGTACAGCGGCAGCACCATGAACGGCAGGTACACGTAGGTCATGCCCACCAACATCGAGACGTTGGTGTAGAGCAGGTGCAGCGGCTCGTCGATCACCCCGACCGCCATCAACAGGCGGTTCAGTATCCCCGCATCGGCGAGAATCCCCTTCCACGCGTACACGCGCAGCAGGAAGGACGTCCAGAACGGCAGCATCACCAGCAGCAGCAACGCGGGGCGCACGGCCGGGGCGCTGCGCGCGATGAAGTACGCAAACGGATACCCGATCAGCAGGCACAGCGTCGCCGTGATCGCCGCGTACAGCAGCGAGCGCACGTAGGCCTCGACGTACAGCGTCTGGAACAGCGGCCCGTCCCACTCGGCCTTGAAGATGGTCCAGTAGTTTTCGTACTTGAGCCGCAGCACACCCGAGGCCGCATCCCACAGCGGCTGGAACGGGTCGATGCCGTCGCCCATGTCGACGAAGCTGATGTAGAGCAGGATCAGGAACGGCAGGAAGAAAAACACCGTCAGCCACGCAAACGGCACGGCGATGACGAAGCGCCGGCCGGGCATGGTCAGCAGCGACGGGGCGGACGAGCGGGACATGGCGGGTCTCCCGGGGTGGCGGCGTCAGTCGCGCAGCACGACACCGGCGGTGTCGCTCCACCAGAACCAGACCTCGTCGTCCCACGTGATGTCCGACAGGTCGTGGCGCGAGGTGTTGGCCTCGGTGATCTTGACCTTGTGGCCCTGGGGCGTGACGACGATGTAGCTGTTGTACGAGCCGAAGTAGGCGATCTCCTTGACCCGCCCCTGGAACAGGTTGCACGGCACGCCCTCGGGGCGCGTCTTGGCGATGTCGATCTTCTCCGGCCGCACCGCGACGCTGATGGGCATGCCCACGGCACCGGTGGTGCCGTAGCCGACGTGGATGCGGCCGATCGGCGCGTCGATCGCGCAGTGGTCCGGCTCGTCGATCGCCAGCGTGCCGTCGAAGAGGTTGACGCTGCCGATGAAGTCGGCGACGAAGCGGTTGGCCGGGTATTCGTACATCTCCTGCGGGGTACCGACCTGCAGCACGCGGCCCTTGCTCATGACCGCGATACGGCTGGCCATCGTCATCGCCTCTTCCTGGTCGTGCGTCACCATCACGCAGGTCACGCCCACTTTTTCGATGATGTTGACGAGTTCGAACTGCGTCTGCTCGCGCAGCTTCTTGTCCAGCGCGCCCAGCGGCTCGTCGAGCAGCAGGAGCTTGGGCCGCTTGGCCAGGCTGCGCGCCAGCGCCACGCGCTGCTGCTGGCCGCCCGAGAGCTGATGCGGCTTGCGCTTCGCGTACGGGGTGAGCTGCACCAGCGCCAGCATCTCATCCACCCGTTTGGCGATTTCCGCTTTGGGCAGCCCCTCGCGCTTGAGGCCGAACGCGACGTTTTCCCACACGTCCAGGTGCGGGAAGAGCGCGTAGCTCTGGAACATCATGTTGACCGGCCGCTCGTACGGCGGCAGACCGGCGACGTCCTGCCCACCGAGCAGGATGCGCCCGGAGGTCGGCGTCTCGAAGCCGGCCAGCATGCGCAGCAGGGTGGACTTGCCGCAGCCCGAGCTGCCCAGCAGCGCAAAGATTTCGCCTTTGCGCACCGACAGCGACACCTCGTCCACCGCCAGCGCCTCGTCGAAGCGCTTGACGAGCTTTTCGGTCACCAAATAGTGCTCCGCATCGACGGGCACACGGGGAGCTTCAGCCATGACGGTTCACACTCCAGCGGGTCGGACAGCGGCCGACGGTTGGAAAAAAGTCAAACAAAACGGGCTGTTCATACGGGGGGTACGAACAGCCCGGGTTCACGCGCGGTGTGACGGGACACCGCCCGGCGTCACTTGCCGCGCTTGAACGCGTTGTAGGCCGATGCCATCGCCTCGCGCGCCTCGTTGGTGTAGCTGCTGGGCTGGATCAGCTTGGGCATGTAGTCGGCCGGCGGGAAGATCGAGGGATTGTTGACCACTTCCGGCTTCATCTGGTCGCGTCCCTGGGTATTGCCGGTGTTGTACCCCATCTCGTTGGCCATCGCGGCGGCGTTCTCGGCCTTCAGGTAGAAGTTGATGAACGCGTGCGCGTTGTTCGGATGCTTGGCGTCCTTCAGGATCGCCATCGTGTCGAAGAACGCCAGCGCCCCGGTGGAGGGCAACAGCGCGACGATCTCGTCCTTGGAGCCGGTCTCGGCGGCGCGCGCGGCGGCGATGTTGATGTCACCGGCCCAGCCGATCACGGCGCAGGCCTTGCCGCTGGCGACGTCGTCGATCATCGTCGAGCTGAAGATGCGGATGTCCTTGCGCACCTTCATCAGCATGTCGACCGCCGCCTTGTAGTCGGCCGGGTCGTTGGAGTACGCGTCCTTGCCGATGTAGTGCAGCGCCACCGGGATGATTTCGGAGGGCGAGTCGAGGTAGGCGATGCCGCAGGACTTGAGCTTTGCGGTGTATTTGGGGTCGAACACCAAGTCCCAGGCGTTTTCGGGCATCGGCATGCCGCCCAGCGCCTTTTCGACCTTGGTCTTGTTGATGCCGACGGTGGTGAAGCTCCACGCCCACGGCACCAGGTACTGGTTGCCCGGGTCGACGCGCTCGAGCACCTTCATGACGCCAGCGTCGAGGTTACCGTAGTTGGGGATCTTGGACTTGTCGAGCGGCTGGAAGAGCCCGGCCTCGATCTGCGGCTTGGCGAACACGCTGCCCGGCACGACGATGTCGTAGCCGGTGTTGCCGGCAACCAGCTTGGCGTGCAGCGCTTCGTTGGTCTCGAAGGTGTCGTAATTGACCTTGATGCCGGTTTCCTTCTCGAAGGCCTCCAGCATGCCCTCGGGGATGTAGTCGGGCCAGTTGTAGATGTTGAGGACCTTCTCGTCATCCAGCACCGGGCCGGCCGGCTGGGCCGGGGCCTGGGCGACGGCGGGGGCGGGTGCCGGGGCCGGCTGGGCGACGGGTTCTTCCTTCTTGCCGCAGGCGGCAACGAACGCCGCGCTGAGCGCCAGGGCCAACAGACGCATCTTCATGTCCACACTCCTAACGGAAAGTTGATGCCACACAAACCATTGCCAAGCAATGATCAGGCCGGTGCGGACGAGGCCCACCACGACGCCCCCACATGCTCTAGCGCCGGATTCTAGGACACGGCCGGCGCCCATCGGCCTTGGCGTTGCAAATCCGCCAACGTCGCGTCCAGCGCGCGCCAGATCAGGTCGATCATCGTGTCGATGTCGGCGCGCGTCATGATCAGCGGCGGCGCGATGATCATGCGGTCCCCGACCGCGCGCATCACGACGCCGGTGTCGAAACAGTGCGCGCGACAGGTCATGCCCACCGCCCATTCTTCGGGGAAGCGCCCCAAAGTGGCCTTGTCGCGCACCAAAATGAGGCCCGCGACCATGCCGCAGGTCTCGGCCACGCCCACCAGCGGGTGGTCGGCCAGCGCGGCAAAGCGCTGCGCCAGATAGGGGGCGGTGTCCTCGCGCACGCGCTGCGGCAGCGCTTCGCGCTCCATCAGTTCGAGATTCGCCAGCGCCACCGCGCACGCCACCGGGTGGCCGCTGTAGGTGTAACCGTGCGTGAACTCGCCCCCGGCGCACAGCACCTGCGCGACGCGCTCATTGACCAGCACCCCGCCGAGCGGCACATAGCCGCTGGTCACCGCCTTCGCAAACGTCACCAGGTCCGGCTTGATGCCGAACTTTTCGTAGGCGAACCAGTGCCCCAGCCGGCCGAAGGCGCAGATGACCTCGTCCGAGATCAGCAGAATGCCGTAGCGGTCCACGATGCGCTGGATTTCGGGCCAGTAGGTAGCGGGTGGGATGATGACCCCGCCAGCACCCTGCACCGGCTCGGCGATGAAGGCGGCCACCTTCTCCGGGCCGATTTCCAGGATCTTTTCCTCCAGCCAGCGCGCGGCGCGGACCCCGAACGCCTCGGGCGTCTCGCCGGACTCGCGCAGGTCCCAGTAGTACGGCTGCTGGATGTGCTCGATGCCCGGGATCGGCAGGTCGCCCTGCTCGTGCATCGCGCGCATGCCGCCGAGCGACGCGGCGGCGACCGTCGAGCCGTGGTAGGCGTTCCAGCGGCTGATGATGACCTTGCGCTGCGGCTGCCCCATCAGGTCCCAGTAGCGGCGCACCAGGCGCACGTTGGTGTCGTTGGCCTCCGAACCGCTGCTGGTGAAGAACACGTGCGTGAAGCGCCGCCCGTCCACCGGCGGGGCGAGCTCGCTCAGGCGCGCGGCCAGCCGCACCGGCGGCTCGGTCGTGGTCTGGAAGAACGTGTTGTAAAACGGCAGCGTCAGCATCTGCCGGTGTGCGGCGTCGGCGAGTTCGCGCCGGCCATAGCCGGCGTTGACGCACCACAGCCCGCTCATGCCGTCCAGGATGCGGTGGCCGTCGGCGTCCCAGATCCAGATGCCCTCCGCGTGCGTGATGACGCGCGCCCCCTTGGCCGCGAGCGCCTGGTGGTCGGTGAAGGGGTGCAGGAAGTGCGCGCTGTCCAGCGCCTGCAGCGCGCGGGCGGAAGACGGCGGCGCCAGGCGGTCGGTGGGAGCGTTCATCGGCGGGTCTCCAGGTCGGTGGGAAGCGGCAAAAGGGCGCAAGCGCGTCAGACGTGCAGCAGCAGGTGCTCGCGCTCCCAAGGCGAGATCACTTTCATGAACTCCTCGAACTCGAGTTCCTTGATCTCGGTGTAGATCGTGATGAACTCCTCGCCCAGCACGTGGTGCAGGTCGGGCTCGCGGCGCAGCCAGTCCAGCGCCTCACCGAGGCTGCGCGGCAGCGCATAGGGCGACAGGTACGCGTCGCCGCGCATCTCGGGCTTGGGCTTGATCTTGTTGACGATGCCGAGGTACCCACAGGCCAGCGTCATCGCCATCGCGATATAGGGGTTCGCGTCCGCGCCGATGACGCGGTTTTCCAGCCGGCGCGCCTGCGGCGGCGCGATCGGCGAGCGGATGCCCACGGTGCGGTTGTCGTGCCCCCACTCGATGTTGATCGGCGCGGCGGTGTGGCGCGCCAGGCGCCGGTAGCTGTTGACGTACGGGGCCACCAGCGCCATCGCGGCCGGGATGTAGCGCTGCAGCCCGCCGATGTAGTGGTAGAACATGTCGGAGGGGCTGCCATCCTCGTTACTGAAGACGTTGCGGCCGGTGGCCTTGTCGACGAGGCTTTGGTGGATGTGCATCGCGCTGCCCGGCTCACCGGCGATGGGCTTGGCCATGAAGGTGGCGTACATGTCGTGGCGCAGCGCCACTTCGCGCACGGTGCGCTTGAACAGAAACACCTCGTCGGCCAGCTCCAGCGGGTGCGCATGGAAAAAGTTGATCTCCATCTGCCCCGCGCCCACCTCGTGGATCAGCGTGTCCACGTTGAGCTCCATCTTGTCGCAGCAGTCGTAGATCTCCTCGAACAGCGGGTCGAACTCGTTGACGGCGTCGATCGAGTACGCCTGGCGCGAAGTCTCGGCGCGGCCGCTGCGCCCGATCGGCGGGTGCAGCAGCGTGTTGGGGTCGGTGTTGCGCGCGGTGAGGTAGAACTCCAGCTCCGGCGCCACCACCGGCTGCAGCCCGAGGCCGTCGTAAAGCTCGCAAACGTGGCGCAGTACGCTGCGCGGCGCGTACGGGATGAGCTTGCCGCTGTGGTCGAAGCAGTCGTGGATCACCTGCGCCGTGGGGTCACTGACCCAGGGCACGATGCGTGCCGTGGCCGGGTCGGGACGCAGTTGCATGTCCCGCTCCGTGGGGTCGATGACGTCGTAGTATGGGCCGCTGCTGGGTTGCTCCCCTGTCACGCTCATCGCCACCACCGAGGCGGGCAATCGCATGCCGCGGTCTTCGGTGAACTTTTCGCGCGGCAGGATCTTGCCGCGTGCCACGCCGGTCAGGTCGGGCACCAGGCACTCGACCTCGGTGACGCGGCGCTCGTTGAGCCATTGTTCGAGATCGTTGAACGATTTGAGGTGTTTGGAACTGCTCATCGGGTGTCTCCTTGTCCCTGTCGGGGAACCACCGCCGGGCGGTGGCCCGACCACGGTGGCGCGCGTCCGGTCATTGTGGCCGCGAACGGGCTCGCCGGCCCCGCCGGACAGGGCCGTGCCCACTCAGGGACATTCTGGCGCCGCGGCGAAGGCACGGGCGTCGGCCGCGCGCCGCGCGCGGCGCTGACGGATCGCTTCGCCAAAGGCACGGAAAATCGCCGTCGAGAGGGGGTCATCCCAGCAGCGCCACTCTGGGTGCCACTGCACCGCGAGCGCGAACGCGCGCGCGTCCTCGAACTCCACCGCCTCGATGAGGCCGTCCGGGGCGTGCGCGACCGGGCGCAACCCCTGCCCCAGCCGCTTGATGCCCTGGCCGTGCAGCGAGTTCACGCGCACGACCGGCGCACCCTCAGCGAGCCGGTGCAGCAGGCTGCCCGGCTGCAGCGTGACCGCGTGGCGCGGGGCGTACTGTTCGTCGATCGGGGCGTCCTTCGGCTCGCGGTGGTCCAGGTGCCCCGGCAGGGCGTGCACCGCCTGGTGCAGACTGCCGCCCAGCGCGACGTTGATCTCCTGAAACCCGCGGCAGATGCCCAGCAGCGGCACGCCGCTGTCCAGCGCCGCGCGCACCACGGCGAGCGTTACTTCGTCGCGCGCTTCGTCCAGCGGCAGCGTCGGATCGGCGACCGCCTCGCCAAAATGGCGCGGGTGCACGTTGGAGGGCGACCCGGTCAGCACCACGCCGTCGACCATCGCCAGCAGGGCCGGCACATCCTCGGCGGCGGCGAGCGGAAACATCACCGGCTGCGCCTGCGCGCCGACCTTCACCGCGCGGGCGTACTTGTCGCCGAGCAGCAGAAACGGCATCGCGCGGCCGTGATCGCCGAGCAGCCGGTGGTCCGCCGGCATCCAGACGAGCGGGGTCGAAAGAAGCGCTGCCATGGTCCAGACCATTCTGGCCGCAGTGGCCCCGCGCCACGGTGCCACTTGCGCCACGGCTCGGGATCCACCGCGAACGCCACGACTCGCCATCCGATGCGCCGCGAGTAGCACCCTCGATGCGCAAGATGGCACCGCCGACGCCGCAAAGCAAGCCCGATCAAGCCCGCCCCGGCGTGCACAATGCAGGGCAGGACCACCGCGCGCGATGACCGCCTCGACCTGACCGATGACCCAAGCCGCCGCCCTGCTGGCCGAGTATGTGCTCACCGAACTGTCCCGCCCGGACGGGCCGGCCGGGCCGGGCAGTGGGCTGCCGCTGAACCGCCGCCTGTACGAGGCGCTGCGCCGCGCGCTGCTGGACGGGCGGCTCGGGCCCGGCGACCGGCTGCCCTCCAGCCGCGAGCTGGCGCAGGACCTGCGGCTGTCGCGCAACACGGTGGTGGCGGCGCTGGAGCAGCTCGGCGCCGAGGGCTACCTCGTCAGCCGCGTGGGCAGCGGCACCTACGTGCACGATCAGCTGCCCCGCGTGCGCGCGGGCACGCGACCGCCGCCGCGCGCGGACGCCGCGCACCTGCCTGGCCTGTCGGCGCGCGGGCAGGGGCTCGTGCAGCACCACAGCGCGCGTGACCTCGAGATCCAGCCCTTCACCCCCGGTGCGGCGGATTTCAGCGCGTTTCCGGTGGCGCTGTGGCAGCGGCTGCAGAACCGCCACTGGCGCGCCGCGCGGCCGGAGATGCTGGACTACACGACCTCCGGCGGCTACGGGCCGCTGCGCCGCGCGGTGGCCGACCACCTGCGCGTGTCGCGCCACGTGCGGCTGGAGCCGGAGCAAGTGCTCATCACCACCGGCACGCAGCAGTCACTCGAGTTGTGCGCGCGGCTGCTGGCCGACGTCGGCGACACGGTCTGGATGGAAGACCCGGGCTACTGGGGGGCGATCAAGGCCTTCACCGCGTGCGGGTTGCGGCTGCACCCGGTGCCAGTGGACGACGAGGGGTGGGCCCCGCCGCCCGCGTCGGCGCCGGCGCCGCGGCTGATCTACGTCACCCCGTCCCACCAGTACCCCACGGGCGCGGTGATGTCGCTGGCGCGGCGCCACGCGCTGCTGGCCCGCGCCGCCGAGGCCAACGCCTGGGTGCTGGAGGACGACTACGACAGCGAATTCCGCTTCGACAGCGCGCCGATCGCGTCGCTGGCCGGCCTGGACGACGACGGGCGCGTGTGCTACCTGGGGACGTTTTCCAAGGTGCTCTACCCGGGCGTCAAACTCGGCTACCTGGTCGTGCCGCGCGCGTGGATCGAAGCCTTCCGGCAGGCGCACTATGACCTGCACCGCCCCGGTCAGCTGCCGCTGCAGGCGGCGCTGGCGGAATTCATCGAGATGGGGCATTTCGCGACCGCGCTGCGCCGCACGCGCCAGACCTATGCCGAGCGGCGCGCACGGCTGCTGCAGGCGCTGGCCCCCGTGCTGTCGTTGCCCGGCGTGCAGATCACCGGTGCCGCACAGGGCCTGCACCTGTGCCTGCGGCTGCCGCCGGCGCTCGACGACCGCGCGATCGCCGCGACGCTGGCGGCCGAGGGCATCTCGGTGCGCCCGCTGTCGGCCTATGCACTGGCGCGCCAGGACCTGCGCGGCCTGCTGATCGGCTACGGCTACGCGCAGCCCGCGCTGATCGCACCGTGCGCACAGCGCATCGTCGCCGTCGTGCAGCAGGCGCTGGGTTGACCGGATCAAACGGGACGGTGGGCGTCAGAAGCCCAGCGCGTCGCGCCAGCGGTACCACGCCATCCCGAGCGCCAGCAGCGGCGTGCGCAGCCACGGCCCGCCCGGGAACGCCCGGTGCCGCAGCCGCGCCAACAAGTCGAAGCGCTCGGACTGCGCCGTGATCGCCTCCGCGACGAGCCGGCCCGCGAGCCCGGTCAGCGCCACCCCGTGCCCGCTGAAGCCCTGCAGGTAGTACACGCGCTCGCCCACGCGCCCGAAGTCCGGCGCGCGGTTCATCGTGATGTCGACGAAGCCGCCCCACAAGTGCGTGCTGCGCACCCCCGCCAGTTGCGGAAACACGCGCACGAGGCGCCGCTGCATCGTCTCGCGCAGCCGCGGCGGGGTCATCGTCGTGTAGCTGACGCGCCCGCCGAACAACAGCCGGTCGTCGGCGCTGAGCCGGAAATAGTCCAGCACCACGTTGTTGTCGCACACCGCCGCGTTGTCGCGGATCAGCGACGCCGCCAGCGCGCGCGGCAGCGGCTCGGTGGCGAGGATGTACGTGCCCACGGGCATGATGCGCGGGTGAATCGCGCGCAGCACGCCCGGGCCGTGTTCGGCGAGCGTGCAGTTGCCGGCGACGACGGCGAAGTCGGCCTCGACCGCGCCCGCGTCCGTTTCGGCGCGCACGCCCGCCCCGTGCGGGCGCAGCCGGCGCACCGGGCTGTGCTCATGCAGCGTCACACCCGCCGCCTGCGCGGCGCGCGCCAGCCCCAGCGCGTATTTGAGCGGGTGCAGGTGGCCGGACACCGCCTCGTAGGCCGCCGTGACGTAGCGCGGGCTGTCGATGCGCTCGCGCACCGCTGGCCCTTCCGTCCATTCGACCGCGAACCCATAGTCGCGCTGCAGCGCGTCGAGCTCGGCGTGCAGCGCGCGGGCCTTGCGCGGGCTGTCGGCCACGTACAGGTAGCCGTGCACGCGGTCGCAGTCGATGCCGTGGCGCGCGATGCGCTCGTCGAGCAGCCGCACGGCCTCGAGCGACATCGCCCACGCCTGGCGCGCCCCTTCGGCGCCGAGCTGCGCCTCGAGCGGGCCCATGCCGCACGCATAACCGACGATCGCCTGGCCGCCGTTGCGCCCACTGGCCCCCGCACCGACGCGTTCGGCCTCCAGCAGCACGACACGCCGACCCCGTTCGGCCAGCTCCAGCGCGGCGCTCAGCCCCGCGTACCCGCCGCCGATGACGACCACGTCCGCCCGCACGGTGCCCTGCAGCAGCGGCTGCGCCGGTGGGCGCGTGACGCTGGCCTCGTAGTAGCTGTCGGTGTTGAGCTGGGTGTCGGAGCGCAGCAAGGAGGGGCGCAGCATGCGGTGGTGGCGGTATCGGGATATGGCGGTCGGTGAACCCTACGATAACCGCTGGCCGGGCCTCGCGACAGAACCAATCGCGCGGGAGCGCCGCGGACCAGGCACCAACCGAGCGCGCCGGACCAACAGCGTGGCGGAGAGCGACCAGCGGTCGGTGACCCCACCATCGAGGACGCGCACCAGCTCGCCGCAGGCCCGGCGCTGGGCCACCAGGTCCGGCGACGCGGACGGGATCCCGCCGCCGGACATCTGAACCCGCTGGCAATGCGCCGCGCGATTAATACTGCATCCACCGCCCCATCAACGGCGAACCGCGCAACGTCGAGGTAAAAAACAACCTCGGCGTCAAAACCAAGGACGAACGCCTGTACGCGGTGGGCGTGCGCCACGACTTCTGACCGCCGGTCCCCCGGTTCTCCAAGCGGTTGTCCGGGGTTGCCCGTGGATGACCTTTTGCGCGCCGGCCCTTACGGATCGGCGTTTTTTCATCGGGCTGTCAAAACACCGCGCCACACTCCGGTCATCCTACCCCAACCGTCTGCGGAGTCCCCCGATGCGATCCCCTTCCCGCTGGCTTGTCACGCTGACCGCCGCGCTGCTGCTGGGCTGGTGCGGTGTCGCCGCCGCCCAGGCGCTGCGTTTCGTTGCGCTGGGCGACATGCCCTACGGCCCGCCCGACAAGAGCTATCCCCCATACCGCGCGCTGATCGAGCGCGTCAACGCCCTGCAGCCTGCCTTCACCGTCCACGTAGGCGACATCAAAGCCGGCTCCACCCTGTGCAGCGATGAGGAGTTCGCCGCACAGCTCGAACACTTCGGCCGATACGCGGGCGCGGTGATTTATACGCCGGGCGATAACGAATGGACCGATTGCCACCGCGCCAACAACGGCGCGTACGACCCCCTGGAGCGCCTGGCCGCCCTGCGGCAGCGGTTCTACACACCCGGCCGTTCGCTGGGTAGCAAGCCGCTGCCGGTGGAGAATCAGTCCGCGCTGATGCCGGCGTTCGCGACCTACGTGGAAAACCAGCGCTGGTGGGCCGGCGACGTGCTGTTCGTAACCGTGCACGTCGTCGGCAGCAACAACAACTTCGAGACGCGCGACCCGCGTGCGGTGGCGGAATATTTCGAGCGCGACCGCGCCAACGCGGCCTGGCTGCGCGCCGCGTTCGAGCTCGCGCAGGCCCGCAACGCCGCCGCGATGGTGATCGCGATGCAGGCCGATCCCTTCGACAACCAGACGCCACCTGAAACCTTTGGCACCGCGTCCGGGTTTCGCACCGTCATCGGCGAAACCCTCGTGCCGCTGGCGGCCCGCTGGGGCAAACCGGTCTTGCTGATCCACGGTGACAGCCACCGGCTCGTCCTGGACCAGCCATTCGTGCTGCAGAAAAAGCCGGTGCTCAACCTGACGCGCCTGCAGGTGCCGGGCGCGGCGGACGTGCGCGCAGTCGAAGTCGGTGTGGACCCGGCCTCAAGCGAGCCGTGGACCATCCGCGTCGTTGGCCTGCGCCCTTGAGGTGCGCTCAACGGAGCGCGCGCTGCCGCCACGCCACCAGCGCGCCCAGCCACAGCGCCAGCGCCGAGAACAGCAGCCCCCGCTCCAGGCCACCGGGGCCGTCGCCGATCCAGCCCACCACCGTCGGCCCGACGATCTGGCCAACGGCAAACACGATGGTGAACGCGCTGATGCCCGCTGCCCAGCGCGACGCGGGGAGGTTGTGGCGCACCAGCGCCGTGGTGGACGCGACGACCGACAGAAACACCGCACCGAACAGCACGCCCGACGCCAGCACCAGCGGCCACGCGGGCGTCAAGGCGGGCAGCACCGTCGCCAGCCCGAGCAGCGCGTTGAGCCGCGCCAGCGGTCGGCCGTCGCGGTAGCGGTCCAGCCACCCCGCCCACAGGCGCGACGACGCCATCACCGCCACCCCCAGCAGCGCGTAGAACGCCGTGATGTCCGCCGCCGCCGTGCCGCGGTCGCGCAACAGCGCGATGACGAAGGTCATGTAGCCGATGTAGCCAACCCCGAACAGCGCGTACCCGAGCAGCGCCGGCGCAAAGGCCCGCAGCAGGTCGGCCGTGCCCGGCGCGGACGATTCCATTGCCGGGGCGCTACTGGGCGCTACCGACGGCGCACGCCCCGTGACAGTCCCACCGAGGCCCTGCGCCGCCAGCGCGCGCCACGTCGACACCAGCCCCGCCGCCGCCAGCAGGCACACCAGCGCCAAGCCCCACCACGCCCATGCCCACCCGTGGGGCCGGGCGGCTGCCCAATCCAGCAGGGCCGGCACGGCCAGCGCCGACACGACGATGCCGCTGCCCACGCCGCCGTAGTACAGCCCCAGCAGCCACCCCGTGTGGCGTGGCCAGCCGTTGCTCAGCCGCGCCGCGAGCAGGCCGCCCGCGACGAACATCCACGCGCTGACGATGCCCGCGAGCCAGCGCTGCACCAGCAGCGGTGCGTCGGCCGTGAAACAGCCGCTGCCCGCCATGAACAGTGCGGCCAGCAGCGCACCGCCAATCAGCACCGCCACCGGCCCGAAGCGCCGCATCAGCCCCGGCACGGTCAGCGCCCCGACCAGGTAGCCGACCGCGTTGGCGGTGTTCATCGCCCCGGCGAGCAGGTAGCTCCAGCCGAGGTCGGCGCGCATCGGGGGCAGCAGCAGCCCGTAGGCAAAGCGGGTGATGCCCAGCGACACCGCCGCCCCCAGCGACAGCCCGAGCGCGAGCCAAACCCCCCGGTGCAGCGGCGGCGCGGCGGAAGCGGACCCCGAATCGTCGTGCGACATGGCCCCGCATTGTGACGCCAGGCTTTTTATGCTGTCCGATCATGCGTGACATCCCACCCTCCCCCTGGCCCGACCCGACCGCACTCGCTGCCCTGCAGGCGCGCGAACGCGAACGGTTTCTCGCCGCCCACCCGACCTCGCGCGCACTGGCCGAGCGCTGTGCGGCGCACTACCTGTACGGCGTCCCGTTGCACTGGATGCGCGACTGGCCCAACCCGGTCACGCTGTTCGTGCGCGCCGCCCACGGGGCGGCGCTGACCTGCGTCGACGGCCACGCCTACGTCGATTTCTGCCTGGGTGACACGGGCGCGATGTTCGGTCATTCGCCCGCCCCGGTGGCGCAGGCGGTGGCGGCGCAGGCCGCGCAGGGATTGACCTGCATGCTGCCGGCCGAGGCGGCCGCCCGCGTCGGCGAGCGGCTGGCGCAGCGCTTCGGTCTGCCGTACTGGCAGCTCGCGATGACCGCCAGCGACGCCAACCGCTTCGTGCTGCGCTGGGCGCGCGCCATCACCGACCGGCCGCAGGTGCTGGTGTTCGACGGCTGCTACCACGGGGCCGTCGACGACACCCTCGTCGACCGCGACCCCGCCACCGGTGCCACCGTGCGCCGGCGCTCGGTGCTCGGCGGGGTGCACGACCATCACGCATTCACGCGCGTCATCCCGTTCAATGACCTCGACGCGCTGGACGCCGCATTGGCCGACGGACAGGTGGCAGCGCTGCTGGCGGAGCCGGCGCTGACCAATTTCGGGCTGGTACCGCCGGCACCGGGCTTTTGGGAAGCCGCGCAGGCGCTGTGCCGCCGCCACGGTACGCTGCTCGTGCTGGACGAGACGCACACGCTCTCCAGCGGCGTCGGCGGTTACGCGCGGACGCACGCGTTGTCACCCGATATGTGGATCGCGGGCAAGGCCGTCGCCGGCGGTGTGCCCTGCGCGGTGTACGGCTTCACCGCCGAGGTGGCCGCGCGCATGCGCAACGCCAAGGACGCTGCGCCGGAGGGGCACAGCGGCATCGGCACGACGCTGACCGCCAACGCGCTGGCGCTGGCCGCGCTGGAGGCGGCACTCGAACACCTGCACACCCCGGCGAGTTATGCCGCGATGGCCCGCGCCGCCGACGCGCTGGAGGCGGGTCTGAACGCGCGGCTGCACCACCGCCAGCTGCCGTGGACCGTCACGCGCCTGGGCGCGCGCATGGAACTGCAGTTCATGCCCCGCACCCCACGCAACGCCGACGACGTGCGCCAGCACGCCCAGGCCGCGCTCGAAGCCAGCCTGCACCTGTTCCTGCTCAACCGCGGCGTGCTGCTGACGCCCTTCCACGGCATGATGCTGTGCTCACCCGCGACGGGCGACGACCACGTGGCCCGGCTGCTGGCTGCGTTCGACGAATGGCTCGACGCGCTCGGTCGTTGACCCGCTCAGCGTGGGGCGTTTGACGGCGGATGGACGCGCGCTTGGCACCTGTAGCCCTGCCAAGCGCGATAGGACCGATGGCCTCTCGCTGCGGCACGGTTTTGTGTTGCGTCCCCATCCTTTGTCAACTTTACAGGCCGCTGTGGGGGACACAAATCCCCCTCGCGCCCGAACGACACGATAAGGTCACTGGAAAATCAAAGGCCAAAGGCCGACCAGACCGGCCACCCGCGGCCCCGCCCGGGTCAGCCCTCACGCACCGAGGCCGATCGGCGCCGGCGCCACTTCGAGGATGCGCTGGAACAAGCGCTCGTAAGCCGGGTCCGGCGGGTAGCGGCCGGTGAGCGGATCGCGGTTGGCTTCGAACGCCGCGTCGAGCGCGCGCCAGTCGTCGGCGTCCAGCACCCGCTGCGCGGCAGGCAGGATCTCCTGTTCCTCCAGCCGCATGTGCTCCAGATAGAACCCCACATAGCGCTCGCATGCCTCGACGAATGCGTCGCGGCGCTCGTCGCCCAGCCACTCCCACGCGAGCAGCAGGTGCTGCAACTCGCGCACCTGCGACTCGCCCTTCATGTGATCCTGCTCCAGCCGGGTGATGACGGGCAGCAGCGCCGGCTCGCGCTTGGCCACGCGCGGAAACAGCAGATCGGACTCCTTCGGGTGGTGCAGCCGCTCCGGAAACTCGTCGATGTAGAACAGCATCGCACGCAGCGTGTCGAAGAAGCGCGCGCGCTCGTCGCCCGGGCCGCGGCGGATCAGCCACAGCAGCGACTGCAGCATCGCGGCCAGGGCCGCATGTTCTTCGCGGATGGTGCGCAGGGCGCTCGACGGGTGCATGCGATGCCTCCTCCGGGGAAAGCGCGAACCGTTCCCCCCGATAACGGAATCCGCACCCAGCATGCCGTGGATCGCGCCCGACGGTCTTGACGTGCGTCAAGAAGTACTCGCCGCGGCGGCGAGCGCCGGCGGCCGCCAACGGCTCAGCCACAGCGCGTTGGTGACCACGCTGACGGAACTGGCCGCCATCGCGGCGCCGGCAAACACCGGGTCGAGCACGCCGAGCGCCGCCAGCGGAATGCCAGCGACGTTGTAGACGAAGGCCCAAAAGAGGTTTTGCCTGATCTTGCGGACCGTGCGCGCCGAGATGTCGAGCGCCGCCGGCACCAGCGCCGGATCGCCGCGCAGCAGCGTGATGCCCGCGGCGTGCATCGCCACGTCGGTGCCGCTGCCCATCGCGATACCGACGTCCGCGGCGGCCAGTGCGGGCGCGTCGTTGATGCCATCGCCCACCATCGCCACCAGCCCCCCGCGCTCGCGCAGGGCGCGCACCGCCGCCGCCTTGTCGCCCGGTAGCACCTCGGCCTGCACCTCGCCCGCTTCGGGCCGCAGGCCCAGGCGCCGCGCCATCGCCTCCGCCGCGGCGCGCTGGTCGCCGGAAATCATCACCACCGCCAACCCGCGCGCGCGCAGGGCGTCGATCGCCGCCGCCGCCCCCGGCTTCGGCTCATCGGCAAAGGCCAGCAACGCCAACGGCCGCCACGCCTCGCCGAGCGCCGCCGCCAGCACCGCGAGCGTCGCCCCCGCCGCCTGCTGCGCTGCGATCGCCGCGTCCCACCCGTCGGGCGACGCCGGGCCCTGCCACACGCAGCCCAGCTCGGCCATCCACGCCGGACTGCCCAACGCGATCGGCACCCCCTCCACCACGCCGCGCATGCCGCGCCCCGGTACCGCCTGCACGTCGGTGGCCGTGGGCAACGCCGCCGATCCCGCGGCCGCGAGCACGGCTTTCGCGAGCGGGTGGCTGCTGCCCGCCTGCAACGCCGCCGCGGTGCGCAGCGCCGCCGCCTCGTCCACCCCTGGTGCCGGCACCAGCGCGACCAGTCGCGGTTGCCCCACCGTGAGCGTGCCCGTCTTGTCGAACGCCACCGTGCGCACGCGCTGCGCGAGCTCCAGCGCCTCGGCGTCCTTGACCAGGATGCCGTGGCGCGCCGCCGCGCCGGTTCCCGCCATGATCGCCGCCGGCGTCGCCAGCCCCAACGCACACGGACACGCGATCACGAGCACCGCCACCGCGTGCAGCACGGCAGTCTCGAACGTCGCGCCACCCACCCCCCACCACAGCACGGCGGTCACCAGCGCGATGACCACCACCACCGGCACGAACACCGCCGCGACGCGGTCCACCAGCCGCTGCACCGGTGCCTTGGCCGCCTGCGCGTCCTGCACCAGTGAAATGATGCGCTGCAGGACCGACTGCGCCGCCGCGGCCGTGACGCGCACCTCGATCGCGCCGTCACCGTTGAGGCTGCCGCCGGTGACGGTGTCGCCCTCACCCTTGGCCACTGGCAGCGGCTCGCCGGTGAGCATCGACTCGTCCACCTGCGTGCGGCCGCGCTCGATGACGCCATCGGCCGGGATGCGCTCGCCCGCTCGCACGAGCACCCGGTCCCCCGGCAGCAGCTCCGCCACCGGCACGTCCACCATCGTCTCGCGCCGCACGCCGTCGGGCAGCAGATGCGCCTCGTCCGGCCGCAGCGACTGCAGCGCGCGGATCGCCGCCGTCGTGCGGCGCTTGGCCCGCGCCTCCAGCCACTTGCCCAGCCGCACCAGTGTGATCACGACCGCCGAAGCCTCGAAATAGAGGTGCGGCATCTCGCCCGGCGCCGCGCGCCACCACAGCCACACGCTCATGCCCCACGCCGCCGTCGTCCCCAGCGCGACCAGCAGCTCCATGTTGCCGCTGCCGCTGCGCAACGCGTGCCAGCCGGCACGGTAAAAGCGCGCCCCCAGCACGAACTGCACCGGTGTGGCGAGCAGAAACTGCCACAGCGGCGGCAGCATCCAATGCTCGCCCACGGCCAGGCCCAGCATCGGCCACACCAGTGGCAGCGACAGCACCACACCCGCGATCACCCACCCGCGCTCGCGCGCCAGCGCCCGTTCGGCCGCGTCGTCCTCGTTGCGGCCGTCGTCGATCGGCCGCGGCTCGTAGCCGGCGTCGCGCACCGCGCGCTGCAGCCGCGCCGGCAGCTCCGCCGCCACCGTGGGGTCCGCCTGCCAGCGCACGCGCGCCGACTCGGTGGCCAGGTTGACACTGGCCTCCACCACGCCGGGCACGCGCCGCAGCGCCCGTTCCACCCGCGCCACACACGAGGCACAGGTCATGCCCCCGATCCCCAGATCACAGCTGCCGCCGGACACGTCGGCGTCCGCGGCCATCGGTTCGTTACTCGCCATGTCCGCAGTATGCCGCTTCGTTCGCCTTCACGCCGCCCCGTGCGCCTGCACGGCCGCGGTCGTATCATGGGTGCCTGCCCTTTGTTCCACCCTCATCGAATCGGGAGCGACCATGCAACACGTCTTCACCGTCGACGGCATGTCCTGCGGCCATTGCGTCAAGGCCATCACGCAAGCGATTCGCGCGCTCGACCCGCAGGCGCAGGTCCGCGTGGACCTGGACGAGCGCCGCGTCGAAGTCGAGTCCGACCGGTCGCGCGTCGCCCTCGCCGATGCGATCCGCGACGAAGGCTACACCGTGCGGGACTGATCCCCGGCCGCCGGACCGCGTCCGCCCGCGCGATCGCCCGCCTTTACCCACCTTTACCCGTCTTTTCCCGCCTCCAACCGCCGCCCGTCACCCGGGCGGCTTTTCTTTTTTGGGACAACCCTGTGGACAAATCCCGAACAACCCCCCACTTGTCCACACGCGTGGGGCAACCACACGCTTTTGTTCACGCTCGCGCCGCGCCTCGCCGCCTCCTCCCCCACAGGGTTGTGCGTCGGCCAAGTCGATGGTTTTTCCGATGAAAACCGGGCTTTCCACGCGTCGGCGCGGTCTTCTAGCTACGACGACTACCGAAGAAACTGTTTTTTGGAAAAGAACAACCCAAAGCACGCGTGAACAACCATCGCAAGCAGGGTGCGCCCCCACAAAACCTCCGACGATCCGCTGCTAAGATGCGCACCCGTACCGATCCATGTCCAAAACCGCCACGACACCCGCCGCCCTCGACATCCGCCACGGCCACATGCCGGTGGCGGTCGTTCGGCTGCGCGGACCGAACGTGGCGGGCGTGCTACAGGAGATCGAGCAACGCTACGGTGACACACCCGGGTTTTTCGAGAACGAGCCGGCGTTGCTGGACTTGAGTGACTGGCTGGGCGGCGATGCCACGGCGCTGGAGCGGCAGGCGGTGCTGCAGCGGTTGCGCCAGATCGGCCTGGCGCCGCTTGCCTTTCAGGGCGGCAGCCCCGCGTGGCAGCACGACCTGCGTCAGCAAGGCTGCGTGGTGGCGGAAGCGCTGACGCCCACCCAGACCCGCGTTGCGCGCGAAACCCCTGCACCATCCTCCTCGACCACCCCCAGCGCAGAACCGCCCGTGTTATCGTCGGCCTTGGTTGTCGACCGGCCACTGCGTTCGGGTCAGCAGGTGTACGCGCGCGGCCGCGATCTGGTCGTGCTGGCGATGGTCAACCCGGGCGCTGAGGTGATCGCGGACGGCCACGTCCACGTGTACGCCCCGCTGCGTGGCAAGGCGATCGCTGGCGCGCGCGGCCTGACGGATGCGCGCGTGTTCGCGCTGTCGCTGGAGGCGGAGCTGATCTCGATCGCCGGCGTCTACCGTACCGCCGAGCACCCCTGGCCGAACAACGTGCGTGGCCGGCCGACGCAGGTGCGCCTCGCCAGCGGTCCGGACGGTGACAAGCTGCTGTTCGAACCCCTCGTCTGACCCTTCGATCCCCATTTCTCGACCGAAAGCGACCCATGGCCAAAATCGTCGTCGTCACCTCAGGCAAAGGCGGCGTGGGCAAAACCACGACCAGCGCCTCGTTCGCCACCGGGTTGGCCCTCAAGGGGCACAAGACGGTGGTGATCGATTTCGATGTGGGCCTGCGCAACCTCGACCTCATCATGGGCTGCGAGCGCCGCGTCGTGTACGACTTCGTCAACGTCATCCACGGCGAGGCCAACCTGAATCAGGCGCTGATTCGGGACAAACAGGTCGACCAGCTCTACGTGCTCGCGGCCAGCCAGACGCGCGACAAGGAAGCGCTCAAGCAGGAGGGCGTCGAGCGCGTGCTCAACGACCTGCTGGGCATGGGGTTCGAGTACATCGTCTGCGATTCGCCGGCCGGCATCGAAACCGGTGCGCTGATGGCGATGCACTACGCCGACGAGGCGCTGGTCGTGACCAACCCGGAAGTGTCGTCGGTGCGCGATTCGGACCGCATCCTGGGCATGCTCAGCTCCAAGACCCGGCGCGCAATCGAGGGCCGCGAGCCCGTCAAGGAACACCTGCTGATCACGCGCTACAACCCCAACCGCGTGCAGGACGGCCAGATGCTTTCGCTGCAGGACATCCAGGATATCCTGCGCATCCCGCTGATCGGTGTGATTCCGGAGAGCGAAGCGGTGCTGCAGGCGTCCAACCAGGGCGTGCCGGCCATTCACCTGCAGGGGACCGACGTCGCCGAGGCGTACAAGGACGTCATCGAACGCTTCCTCGGGCGCGACGTGCCGCTGCGCTTCACCGAGGCGGAAAAGCCCAGCTTCTTCAAGCGCCTGTTCGGGAGGTGAGCGCCGTGTCCCTGCTGTCTTTCCTGCTCGGGGAAAAGAAAAAATCCGCGGCCGTCGCAAAGGAGCGGTTGCAGATCATCCTGGCCCACGAGCGTGCGGGGCGCAACGCCTCCGAGCCCGACTACCTGCCGGCGCTGCAGCGCGACCTGGTTGCGGTGATCAGCAAGTACATCGCCATCAACCCGGACGACATCAAGGTCCACCTGGAGCGGCAGGACAACCTCGAAGTGCTCGAAGTCAAGATCGAGCTGCCCGAGACGCGCTGACGCGGCGATGGGCACGGTGTGGACCGAATGGGTGGGGGCGGTCGCCGCGATCCTGACCACCGCGAGCTTCGTTCCCCAGGCCTGGTTGACGTGGCGTACGCGCGACGTCAGCGGCATTTCGCTGGGGATGTACAGCGTCTTCACCACTGGCGTGGCGCTGTGGCTGGCCTATGGCGTGCTGCTCGGGTCGTGGCCGATCATCGTCGCCAACGCGATCACGCTGGCGTTGGCGCTGTCGATACTGGTGATGCGCATCCGCTACGGCCGATGAGAGGGGGCACCTCTCAAGCCGCCGCGCGCTGCAGCCGGTCGCGCACGCCGTCCCACGCGGGGTCGGTCGGGGGGCGTTCGACCCAGATATGCTGCGTTGCGCCGTCGTCGAGGGCGCGCAGCACCGCGAACAGTTCGTGCGCGCATACGGCGGCATCGTCGGGCATGCGCCGCGCGCGCACGTGCGGGCTGACGACGCGCAGCGGGCTGCGGTGGTACACGGCGATATGGCGCGCCTGGGGGCCGGCGAGATCCAGCGCGGTCTGCAGCTCGGTGGCGTCCATCAACCGCACCCGGGCCCGCGGGGCGTAGTGCGACGCGAGCGTGCCGGACGCACGGGGCGCGGCGGCATCCCGGTCGGCCACCGGCACGCCCAGTACCCGCTCCAATTCGGCCCGGCCGATCATGCCCGGGCGCAGCAGCACCGGCCGCGCGCGCGAGGCGTCGATGATCGTGGACTCGATCCCGACCGGGCAAGCACCGCCGTCCAGGATCAGCAGCGCGTCGTCGGCCAGATGCCCCAGTTCGGCGAGCACGTGCGCGGCCGCGGTGGGGCTGACGCGGCCGAAGCGGTTGGCGCTGGGCGCGGCCAGTCCCCGGATACCGGCGGCGCGGGCGGCGTGCAGCAGCGCCTGCGCCACCGGGTGCGCCGGGCAGCGCAGCCCGATCGTCGGCTGGCCCCCGGCGGCGGCTTCGGCCACGCCGGCGCGGCGCGGCAGGATCAGCGTCAGCGGACCGGGCCAGAAGGCGTCCATCAGCCGCTGTGCGAAAGGCGGGATCGACGCGGCATAGTGCGCGATGGGGTCGGCGCGCTCCGCCGCCGTTGCACCGGCCACGTGGACGATCAGCGGGTGGTCGGCGGGCCGTCCCTTGGCCGCGTAGATGCGCTCCACCGCCGCGGGCTGGTCGGCATCCGCCGCCAGGCCGTACACGGTTTCGGTCGGCATCACCACGAGCGTGCCGGCGCGCAGCCGCGCGACCGCGTCGGCGATGGCGTCCGCGGCCCCGTTGCCCTGCGCGTCGCGGATCAGCGCCATGGCGCGATGCCCAGCCGTTGTGCGGCCACCCTCGCGGTAGCGATGGCCGCCTGCGCATCCGCGGCCGTGACCGTCAGGTGTCCCATCTTGCGCCCGGGCCGCGCCGTGTGCTTGCCGTACAGGTGCAGGCGCACGCCCGGCAGCGCGAGCACGCCGGCCCAGTCGGGCGTCACCGGCTGGCCGTCGCGCCACCACAGGTCGCCCAGCAGGTTGAGCATCACCGCCGCGCTGTGCTGGCGCGGCGCGGCCAAGGGCAGTCCCGCGAGCGCGCGCACCTGCAGTTCGAACTGCGACACGTCGCAGGCGTCGATCGTGTAGTGGCCGCTGTTGTGTGGGCGCGGCGCCATCTCGTTGACCACCAGGGCCCCGTCTGCGCTGCCGTCGTCGACGATGAAGAACTCCACGCACAACACGCCGACATAGTGCAGTTGCGCGGCGATCGCGCGCGTGGCGGCGACGGCCCGCTGCGCCAGGGTATCGGGGACGTTGCCCGACCAGACCTCGGTGACCGCGAGGATGCCGTCGCGGTGCAGGTTGCGCTGTACCGGAAAATGCACGACGGCCCCGTCGGCGCCGCGCGCGACGATGACCGAGAGCTCGTCGCGCAGCGCCAGCCGCTGCTCCAGCACGCACGGCACCCGCCCCAGCCGCTCCCACGCGGCGGCCAGCGCGGCGCGATCGTCGACGCGCACCTGACCCTTGCCGTCGTAGCCCAGCCGGGCGGTTTTCAGGATGCCCGGCAGCAGTCTGTCCGGCACACGCGCGAGGTCCGCCTCCGCCTCGATGACGGCATACGGCGCCGGCCCCACGCCCGTGTCGCGCGCACAGGCGGCGAAGTGTGCTTTTTCCGCGATGCGGTCCTGCGCGATGGCCACGGCGGTGGGCGCGGGCGCGACCGGGCGCTGCGCCGCCAGCGTCGCCAGCGCCCCGGCGGGGACGTTTTCGAATTCGGTCGTGATGGCTTCGCAGCGCTGCATCAGCTGCGCCAGGCCCTGCTCGTCGTCGTACGCGGTGGCGATGTGGACGTCGCTCGCGCGCCCCGCCGGGCTGGTCGGGTCCGGGTCGAGCACCGCGGTCTGAAAGCCCAGCGCCTGCGCCGCGTGGACGAACATGCGGCCCAGCTGCCCGCCGCCCATCACGCCCAGCGTCGCCAGCCGCCGCCCTTCGACCGGGCCCGGCAGGATCGGCGCGGCGCTCATGCGCCGGTCTCCAGCGGCAGCGTCATCGCGCGCGCCATCGCCGTCTGCTCGGCGCGGAAGGCGTGCAGCCGGGCGCGCAGCGCCGCGTCTTCGTGCGCGAGCATCGCCACCGCGAACAGCGCCGCGTTGGCCGCTCCCGCCGCGCCGATCGCAAACGTCGCCACCGGCACGCCTTTGGGCATCTGCACGATCGAGTGCAGCGAATCGACGCCCTGCAGGTGGCGGCTCGGCACCGGCACGCCCAGCACCGGCACGATGGTCTTGGCCGCGAGCATCCCCGGCAGATGGGCCGCCCCGCCGGCCCCGGCGATGATGGCTTTCAGCCCCCGCCCCTCGGCCGCTTCGGCGTACGCGAACATGTCATCCGGCATGCGATGGGCCGAGACGACGCGCGCCTCGAACGCGACGCCGAACTGTTGGAAAATGGCAGCCGCATGCTGCATGGTGTCCCAGTCGCTGCTGGACCCCATGACGACACCGACCTGGACGTTGCTGCTGGACATGGCGACCCCGGGAAAATCCGCCACATTGTAGAGAAACGGACGCTGCCGACATGATCGACGTCACGCTTGCCAATTTCCAGGCCGAGGTGCTCGAGGCCTCGCTGACCACCCCGGTGCTGGTGGACTTCTGGGCGCCTTGGTGCGGGCCGTGCAAGGTGCTGGGCCCCCTGCTCGAAAAGGTCGAGCAGGCCTACGGCGGCCGCTTCATCCTCGCCAAGGTCAACACCGAGGAGGAGCAGCAGCTCGCGGGCTATTTCCAGATCCGCAGCATCCCGACCTGCATCCTGTTCGTCGGCGGCCAGCCGGTGGACGGCTTCATGGGCGCGCTGCCGGAGGGCCAGATTCGCGCGTTCCTGGACCGCCACCTGCCGTCGGAGGCGGACCTGCTGGCCGCCGCGGAGCGGGCCGAGGCCGAAGCGGCCGCCGCGCACGGTGACGCCGACGCGGCGCTGCAGCGCCTGCGCGACGCGCTGGCCAAGGCACCGGACAACGACGACGTGCGTTTTGATCTCGTGCGGCTGCTGATCGAATCGGGGCAGCTGGCCGAGGCCGCCGCGGCGCTGGCGCCGGCGCTGGGCAAAATCCCGGTGCCGCTGCGCTTCGAGGCGCTGGCGCAGTGGCTCAACGCGCTGGAGTTCGTCGCCAACGACCCGCGCGGACAGTGGCCGCTGGAAAAATTCGACGAGCTGATCGCCGCCAACCGGCGCGATTTCGAGGCGCGCCTTGCGAAGGCGCGCGTGCTGATCGCGCGCGGCGAGTGGACCGCGGCGATGGACGAGCTGCTGGAAATCATCATGCGCGACAAGAAGTGGGGCGACGAGGTGCCGCGCAAGACGGTGGTGGCGCTGCTGGAGCTGATGACGCCGCCCAAGCGCGACGCGGCGGCGGCACCGAAGTCCGCCGCGGGGCTGGAAATCGCCGGGCACAGCGCCACCGCCGAAGACCCACAGGCCGAGCTCGTCTCGCGCTACCGCCGCAAGCTCAGTATGGCGCTGAACTGAGGACCGCCCGTGGGAACGCCGACGATCACCGTGCGCTTCGTCACCCCCGGCCCGAACGGGCCGGTGCAGGACCGCGAAGTCGAGGTGCCTGCCGACGGCCGCAGCCTGATGAAGGCCGCGGTCGATGCGGGCATCGACGGCATCGCCGCCGACTGCGGGGGTACGTTGACCTGCGCCACCTGCCACGTGTTCGTGACCGATCCGTGGGTGGACCGACTCGACCCGCCCAGCGGCGACGAGGACACGATGCTCGACTACACGGCGGTGGAACGGCGCCCGTGCAGCCGGCTCAGCTGCCAGATCCGGCTCACGCCCGCGCTCGACGGCCTGACGGTGGAGCTGCCCGAGCGGCAGTATTGACGCCATCGACGGTGCCGGGCATCGCCGCAGCGGCGGTCGGCGGCGGACGTGAGTCGAAAGCGGCTTTACACCGCTTTACACGACCGCCACATGACCCTGACGCGCCGTGCGCACCATGTCAGCGTGGGATGGCCGTGGGGGCCGTCCCGTGGATCCGCATGAGGAGTCGACACATGGGTACGATGGCAACGATGGCGCGCTGGAGCACCGCGGCGGCACTGGTGGCGGCGTTGGCCGCGCCCGCGGCCTGGGCCTACGGCGGCAAGGGCATGCACGGCCCGATGGGCATGGACGGCGGCCCGATGATGGGCGCGCCGATGATGGAGGACGGCGCGCGGCGCGAACGCATGCTCGAGCGCATGGCCGAGCGCTTGCAGCTCAAGCCCGAGCAACGCGAGCAGGTGCGCGCGCTGGCCGAGCGTTCCGCGCAGGCGATGCGGCCGCTGCACGAGGAAATGCGCCAGCTGCGCGAGGAGCAGCGCAAGCTGTGGCAGGCACCGCAGCTCGACGAGGCGGCGATCGCCGCGCTGCGTGAGCGAACGCTGCGCCTGCACGAGCGCATCGTGACGCAGCGCGAGCAGGCGATGCTGGAGATGGCGCGCATCCTCACCCCCGAGCAGCGCCAGCGCATGGCGCAGGGTTTCGGTGAGCACCGCCGTCACGGGCACCATGGCCCCGCGCGTTGACCCCCGCACCCGATGTCCGCCGCCCCGCCGAGCGTCCCGGTGCTGATCGTCGATGACGATCTGCGCCTGGGCGCGATGCTGACGGAGTATCTGCAGCAGCACGAGCCGCAGTGGCGGGTGCAGACGGTGGCGTCGCTGGCCGCCGCGCGCCAGCGCCTGGGGCCCGGTGCGCCACTGCCCGAGCTGCTGGTGCTGGACCTGATGCTGCCGGACGGGGACGGGCTGGACCTGTGCCGCGAGTTGCGCGCCCGCGCCGAGACGCGGGCGTTGCCGATCCTGATGCTGACCGCGCGCGGTGAGCCGACCGACCGCATCATCGGGCTGGAACTGGGCGCGGACGACTACCTGGCCAAGCCGTTCGAGGCGCGCGAGCTGCTCGCGCGCCTGCGCGCGCTGTTGCGCCGCAGCGCGATGGCGGCTGCCCCGGGCGAGGTGCTGCGCTTCGGGCGGCTCGCCATCGACCTCGGTGCCCACGAGGCGCGGCTCGACGGCCGCCCGTGCGACCTCACGCCGTACCAGTTCCAGCTGCTCGTGCTGCTCGCGCGTCATGCCGGGCGCGTGCTGACGCGCGACCAGATCATGGACGCGCTCAAGGGCCATGCGCTGGAGGCGTTCGACCGCTCGATCGACGTGCACGTCTCGCGCATCCGTGCAGCGATCGAGGACGACCCCAAGCAGCCGCGCCGCATCCTGACCGTGCGCGGCGTGGGGTACCTGATGGCACGCCGGCCCGATGACGAGGCCGCCCAATGAAGGCGCTGTACTGGCGCATCTACCTGACGGTGCTGGCGGCGCTGCTGGCCTTTGCGTTGGGGGCGGGGTGGCTGGCCGAGCAGCAGCGCGAGGCGGAGCGCGACGCCCCGCCCGAGCCCCCCCCTTGGGCGGTGTGCGAGGCGGACGACGCCTACGGCGCCGGCTGGGACGACTGGGGCCGCGTGATCTTCCCCCCACCGGCTGCGCCGCTGCCGTGGTGGGTGGGCACCGGGGGACTGATCGCGCTGCTGGCGGTGCTGTACATCGGTATCGCCGCGGGCGCCTATCCGGTGGTGCGGCGGCTGACGCGGCGGCTGGAGGCGCTGCGTGCCGGCGTCGAGGCGTTTGGCGACGGACGGCTCGCGCAGCGCGTGCCGGTGGAGGGGCGCGACGAGGTCGCGGCGCTGGCGGCGAGCTTCAACCAGGCGGCCGAGCGTATCGAAACCCTGGTGCGCGCCCACCGCACGCTGCTGGCCAATGCGTCGCACGAGTTGCGCTCGCCGCTGGCGCGGCTGCGGCTGGCGCTGTCGCTGCTGGCCACCGACGCCACGCCCGACGCGCGCGCCGCGCGCCAGCACGAAATCGAGCGCAACCTGTGCGAACTCGACGCGCTGATCGACGAGGTGCTGCTCGCCAGCCGCCTGGACGCTGCCCCGGCACTGGCGCGCGAGCCGGTCGATCTGCTCGGGCTGGCGGCCGAGGAGGCCGTGGCCGTCGGTGCCGACGTGAGCGGTGAGGCGGTCACGCTGCCGGGCGACGAGCGGCTGCTGCGCCGTGCCATCCGCAACCTGCTGGAAAACGCCCGGCGCTACGCCCCGGGTGAACCGCCGACCGTCGTCGTGCAACGCGTCGGCGCGGCGGCGGTGCTGCGCGTGTGCGATCGCGGACCGGGCATTCCCGCGCCGGAGCGCGAGCGCGTCTTCGAGCCGTTTTACCGCCTGAGCGGTCACGCCGAGCACGCGGGCGGCGTCGGGCTGGGGCTGAGCCTCGTGCGGCAGATCGCGCGCGCGCACGGCGGCGACGCCCATTGCGAGCCGCGCGACGGCGGCGGCAGTTGCTTCGTGCTGCGGTTGCCGCTGGTCTAAGCGGTGGGTGGCGCACGCCTCAGGCCCGTTGTCGCGCCGGCATGATGTCGTCTTGGGTTCCCTCTCCACTCAAACGGAAAGGGCGCGGAGCGACAGCACCAAGTTTTTGCGTACCGGATCAATCGGTGTTGTCGCCCAGCAGGCGCGTCAAGGCCTCGCGGTATTTGGCGGCGGTGCGCTCGATCACCTCGGGCGGCAGCGGCGGCGCGGGTGGCGTCTTGTTCCACGGCCGCCCGTCGATGCGCACCGACTCCAGCCAGTCGCGCAGGTACTGTTTGTCGAAGCTCGGCGGGTTGGCCCCTTCCGCGTACGACTCCGCCGGCCAGTAGCGCGACGAATCGGGCGTCAGCACCTCGTCCATCAGCGTCAGCGTCCCGTCCGCGTCCAGCCCGAACTCGAACTTGGTGTCGGCGATGATGATGCCGCGTGTGGCCGCGTAGGCGCTGGCCGCCTCGTACAAACGGATGGAGATGTCGCGGATGCGCTCGGCGAGTTCCCGCCCGATGCGCGCGGCCATCTCGTCGAAGGTGATGTTTTCGTCGTGCTCGCCGACGGCGGCCTTGGCCGCCGGGGTGAAGATCGGCGCGGGCAGCTTCGACGCGTTGCGCAGGCCCGGCGGCAGCGGCACGCCGCACACGGATTGCGACTGCTGGTACTCCTTCCAGCCGCTGCCGGCCAGGTAGCCGCGCACCACCGCCTCCACCGGGATCGGACGCAGGCGCTTGACCAGCATCGAGCGGCCGCGCACCTGTTCGCGCTCGTGCGGTGCGACGACGCTCTCCGGGTCTTCGCCGGTCAGGTGGATCGGGCAGATATTGGCACCATGGGGACCGAGCCGGTCGAACCAGAAGAGGCTCAGCCGCGTCAGCAGCTCCCCCTTGCCCGGGATCGGCTCGCCCATGATGACGTCGAACGCGCTGATGCGGTCCGTCGCGACCATCAGGATGCGGTCGTCGCCGACCGCGTAGTTGTCGCGCACCTTGCCGCGCGCCAGCAGCGGCAGCGAGGTCAGGTGGGAGGTGTGCAGCGCCGCGGCCATCTCAGTGCACCACCTGCGCCAGCTCGCCGCGGGCGTAGCGCTCGGCCATCACCGACAGCGGCAGGCCCTTGATCTTCGCGCCCATGCCCTCGCAGCCGAACTGCAGGTAGCGCTCTTTGCAGATCTGCTTGGCCGCTTCGCGCGCGGGCTTGAGCCACTCGCGCGCGTCGAACTTGTCCGGGTTTTCGTGCAGGAACTGGCGCACCGCCGCCGTCATCGCGAGCCGGATGTCGGTGTCGATGTTGATCTTGCGCACGCCGTGCTTGATCGCCTCCTGGATTTCTTCCACCGGCACGCCGTAGGTTTCCTTCATGCGGCCGCCGTACTGGTTGATGCGCGCGAGCAGCTCCTGCGGCACGCTGGAGGAGCCGTGCATCACCAGGTGCGTGTTGGGGATGCGGGCGTGGATTTCCTTGACGCGGCCGATCGCGAGGATGTCGCCCGTGGGCTTGCGGCTGAACTTGTACGCACCGTGGCTGGTGCCGATGGCGATCGCCAGCGCGTCGAGCTGCGTGGCCTTGACGAAGTCCGCCGCCTGCTCGGGGTCGGTCAGCAGGGCCGAGTGGTCGAGCTTGCCCTCGGCGCCGATGCCGTCCTCTTCGCCGGCCATGCCGGTCTCCAGCGAGCCCAGGCATCCGAGTTCGCCCTCGACCGTAACGCCCAGCCGATGCGCCATCTCCACCACACGGCGCGTGACGTCCACGTTGTACTCGTAGGTGGAGGGGGTCTTGCCGTCCTCGCGCAGCGAGCCATCCATCATCACCGAGGTAAAGCCCAGGCGAATCGCGCTTTCACACACCGCGGGGGTCTGGCCGTGGTCCTGGTGCATCGCCACCGGGATGTGCGGGTAGGCCTCGACCGCGGCCTGGATCAGGTACTTGATGAAGCTCTCACCGGCGTACTTGCGCGCCCCGGCCGACGCCTGCAGGATGACCGGCGCGCCGACTTCGTCGGCGGCTGCCATGACGGCTTGCACCTGCTCCAGGTTGTTGACGTTGAACGCCGGAATGCCGTAGCCGTGCTCGGCCGCGTGGTCGAGCAGCTCGCGCATCGAAACGAGTGCCATCGTGATCTCCCGTGGGTGGTTCGAACCGCCGGCGATTGTAGCGAGGGGGTGTCACGCGGGGCATCACCCCGTGTTGCGCAGGCCGGCAGCGATGCCGTTGATCGACAGGTGGATGCCGCGCTTGACCTTTTCCTCCTGGTTGCCCGCGCGGAAGCGCCGGATCAGCTCGACCTGCAGGTGGTGCAGCGGGTCGATGTAGGGGAAGCGGTGCGCGATCGAGCGTGCCAGTGCCGCGTTGTTGGCCAGCCGCTGCGCGTGGCCGGTGATCGTCTCCAGCGCCGCGTGCGTGCGGTGCCACTCCGCCTCGATGGCGCCGAAGACGCGCCGGCGCAGCTTGGCGTCGGGCACCAGCTCGGCGTAGAGCGCGCCCAGCGCCAGGTCGCTCTTGGCCAGCACCATGTCGATATTGCTCAGCAGCGTCGCAAAGAACGGCCAGCGCGCGTGCATCTCGCGCAGCAGCGCGTGCGCCGCGTCGCGCCCCATCTGTTCCTCCAGCGCCGCCACGCCGCTGCCAAAGCCGTACCAGCCGGGCAGCGTCAGGCGGCACTGGCCCCAGCTGAAGCTCCACGGGATCGCACGCAGGTCCTCGATGCGCTGCGTGGCCTTGCGCGACGCGGGGCGCGAGCCGATGTTGAGCTCCGCGATCTCGCGAATCGGCGTGGCGTGGAAAAAATAGTCGGCAAAGCCCGGCGTTTCGTACACCAGCGCGCGGTAGGCAGCAAAGCTCGCGCGCGACAGCGCTTCGGCCGCCTGCAGGTAGCGCCGCGGCACCGCGCGGCGCGGCGGCAACAGCGTCGCCTCCAGCGTCGCGGCCACCAGCGTCTCCAGGTTGCGGCGGCCGATCTCGGGATTCGCATATTTGGAGCCGATGACCTCGCCCTGTTCGGTCAGGCGGATCTGCCCGCGCACCGTGCCCGGCGGCTGCGCGAGGATCGCCTCGTAGCTCGGGCCGCCGCCGCGCCCCACCGTGCCGCCGCGCCCGTGAAAGAGGCGCCAGCGCAGCGGCCGCCCATGCTGCGCCGCCAGCCGGTCGAACAGCGCCGCCAACGCCACCTCCGCCTGGTACAGCGACCAGTTGCTGGTGAAGATACCGCCGTCCTTGTTGCTGTCCGAGTAGCCGAGCATGATGTCCTGCTCGCCATACTCGAGCGGGCCGCCGGCGTGCACCAGCGCCGTCACGCCGGGCAGCGCATAGTATTCGGCCAGGATGCCCGCGGCGCGGTGCAGGTCGTCGATGGTCTCGAACAGCGGCACGACGATCAGTTCGGCGCGCGCGTCCTCGCCCCAGTGGCCGTGCAGCAGGCCGGCCTCCTTCTGCAGCACCAGCACCTCCAGCAGGTCACTGACCGACTCGGTGTGGCTGATGATCGCGTGGCGGATCGCCGCCGCGCCGTAGCGCTGCCGCGCCTCCCGCGCTGCGCGAAACACTGCCAGCTCGCGCAGCGTTACCGTGTCGTACGGGGCTTCCGGCACCTGCAGCGGCCGCGGGTCGGCCAGCACCTGCAGCAGCACGCGCTGGCGCGCGCCCTCGTCCAGCGCCGCGTAGTCGGGCGCGATGCGCGCGTGGCGCAGCAAATCCGCCACCGCCAATTCGTGCTGGTCGGAGCTTTGTCGCAGGTCCAGCGTCGCGAGGTGAAAGCCAAACACCTCCACCGCGCGCATCAGCGGCTTGAGTCGCGGTTCGGTCAACGCCGCACATCCCTGCTCCACGAGCGCGTCGTGCAGCACGCGCAAATCGGCCAAGAACGCCTCCGCGCCGGGGTAAGGGTTTTGCGGCGCGACGGCGTGGCGCGCGGCCTCACCGCCGGTGAGTTCGCGCAGCGTCGCCGCCAGTCGCGCGTACATGCCGATGAGCGCGCGCCGGTACGGCTCGTCACGCCGGTGCGCGTTGGTGTCGGGCGACGCGTCCGAGAGTGCCTGCAGCGCCGGGGGCGCCGGCAGCAGCATCGCCGATAGCGACAGCTCCGCCCCAAGCGCGTGCACCTCGCGCAGGTAATGGCGCAGGATCAGGTCCGCCTGCCGCTGTAGCGCCAGCGCCAGCGTGCCGGCGTCGACGTTGGGGTTGCCGTCGCGGTCGCCGCCGGTCCACTGGCCCAGCCGCAAAAACGGCGCCACCGGCGCGCCGCCCAGCGCGCCCTCGATGTCGGCGTACAGCCGCGGCACCTCGGGGACGAACGTGCGCTCGAAGTACGCCAGCGCGTTGTTGATCTCGTCCGAAACCGTCAGGCGCGTGAAGCGCAGCAGCCGCGTGTGCCACAGCTGCGTGATGCGCGCGCGCAGCAGCGCCTCGTTGGCGGCGAGTTCGCGCGCGCTGACGCGGTCGCCGCGGCGGCTGCCCGCGGCCGCCGCGCGCGCACGGATCGCGTCGCGCTGCGCGAGCAGCCGGGCGATGTCGTTTTCCGCGTCGCGGATGCTGGCGCGCTGCACCTCGGTGGGGTGCGCGGTCAGCACCGGCGACACCAGCGCCTGCTGCAGCACCTCGGCAATCGTGTCGGTGCCCACCCCCGCGCGGCGCAGCCGCTGCCAGGTGTGCGCGAGGCTGCCGGGCTGCACGTGGCCCGCGCGCTCGTGCACCTCGCGGCGGCGGATATGGTGGCGGTCCTCCGCCAGGTTGGCCAGGTGGCTGAAATACGTAAACGCGCGGATGACGCTGACCGCCTGCGCGTCGCTCAGCGCATGCAGCAGGCGCTTGAGCTCGCGGTCGGCGCGCGCATCCGCGTGACGGCGAAACGCCACCGACAGCTGGCGAATGCGCTCGATCAGCGTGAACGTCTCCTCGCCCTCGTGCTCGCGGATCACATCGCCCAGCAGCCGCCCGAGCAGGCGGATGTCCTCGATCAACGGCTGATCCTTTTTGGCGGCACCGCCGTGGGCAACGACTTCAGGGGCGGGGGAGGAGACGGGCTTGGGCATCGCGGCGGCACAAAAAAAAGATCGAGGGGGTAGCTCGTACACGCAAACACCCAATGATACGGACGGCGTGGAGCGCAAAGCGCCACACGCCCGCATCAGGCCCGGTACGGCCACGGGCTGCGCTGGCGAGCGCCTGAATGGGCGCGCCGACCGCAACGGCGCTGCGAAGGGGAGTCCGCGCCTGGAACCCCACCCGCGTGACCAAGGCTTTGGCGAAAGCCAATGCAGTGTGCGCGCACCCCTACGCCACTGCAATTCATCGATCCCCTTTTGAAAGTCGGGGAGGCTTCAGCTCGTCGCGCTCTTCGGGGGCGACACGGCGGCGTCTCAATCCCCTTTTGAAAGTCGGGGAGGCTTCAGACCTGTCGAGACCTGCCGAGCCCGCAATCGGGCCGTCTCAATCCCCTTTTGAAAGTCGGGGAGGCTTCAGTTTACCCTTGCAGCCCGTTGATTGTCAAGGGGTTTTTGACCGGTTTGCGGACGGGTAGGGTCAAGAATGTCAACATAGCGACAGTCTGTGGATAACGTTACACCCAAGGTTCCCATAACCTTCGAAAAAACATTTAGCGGACGAAAGAATGTCGATTTCACTCTAATAAAAAACGGTATCAAATTGAGTTTTCGATCTTTTACACCGGGGCATCGTAGTCGACTGGAGGCAGCGCTGTGTTGCCCGTCAGGGCGTCCGCAGTGTCTTTGCCGCGCGGGCACACGGCCGGGGTAAAAAACCCCACCGGTGTCACCGGTGGGGATAGGGGGCCGACCGAGCGGGGGGCGGTCGATCGGCCCGAGGGGGGAGAGGTTGACAGCGTTACGCCTTGGCCAGGTTCGGGTAGCGCACGTGCTCGACCAGCTCCTGGATTTCGCGCTTCGGCGCCGGGGTCAGCAGGCTCACGATGATGATCACCGCAAAGCCCACGGGCACGCCGAAGATGCCGGCCGAAATCGGCTGGATGCCCCACCACATGTTGTCGGCCACCGGGCTGGTGACGCCAAAGACGCTGCGCAGCCACGGCTGCGTGGTGGCCATGTAGTAGAAGGTCACGCCGAAGCCCGCGATCATCCCCAGGATCGCGCCCCACTTGGTGGCGCGCTTCCAGAAGATACCGAGCGTGAGCGCCGGGAAGAAGCCCGCCGCCGCCAGCGAGAACGCCGCCGACACCAGGAACAGGATGTCCGCGGGCTTCTGCGACGCGACGTAAGCCGCGAGCAACGCGACGACGAGCAGCAGCACCTTGGAGATCATCACCCGGCGCGCGGTCGGGGCGTTGGGGTCCATCATCTTGTAGTACAGGTCGTGCGACAGCGCGTTGGCGATCGTCAGCAGCAGCCCGTCCGCGGTGGACAGCGCCGCGGCCAAGCCGCCCGCGGCCACCATGCCCGAAATGACGTAGGGCAGCCCAGCGATTTCCGGCGTGGCCAGCACGATGATGTCGCCACCGATGCGCATCTCGCCGAGCTGGAAGATGCCGTCCTTGTTGACGTCGGTCACCGACAGCAGCCCGGGGTCGACCTTGCTCCAGTTCGCGATCCACGCCGGCAGTTTGTCGAACGGCGTGCCCACCAGCACCGAGAACACCTCGTACTTGACCAGCACGGCCAGCGCCGGCGCCGTGAAGTACAGCAGGAAGATGAAGAACAGCGACCAGCCCACCGACTGGCGCGCCTCCTTCACCGACGGCGTGGTGTAGTAGCGCATCAGGATGTGCGGCAGCGCCGCGGTGCCCACCATCAGGCAGAACACCAGCGCCAGGAAGTTGCGGCGCGATTCTTCGAACGTCTTGCGTGCCTTTTCATCGCCGTTGGGGTCGCCCGCGAACTGCTGGGCGTGGCGCGGCATGCCGGCCAGCGGCTTGGCCCGTGCCTCCGCGGCGGCCTTGGCCTTGGTCCAGGCTTCTTTGGCGGCGGCTTCGTCCTTGGGCAGCGAGGCGAGCGCCTTTTCCGCCGCGGCGATCTGGTCCGCCGGGGCGTTGGCCGCGCGCAGCTCGGCGACCTTCTGCTCCGCGGCAGCGCGCTCAGCCGCGAGCGCCGCCGGCACATCCTTCAGTTTTTCGGCCAGCGCATCCGCCTGGGCCTTGAACGCGGCGATGACCTCCTTTTCCTTCGGGTCGTCGATCAGGCGCTGCTCGGCTTCCGTGACCTTCTGGAGCTGGTAGCCGTAGACGAGCTGCGGCACCGGTACGCCGGTCTGCCGCACCGACAGCCACACCACCGGGATCATGTAGGCGATGATCAGGACGATGTACTGCGCGACCTGCGTCCACGTCACCGCGCGCATGCCGCCGAGGAACGAGCACACCAGGATGCCGGCGAGGCCGAGGAAGATCCCGATCGAGAAGTCCACCCCGGTCAGGCGTGTCGTGATCAGGCCCACGCCGTAGATCTGCGCCACCACGTACACGAAGGAAACGAAGATCGCGATGATGATGCCGACGAAGCGTGCAATGTTGCCTTCGTAGCGCGCGCCGAGGAAGTCGGGAATCGTGAACTGCCCGAACTTGCGCAGGTACGGCGCGAGGAACAGCGCCACCAGACAGTAGCCGCCGGTCCAGCCCATGATGAAGGCCAGGCCCCCGTAGCCGGTCAGGTACAGCGTGCCCGCCATCCCGATGAACGATGCCGCCGACATCCAGTCCGCGCCGGTGGCCATGCCGTTGTAGATCGCGGGCACGCGCCGGCCGGCGACGTAGTACTCCGCCGCATCGTTGGTGCGGCTCATGATGCCGATACCGGCGTAGAGCAGCACCGTCGCGAACAGGAAGATGTAGCCGATCCAGGCCTTGGGCAGGCCGAGCTGCTCCAGGATCGCCAGCACGACGACGAAGACGAGAAAGCCCCCCGTGTACCAGCCGTAGACCTTGTTGAGCTGCTTCTTGAAAGCGGCGTTGCTGCCGGCGGAAAAGACGCCGCCCGCGGGTTCGGAAGCCAGTCCAGCCATGGTGTTACTCCTCCTCTTCCGCGACACCGTGTTCGATGTCGAGTTTGTTCATGTAGTGGGCGTAGAACGCGATGATCGCGACGTACACCACCAAAGCCCCCTGGGCACCGACCCAGAAGCTGAAGGGCCAGCCGAAGAAGGTGAAGTTGAGGTCGCGGGCGAAAAACCCCACGACGAAGGTCACCACGAACCAGATGGCCAGCAGGATGGCCGTGATCCGTAGGTTTTTCTGCCAGTATCGCTGCTGCGATTCGGTTAGTTGCATGGTCGCTGTCTCCTCTCGTCGGTCAACGGTGGCACGCGGGCGCACCGGTCCGCGCACCGGCTCGACCCCCGGGTCGGCAGCGCCGACCCCCCTCACAACCGGAGCGGGTCCGGCTCCTCAACCGCTGACGCGCAAGCCCGTTTCGCGCTCCAGCCGGGCGGCGACGCTCGGCTCGAACCCGCGCAGGTGGCGGATGATGCGCATCGCCTCCTCGGGCTGCGCGCGGTCGACATGAATCCGCGCCATCTGGTACCAGGCGTACGGACTCATGGGTTGCAATTCGGTGTTGCGGCGCAAAGCATCCAGCGCTTCGTCCAGCCGCCCCTGCCGGACGAGGACGAGCCCGAGGCCGTACCATGCCTGGTCGAGCCGCTCATCCAGCGCCAGCGCGCGACGGAAGCTCGTTTCTGCGGCTTCGTTCTGCCCGGACTGCTCCAGCAGGAACGCGCGGTTGTACCAATGCGCGGCTACGTCCGGCGCGACCGCCACCAGCGCGTCGAGCACGGCCAGCGCCTCGGCGGGCCGGCCCAGTTCGGCGAGCAGGTGGGCGCGGTAGGCCATCAGCGTCGGTTGCTGCGGGTAGGTTTGCAGGGCCTCGGTGACGATGTCCAGCGCGCGCGCGGGGCGCCCCCACCAGATGCACCAGCGCGCCCGCCACAGCGCCCACGAAACCGCACGCTCGACCCGATTCATCGGCACGCCTCCACGCCGATGGCGATGCAGTGCTCGATCTTGGCCAGTGTCACGACCAGGTACAGCACCGCCATCACGCAAAACGCCACCACCGGCACGTGCTGGTCCGCGACCTGCCGCGGGGCAATCCAGCGCGCCGCGCGCACCCACGGCTTGTTGAGGATCTGGAACAACTGGTAGACGAAATTGCGCTGCCGCTGCGCACCGGCGAGCACATATAGCGCTCCCTGCCCGAGCAGCGCGAGCAGGCCGATATAGAGCACCAGTTGAGCCGCGTTGAGCCAGAAGAGCATGGGATTGCCGCACAATGCAGTGGCGCGCATGGTCGCGCAAAGATGCTTACGAAACACTGACAAAAGCGGCGGCCTAGGGAAAATCCCAAGAGGGACAACCCGCTGTCGGCCCCGCGTCGGGCGCCGGATCACCGGGCGGAGGGGTGTCGTGGAGACCAAACCAGCGGGCATCGAAGGGGTGGGCGACAGGGCGGACGCGGGTGCGCTGTGGGAACTGCGGCTGGGCGACCTGCCGCGGCGCGAACCGATCGGGCTGCCCGTTGGCGCCAGCGTGCGCGAGGCGCTGCAGACGATGCACGACCGCGGCATCGGTTCCGTTCTGCTGTGGGATGACGGCGGCGGCATCGCGGGCATCCTCACGCGGCACGATGTGCTGGATCGCATCGCGCTGGCCGGCGTCGATCTGGGGGCGCCGGTGGCGTCGGTGATGTCGCACCCGGTGGCGACGCTGCAGGTCACGGACACGCTGTTCGATGCGGCGCTGCTGATGTCGCGCCGGCGTATCCGGCATGTGCCGGTGCTCGACGGTGAGCGGCTGGTGACGCTGGTGTCGGAGCGCGACCTGTTCGGCTGGCAGCGCCAGTCGATCAAGCACTTGGGCGCGGCGATCGCGCGCGGCCAGACGCTGGCGGACTTCCAGCGCGCCGCCGCCGACATCCGCGCCTACGCGCGGCACCTGATGGCGCAGGGGCTGCAGGCGCGCCAGCTCACGACGCTGATTTCGCACCTGAACGACCAGCTCACGCAGGCGCTGGTGATGCGCGAGCTTGCCGCCGCGGGACTGTCCGCGGACGCGATGTGTTGGGTGGCGCTGGGCTCCGAAGGGCGCGGCGAGCAGACGCTCGCCACCGACCAGGACAACGCGCTGGTGTTTGCCAGCGACGACCCGCAGGCCGACCGGCCGCGCTGGCTGGCGTTCGCGCGCCGCGTGAACGAGGCACTGGACGCGTGCGGCTACCCCCTGTGCCGGGGAGGGGTGATGGCGGGCAACCCCCCGTGCTGCCTGACGGCGCCGGAGTGGGAGGCGCGCTTTGCGCGCTGGATCGACGCCGGCGGTCCGCGCGAGCTGCTGCAGGCGTCGGTGTTTTTCGACCTGCGCGCGGTGGCGGGGCGCGCGGACTGGCTCGAGGCGCTGCGTGCCTTCGTCCTCGCGCGCACCAGCACCACCCCGCGCTTCATCCGCCAGATGGTGCAGGGCCACCTGGAGCACCCGGTGGCGCTGCTGTGGCACGGCGGCATCCGCGGCCGGCGCGAGGGGCGGCACCGCTGGTTCGACCTGAAGATGCAGGGCACCGCGCTGCTGGTCGAGGGGGCGCGCATCCTGGCGCTCGCGCACGCGGTGCCGGCGACGAACACGCGCGAGCGCCTGCTCGCCGCCGGGCGCGCGAGCGGCGCACCCGCGGCCGAGGTCGACGGCTGGGTGACCGCGTTCGACTATCTGCAGATGCTGCGCCTGCGCCACCAGGGGGCACCGGCGGCCGACGGCGCCGCACCGAACCGCATCGACCTCAACACCCTCAACGCGGTGGACGAGCGCGTGCTGCGCGCGTCGCTGCACGCGATCCAGACGCTGCAGGAGCGGCTCAAGCTCGACTACCTGCGCTGAGCCGCCCGCCCAGCCGTCCTGTCAGGCGACCTGGCCGACCTTGAGCATGTTGGTGCCGCCGGGCGTGCCCATCGGTTCGCCCGCGGTGATGACGTAGCGGTCGCCGCTTTGCAGCCGGCCGCGCGCCTTGAGCTGCTGCTCGGCTTGCAGCAGCGCGGTGTCGCGGTCGGCGCTGCCCCCGGTCACGCGCAGCGCGTGCACGTTGCGGTACAGCGCCAGCCGCCGCGCCGTTCCCAGGCGCGAGGTCAGCGCGAAGATCGGGATGTCCACCGTGTGCCGACTCATCCACAGCGGGGTGGAGCCGGATTCGGTCAGCGCCACGATGGCGCGCGCGTGCAGGTGCGCCGCGATGAAGAGTGCCCCCAGCGCGATTGACTGGTCGATGCGCTCGAAGGTCTTGCCGACGAAGTTGTGGTCGATGCTGTCCTGGTAGGCCTGCTCGGCGGCCAGGCAGATGCGCGCCATTTCCTGCACCGTCTGCAGCGGGTATTTGCCGGCGGCGGTTTCGGCGCTGAGCATCACGGCGTCGGTGCCATCGAGCACCGCGTTGGCCACATCGCTGACCTCGGCGCGCGTGGGCACCGGCGCGTGGATCATGCTCTCCATCATCTGCGTCGCGGTGATCACCAGCCGGTCGTGCGCGCGCGCCAGCGCGATCATGCGTTTTTGCAACGCGGGCACGGCCGCGTTGCCCACTTCCACCGCCAGGTCCCCGCGCGCGACCATGATGCCCTCGCTGACTTGCAGGATCGACTCCAGCTCGGGGATGGCTTCGGCACGCTCGATCTTGGCGATCAGCCCGGGACGGTGGTCATCGACCGCGGCCTCCTCACACAGCCGGCGTGCCAGCCGCATGTCGTCGGCGTTCTTCGGAAAACTCACCGCCACGTAGTCCGCCCGCAGCGCCATCGCGGTGGCGATGTCGGCCATGTCCTTGGGGGTGAGCGCCGGCGCGGTCAGGCCGCCGCCGCGCTTGTTGATGCCCTTGTGGTTGGACAACTCGCCACCGACCACGACCCGCGTGTGCACGGCGGCTCCCTCCACGCGCACCACCTCCAGCTCGATCAAGCCGTCGTTGAGCAGCAGCACGTCGCCCGGCACGACATCGCGCGGCAGCTCCTTGTAGTCCAGCCCGACGGCGTGCTCGTCACCGGGTTCGCTGCGCGCCGCATCCAGCGTGAACGCCGCGCCCTCCACCAGCGTCACCTTGCCGTGCGCGAACTTGCCGACGCGGATCTTGGGCCCCTGTAGGTCGGCCATGATCGCCACTTCTTTGCCCACGCGCTGCGCCGCGATGCGCACCCGCTCGGCGCGCTGGCGGTGGTCGTCGGCGCTGCCGTGCGAAAAATTCAGCCGCACGACGTCGACGCCGGCGCGGATCATGGCCTCGATCGTGTCCAGGCCGTCGGAGGCGGGACCGAGGGTGGCGACGATCTTGGTGGCACGCAGGGGCATGTGGTCTCCTCTCGTGGTATGGGGTTTTGGGGGGTATCTTACGCCGCCGTGTGTCGCATCCGTGACCGCTGCCAGCTTTGCTAGAGTGCGGCCATGACGGCCCGCCCTGATTCCTCACCCGGTACGACACGGCCGCTGGCCGGCGTGCACGTCGTCACGCTGGCCCTGAACCTGCCGGGCCCGGCCGCGGTGATGCGCCTGCGCGCGCTCGGCGCGCGCTGCACGAAGGTCGATCCGCCGAGCGGCGATCCGATGCGCGGCTACTGCCCCGCGGCGTATGGGCAGCTGCACCGTGGGGTGCGCACCGTCGCGATTGACCTCAAAACCCCTGCCGGGCAGCGGCGGCTGCAACGGCTGCTCGCCCACGCCGACGTGCTGTTGACCTCGTTTCGCCCATCGGCGCTGGCCAAACTGGGGCTGGACGCTGCCACGGTGCAGGCGCGCTGGCCGCGGCTGTCGCTGGTGCGCATCGTCGGGGCCGCCGGTGCGCGCGCCGAGGAGGCGGGACACGACCTGACCTACCAGGCCGAAGCAGGTCTGGTGGACGGGGTGGCGCTGCCGCCCAGCCTGCTGGCCGACATGGCCGGCGCGCTGCTGGCGGTCGAGGCGGTGCTGCTGGTGCTTCGCCAGCGCGAGCAGACGGGCCGCGGCGTGGTGCGCGACGTGGCGCTGGCCGATGGCGCCGCGTGGCTGGCGCTGCCGCGCACCTGGGGCCTGACGGCCCCCGGCGCGCTGCTGGGCGGGGCGCACGCGGGGTATCGCGTCTACGCGTGTGCGGACGGGCGCGTGGCGGTCGCGGCGCTGGAGCCGCACTTTGCGCGCCGCCTGGGGGAGGTCACGGGCCTCGGCGCCCTCACGCCCGAGGCGTGCCTTCAGCCCGCCACAGCCGCGGCGCTGGCCGCGTGGTTCGCCACCCGCAGCCGCGCCACGCTCGACGCGCTCGCGCGGACCCACGATCTGCCGTGGGTGACGCTGGCCCCGGGGTCTGAGCCGCGGGCGGATCGCGGGTGACGGCGGCCCGCGGGAATGCGGCACCGCGGCACAATCAAACACATGACGACACACAAACGATGGCTGGCGGCCGCGGCGGTCGCGCTCGTGGCGCTGGCGGCCGCTGGGTGGTGGTTCGCGCGGGCGACGCCGGTGCACACCGTGGTGCTGACCGAGCGCCCCGTGCAGCGGTCGTTGGTGGTGACCGGGCGCGTCGCCCCGGCGCGCGAGTCCACGCTGGCGAGCACCGTCACGGGGCGCGTGGTCGCCACTCCCGTGGCCGAGGGGGAGACGGTGCGGGCTGGTGCGGTGCTGGTGGCGCTGGAGCCCGACGAGTCGCAGGCGGCGCTGGCGCAGGCCGAGGCGCAGCTGGCCGACGCGCGCGGCCAGCTCGCCGATGCGCATCGGCAGTGGCAACGCCAGCGCGCGCTGCAGGCGCAGGGCTTTCTGAGCCCGGCGGCGCTGGAGGCGGCGGAGCGTACGTACGACGCCGCTCGGCGCCGCGTCGAGCAGACGGAGGCGGCGGTGCAGCAGGCACGCGCCCGTCGGCAGCAAGTCGCCGTGCGGGCGCCCGCCGAAGGCGTCGTGCTGACGCGGCTGGTCGAGGTGGGCGACGCGGTGACGGCGGGCAAGGCGGTGGCGCGCTTTGCCTGGGCGGGGCCGGCGCGCGTGCTGCTCGATCTGGACGAGCGAGACGTGGCCCGCGTCGCGGTGGGCCAAACGGCCGCGGTGCGCGCCGATGCGTGGCCCGACGCGCCGCTCGCGGCGCGGGTGCAGCGCATCGACACCCAGGTCGACGGCGTGCGCGGCACGGTGGAGGTGGAGCTGGCGCTGGCCGACGCCGCCGCGGGCGGGGTAAGGCTGTTGCCCGGCATGACCGTGTCGGCCGAGGTCGTCACGGACGCGCCGCAACCGCGGCTGCTGCTGCCGCTCTCAGCGCTGCGTGACGGCCGTGTGGCGACGGTGGTGGCGGGGCGGGTGCGCTGGGTGGCGGTGGAGACCGACCCCGCGGTCGACGGCTGGCTGCCGGTGCGGCGCGGGCTCGCTGCCGGCGTGGAGGTGATCGACCCGGCCCCGGCGCTGGACGACGGCGCGCGCGTCGAGGTCCGCCGATGAGGTTCGTCTGGGTCGTCGCCTGGCGGCTGCTGCGCGAGGGGCGCTTCCAGTCGTGGCTGATCGTCGGCGGCGTGGCCATCGGGGTGGCGGTGATCGTCTACATCACCGCGATCGTCAACGGGCTGCAGGCCAACATCATCGAGCGCACGCTCTCCGCGCAGGCGCACGTCGTGCTGCGCCCGTCCGAGCGGGTCAACACCCGCGTGCTGCAGGACCAGGACGGCGTTGTGACCCTGGCGGATGTGCGCAAGCGCACGCAGCGCGAGGAGACGATCACCGACGTGGCCCCGGTGTTGCAGACGGTGCGCGCGTGGCCTGGTGTGGCCGCAGCAGCGGCGGTGGTCAGCGGCCCGGGTGTCGCGCAGCAGGGCGGCGTGCGCAAGGCCGTCGTGCTGCTCGGGGTGGCGCTGGACGACTACCAGGCCGTGATCCGCCTGGACGACAAGCGGCGCGCCGGCGCGCTGTCGCTGCAGACGGGCGAGGCGCTGATCGGCACCGAACTCGCCGCGGATCTGGGCCTGACGCCCGGCAGCCGGCTGCGGCTGCAGTCGGCCACCGGCGAGACCCTGTCGGTGCGCGTGGCGGGCCTGATGGACTACGGCATCCAGGACCTCAACCGCCGGCGCGTGCTGCTGCCGCTGCGCGATGCGCAAAGCCTGCTCGGGCTGGGGCTGGGCGTGACCGAAATCGCCGTGCGCGTGCGCGACCTCTTCGCGGCGCAGAGGCTGGCCGCCGATCTGCAGCGCGCCACGGCCCTGCAGGCCGACAGCTGGCAGGCGGCCAACGGGCAACTCGTCACCGCCTTGCGCAGCCAGAGCGCCTCGAGCCTGATGATCCGGGTCTTCGTCACGATCGCGGTGGCGCTGGGCATCGCCAGCGTGCTGGTGGTGTCGGTGGTGCAGCGCCAGCGCGAGATCGGCATCCTGCGCGCGATGGGCACGCCCCGGCACCGCATCCTCGGCGTGTTCCTGCTGCAGGGGGCATCGTCGGGCTGGTGGGGTCGCTGCTGGGCGCCGGGCTGGGCGCGGCGCTGGCGGTCGGCTTCACCCGTATCGCCCGCAACGCCGACGGCAGCCCGCTCTTCCCGATGGTGCTGGAGGTGAACCTGTTCGTGTCCACCGCGGTGCTCGCGACGGCGGTGGGGGTGCTGGCGGCGTGGCTGCCGGCGATGCGCGCGGCACGGCTGGACCCCGTGGAGGCGATCCGTGGCTGAGGTGCTGCGCCTACAAGGCGTGCGCAAGCGCTACGGCGGCGGCGCTTCGCCGGTGGTGGAGGTGCTGCACGGCATCGACCTGGCGCTGGCCGCGGGCGAGTTCGTTGCCCTGGTCGGCCCGTCCGGTTCCGGCAAATCCACGCTGCTCAACATCATGGGTCTGCTGGAGACGCCCACCGACGGGGAGGTCTGGCTCGCCGGCGAGCCGGTGCACGCCGCGTCGGACGCGGCCCGCACCGCGCTGCGCAACCGCTACCTCGGGTTCGTGTTCCAGTTTCACCATCTGTTGCCCGCCTTCAGCGCCGAGGAGAACGTGCTGATGCCGGTGCTCGCGGGACGCGGGCGCATCACCGCCGACGACCGCCAGCGCGCCCGCGCGCTGCTGGCGCGCACGGGGTTGGCCGACCACGCTCACAAGCGGCCGGTGCAGCTCTCGGGCGGGCAGCAGCAGCGCGTGGCCATCGTGCGCGCGCTGATGAACCGGCCGCGCCTGGTGCTGGCCGACGAGCCGACCGGCAACCTCGACACCCAAACGGCGCAGGAGGTGTTCGGCCTGCTGCGCGAGCTCAACCGCGAGGAGGGCACGGCCTTCCTGATCGTCACGCACGATCCGGGGCTCGCGGCGCGTTGCGACCGGCGCATCGACCTGCGCGACGGCCGACTGCTGCCCGCGGGGAGCGCCTGACGACGCCCAAGACACCGGTCGAAATAATGTCTATCAATCAGTTTCTAAATATCGATCGCAAAAAGCGTTGATCGACCCTACCATGGCACTGTCCCGTCAGTTCATAAGGAGCGTTCCATGGCCCGTCTTCGTCGCATCGCACACGCCCACCGCTGGGCGCTGATGAAAACCGGCACCTACTACGTGATGCACGTCACGGTGGCCGCGGCGGTGGCGTACGCCGTCACCGGCAACCTGTGGGCGGCGCTGACGCTGTCGCTGCTGGAGCCCACCGTGCAGGCGGTCGCGTACTTCTTCCACGAGCGCGCGTGGGCGCGGGTGTTGAGCCGCCGCAGCGCCACGCATCCCACCAGCGCAGGGATCGATGTCCTTGGCCATCCCGCATCGGCACCCGCGGTGGCACCGCTCTGAGCCCCGCCGCCGCGCGTGCTATGCGTAGCTGAGCTCGCGCGTTTTGCCCCAAAAGACCCGATACGCGAACACCGTGTAGCCGATGATGGCGGGCACTGTCACCACCGTGCCCAGGAGGATGACCTTGAGCGAAGCCGGTGCGCTGGCCGCTTCCCAGATGGTGAGCCGATCCATCACCACGTAGGGATAGAGGCTGTACGCGAGGCCGAAGAAGCCCAGCACGAAGACCGCGACAACCAGCGCAAACGGCACCCAACACAGGCGGCCCAAGATGCGCGGTGAGTTCAGCAAAACCCGCAGCGTGATGAGTCCGGCAGCGGTCACCAAGGGAATGGGCAGCAACGCGATGAACACAGGCATGGTGAACCAGCGTGCGCGCACCGTCTCGCTCACGATGGGGGTGGCCAGCGAGATCAACATCATCCCCATCACCACCGGCAGCCACGCCAGGCGCGCCCAGCCAGCGGCGCGGGCTTGCAGGGGGCCTTCGGTTTTCATGACCAGCCACGTTGCCCCCAGCAGGACGTAAGCGGCGGCCAATGCCAGCGCGATGGCTGCCGCAAAGACCGTGTAGGCCCAGCCCTCGGCAAATCCGGTGATGTAGCGGCCCAGCATCCATCCCTGGGCCAGCGAGGCCATCAACGAACCCACAAAGAACGCGCGGTTCCACAACGGTTTGTGTTCGTCGTGGGCTTTGACGCGAAAGTCAAACGCGACGCCGCGCAAAATCAACCCGATGAGCATGACCGCCACCGGCAGATACAGCGCGGTGAGCACGATGCCGTGCGCCTTGGGGAAGGCGATCAACAGGATGCCGACCCCCAGCACCAGCCACGTTTCGTTGGCGTCCCAGAACGGGCCGATGGAGGAGACCATCACGTCTTGTTGCTGCGGCGTGGCGCGATGCAGCAGCATGCCCACGCCGAGGTCGAAGCCGTCGAGCACCACGTAGGCCAGCATGGCCAGGCCCATGACGGCCATGAATATGAGGGGCAAGGTATCGTCGAAGCTCATCCGCGAACCTCCACGGTCGGTTGAGGCTGTGTGCTGGCGTAACGCACAGGGGCGTCGATGGGTTTGCCGGCCATGTGCGCGATGACACCCACGTAGGCCACGATTAAGGCCAAGTAGACCGTGATGTAGGCGGCCAACGTCAGCGCAATCATCGGTGCCGGGGTGGACGAAGCGACCTCGGCGGTGCGCAGCAGTCCTTGCACGATGTAGGGCTGGCGGCCGATTTCGGTGACGTACCAGCCCGCGACGGTGGCCACCCAGCCCGAGAAGCTCATCGCGCTCAGGCTCCACAGAAGTGGGCGCGGCAAGCGACGAGGGTCCCAGCCACGGCGACGCAGCATCCACCAGCCGCACCAACTGCTCAGCAGCATCAGGATGCCCACCCCAACCATGATGCGAAAACCAAAGAAGACAGGTGCCACGGGCGGGTGCGCACCGATGAACTCGTTGAGTCCGCGAATCTCGCCATCGAGCTCGTGAGTCAGGATCAGGCTGGCCCCTTTGGGGATGCCCAGCTCGTACCGATTGCTGCGGGAGGCCTCATCCGGCCAGGCAAACAACAGCAGCGGCGCGCCCCGCTCGGTTTCCCACACCGCTTCGATGGCGGCGATCTTTTGGGGTTGGTGTTGCAGGGTGTTGAGACCGTGCAGGTCGCCCACGAGGATTTGCAGCGGGATGAGCACCGCCCCCAACGTCAAGCCCGTGCGCATGGCTTTGGGTGTGGCGGCGTTGGCTTTGCCGCGCAGCACCTGCCAGGCGCTGAGCCCGGCGAGCAAAAACGCCACCGTCAGGCCCGACGCGAGCAACATGTGCGCCAAGCGGTAGGGAAAGGAGGGGTTAAAGACAACCTGTGCCCAACTCGTGACGTGGAAAACGCCGTCGATGATTTCGTAGCCCGCCGGGGTCTGCATCCAGGAGTTCAGACTCAGGATCCAGAACGCGCTCATTGTCGTGCCCAGCGCCACCAAAAAGGTCGCCAGCAGCGTTACCCGCTCGCTGACTTTGCCGTGTCCAAAGAGCATGATGCCGAGGAAGGTGGCCTCCAGGAAAAACGCGGTGAGCACTTCGTAACCCAGCAGCGGCCCCGCGACGTTGCCCACGCGCTCCATGAAGCCCGGCCAGTTGGTGCCGAACTGAAAGCTCATGGTGATGCCAGAGACGACACCCAGCGCAAAGCTCAGCGCAAAGACCTTGGTCCAGAAGCGGTAGGCACCCAGCCAAGCCGCATCTTGCGTGCGCAGCCACCGCCAGCGGAAAAAGAGCAGCACCCAGCACAGGGCGATGGTGATCGTGGGAAACAGAATATGGAAGGTGACATTGGCGGCAAACTGCAGCCGAGCCAGCAGCAAAGCGTCCATGGCGTTCCTCGCGGTCTACAACAGCAACGCGCTAGCGAGGCAAAGCGGCGGGTGCGCGCAGCTTGCCGGCGTATTCAAGCAATTTGCCTACGCGAGCGCCCATTCTCATCAACTGGGCCAGGGTTTGCGCATCGAGCCGCTGCACGTCATCAAACCACGTCGTCACCAGCTCGATCAGGTCGTGCATGCCCTTCATGCGCTCTTGCGCGATGCGGTCTTCCTCGTTCGTGGGTGTCTCGAGCAGCGCATTGCGTAGCATCGACAGTGTGGGCTCGATCTCGCGGCGGCGACGCTCTTCGGCCAGCGTGCGCAAAATCTCCCACGGGTCGGTGGGAGCCTCGAAATAGTCACGGCGATCGCCGCTGAAGTGCCGCAAGCGCACCAAACGCCACGCTTGCAGCTCTTTGAGGCCCATGCTGACGTTGGAGCGCGAGAACGCCAGCCGCTCGGCGATCTCCTCGGCGTTGAGCGGCCGTGGCGACACGAACAGCAGCGCATAAATCTGCCCGACGGTGCGGTTGATGCCCCAACGGCTGCCCATCTCACCGAAATGCGCCACGAAGCTGCGCACCAAGGGGGTCATGTTGTCCATGTCGGTGGCGGGGAAGTAAGGACTGACAGTGCGGACAGTATGAACGGAAATTTCAGAAAATTCTGAAAACGAAAAAATGCCCTCGTTTACGTCAGGGAATAGACCGCGATCAACAGGGAGCAGCTGCGTTTGAACGGACACCGCAGCGGTGTGCTGTCCACATCGGCGTGGGTTGAAGCCCGCTGCAGCCAGCGGCAGTGCGGGAGCCCGGGTGCGGTTCACATTGGCGCGGGTCGAAGGTTGCGTCCCGCGCCCGTTCGTTTGGGGCCAGGTGCGTTGCCAGCGCGCTTTGCGCTGGGGGCTGAGTTGTTGTGGTGCGCACGCCGTGACCCCTGTGCCGGGGTACGGTTGACAGGGACGAATTCAATACGCCGTGGCCGCGCGGGCCGCCTGGTCGTAGCGGCCGGAGAGCTGCCGCAGCGTGCGGGCGACCTCCGCCAAGCGCCGGTTTTCATCGGCCGTGCCGGAAAAGCCGGGCATCAGGCACGCTTCCCGCACCGCCCGGTAACGCAGGCATAAGGCGTGGCCCTCGTCGGTCGTGGCGTAAAAGACCTCCTTGCCACGCTTGGCGCCGCACACCAGTCCCATGCCCTGCAGCTTGCGCACCGAGTAGGACACGACGTGCGCGTCTTCGATATTGAGCACGAAGGCGATATCGGACAGCCGCTTGGGCGTGCGGCGGTGATTGATGTGGTGCAGGACCAGCACGTCGGTGGGCGTCATGTCCTTGACACCCGCGGCGCCCATGCAGCGGATGAGCCAGCGGTTGAAGGCGTGGGCCGCGATGATCAGCCCGAACTCGAACTCCGACAGCTCCGGCGACTTTTCGGACACCAGGTGCGCCGACGAGACGATGGGACGGTCGGGCGAGGGGGTCTCGGTGGCCGGCGGTGGAGCGGAATGCGGGGGTGTCATGGCAAATGGCGGGCCGGGTGGAATGGGCACTGGGCGGATTGTGCAACACGCCGCGCCGCGCACCCCACCGTCTCATGGTAAACCATAACAAAAAAACGATCACAAAACGTTGACGTTTTACATGCGTGGTGTTACCGTTTCCCTGCCGTCCGGCGTTGGGCGGTTCGAAGCCGTACCCCTTCTCTTCTCAGACAGCAGGAGTTACCGATGCGCGCCACGCTTGCCTCCTTTGCCGCTGCCGCCACGCTGGCGGTCGCCCACGTCACCGCGGCCGCCCAGGCCGTCAAGTGGGACATGCCCACCGCCTATCCGGCGGGCAACTTCCACACCGCCAACATCCTGATGTTCGTCAAGGACATCGAGCGCGCCACCGGCGGCAAGCTCACGATCACCGTGCACGACAACGGGTCGCTGTTCAAAGCCAACGAAATCAAGCGCGCCGTGCAGGGCGGGCAGGCCCAGATCGGCGAAGTGCTGATCTCCAACTTCTCCAACGAAAACCCGTTGTTCGGCATCGACTCCATCCCGTTCCTGGCGACCAGCTACGCGGACGCCCGCAAACTGTGGCAGGCCTCGCGTCCGGCCGTCGAGGCCGCGTTGGACAAGCAGGGGCTCAAGGTGCTCTACGCCGTGCCTTGGCCGCCGCAGGGGATCTTCAGCGCCAAGCCGATCGAATCGGCCGCGGACCTCAAGGGGGCCAAGTGGCGCGCCTACAACCCCAACACCAGCCGGATCGCCCAGCTCGTGGGGGCGCAGCCGGTCACGATTCAGGCCGCCGAGCTGTCGCAGGCGCTGGCCACCGGCGCCGTCAACGCGTTCATGACCTCCGGCGCCACCGGCTACGACAGCAAGGTGTGGGAACAGGTCAAGTACTACTACGACGTGGCGGCGTGGCTGCCCAAGAACGTCGTCTTCGTCTCGAAGCGAGCGTTCGAGGCGCTGGACAAGCCGACGCAGGACGCGGTGCTCAAGGCCGCGGCCGACGCCGAGGCGCGCGGCTGGAAGGAAAGCGAAGAGAAGACCGCCTGGTACCTGGAGCAGCTGCGCAAGAACGGCATGACGGTGTCGCGCGGTTCGCCGCAATTGCAAGCGGATCTGCGCAAGATCGGCGAGACGATGGTGCAGGAATGGTCTCGGCAGGCGGGGCCGGAAGGCGCCGCCGTGCTGGACGCGTACCGCCGCTGACGGCCCAGACCAGAGGGGCGGGCCGTGAAAGCTTTCGATCGCCTGTTCGAAGTGGCCGCCTGGGTGGCAGGGGTGTTTCTGATCGGCACGTTGGCGATGGTGCTGGTGAGCATCGTTGGACGGCTTCTGCCAGTGTTGGCCCTGCCGGGCGCCGATGCCTACGCGGGCTACAGCATGGCCGCGGCGGCCTTTCTGGCGCTGCCGGCCACCCTGCGGCGGGGTGAACACATCCGCGTGACGCTGCTGCTGCAGCGGCTGCCCGCGCCCGCCCGCCGCGGGGTCGAGGTCGCGGTGCACGCGCTGGGGCTGCTGCTGGCCGGGGGCCTCGCCTGGTTCTCGGTGCGGCTCGTCTGGCAGAGCCACGCGTTCCACGACATCTCGACGGGCCTGGACGCCACCCCGTTGTGGATTCCGCAGCTCGGTATGGCGGTCGGGACGGTGCTGTTCGCGCTCGCGATGGCCGTCCAGTTGGCGGAACACGCGCGTGGACGCGCGCCGCACCCCGACGCCGGTGACGAGCCGGCGCGTATCGAATGACGCGGAGCGTTTCATCATGGACTTGATCGTCACGCTGGTGCTCATCGGCGCGTTGCTCGTCACGCTGGCCGCGGGGGTGTGGATCGGTTTGGCGTTGGTCGGCGTGGCGTGGATCGGCATGGAGCTGTTCACGCCCCGCGCCGTCGGTGACGCGATGGCGATCACGATCTGGGGAGCTTCGTCCTCGTGGACGCTCACCGCCCTGCCGCTGTTCGTCTGGATGGGCGAAATCCTGTTTCGCACGCGCTTGTCGGAGGACATGTTCCGCGGCCTGGCGCCATGGTTGCAGCGCCTGCCGGGCCGACTGCTGCACACCAACATCCTGGGCAGCACGCTGTTTGCGGCCGTGTCGGGTTCGTCGGCGGCGACCTGCGCGACGGTCGGCAAGATGACGTTGCCCGAGCTGCAGCGGCGCGGCTACCCCGATGCGATGAGCCTGGGCACACTCGCGGGTGCCAGCACGCTGGGGCTGCTCATCCCGCCGTCGATCATCATGATCGTCTACGGCGTGACGGCAAATGTCTCGATCGCGCGGCTCTTTGTCGCCGGCATTCTGCCGGGGCTGCTGCTTGCGGCCTTGTTCATGGGGTACGTGATGGTGTGGTCGCTGCTGCACCCCCGCGCCATTCCGCAGGAGGGCGAAACGCTGTCGCTGGGGGAACGGCTGCGCGCCAGCCGCCATTTGCTGCCGGTGCTGTTGCTCATCGCGGGGGTGCTCGGCACGATCTACACCGGCATCGCCACCGCGACCGAGGCGGCGGCCGTCGGCGTGGTGGGGGCGCTGTTGATCGCCGCCGCCCAAGGGGCGCTCAGCTGGCAGACCTTCCGCGACAGCCTGCTGGGGGCCACGCGCATGTACTGCATGATCGCGCTGATCCTGGCGGGTGCCGCGTTTCTGACGCTGGCGATGGGCTATCTCGGCCTGCCGCGCCACGTCGCGACCTGGATCGGTTCGCTGGGCCTGGCGCAGTGGGAGCTGGTGCTCGCGCTGGCCCTTTTCTTCATCGTCCTCGGCTGCTTTCTCGACGGCATCTCGATCGTGGTGCTGACGATGGGGGTGCTGCTGCCGACGGTCGAGGCTGCCGGGATCGATCTGATCTGGTTCGGCATTTTCCTCGTTGTCGTGGTCGAGATGGCGCAGATCACACCGCCGGTGGGTTTCAATCTGTTCGTGCTGCAGGGCATGACCGGCCGACAGGTGACGGAGCTGGCGCGTTACGCGGCGCCGATGTTCGGTCTGATGGTTCTGGCGGTGGTGTTGCTGTATGCGTTTCCGGAGCTGGTGACGTGGCTGCCGCAGCGCATGGCGGGGTGAGCGCCGCCATGCCGTGTCCCGCGCCGCGGCTGTTGGCGCTGGGGGATGGCGCGTGGACGGTGGAGTTCGGCGACGCGATCGACCCGGCGTTGCACGGTCGCGTCATGGGCCTCGCGCAGGCGGTGCGCGCCGCGTGGGCCACCGGGGCCGCCCCGTGGCGCGCGGTGGTCGACGTGGTGCCGACTTTTCGCTCGCTGACCGTCCACTACGAGCCGCTGGCGTGCGACGGAATGGCGCTGGGCGACGCATTGCTGGAGCTGGCGCAGCAGACGACGGCGCGGCCGAGTGCGGGGCGTTGTTGGCGCTTGCCCGCTTGCTTTGCACCCGCGATGGCGCCGGATCTGGACGCGCTGGCCGCGCGCGTGGGGTTGACGGCGGAGGCGGTCGTGCAGCAGCTGCTGGCCGCGGCGTTCCGGGTGTACCAGATCGGCTTTTTGCCCGGGTTTCCGTACATGGGCGGGGTGCCGGCGGCGTTGCAGGTGCCGCGCCTGCCGTCGCCGCGCAAGGCGGTGCCCGCCGGCTCCATCGCGCTGGCGGGCGGGATGTGCGCGGTCTACCCCTGGGTCAGCCCGGGCGGCTGGCACCTCGTCGGGCGCACGCCGGTACCGTTGTTCGACGTGCGCCGCGATCCGCCGGCGCTGCTTGCGAGCGGCGACACGGTGCGCTGGTTCGCGATCGACGAGGCGACGTTTGCCGACTTGCAGGCGCGTGCGCAGGCGGGCTCTTTGGACGTGATGGCCTGCGGGAGCCCACCGGGGGGCGACGGGTGAACGCGGTGCTGCAGGTGCTCGACCCGGGTCTGGGCAATACCGTGCAGGACCTCGGGCGGACGGGCCACCGGCACTGGGGCGTGCCGGTGGCCGGGGCGCTCGACCCGCTGTGGGCGCGGGCTGCGAACGCGCTGCTGGGCAACGCGCCGGCGGCGGCGGTGCTGGAGCTGCGCCTGCTCGGGCCGCGCCTGCAGGCTGACGGTGGCACCGTCCAGGTGGCCGTCGTCGGCGAGGTGATGGCGTCGGTGGAGCGCGTCGGCGGTACCGTGCAGCCGCTGCCCGGCTGGTGCACCGTGACGCTGCGCCCCGGGGACACGCTGCGCCTGGGGGCCGTGCGCGGGCTCGCGTACCTCGGCGTGGCCGGGGGCATCGACGTGCCGCCGGTGCTGGGCAGCCGCGCGACGCACGAGCGCACCGCGATGGGCGGGCTCGGCGGCCGCGCCCTGTGTGCCGGCGACCGCCTGCCGTGCGGCGCGCCGGGGCCGGAGACGCCCACCACCGAGCGCCGCGGGGAGCCTCTGTCCGACCCGGACGCTCCGGTGCGCGTGCTGCTCGGGCCGCAGGACGATCACTTCCCGCCCGAGGCAATCAGAACCTTGTGCGGGGCGGCGTGGCGCGTGACCGCCGAGCGCGACCGCATGGGCATGCGGTTGGCCGGGCCGCCGCTCGTGCACCGTACGCCGGCGCACGCCGACATCGTGTCGGACGCCGTGGCGCCGGGTGCGATCCAGGTACCGGCCAGCGGCCAGCCGATCGTGTTGCTGGCCGATGCGCAGACCGTCGGTGGCTACCCGAAAATCGCGACCGTCATTCGCGCCGACTGGGGGCGGCTGGCGCGCTGGCCTGTCGATGTACCGTTGCGGTTCGCGCCGGTGACGCTGGCCCAGGCGCACGACGCGCTGCGCGCGCAGGCCGAGGCGTTGCAACACTGGAGCCGTGCGCTGCGGCCGTGGCATCCGCCCGGGTATGTCGATTTGCGACGGCTGTACGAACACAACCTGATCAGCGGCGTCGTCAGCATGTGTGACGGCAGCGTAACGGCCGACGCCGCCGAGGAGCCCACATGACCGCGGAGCATGTCATCGATCTGAACGCCGACCTGGGCGAAAGCTACGGTGCCTGGACCATGGGCGACGACGAGGCCCTGCTGGCCATCGTCACGCGCGCCAACGTCGCGTGCGGCTTTCATGCGGGCGATCCGCTGGTGATGCGCCGCACTGTGCGCCTGGCGGCGGCGCGCGGTGTCGCCGTCGGGGCGCACCCGGCGTTTCCGGATTTGCAGGGCTTTGGCCGCCGGCGCATGGAGCTCGCGCCCGACGAGCTGGAGGCGATGCTGCTCTACCAGATCGGGGCGCTGGCCGGCGTGTGCCGCGCGGAGGGTGTGCCGCTGGCGCATGTCAAGCCGCACGGGGCGCTCAACAACATGGCCTGCGCGGACGTGTCGCTGGCGCGCACGGTCATGCGGGCGGTGCGGGCCTACGACCCCGCGCTGCCGGTGCTCGCGCCGGCCTGTTCGGCGCTGGAGCAGGCGGCGCTGGAAGCCGGGCAGCCCGTGCTGCGCGAGGTCTTCGCCGACCGCGCCTACCAGGCGGACGGGCAGCTGGTGCCCCGCCGTGAACCCGGGGCGGTGCTGCACGACCCGGACGCGGCGGTCGCGCACGTGCTGCGCATGCTGGCCGCGGGCGGCCTGGTCACGCGCGACGGCGCCGTCCTGCCGACGCCGATCGACAGTATTTGCGTGCACGGCGATGGCCCGCAGGCGATCGCGACCGCGCGGCGCCTGCGCGACGCGCTCGTGGCCGCGGGCTGGCGCCTCGCCGCGGGCGCCCCGAGCGCGTGAGCGCGCGGCGTTCCGCCGCCGATGCGCGATGTGCACCGGATGGTGGCATGATGGTGCCGTTGTCCACCATGACGTCAGGGGCACACCATGACAGCCGACCGTTCCCTTCCCAACGCCACCCGCCGCCGCTGGCTGGCGCTGGCGGTGGCCCTTCCTGCGGCCACCGCGCTGCCCGGCTGCGGCTACAACGAGTTCCAGCGACTCGATGAGGAGGTGCGCGCCGCCTGGGCCGAGGTGCTCAACCAGTACCAGCGCCGCGCGGACCTCGTGCCCAACCTCGTCGCCACGGTCCAGGGCGAAGCCGCCTTCGAGCGCGAGACGCTCACCCGCGTCATCGAAGCGCGCGCGCGCGCCACGGCGATCCAGGTCACGCCCGAGATGCTGCAGGACCCGCAGGCGATGCAGCGCTTTCAGGCCGCGCAGGGCGAGCTCGGCAGCGCGTTGTCGCGCCTGCTCGCGGTGGCGGAGCAGTACCCCAACCTCAAGGCCAACCAGGCGTTTGCGGACCTGCGCGTGCAGCTCGAAGGCACGGAAAACCGTATTGCGGTGGCGCGCAACCGCTATATCCAGGCGGTGCAGCGCTACAACACGCTGGCGCGCAGCTTCCCGACCAACCTGACGGCGATGGTGTTCGGCTACGCGCCCAAACCCGGCTTCGCGCCGGCGGACGAGGCGGCGTTGTCCACACCGCCCAAGGTCGAATTCCCCGCCCCCAGTCGTTGATGCCATGGGCGATGGTCCGCACGTAGGCGGGATGTCGGCCGTCGCGGTGGCGGGGGCGTGGTGCCCGTGTCGGGCCGGACGGGGATATGCGCCCGCATCGGCCTTGACGGCATCGTGGCGCATGGGCTGGGCCGCGTGGTGGGCGTGGCTGTTCGCGCTGTGGCTGGGGCTGGCGGGGGCGGCCGCGGCCCAGACGCTGCAACCGGTGCCGCCGCTCACCGCGCGTGTGATGGACCTGACCGGCACGCTCACCGCCGAGCAACGCGCGGCGCTCGAGGCGCGGCTCGCAGCGTTCGAGCGCGAACGCGGCAGCCAGGTGGTCGTGCTGATGGTGCCCACGACCGCGCCCGAGGACATCACGGACTACACCCAGCGCGTGGGCGACGCGTGGAAGATCGGCCGGCGCGACGTCGGCGACGGCGTGCTGCTCGTCGTCGCCAAGGAGGACCGCCGCGTGCGCATCGCGACCACCAAGGCCGTCGAGGGGGCGATCCCGGATCTGCTGGCCAGCCGCATCATCGAGCGCGCGATCGTGCCGCGCTTTCGGGCCGGCGACTTTGCCGGGGGCCTCGAGGCGGGGGTCGAGCAGATCCTGGCCGCGCTGGCGGGCGAGGCGCTGCCGTTGCCGGAGGCGCCGACCGGCGGGGGGAGTGACGACGCGGGCGCCGAGGACCTGATCGGCCTGCTATTCGGGCTGGGTGTGGTGGCCACGGTGCTGCGCGGCATCCTCGGGCGGGTGCTGGGCGCGTTCGTGACGGCGGTGCTGGCGGGGGTGTTGGGCACGGGGCTGAACCTGTCGCTGGGGTGGCTGGGGCTGCTGGTGCTCGCGGCGTTTCTGTTCGCGCTGCTCGGGGTGCGGGTCGGCGGCGGGGGATCGTGGCGCGGCGGCCGCACGGGCGGCGGCTGGGACGGTGGCTTCGGCGGGGGTGGGTGGAGCGCCGGGGGTGGCGGGTTCACCTCCGGGGGTGGGGGCAATTTTGGGGGCGGGGGCGCCTCCGGGCGGTGGTGAGCATGGGGACGATGGCCCGGTGGGGACGCCTGGTGCGCCACCTGTGGTGGGACGAGCGCGCCAGCCGCCGTTGGCTGGACGACGCCGCGGCCGAGCGGCTGCGCCACCGGGTGGCCGCCAGCGAGGCCCGACACCGGGGCGAGATCCGCGTCTGCGTGGAAGCGGCGCTGCCGCTTGGCTGGCTGTGGCCGCCGCCGGACGAGGCGGCGCTGGCCGCGCGCGTGCGCGAGCGTGCGCTGGCCTGGTTCGGCCGGCTGTGCGTCTGGGACACCGAGGACAACGCCGGCGTGCTGATCTACCTGCTGCTGGCCGAGCGGGCGATCGAGATCGTCGCCGACCGCGCGCTGGCGCGGCGCGTCCCGCCCGCGCATTGGCAGGCGGTCGTCGAGCGCTTGCGCGCGGGCTTGCAGACCGCCTCGCCTGAGGCGGCGCTCGCCGGCGCGATCGACGCCGTGGACGCCTGGCTGTGTCAGCACTTCCCCGCCGACGGGCAGCGGCCCAACCCGAACGAGCTCCCGGACGCGGTCGTGCGCGCATGACCGCACCTCCGGCGGGGGTTTTTGCGCGATACTCTGGTCACAAAGTACGCGCCTGCGCGCCCGTCCTGCCATGACCATCCCGCCCCCCGATGCGCCCGAGCGCGATGTTTTCGTTTGGGACGCCACGCTGATCACCGGCCTGGCGGAGGTGGACGCGCAGCACCACCGCCTGGTCGACCTCTTCAACGCGCTCAACCGCGCGCTGTTCCACAGCGCCACGCTGTCGGCCTCGGCGCAGCAGGCCGCGTTCGACGAGCTGCTCGCCTACGCGCACCGGCATTTCGAGGACGAGGAACAGCTGATGCGGGACGCCGGCGTGGACCCGCGCCACCGCGGTCTGCACGAGCGGCTGCACCGCGAGTTCGTCGAGCAGGTGCGCTCGATGTGGGACACACGCGGCCCGCTGCGCCAGCCGGCGGAGACCCTGATGGGGTTTTTGACCGCGTGGCTCGGCCTGCACATCCTGGGCGTGGACCAGTCGATGGCGCGGCAGATCCGCGCGATCCGCGCCGGCGCGGCGCCCGCCGACGCCTACGCCCGCGAAGAGCAGCACCCGGACCGCGGGATGGCCAACCTGCTGCGCATGATGGGGCAGCTCTACCACGTCCTGGCCGAGCGTAACCGCGACCTGCAGCAGGCCAACGCGACGCTGGAGCAGCGCGTGCGCGAGCGCACGGCCGAGTTGGAAGCCGCCAACCGGCGGCTGGAAGCGTTCTCGCGCATCGACGGGTTGTTGGGCATCGCCAACCGCGGCTACTTCGAGCAGCGCCTGCGCGAGGAGGTGGCGCGCCACGCGCGGCAGGGGCGGCCGCTGGCGGTGGTGATTTTCGATGTCGACCATTTCAAGCGCTACAACGACCACGACGGCCACCAGGCGGGCGACGCGTGCCTGCAGGCGGTGGCGCGGGCGTTGCGCAGCGAGATCTACCGCGAGCCGGACCTGCTGGCGCGCTGCGGCGGCGAGGAGATGGTCGCGCTGCTGGTCGACACCGACGCGGTTGGGGCGCGCCGCGTCGCGGAGCGGGCGGTGGCCGCGGTGCGTGCGCTCGCGCTGCCCCACGCCGATTCGCCGACGGCGCCGGTGGTGACGGTCAGCGCGGGCGTGGCGGCGCTGGTGCCGCTGGCCCCCGAAGACGGCCCCCACCTGGTGCAGCTGGCCGACGCGGCCCTCTACGCGGCCAAGCGGGCCGGGCGCAACCGCGTCGTCGTGGGCCACCTTGACGAAGCGGCGCCGGTCCAAGCGATTTCAAATACCTGAGGTCGAGGTCGTGGGGGCGGGGTGACCCTCCGCGAGGGCTTGGGTACCTGCAGGCAGTCCCGACGCGGGGGCGGCGGGGGGCTGCGGCCACAAGCCGTACCGCCCCAGTAGGTGGGCCAGCTCCAGCGCGGAGCCCACATTCATTTTCTGCAAGATATTGGCCCGGTGAAATTCGACCGTGCGCTCGGCAATGCCGAGCCGATCGGCGATATTTTTGTTGTAGCGGCCCTGCAGCACCTCGGCCAGCACGTCGCGCTCGCGAGGGCTGAGCTGATGCAAGGCTGAGCGCAGCTGCAGTGCGCGCAGCGCCTCGGGGCTGCTGGCGATCTGTAGCGCCCGCTGCACCTTGTCCACCAATGAGTTGTCCTGAAAAGGTTTTTCCAGAAAGTCCCAGGCGCCCTGTTTGACCGCTTGCACCGCCGTCGGAATATCGCCGTGTCCAGTGAGAAACAGGACCGGCCACGGACACTGCCACTGGCGCAGTTGTTCGAACACATCCAGGCCGCTCAGCGGAACCATACGGATGTCCAACAACACCACCGCGACCGGCCACGCAGTGCGCCGTGTCTGCGCCCAGTCGAGAAAGGCGTTGCCGTTGCTCCAAGCGCGCGACGGCAACGCGCGCGAGGCGAGCAGCCAGCACAGCGCGTCGCGCAGATCGGCGTCGTCGTCGACGATGTGGACTTCGGTTTCGGTCATGGCCTGTTCTCCGAGGGGGCAGCCTGCGGTAGCCACAGCGTAAACCGCGCGCCGCCGAGCAGCGGATCACGCCCCACGTCAATGCGGCCGCGGTGGGCTTCGACCACGGAGCGAGCGATGGCCAGCCCCATGCCCATTCCCCCCTCTTTGCGGGAAACGAAAGCCGTGAAGAGCGTGTCGGCGATGTCGGGTGCCACGCCGGGGCCGTTGTCGCCAATGGCAATACCGATGCGTTGGGCCTCGCGGTGCAGCGTCACGCGCACGCGCGCCTGTCGCTCTGATGTCGAGCCGACCGACGCCCAATGCACCGCATTGTCCAGGACGTTGCGCACCGCATGTTCCAGCCAGCCCGGGTCGGCCAGCACGACCGCTTCGTCTGCGGGCCAGTCGACGTCGATGCGCATGCGTGAGTCGGTGCGCGCTCGCTGCGCCTCGATCAAACGCCGCAAGAAGGGCTGTAGCGCCAACGGCCTGGCGTCCAATTCCCGGCGGCGGGCAAAGGCGTTGACCCGCTGCACGATCCGCCCGACTTTGTCCGCGAGTCCTGCGATGCGCTCGACCACCGCCCTGATCTCGTCGAGTCCGGGTGGTTGCGTGCGCAGTCGATTGAGCAGACCGTGGACAAACCCATTGAGCGCGCCCAGCGGTTGATTCAGCTCGTGGGCCAGGGTGCTGGCCATCTCGCCCACCGCCACCAGTTGACCCAGCGCCTCCAACCGCTCTCGGTGCAGGGCTTCGAGCCGCTGCGCCTGCTTGCGCTCAGTGATGTCGAGTACCGCACTCATCCACCCGATTTGCCGACCCTTGGTATCGAGCAAGGCCGACTCGTGCACCAAAACGTCCACCCGGTGGCCGTCGCGGTGGCGAAACACCAGCTCCACCCCGGCAGCCGGGGTGCCGGCCCGGCGCAGTTCCCCGTGCAGGGCGCTGAGTTCGTCGTGCAACTCGTCCGGCCAGTAGGGCAGTGGGGCCGCGCGACCGAGCAGCTCCTGTGGGCCATAGCCAACGAGCTCACAAAACGCCCGGTTGACATAGCGGATGCGCCCCTCCATGTCCCACACCCGTAGGCCAGTACGCACGGCACTTTCCATCGCGCGCCGAAAGGCCACCTCAGCCTGCAGGGCTTGTTGCGCTTGCTGGCGTGCACGCATGCCCCGCAGCATGGCCCACGCCGCGGCCCCCAGCGCCAGCAGCAATACCAGCGCCAGCAGCAGCAATCCCCGTGGCACGGCCGGTGTCGGGACGTCCAGCGGCTTCACCGACAACACGAGCGGTGCGCCAGGCAGGTCGAGTACGGTGCGGATCCCATCTCCTTCACCGTCATCCGTCATGTGTGGTGCGCCGGTCTGTGTGACGGAGACCTGGTAACGGGCGGCATACCAGGGCGGGACGACCGCGGCCAGCACCGCCGGCCAGTCGATTCGGGCCGCCACGAGAACAGCACTGGTGTCGGTGGCCGACGCCGGAACCGCCAGCCACCCGTGTGACGAGGGTTGACCGATGCCGTCGCGCATGGGCCCAACGTAGCTGGGCCGGCCAAAGGCTTGCGTCGCGGCACGTAGGGTATCCAAGGCTGCCGCGTTGTCCGGGTGCGTCAGACGGTCGGCATCCATCGCCGCGACAGCCGGGCCGACGGCTTGCGGGGCCCACCAACCCCATGCCGTCACGGCCTGTGTGTCGCGCAACAGCGCCCCGGCAAAAGCGGAGGGATCGGTGGTCTCGCTGGGGGGCTGTGTTGCCAAGTGTGTCAGATCACGCTCGAGGCGTTGCAGGTGAAACGCCAGCGCCCGTTGCAGCCATGCCGCATCGGCGCGATATTGGCGCAGGGCTTCCTCATGCTCGAAGCGGCGCACCACCGCCACCAGCGTGATCGCCACCACCAGCAGTGCCAGACTGAGCACGACGAGCGCGGCGATCCAGCCGGAGGGCAGCCCCGCATCACGCGCCGGTGCGGGCGACCACTCCCAGCCCACGGCGTCCGACGACAGCGTGGCATCGGTTGGTGACGCATTCATGTGCGTATAGCATACGCTGCATGGTCGCACCGCACGGCTCTCGAGGTCTGACGCGCCGCCGCTGGACGGTGGCGGTGGGCGTGGCGGGGGTAGTGGGGCCTGCCGTACTGCGGGCGCAGCCGCGCCTGCGCTTGCGGCTGGCGCACGTGGTGGCGCCCGATACGCCCAAGGGCTTGATGGCCACCCGGCTGCAGGCGTTGCTGGCGCAACGCAGCGAGGGGGCTGTCGTTTTGGATGTGTATCCGAACGGCTCGCTCTACAGCGACGCCGACGAGCTGGAGGCACTGCAGTGGGGGGCCGTGGAGTTGTTGATCCCGTCGCTGTCCAAGTTTGGGCGTTTGGGCACGGCCGTGTTCGAGCTGTTCGATTTACCGTTTTTGTTCGCCGACCGCGCCGCGGTGCGGCGTGTGGTGGAGGGTGAGTGGGCGCGCGAGCTGTTCGAGCCGCTGCAACGCCATGGATTGTTGGGTCTGGGCTTTTTGGACAACGGCTTCAAGCACATGAGCGCCCGCACCCATCCCTTGCGCGAGCCGCGTGACTATCGCGGGCTGCGCATGCGGGTGCAACCGTCGCTGACGATCGCGGCCCAGATGCGTGCACTGGGTGCATACCCCGTGATGATGGACTTTGCGGCCACGCGTCATGCCTTGGCCCGCGGCGTGGTGGACGGCACGGAGAATCCGCTGACCAACTTTTGGTCGGGTCGCATGCACGAGGTGCAGCGTCACCTCACACTGAGCGCGCACGGCTACCTGGGCTACGCGGTCGTGGCCAATGCGACATTTTGGGCGCACCTGCCACAGCCGGAGCGTCGCCTCATCGAGGTCGCGCTCGCCGATGCCATCGCCTTTGGCAACGCGATGGCCTTGCAGCAAGAGCAGCGGGCCTTGCAGGCCTTGCGCGACGATGGCCGGATCCAGCTCCACTATCCCAGTCCGGAGGAGCGGGAGGCGCTGCGGCAAGCGATGGCCCCGGCCGATGATGCGCTGGCCGCCCGCATCGGGCCCCGTTGGGTACGGGCAATGCGGGAGCGGGCGCAAGCCTAGGGTTTTCCCGAATGTGGAACGCCACAGTTGTGGCGTTGCTCCCTCTGGCGATAAGGTTCGCGCGCCGCGGGCAGCGCGACTGGGCTGCGCCGCGCAAGTCATGTGGGTCACAAAGGAGCAACTGCGATGAAAGTGTGGAAACTGTTGCTTGGCGCGGCGGCGCTGGGTTTTGCGGTGGCGTCGTCGGCTGGGCCGATCGTTGTCAAATTCAGCCACGTGGTGGCGGACGTGACCCCCAAGGGTCAGGCGGCGCTCAAGTTCAAGGAACTGGCCGAAAAGAAACTGCCGGGCAAGGTGGAGGTGCAGGTCTTCCCCAACAGCCAGCTCTTCGGTGACGGCAAGGAGATGGAGGCGCTGCTGCTGGGCGACGTGCACATCATCGCACCCTCGCTCGCCAAATTCGAGAAGTACACGCCCAAGCTGCAGGTGTTCGACCTGCCTTTCCTGTTCAAGGACATGGCCGCGGTGGACCGCTTCCAGGCCAGTCCGAAGGGCCAGGAGCTGCTGCGCTCGATGGAGAAGAAAGGGATCCTGGGGTTGGGGTACCTGCACAATGGCATGAAGCAGCTATCAGCCAACAAGCCGTTGTACCTGCCCAGCGACGCCAAGGGGCTCAAGTTCCGCATCCAGGCCTCGGACGTGCTGGAGGCGCAATTCAAGGCGGTCGGGGGGGTGCCGCAGAAAATCGCTTTCTCAGAGGTCTATCAGGCGCTGCAAACCGGTGTGGTGGACGGCACCGAAAACCCCTGGTCCAACATCTACAGCAAGAAGTTCCACGAGGTACAAGAGTACATCATGGAATCCGACCACGGCGTGCTCGACTACATGGTGATCACCAACGCCAAGTGGTGGAATGGTTTGCCGGCCGATATCCGCCAAGGGCTGGAAGCCGCCATGAAAGAGGCCATCGCCTACGGCAACGAGGTGGCGGCCAAGGAAACGGACGACTTCCGTGCCAAGGTCATCGCCGACAAGAAGACGCAGGTCATTCAGCTCACGCCGCAGCAGCGCGCCGCGTGGCGCGAGGCGATGCTGCCAGTGTGGAAAAAGTTCGAGTCTGAGATCGGCAAGGACGTCATCGACGCGGCGCTGGCGTCCAACCGCTGATCAGCCGGATCTCCCTGTGCATGGGCGAAGGCCTCCGCGTCGCCGCGCGTGCGGCGGCGACGCGGGGGGTTCTTGCACCCCGTTCCGAGGACATGCAGAGATGAAGTGGTTCGATCGACTGGAGGAGTGGGTCATTGGCGTCTTGCTGGCCGCCATGACGGCGCTGACGTTCGTGCAGGTGGTGCTGCGCTATGTGTTCAACACTGGGCTGACTTGGGCGCAGGAGCTCACCAGCGTCTTCTTTGCCTTCATGATTTTTGCCGGGCTGGGTTATGGGGTGCGCGTGGGCGCGCACATCGGGGTCGATGCCGTGGTGCGGCTGCTCGGTCGCGGCCCGCGCCGCGCCGTCTCGATCGTGGCGGTGCTGCTGTGCTTGGGGTATTGCGCGCTGGTGCTGGTCGGCTCCAGCGAATACGTGCTCAAGATGCGCGACATCGGCGTGGAGCTAGAGGACCTGCCCATTGAGCGCTGGCAGGTGTTGATCGTGTTGCCGCTGGGGTTTGCCTGGTTGGCCTGGCGGTTTGTGCAGGTGTTGTGGGGGTTGTGGAGCGGGCGGCTCGATAGTCTGCACTTGGCCGATGAGTCGGCCGAAGCGCTGAAACTGCGTGCCCAGGAGGAGAATCGCGCATGAGCACGGCCGTCTTGTTTGCGACACTGTTCGCCCTGATGCTGATGGGCATCCCGATCGCCGTCAGCCTGGGGTTGGCCAGTTTGGTGACGATCGCGTTGTTCTCGCAGGACTCGCTGGCGTCGCTCTCCATCAAGCTGTTCGAAACCAGCGAGCATTACACGCTGCTGGCCATCCCGTTTTTCGTGCTCGCCGGTAACCTCATGAGCACCGGCGGGGTGGCGCGGCGCATGGTCAACTTTGCCATCGCGGCCGTTGGCCACTTGCGCGGCGGGCTGGCGATTGCGTCGATTCTGGCATGCATGCTCTTTGCGGCGGTATCGGGCTCCAGTCCCGCGACGGTCGTCGCGATTGGTTCCATCGTGATTGCCGGCATGGTGCGTGCGGGGTACCCGCAAGCGTTTGCGGCGGGGGTGATTTGCAATGCGGGCACGCTGGGGATCCTCATCCCGCCCTCCATCGTGATGGTGGTGTACGCCGCAGTGACCGAGGTGTCCGTGGGGCGTCTCTTCATGGCGGGGGTAGTGCCAGGCATTCTGCTGGGCCTGATGCTGATGGTGGCCGTATGGTGGCGGGCGGGACGTCTGCAAATCACGCACCCACCGCGCGCGTCCGTTACCGAGGTGCTGCGTACCCTGCGCGAGTCGGCCTGGGGCTTGATGCTGCTCGTCATCATCATGGGGGGCATCTACGGGGGTATCTTTACCCCCACCGAGGCGGCCGCGGTTTCTGCCGTTTACGCGCTGCTGGTCGCGATGTTCATCTACCGCGATTTGCGGTGGCGCGACTTGCCGCGCGTTTTCGTGGAGTCGGCCAAAACCTCGGTGATGCTGATGTTCATCGTGGCCAATGCGTTGCTGTTTGCGCACGTGCTGACGACCGAACGCATTCCGCAGACGATTGCCGAGCACATCCTGGCCTCGGGCATGTCGCCGTGGATGTTCTTGTTGGTGGTCAACGTCCTGTTGCTGGTGGCTGGCAATTTCATGGAGCCCACCGGGATCGTGTTGATCCTGGCCCCGATTCTGTTCCCGATCGCGACCCAGATGGGCATCGACCCGATTCACCTGGGCATCATCATGGTGGTCAACATGGAAATCGGGATGGTGACGCCGCCCGTGGGACTGAACCTGTTTGTCACCAGCGGCATCACGGGCATGAGCATCGTGCAGGTGGTGCGGGCGGCGTTGCCGTGGTTGTCGGTGCTGCTGCTGTTCCTGGTGCTGGTGACGTACGTGCCCGCCATCAGCTTGGCGCTGCCCAATGCCATCTTTGGGCCCTGAGCAATAGGCGCCATACCCGGGACGTCGGACCACCGCGGGTGGACACGGCGCGATCGGGATGGGGTGCCCGGGCCGTCGTGCATCGTACGCCCCCCCGTTCTTGCCCGTTGCGGTTTTCCACCCGTGACGAGTGCGGGGCAATGGTCTCGTCTGCGCCGGGGACTGGGCTCGCGCGTGGAGGCGTGTCGCGGCGGTCGACCCCTACAATGGGGCGGCCGTCCCTGGAGTAGACGCGCTGGAGTAGAAGTCTCCGCGACAATTTGGCGGATCTGCCCGCAGCGCTGGGCGTCCGCTCGCTGGAGTAAATGAACATGACGGAATCTGCATCGGACAAGCGCGCGCAGTTGCAGCGCGCCGCGCTCGACTATCACGCATACCCCACCCCCGGCAAGCTGGCGATCGCGGCGACCAAGCCGCTGTCCAACCAGCGTGACCTGGCGCTGGCCTATTCGCCGGGTGTGGCCGCCCCGTGCGAGGCGATCGTCGCCGACCCGGCCGACGCGTTCCGCTACACCGGCCGCGGCAACCTGGTGGCGGTCATCACCAACGGCACGGCGGTGCTCGGCTTGGGCGACATCGGGCCGTTGGCGGCCAAGCCGGTGATGGAAGGCAAGGCGGTGCTGTTCAAAAAGTTCGCCGGCATCGACGTCTTCGACATCGAGATCAACGAGAAGGACCCGGACCGGCTCGTCGACATCATCGCCGCGCTGGAGCCCACCTTCGGTGGCATCAACCTGGAGGACATCAAGGCCCCGGATTGCTTCTACGTCGAGCGCCGGCTGCGCGAGCGCATGAAGATCCCGGTCTTCCACGACGACCAGCACGGCACCGCGATCGTCGTCGGCGCGGCCATCCTCAACGGGCTGAAGGTGGTGGGCAAGGACCTGAAGCAGGTCAAGCTCGTTACGTCTGGGGCGGGTGCAGCGGCGCTGGCTTGCCTGAACCTGCTGGTCAAGCTCGGGCTGCCGCGCGAGCACATCTGGGTGACGGACCTGGCCGGCGTCGTCTACGAGGGGCGCGCCGAGCTGATGGACCCGGACAAGGCGCAGTTCGCGCAGAAGACCGACGCGCGCACGCTGGCCGAGGTGATCGAGGGCGCGGACGTGTTCCTGGGGCTGTCGGCGGGCGGCGTGCTCAAGCCGGAGATGGTGGCGCGCATGGCCGCGCGGCCGCTCATCCTCGCGCTGGCCAACCCGACGCCCGAGATCCTGCCGGAGCAGGTGCGCGCGGTGCGCGACGACGCGGTCATGGCCACCGGGCGCAGCGACTACCCCAACCAGGTCAACAACGTCCTGTGCTTTCCGTACATCTTCCGCGGCGCGCTGGACGTGGGCGCGACCACCATCACCGACGAGATGGAGATCGCCGCCGTGCACGCGATCGCCGAGCTGGCGCAGGCCGAGCAGAGCGAGGTGGTGGCGCAGGCGTACGCCGGTGAAACGCTGGCGTTTGGGCCGGAATACCTGATCCCCAAACCGTTCGATCCGCGGCTGATGATCAAGATCGCCCCGGCGGTGGCCGAAGCGGCGATGCGCAGCGGCGTCGCGCAGCGCCCGATCGCCGACCTGGACGCCTACCGCGAGCGGCTGCAGAGCTTCGTCTTCGCCTCCGGCACGCTGATGAAGCCGGTGTACGCGATTGCCAAGCGCGCGCAGCACAAAAAGGTTGCCTACGCCGAGGGCGAGGAGGAACGCGTGCTGCGCGCCGCGCAGGTGGTGGTCGACGAGGGGCTGGCGCGGCCGACGCTGATCGGCCGCCCCGCGGTGATCGCGCAGCGCATCGAAAAGTTTGGCCTGCGCCTGCGCGAGGGCGTGGACTACGACGTCGTCAATGTCGAGTACGACCACCGCTACCGCACCTTCTGGCAGGAGTACCACCGCCTGATGGAGCGCCGCGGCGTCACCGAGCAGATGGCCAAGATCGAGATGCGTCGGCGCTTGACGCTCATCGGCGCGATGCTGCTTCGTCACGGCGACGTGCACGGGCTCATCTGCGGCACCTGGGGCGTGCCGACCATGCACTTGAACTATATCGACCAAGTGATCGGTAAACGCCCTGGCGCGCACGTGTACGCGGCAATGAACGCGATCCTGCTGCCCGGGCGGCAGGTGTTTCTGGTCGACACCCACATCAACCACGACCCGAGCGCCGAGCAGCTGGCCGAAATCACGCAGATGGCCGCGCGCAAAATCATGCGCTTTGGCATCACGCCCAAGGCGGCGCTGCTGTCGCACTCCAACTTCGGCTCGTCCGACCACCCGAGCGCCGTCAAGATGCGTCAGGCGCTGGCCCTGCTGCGCGAACAGGCGCCGTGGCTGGAGGTGGACGGCGAGATGCACGGCGACGTCGCGCTCGACGCCGCCATGCGCGCGGCGATCATGCCGCGCAGCACGCTCACCGGCGAGGCCAACCTGCTCGTCTGTCCCAACATCGACGCGGCCAATATCGCCTACAACCTGCTCAAGACCGCCGCGGGCGGCAACATCGCGATCGGCCCGATGCTGCTGGGCGTGGCCAAGCCGGTGCACATCCTGACGGCGAGCTCCACCGTGCGGCGCATCGTCAACATGACGGCGCTGACGGTGGCCGAGGCCAACGTCGGCCCGCGGGCTGTGGGGGCGTCGGCGGGTTCGCTTGGAGCGGACGATGCCGGTGGCACCCGAAGTGCGACCAGCGTGATGCCGGGCGAGCCCTGATGCCGTGGCATCGGCCTGTGGTGCCGCACCACAAACCCGAGGGTCTGTCAAGATCTTGCAATCGCGCGGTGCTTCGGGCACACTTGCGCGCTTGATTTCAGGGTTTACCCCAAGCGTGGATCGGTGGTGTGACGGGTGGCGCCGGCGCGGGTCGGCGGGCGGTGTCGGTCGCTGGCTGGCGGCCGCGGTGGCGTGGCTGCTGGCGGGGGTGCTGTGGGGCACACCGGCGGCGGCCCTGGCCCGCAGCGACGCGCCCGCGGCCGACGCCGTAGCGATGGCAACGGTCGCGCTGGCCGAGCTGCCGCCCGAGGCGCGCACCGTCTGGCGCCGCATCCACCAGGGGGGGCCCTTTCCGTATGACAAGGACGGTACGGTGTTCTTTAACCGCGAGCGATTGCTGCCGCCGAACAAGCGCGGGTACTACCGTGAATACACGGTGCCCACGCCCGGGCTGACGCACCGGGGCGCGCGGCGCATCGTCTGCGGGGGGTGGCAGCCGACCACGCCCGACGCCTGCTACTACACGGCCGACCACTACGCGAGTTTTCGCCGCATCGTGCCGTGACGGCAGCGCCGGACCTTTAGACCTTTTCTTGCTTCTTTTCGCCTCACGACCATGGAACAGCCGCTGCGCAACGTGCGACCCAATATCGTCCAGTCGATCCGCGCCTTCACGGTCAAGGACCTGCAGGCCGCGGCGGAAGCGCTGGGCCACCATTTTCTGTACGCCAACCTGGCCACGGCGCTGAACAAGCAGGACATCCTGGAGCTGATCTCCAAGCAGTATCAGCTCCCGCCGCACAACGGCAAGAACCTGGACGCGCTCTACGATCTGCTGACGGACGCGGTGCACAAGTCGGGCCCGCAAACCGGCTTCGTCGTCGTGCTGGAGCACATCCCGACCAGCCCCAAGTTCGACAAGGAGGCGCGCGAGCAGCTGCTCGACGTCTTCCGTGACGTGGCGGATTTCTGGGCCGAGCGCAAGGTGCCGTTCCGCTGCTTCTACTCGTTCTCGGTGGCGCGCGCGCCCAAGCCCGCCGACCTCGAATCGTGCGACGAGCCGCTGCTGACCGACAAGCTGGTCGACGTCAGCCCGCAGGCGCTGCGCATGAGCAGCCCGTTCAACGCCGGCTACTGGCTCAGCGCCGCCTGATCGCCCGTCGGCGCGGGCTGCAGCGCCCGCGCCAGCGCCACGTACTCGGCCACGGGCACTTCCTCGGCGCGGCGCTGCAGGTCGAACGCGCCGCCGTAGCCGCGCGCGTCCAGCCAACGCCCCAGCGTGTGGCGCAGCAGCTTGCGCCGCTGCGAAAACGCCACCTGCACCAGTTCTTCCAATAGCGCCGCGTCCACCGCGGCCGGCTGCGCCCACGGCTCCATGCGCACGACGGCGCTGTCGACCTTCGGGGGCGGATCGAACGCCTCGGGCGGGACGCCGAGCACCGCCTCCATCGCGTAGCGCCACTGCAGCATGACGCTGAGCCGCCCGTAGGCGGCGGTGGCTGGCGCGGCGACCATGCGGTCGACCACCTCCTTTTGCAGCATGAAGTGCTGGTCGCGCACCCGGTCCGCCCAGCGCAGCAGGTGAAAGAGGATCGGCGTGGAGATGTTGTACGGGAGGTTGCCGACGACGCGCAGCCGGGCGCGGCGGCTCCCCGGCGCGGCTTGCCCGACCGCGTCGCCCGTCCCGACCGCGCCCGCGGCAGCCGCACAGCGGTCGGCCAGCGCGCCGAAGTCCACCGTCAGCACGTCCGCCTCGACCACGTCGAGCTGCGGGTGGCGGCGCAGGCGCGCCGCGAGGTCGCGGTCGAGCTCGACGACCGTCAGCCGCTGCAATCGCTCGACCAGCGGCTGCGTCAGCGCCCCGAGACCCGGGCCGATTTCCACCACGCAGTCGCCGGCCTCGGGGTCGATCGCGCGCACGATGGCGTCGATCACCGCCGGATCGGTCAGGAAATGCTGGCCGAAGCGCTTGCGGGCGCGGTGCCCGTGCGCGTCGCCCAAGGGGGGGTGAGCGCGGGTCACTGCGGCGGCTCGCGGTATTCGATGTAGGCCCGGCCGCGCTGTTCGCGCAGCGCGTCGGCGATGGCTTCCTCGGCCTTGCGCTGGCGCAGCAGCGCGCGCACCGCGTCGCGCATCTCGGCCGGGCTGCGTTCGACCTCGCGCCGCTCCAGCACCTGGATCAGGTGCACGCCGAAGCGCGAGGCCACCGGCGCCGACACCTCGCCGGGGGCGAGCGCGTCCATCGCCTGTTCGAACTCGGGCACGAACAGGCCCGGCACGGCCCAGCCGAGCGCCCCACCGTCACGCGCCGACGTGTCTTCGCTGACCTCGCGCGCGGCGTCCTCGAAGCGCACCTGCCCGCTGACGATGCGCTCGCGCAACGCGCGCAGCCGGTCGGCGGCCACACGCTGGCTTGCTTCATCGGTGGCGCGCAGCAGGATGTGGCGCACGCGGGTTTGCGTCACCGTCGGGTCCGGCAGTTCCGCGTCGCGCTTGGTCAGGACCTTGAGCACGTGGAACCCGGCCCCGCTGCGCAGCGGCCCGGCCACGTCGCCCGCGCGCAGCGGGCGCACCGCCTCCCAGAACAGCGTCGGGTAGCGGTCCGCCGGGCGCAGGCCCAGGCGCCCGCCGTTGGCCGCCTCCGGGGCTTTCGAGTGGCGTTGCGCCAGCGCCGCGAAGTCCTCACCCGCGCGGGCGCGCCGGGCCACCTCGTCCGCGAGTTCCCGGGCGCGCGCGACCTCCTCCGCCCCCGCGTTTTCCGGCACCGGGATCAGAACCTGCGCCAGCTCCAGCGCGATGCGCGCCGGGGCGGCGCTGCCCTGGCGCTCGCGCAGGAAAGCGTCGATGTCCGCCTCGGTCACGCGGGCACGGTTGGCCTCGCGCTCGCGCAGCCGCTGCAGCGTCAGTTCGTTGCGCAGCTGGGTGCGGAAGGTGGTGGTCGTGAGCCCCGCCTGCGGCAGGCGCTGGCGCAGCTGCTCGACCGACAGCCCGTTGCGCCGGGCCACCTCGGCCTCGGCGGCGTCCACCGCGGCGTCGTCCACCCGGATCCCGCTGTCCTGGGCCCACTGCAGCAGCACGCGCTCGTCGATCAGCTGCTCCAGCGCCTCGCGCGCCAGCGCCGCGCGCTCGGCCGGGGTCGGTGCCGCGCCGCGCTCGACGCGGGCCAGCCGCGCGCGCACGTCGGACGCGGTGATCGGCTCGCCGTTGACCAGCGCGACGATGTGGTCGGCGCTGACTGCCGCGGCCGCGGTGCGGGGCTGCGCGAAGCCGGGGGCGCCGGGGATGGCCAGGAGGGCCGCGCACAGCAGGGGCAGCGCGGCACGGGCAAGGGGCAGCGCGGCACGGGCAAGGGGCGTCGGGCTATTCATAGCGTTGGAAGCGGCTGGGGGGGTTGACGTCTTCGCGCAGGTACTGGTAGCGCGGTATCTGCGTGCGCAGGGTCTGCAGCGGGTTGCTGCCCAGGCGCGAGAAGCCGGAAAACTCGAGCTGGAACAGGATGCGCTGGTTGGCGCTGGTGCGGCTCTGCTGCAGCCGCTCCACGACGACGCGGCCGATCCAGCAACCCGCGTCGTATTCGAAGCCGGCGACCAGGTCGACGATGCGCCGGTCGGTCAGGCTGTAGTTGAGGCGCCCGACCCCGTACCACTGCTGGGGCCCGAGCGCGCGGCCCGGCACGGGGGTGAGGTCGCGCTCGCCCCACAGCGCCGCCAGCGGCCATTGCCAGCCGATGTCGAGCTGGCGGCTGGGGGCCGCGGTGGTTTCGTTGTTGCGGTAGGCGACACTGAGCACCCGGTACGGCCCCGGCAGGTAGCGCGCCGACAGCAGCGTGCGCACCGAGGTGCGGCGCGCCACGTTGTACTGCCACGTGCCCCCGAACGACCACTGCGGCGTCCAGTTGACGGTGGCACCGATCAGGATGTCGCTGCGGCCCTCGGCGGCGGCACCTTCGTTGGGCAGCGTCACGCGCTGGTCGCGCAGCCGCAGCCGCTGCGCCAGCCCGACGGTGGCCAGCTCCGCGCCGCTGTCGGGGGCGTAGAGCCGGCTCGTCACGCCGTAGGTGATCGCCTGCAGATCGGCGATGCGGTCGTGGCCGCCGTACGGGTTGGACGAGAAGATCGTTGCCAGGTTGAAGTCGTAGGCGGCGCTGTCGTACACCGGCAGCAGCCGCTGGTCGCGGTACGGCGTGGTGCTCAGCACCACGCGCGGCTCCAGCGTCTGCACGACGGCACGGTCGAAGAGCCGGGTGTCGCGCTCGAAAATCAGCCCCGCGTCCACCGACGCCGTCGGCAGCGCAACCGATACCTGCTGCCGCCCGTCGCCGAGTGGCTGCTCGAAGCGGTACTGCCGCGCGTGCCATTGCAGCCGCGGCTCGATGTACCAACCAGGGGCTTCCCAGCGGCGGCTCAGCCGCAGCACGCCCAGCGCCCGCGTCCCATCGAGATCGGTACGCTGGTCCCCTGCCGAGACGCCGTCCCAGACGGTGGGCGTGCGCCGCGTCGCAAACCGCGTCACGTCCAGCTCAGCCTGCAGCCGCCAGCCGTCCAGCCCCGCCAGCGTCAGCGCTCCGGGCTGGTAGCGCAGTGCCAGCGACGGCAGCCGGTCGTACGGCGCGACGATCTGCTCGGCATTGGCGGGTACCAGCGTCGAGGCCGCCCCGAGCGTCTGCCAGCGCTGCGCCAACAAGCTGTACGACCACGGGCCACTGCCGCCGCTGAGCGCCACCTCGTTGGCCAGCAGCCGCTGCGCGAGGTTGGTGATCACGCTGGTGCGCGGGAAGTCGCGCCAGTAGTCGTCGTCGCTGACGCGGTTGAGGTTGAGCCGCAGCCCGGCCCCCGGCAGCCAGTCGAGCTCGGGCAGCGCGTGCTGGTGCTGAAGCGCGTAGGCCCAGCGGTCGCGGTCGCGCAGCCGGTCGTTGCCCATCCACGCCCCGCGCAGCTGTCCGGCGTAAGTGCGCGCCAGGTAGCGGTATTCGCCCCCCAGGTCCAGCCCGCGCTTGGTCATCAGCGTCGGGTACAGCGTCGCGTCGCGGTTCGGGGCGAGGTTGAAGTAGTACGGGACGGTGGTCTCGAAGCCGCTTTGGCTGTCCAAGTTCAGGGTTGGCGGCAGCACGCCGCTTTTGCGCGCATCCGACAGGGGGAAGCTGATCCACGGTGCGGCCAATATCGGCACGCCCTGGAACTCCAGCCGCCCGCCGAGTGCCACCCCGGTGTCGGTGGTCTGGTCGAATTGCACCTGGTCCGCCGTCACGGCCCACGCCGGCGCCCAGCGGCCCCCGGGCGGGCGCTCACAGGTGCTGTATTTCACGTCGTGCGCGACGGCCCGGTGCTCGTCGAGGAAGTCCACCCGGCTCGCCTCACCCTGCCCGCCGGTGCGCAAAAACTGAAAGCGTACGTTGTCGAATCGACCCTCGAAGGTGTCGAGTTTGAGCTGCAGCCGATCGCCCTCGTACACGTCGCCCTGGCGGTTGACCCGCACGCCGCCGCTGGCGACCGCGGTGTCGTCGGCGGTCGTGTGCTCCAGCCGCTCGGCGCGCAGCGTCACGTCGTGCCGGCGCAGCACCGCGCCGCCTTCGACCACGGTGCGCTCGTCAGTGCGGCCGTGGATGCGCGCCCCCTCCACCACGGTCGGCGTTTTCCCCTGCACGGTGGGCGGCAGGCGCTCCTGCAGCGTCAGCGACGGCTCCAGCACCAGCGGCTGCGCCCCGGCGGCCCCGGCCACCCCGGCGGCCAACCCCAGCCACCCCATCCACCGGCCACCGCGCAGCGAAGCGCGCGGCACGGGCACGCGGCGGGGGAGCGGGGGGCGGGCCGGGAGACGCATGGGCGCGATGGGCGGGGCGAAGGCGGTTGTCCGTAGAATCCCGCCGATTATCCATGAGCACTCCCGCCACGACCGACATGACGATCGCCTGGGCCGATCCCGCGCGCGCGGCCGCGTTCGCGCACTGGTTGCACCGTGTCGCGCCCGCGCACGGCCTGCGGCCCGAGACGCTGCGCTTGGCCAGCGCGGACGCGAGCTTTCGCCGCTATTTCCGCATCGACCGTGCGGGTGCGCACGGCGGCGGCACGTGCATCGTCATGGACGCCCCGCCGGCGCACGAGGACTGCCGGCCGTTCGTGCGCGTCGCGGCGCTGATGCGCGCGGCGGGCGTGCGCGTGCCCGAGGTGCTGGCGTGGGACGAGGCGCAGGGCTTTTTGCTGCTGACCGACCTAGGCGAGCGCACATTGCTACAGGCGCTCGACCCCACGCGGCCGGACGCCGCGCTGCCCTACTTCAAGGACGCGATCGCGGCACTCGTCGATTGGCAGCGCGCCAGCCGCCCGGGCGAGCTCCCGCCGTACGACGAGGCGTTGTTGCGGCGCGAGCTCGCGCTCTTTCCGGACTGGTACCTCGGTCGCCACAAGGGGCTGACGCTGACGGAGGCGCAGCGGCAGACGCTGCAGGCGGCGTTCGACCTGATCGTGCGCCGGGTGCTGGCGCAGCCCACCGTGTGGGTGCACCGCGACTACATGCCGCGCAACCTGATGCTGCCGCACGGCGGCTTCGACCCGGCGCGGCCTGATGGGCGGCTCGGCGTGCTCGACTTCCAGGACGCGGTGCACGGGCCGCTGACCTACGACATCGCCAGCCTGATGCGCGACGCGTTCCTGAGCTGGGACGAGGAAGTGGTGCTGGACGTGACGATCCGCTATTGGGAGGCCGCGCGCCGCGCCGGGTTGATGGACGCCGAGGGCTGGGCGCAGGACTTTGGGGCGTTTTACCGCGCGGTCGAGTGGATGGGGCTGCAGCGGCACCTCAAGGTCGCCGGGATCTTCGCGCGCCTGACGCTGCGCGATGGCAAGCCCGCGTATCTGGCCGACGCGCCGCGCTTCATCGGCTACATCCGCCACACCGCCGCGCGCTACCGCGAGCTGGCGCCGCTGCTGCAACTCATCGACGCGGTCGAGGGCATCGAGGCGCCGGTGGCCTACGCCTTCGGGCGCCCCGCCTGACGCGCCGTGGCCGCGCCGCGCATCCACCACCCCGAGGCCCTGCAGCCCGGCCAGACCGTGGCGCTGCCGCCGGCGGCGAGCCGCCACGTGCAGGTGTTGCGCCTGCAGCCGGGCGATGCGCTCACGCTCTTTGGCGACCCGCTGCATGGTGGCGAATGGCGCGCCACGGTGACCGCGATGGGCCGCCAGACCGTGACCGTGCAGGTGGGTGAACACGTCGCCATCGAGCGCGAGCCGGCACGTGCCGTGCACCTGGCCGTGGGCATGCCGGCCAACGAGCGCATGGACTGGCTCGTCGAAAAGGCGACCGAGCTCGGCGTGGCCAGCATCCAACCGCTGGTGACCGCGCGCAGCGTGTTGCGCCTGAGTGGCGAGCGCGCGGACAAAAAGGTGGCGCACTGGCAGGCGGTGGCCGTGGCCGCGTGCGAGCAGTGCGGGGGCAACCGCGTGCCGCCGGTGCACCCGGTGCGCGCGTTCGCCGACTGGCTGGCCCAGGCCGCGGCGGACGTGGCGCTGCCCGGCGCGTTCCTGTCGCTGGCTGCCGGCGCGCGGCCGTTGCACGACTGGCCCCTTGACGCGGCCGCCTGCCGGGTCGTGCTGGGGCCGGAAGGGGGCTTCACCGACGCCGAGGAAGCGGCGCTGCGCGCTGCCGGCTGGCAGCCGGTGTCGCTGGGCGCGCGCGTGCTGCGCACCGAAACCGCCGCTTTGACGGCGTTGGCGGTGTTGACGGTGGGGGCGCATGGCCACGGTTGACGGCGGCGGGCCGCCGACGACGCCGGCGCAGGTGCTCGCGGCCTACGAGCGCGTGCGCGACCAGCTCCCGCGCGCGGTGGGCGAGCGGCCGCTGCGCCCGCTGCCCGACCTCGCGCCGCTGACCGACGCCTACGACCTCTTCCTGTTCGACGCCTTTGGCGTGCTGAATCTGGGCGAGCGCGCGATCCCGGACGCGTCCGCGCGGTTGCAGGCGCTGCGCGCGGCCGGCAAAACCGTGCTGATGGTGAGCAACGCCGCGAGCGTGCCGCTGCCGCGGCTGGTCGCCAAATACCAGCGGCTGGGCATGGGCTTTACCGCGGAGACGTTGGTCAGCAGCCGCGAGGCGCTGCTCGCGCACTGGCACGCGCACGCGGGGGCGCGCATGGGGGTGATGGCACCGGACGACGGGCCGCTGGACGATCTGCCGACGCCGCACCACCGGCTGCTCGACGACCCCGCGGCGTACGACGCGGCCGAGGGGTTCGTGTTGCTGGGCAGCGACCACTGGACGCCCCACCGACAGGCGCTGCTGTGCGACAGCCTGCGCCGGCACCCGCGCCCGGTGTGGGTGGGCAACCCGGACCTCGTCGCGCCGCGCGAGGACGCGTTCAGCCTGGAGCCGGGCTGGTGGGCGGCCGATCTGCAGCGCGCCACGGGCGTGGTGCCGAAGGCGTTTGGCAAGCCGCACGCAGCCATCTTCCAGTTGGCGCTGGCCAAGGCCGGCTACCGCGGTGATCCGCGGCGCGTGCTGATGGTGGGCGACACGCTGCACACCGACGTGCTGGGCGCGCAGGCGATGGGGTTCGACGCCGCCTGGGTCGTCGGGCAGGGGGCCAGCGCGGGGCTGGACGTCATGGCCGCGGTGCGGCGCACAGGCATCTGGCCCGACTATGTGCTGCCGCACATTTGACGGCGTCGATCACAAGCGCGGGCACCGCCGAGGGTCGTCGTACGATGGCTGGCGGGACACGCGGCACGAGCGCACCACGAGCGGACCGCAGTACCCCGCGATACCGCCACGTACCCACACGCGGGGGGCGGGTGCCGCTACCCGGTTTCTTACTATCTTCCGCCCAGGACCGAAGGGTCGGTGTAAATGGCCTCCAGCGGCAGCCGCCGCCCGGCGGCGTGGTCCTCGATGCAGCGCAGCACCAGCGGGCTGCGGTGTCGGTCGCGGCTCGCGCGCACCTCGTCCAGCGTCAGCCACAGCGTGCGCACGATGCCGTCATCGAGCGCGCGGCCCGGCACCGCCTCGCCCAGCGGGCCCGTGAACGCCAGCCGCAAGTAGGTCACGTCCTCGCCGGTCGCCGCGCGCTGGAAGCGCGACAGGTACACCCCCAGCAACGCGGTCGGCGTGAAGTCGTGCGCCGTTTCCTCCAGCACCTCGCGCGCGCAGGCCTCGATCGGGCCCTCGCCCGGGTCCAGGTGGCCGGCCGGGTTGTTCAGCCGCAGCCCCTCCGGCGTGTGCTCCTCCACCAGCAGGTAGCGGCCGTCGCGCTCGATGATCGCCGCCACCGTCACACTCGGTTTCCAACGCGTGTCCATCGCGCCATTATCCGGCGCGGGCGCGCGCGGCGGGGTTCACGGGGCGGCGCGCAAGCATCGTTCATCGCTTATATTTGCGGGCAACTGGGCGCCGTTTGCGGTCCTCCGCGCACCGCCGCTACGGGTTATCCCCGATCCGCAACTGTCGGCCCGGCGATGGTGGCGCGGCGCAAAACCGGTTACGCTGTCGATCAGCAGGGGCACCGCGCCGGTGCCGCCGCGGTCGCGGCGGTCCGGTGGCCCCGCACGACAACGAGAGTGAGGAGAACCCTATGCGCATCGGCGTGCCCGCCGAGACGGCGGCACTGGAGACCCGGGTCGCCGCGACCCCGGAGACGGTCAAGAAACTCGTGGCCCAGGGCCACGCGGTGCTGGTGCAGGGCGGTGCGGGTGTGGCGTCCAGCGCAACCGACGACGCCTACCGCGCCGCCGGGGCCGAGATCGTGGACGCGGCCACGGCGTTCGGCGCCGAGCTCGTGCTCAAGGTCCGTGCCCCCAGCGCGGACGAGCTGGCGCTGATGCGGCCCGGCGCAACGCTGGTCGGGATGCTCAACCCCTTCGACGCCGACGGGCTGCAGCGCATGGCCGCGGTCGGCCTGACCGCGTTCGCGCTGGAGGCGGCGCCGCGCACCACGCGCGCCCAGAGCATGGACGTGCTCTCCAGCCAGGCCAACATCGCCGGCTACAAGGCCGTGATGCTCGCGGCCAACCACTACCAGCGGCTGTTTCCGATGCTGATGACGGCGGCCGGCACCATCAAGGCCGCGCGTGTCGTGGTGCTGGGTGTGGGGGTGGCGGGCCTGCAGGCCATCGCGACCGCCAAGCGGCTGGGCGCGGTGATCGAGGCGTCCGACGTGCGCCCCGCCGTCAAGGAGCAGGTCGAGTCGCTGGGCGCCAAGTTCATCGACGTGCCGTACGAGACCGACGAGGAGCGCGAGTGCGCGCAGGGTGTGGGCGGCTACGCGCGCCCGATGCCGCAGAGCTGGTTGGATCGGCAAAAAGCCGAGGTCGCCAAGCGCGTTGCCCAGGCGGACGTGGTCATCTCCACCGCGCTCATCCCGGGCCGGCCCGCGCCCACCCTCGTGACCGAGGAGATGGTGCAGTCGATGAAGCCCGGCTCGGTCATCGTCGACATCGCCGCTGGCCGCGGCCCGGTGGGCCCGCACGGTCAGCCCGGGGGCAACTGCCCGCTGACCGTTCCGGACCAGGTCGTCACGGTGCACGGCGTCACGATCGTCGGGCACACCAACCTGCCGGCCATGGTGGCTGCCGACGCCTCCGCGCTGTACGCGCGCAACGTGCTCGAATTCTTGCGGCTCATCTTGACCAAGGAAGGGGCGCTGCACATCAACCTCGAGGACGAAATCGTGGCGGCGTGCCGGGTCACGCACAACGGGGAGGTGACGCGCACATGAACTCTGCGCCGATGCAGCGCGTGATGCTGCGCGCCAAACTCCACCGCGCCACCGTGACCGAGGCCGACTTGCACTACGAAGGCAGTTGCGGCATCGACGAAGATTTGCTCGACGCGGCCGACATGCGCGAGTTCGAATACATCGAGCTCTACAACGTCAACAACGGTGAGCGCTTCTCCACCTACATCATCAAAGCCCCGCGCGGCAGCGGCACCGTCTCGCTCAATGGCGCGGCCGCGCGCAAAGCGCAAGTCGGTGACCTGCTCATCATCTGCACCTATGCCCCGATGAGCGAGGAGCATGCCCGGCTCCACCGGCCGCGGGTGGTGTTGCTGGGCCCGGGCAATCGCATCCAAGCCATTCGGTAAGTCAGACCTTTCCAGAGGAGACCTCGGCATGGACATGCTCAGTCCGGTTATCGTCAACCTGATCATCTTCGTGCTCGCCATCTACGTGGGCTACCACGTGGTGTGGAACGTCACGCCCGCGCTGCACACGCCGCTGATGGCGGTGACCAACGCGATTTCGGCCATCGTCATCGTCGGCGCGATGCTGGCGGCGGCGCTGACCGAAACCGGCTTGGCCAAGGCGATGGGCGTGCTGGCCGTGGCGCTGGCCGCGGTCAACGTGTTCGGCGGCTTTCTCGTCACGCGCCGCATGTTGGAGATGTTCAAGAAGAAAGAGCGCAAGGCTGGCGCCGCCGGTGAAGGAGCCGCCCGATGAGCATGAACGTTGTCGTCCTGCTGTACCTGGTGGCCAGCGTCTGCTTCATCCAGGCGCTCAAGGGCCTGAGCCACCCGACCACCTCCATCCGCGGCAACGTCTTCGGCATGGTGGGGATGGCGATCGCCATCGTCACCACCGTGGGCCTGATCACGACGCTGGCCGACCGCATGGCGCTCGACGAGGTCAGCGGCCTGGCCTGGGTGGCGCTCGGGCTCGTGGTCGGCGGCGTCATCGGCGCGGTCATGGCCAAGCGCGTGGAAATGACCAAGATGCCGGAGCTTGTCGCTTTCATGCACAGCATGATCGGCCTGGCGGCGGTGTGCATCGCCATCGCCGTGGTGGCGGAGCCGTGGGCCTTCGACCTCGCGCCGAAAGGGGGTGAGGTGCCCTTTGGCAACCGCATCGAGCTCTTCCTCGGCTCGGCGGTGGGCGCCATCACCTTCAGCGGCTCGGTCATCGCCTTCGGCAAGCTCTCGGGCAAATACAAATTCCGGCTGTTCCAGGGCGCGCCGGTGGTCTTCGCGGGGCAGCACTGGCTCAACCTGGCGCTGGGCCTTGCGGTCATCGTGCTCGGGCTGGTGTTCGCATTCACCGGCAACTGGACGGCGTTTGCGGTGCTGACGGCGCTGAGCTTCGTGCTCGGCGTGCTGATCATCATCCCCATCGGCGGCGCCGACATGCCGGTGGTGGTGTCGATGCTCAACAGCTACTCCGGCTGGGCGGCCGCGGGCATCGGGTTTTCGCTGAACAACCCCATGCTCATCATCGCCGGGTCGCTGGTGGGCAGCTCGGGCGCGATCCTGAGCTACATCATGTGCAAGGCGATGAACCGCTCGTTCATCAACGTCATCCTGGGCGGCTTCGGCGGTGACGCGGCAAGCGGCGCCCAGGGTGCGCAGCAGCAACGCACCGTCAAGAGCGGCAGCGCCGACGACGCGGCCTTCATCCTCTCCAACGCCGAAAGCGTCATCATCGTGCCCGGCTATGGCCTCGCGGTCGCGCGCGCGCAGCACGCGGTCAAGGAACTGGCGCAAAAGCTCACCGAAAAAGGCATTGGCGTCAAATTTGCCATTCACCCGGTGGCGGGCCGCATGCCCGGTCACATGAACGTGCTGCTGGCCGAGGCCGAGATTCCGTATGACCAGGTGTTCGAGATGGAGGACATCAACGCAGAATTCGGCCAGACCGACGTCGCGGTGATCCTGGGTGCCAACGACGTCGTCAACCCCGCCGCGCTGCAAAAGGGCAGCCCCATCTACGGCATGCCGATCCTGGAGGCCTACAAAGCCCGCACCGTCATCGTCAACAAGCGCTCGATGGCCGCCGGTTATGCCGGGCTGGACAACGAACTGTTCTACATGGACAAGACGATGATGGTCTTCGGCGACGCCAAGAAAGTCGTGGAGGACATCGTCAAGGCAATCGAGTAGGCGGGCAGATACATTAAAATGCCAGCGGCAGTCAAGGAGATATTAAAATGCCGCTGGTTCAGGTGCAGACCGCGCAGGATGCCGCCGAAATCAAAAGCGTGCCGCTGGATGCCGCACAAGACGGCTTGTCTGCGCAAAAGGAAGAGCGCTACCGCGATTTGATCGCGTTCAATCTGGATGCGTTTTTCCCCCAACGCGGTTTCAAGCTGTTGGCGACCGAGTTCAACGGGTGGGAGGACAGCAAGCGGCGCATCGATATCCTGGCGTGCGATGAGGCAGGCGGTTTGGTCGTCATCGAGCTCAAGCGTGCACAAGCGGATGCCCACGCGGAATTGCAGGCATTGCGTTACGCGGCCTTGCTCTCGGTGCTGCCCAGTCATGTCATTGAAGAGCAGTCGCTCCAATTCCAAATTAAAAAAGGTGGAAAGCCATCGGGATGGAGCGCTGTGCAGTGGCGCGCCGAGCTCGCCGCACACTTGGGCTATGCGGACAGTGAAACGGCCGAAAGCCCCGTGTTTTTTGACAGCGAGCGCATCACCATCGTTTTGGTGTCCGACGTCGTCAGCAGCGAGTTGTTGACCACGGTCAACTGGCTGTCTCGCTATATCACACCTGCACAGCCCCAGGGTCACGGGGTTACGATCGAATGCCACCAATTAGCCCGGTACAGCATTGCAGGGCAGGAGGTGCTGCACCTCGACAAGATTTTTCCGCTGCCGCTGGAGGAAGATTTTCTGGTGCGGGCCAGACAAAAACAAGTCGAGTCGGACGAGATCAAACCAAAACGCCCCAAAACGCAGACGTTGCTTCTACAGGCGGGGAAACTCCAGCCGGGCGCACGGCTGCTGCTCGATGCGCACGGATATTTACAAGGAGTGCCGGCGGAGGATCGCGTCATTGTCTACGATGGTGCCTCGGGTTATCGCTGGCTCAAGACCGGTGAATATTTCCCGTCGCTGAATCAGCTGTACAAAAAGGTGATGGGGTTAAACAAGGATCAGACTGTGCAAGCACCCCTGTACGTGCGATTCGAGGATGACCCAAAACTGTCATTGGCCGAAATCGCCGATGCTTTGTGGGCGCAACAGAAAGCTGCCTCTACGGGTTCGTCGCACTGATCGACGCGTTTTTGTTTCGTGTTCCCTTATTGCTTTTCAGTCATAGGTCATGCCTCCCATTGCGCACCCCCAGCCGGGGCCCAAAGGCCAAACGGTATGGATACAGCACCCGCACACGGCCCGTTTGCAGGGGTGGGACGACCCCGACGCCACAGTGACCGTGACGCCCGGGGTGGCACTTCCCGTGGCTACCCTCAATGGGGTGCCGCTGCAAAGCTGGCACGCGCCGCGCGAGCCCCACGCGTGGCAGGCCATCGATGGGCAACAGCAGCTCGGCGAACCTGAGCTGGCTATCGCAACGTCCGGCCGCAAGCTCGCTTCCGGCTTGGTGATGCGTGAGCCCGACGGGCGTGTGTGGCTGGTATCTCCCACCAACGCCTTCGGTGGCTATCAGACGACGTTTCCGAAAGGACGCGTCGAACCTGGGCTGTCGCCACAGGCCAACGCCATCCGCGAGGCGTGGGAGGAGTCGGGTCTGAAGGCGCGCATCATCGCCTGGTTGGGTGACGTCGATCGCACCACGACGCGCACGCGCTACTACCTGGCGCAGCGGGAGGCGGGATCGCCTGCCGACATGGGGTGGGAAAGCCAGGCCGTGCACCTGGCCCCGCTGGCGCAGGCACACGCGCTGTTGACGTCGCCCTACGATCAAAAGGTGCTCGAGTTGCTGCATCAGCATCTGCGTGCCCCGTCATGACCGCAAGGATCGACCGATGTGGATCTGTCTCAACGACGCCTTTCTGTCCATCGTCGCCAAGGACTGCCCGCCTGACCACCTGCTGGTGCGGGCGCGCCGCGCGGGCGATATCGAGCGCGTCTTTCCCGGCGTGGCGGTGCGCGAATCCCGCCACACCGACTACCGTTGGCGGGCCGCCGTGCCGCGTCAGCGGGTGGCCGAGGCGATCGCCCAGCGGTTGTTATCGATCGATTACGACAACTTCAAGGACAGCGTGACCGATCGCGCGCTGCATGGCGCGTATGCGCGTGTCTGGAGCGCCATGTATGCGCTGCAGTTGAAGTGACGTGGGCGCTGGGCGGCGTATCTGTCGCCCACCCGCCAGATGGAGCGAACGGTCGTTCGGAAAAACCCTGATTGCGGCACCGGACCGCGGGGCTTTGGGGAATAATGCCGACAGCGCGTCAGCCTCCCGTCAGGCCGGCGCGACCCGACACCGAGGATAGGAGACCCCATGAGCACTGTGACCGCCGCTGACAAACCCTGGCTGAAGCACTATCCCGCGGGCGTTCCCGCCGAGATCGACCCCGGTCAGTACCGGTCGCTGGTCGCGCTGATGGAGGAGAGTTTCCGCAAGTATGCCGAGCGGCCTGCGTACAGCTTTCTAGGCAAGGAGTGGACCTATCGGCAGGTGGACGAGGCCTCGCGCGCGCTGGCGGCGTATTTGCAAAGCCTCGGGCTGCAGCGCGGCGACCGCGTCGCGGTGATGATGCCCAACGTGCCGCAGTACCCGATCGCGGTGGCGGCCATCCTGCGCGCCGGCTACGTGCTGGTCAACGTCAACCCGCTCTACACCGCGCGCGAGCTGGAGCACCAGCTCAAGGACAGTGGCGCGAAGGCGATTTTCATCATCGAGAACTTTGCGCACACACTGCAGCAGTGCATCGCCGCCACGCCGGTGCAGCACGTGGTGCTGTGCGCGATGGGCGATCTGCTCGGCGCCAAAGGGCTGATCGTCAATCTCGTCGTGCGCCACGTCAAGAAGTTGGTGCCGCCGTTCGAGCTGCCGGGCGCGGTGCGCTTCAACACGGCGCTGGCGCGCGGGCGCCAGGCACCGTTCACGCAACCCGACGTCGGCCCCAACGACGTGGCCGTGCTGCAGTACACGGGCGGCACGACGGGTGTGAGCAAGGGCGCCGTGCTGTTGCACTGCAACCTGATCGCCAACGTGCTTCAGTCCGAAGCGTGGGAAGCGCCGGCGCGCAAGACCATTCCCCCCAGCGAGCAGCCCACCGCGATCTGTGCGCTGCCGCTCTACCACATCTTCGCGTTCACGGTGAACATGATGCTGGGCATGCGCACCGGGGGCAAGACGGTGCTGATCCCCAACCCGCGCGACATCCCGGCGGTGCTCAAGGAGCTGCGCAACCACACGTTCCACAGCTTCCCGGCCGTGAACACGCTGTTCAATGCGTTGCTCAACCATCCGGACTTCGACACCGTCAACTGGCGCAACCTGCGCGTGTCGCTGGGCGGCGGCATGGCGGTGCAGGCGGCGGTGGCCAAGCGTTGGCTGGAGCGAACGGGCTGCCCCATTTGCGAGGGCTATGGCCTGTCGGAAACGAGTCCATCGGCCTGCTGCAACCCGGTGACGGCCAAGGAGTTTTCCGGCACCATCGGGATGCCGATCCCGAGCACCGAGCTGCGCTGTATCGACGACGACGGCAACGAGGTCCCGATGGGCACGCCGGGCGAGATCGCGATTCGCGGGCCGCAGGTGATGGCCGGCTACTGGCAGCGTCCTGACGAGACCGCCAAGGTGCTGTCGGCCGACGGGTGGTTCCGCACCGGCGACATCGGGGTGATGGACGAGCGCGGCTACTTCAAGATCGTGGACCGCAAGAAGGACATGATCCTGGTGTCGGGCTTCAATGTCTATCCCAACGAGATCGAAGACGTCGTGGCGCAGTGCGAAGGCGTGCTCGAGTGCGCGGCGGTGGGCATCCCCGACGAGCATTCGGGCGAGGCGGTCAAGCTCGTCGTCGTCAAGAAAGACCCAGCGCTGACCGAGGCGCACATCCGCGAGTTCTGCGAGGCGCGCCTGACCGGCTACAAGCGGCCGAAGGTGATCGAGTTCCGCACCGAGCTGCCCAAGACGCCCGTGGGCAAGATTTTGCGGCGAGAATTGCGGGACAAGAAGTAACCTTGTCCCGGAGTCTCTGCCATGGCTCGTGTCGCTGTCATCAGTGCCCTTCATGATGAGTTGTCGGAAATCCTGCAGCTCATGCCGGATGAGCGCAAAGTGGCCGTCGCGGGGCGCGACTTCTGGCAGGGTCACTTGCAGGGACACGACGTGGTGGCCGTGCTCAGCGGCATTGGCAAGGTGGCAGCCGCCACCACGGCCACCGTGCTGCACGAGCGCTTCGCGCCGCAGCACATCCTGTTCACCGGCGTCGCCGGCGGCCTGGCCCTCGGGGCCGAGGTCGGCGACGTCGTGGTGGGCGCGCGCTACCTGCAGCACGACCTGAGCGCCGCGCCGCTGTTTCCGCGCTGGGAGGTGCCCGGCACCGGCAAGATGCACTTCGACGCCGACCTCGTGCTGGCGCAGGTGCTGGAGGAAGCGGCGCGCGACGCCGTCACCTGGCTGCCCAAGCTGGTGAGCGAGGAGACGCTGCGCACCTTCGGCCTGCACCGCCCCACGGTGCACCGCGGGCTCATCATCAGCGGTGACCGCTTCATCACCAGCGCGGCGGAGTCGCAGACGCTGCGCGAAGAGCACCCGGAGGCACTGGCCGTGGACATGGAAAGTGCCGCCGTGGCGCAGGTGTGCTGGGACTACGGCACGCCGTTTGCCGCGGTGCGCACCATATCCGACCGCGCCGACGACGAGGCGCACGTGGACTTCCAGGCCTTTATGCGCGACGTGGCGCGTCACTACAGCGCGCGCATCGTGCGCAAGGCGCTGAGTCTGCTGTAGCCCATCCGCGCCAGCCGGCGCGGACGCTGCGTCGAGTCCGCTCGCCGCACCGCTGGTGACACGGGCGGCGCGCGAGCGATTCAACACGACCACAACACCGACTCGGGAGACCCCATGCCCTATTTGCTCTCGCTCGACCAGGGCACGTCCAGCTCGCGCAGCATCGTCTTCGACGAGGACGGGCGCGTCGTCGCGCTGGCACAGCGCGAGTTCACGCAGCGCTATCCGCAGTCGGGTTGGGTGGAGCACGACGCGCGCGAGATATGGGAGACGCAGTTGGCGACGGCGCGCGAGGCGCTGCACGCCGCGGGGTTGTCGGCGCGCGACATCGCCGCCATCGGCATCACCAACCAGCGCGAGACCACCGTGTTGTGGGACCGGCGCAGTGGCGAGCCGCTCGCGCCCGCGATCGTCTGGCAGGACCGGCGCACCGAGCCGCTGTGCACGGCGCTGCGCGCGCAAGGGCTGGAGGAGACGGTGCGCGCGCGCACCGGGCTGCGGCTGGACCCGTATTTTTCCGCGACCAAGCTGCGCTGGCTGCTCGATCATGTCCCCAACGCGCGGGCGCGCGCCGAACGCGGCGAGCTGGCGTTTGGCACCATCGACACGTGGCTACTGTGGCAGCTGACGGGCGGGGCGGTGCACGCGACCGACGTCAGCAATGCGTCGCGCACGCTGCTCTTCGACATCCACCGCCAGGCCTGGGACGAGGCGCTGCTCGCGGCGCTGGACATTCCGCCCGCGGTGTTGCCACGCGTGCTGCCGTCGTGCGCGCCGTTTGGCGTGACGGCGGCCGCGCTGCTCGGCGCGCCGATCCCGATCGGCGGTGTCGCGGGGGACCAGCAAAGCGCGCTGTTCGGGCAGGCGTGCTTCGAGCCGGGCATGGCCAAGAACACCTACGGCACGGGCTGCTTTCTGCTCATGCACACGGGCGCGCAGCCGCAGGCGAGCGCCAACGGCCTCATCACCACCGCTGCCGCGCAGCCGGACGGGCGGCCGCAATATGCGCTGGAGGGCAGCGTCTTTGTCGGCGGCGCTGTCGTGCAGTGGTTGCGTGACGGCTTGCGCGCGATCTCGCGCAGTGCGGAGGTGGAGGCGCTGGCCGCCAGCGTCCCGGATGCGGGCGGCGTGGTCGTGGTGCCGGCCTTCACCGGGCTGGGTGCGCCGTACTGGGCGCCGCACGCGCGCGGCACCATCGTGGGCCTGGCGCGCGGCACGACGGTGGCGCACATCGCGCGCGCGGCGCTGGAGAGCATCGCGTTCCAGAGCGCGGCGCTGCTGCAGGCGATGAACCGCGACGCGCAGGCGGGCGGCGGGGTGCCGGTGGCCGAGCTGCGCGTGGACGGCGGCGCCAGCGTCAACGACCTGCTGATGCAAATGCAGGCCGACCTGCTGGGCATCCCCGTCGTGCGCCCGGTGGTGACGGAGACCACGGCGCTGGGGGCAGCGTACCTGGCGGGGTTGCAGGTCGGCGTGTACCGCGGGCTCGACGAGCTGCGCCAGCGCTGGCGCGCGGCGCGCACGTTTTACCCGACGCTGCCGCGCGACCAGGCCGAGGCACGCCTGGCGCAGTGGGAGCACGCGGTGCGCCAGACGCTCGCGCCGTGACGGGCCCGCTTGGGGCTGCCCGGGTGCGCGCCGACCCGCCCGCGCCCCGTTGCCCGCCGACGCGACACGCTCCTTTCCGGCAGGCCGTTATTTGAGCCAGCCGCGCTTGCGGAAGTACAGCATCGGCCCCACGGCGCTGGCCACCATCAGCAGCAGCGCGGCGGGGTAGCCCCATTTCTGCGACAGCTCCGGCATGTATTCGAAGTTCATGCCGTAGATGCTCGCGATCAGCGTCGGCGGCAGCAGCGCCACCGACGCCACCGAGAAGATCTTGATGATCTTGTTCTGGTTGATGTTGATGAAGCCGATCGTGGCGTCCATCAGGAAGTTGATCTTCTCGAACAGAAACGCCGTGTGGCTGTCGAGCGAGTCGAGATCGCGCAGGATCTGGCGCGCGTCCTCGAACTGCTCGGCACTGAGCATGCGCGAGCGCATCAGGAAGCTCACCGCGCGGCGCGTGTCCATCATGTTGCGCCGGATGCGGCCCGACATGTCCTCGTGTCGCGCGATCGCCGCCAGCACCTCGCCCGCGATGTCGTCGGTCACGTGGCCCGACAGCACCTTGGCGCTGATGCGCTCGAGGTCCTCGTAAATCTCTTCGATGGTGTCGGCACAGTATTCGGCGTCGGCGTCGTAGAGGCTGAGCAGCACGTCCTTGGCATCGTCGATCAGCCCCGGCATGCGGCGCGCGCGCAGGCGCAGCAGGCGAAAGACCGGCACGTCCTCGTCGTGGATCGAGAACAGCACCCCGTGGCTGCGCAGCTCGGCGTTGCGGTCGTTGAGGATGAAGGCCACGCGCACGTGCCGCGGGTCGTCCTCGTCGGCGATCAGGAAGTCCGAGCGCACGTGCAGCTCGCCATTGTCCTCCTCGAAGAAGCGCGCCGACTCCTCGATGTCGTCGTCCATCGCGTCTTCCGGGATCGACAGGCCGAAGTGCTGGCGCACCCAGCGCCGCTCCTCGGGCGTGGGGTCCTCCATGTCGACCCAGATGGGCTTGAAGCGGGCGAGGTCTTCCAGGGAGTCGATTTCTTCCTGGAACAGGCGGCCGTTGACGAGCGTGAAGACGTTGAGCATGGGGCGCTTCCGGCTGACGGGGGTGGGGCGACGGTGATCGGGGGTGCTTTCGACCGCCGGCCGCCGGACCCGACGCCGGTACCCCAATGGCGGGGAAGGGGCAGCGCCTCAGACGCGGCGATCCGGCACCGAAAGCACGCGACTAGGGCTGCTGTCCACGGTGGGATCTCCAAGAATGGAAACGTCGTTGATTATCGCACCGAGTGGGCATCCGCGCGCGTCCCGGCATCGGCGCCGTCGTCGTCGAAGAATGCGCGCAGCTCCGCCGCGCGCTGCATCGCGTCCGCTTCGCCGAGCCGGATCAGCGCGTGCACGAAGCCCGGCTCGAACAGCAGGTAGCTGGCCAGGGCCGCGGCGCTGCTCGTGCCGCGCCGGCGCGTTTCCAACGCACCCAGTCCCGCCAGCGTATCGCGCGTCGCAGCCGGCAGTTCGGACACGTGTTTGAGGGCCAGCTCGTCCAGCGACGCGCTGGGCTGCAGCGCCAGCACCTGCACGGGGCGGTACGGCAGCAGCGCGGCCACGGCCGGCGGCAGCTGCGCCAGCGTGCGGCTGACGCGTTGCGCCTGCTCCACGTCGGCCTGCAAGGTGTCGTGGAAGACGCTGGCGAGCGCGTGCCCGGCAATGGTGCCGGCGCTGGGTTCCTCCGGCCCGCCACTGCGCGCGGTCAGCCCGGCGCGTTGCGGCTGGCCCACGCCGATCACGAGGATCTGCCGCGCGCCCAGGTGGATCGCGCCCGACAGCGGCGAGAGCTGGCGCATCGAGCCGTCGCCAAAATATTCCTTGTGCCCGTCCACCCACAGCGGCACCGCCGGAAAGAGAAACGGGATCGCCGCCGACGCCATCAGGTGTTCGATGCTGAGGGGTTGCACCTCGGCGCGGCGGCCCGGGCGTCGCCACGGCGCGAGTCGCGCGTCGTGCGTCTGGAAAAACGTCCAGTGCTCGCCGCTCGTATAGCTGGACGCCGTCACGCCCACCGCGTCGAGCACGCCGGCCTGCAACGCGGCATCGATGCGCCCCAAGTCCAAATGGCGGTGCAGCGTGTCCACGAGCGGCATCGCGTCGAGCAGGGCGCGGTGACGCCGCACCTGCCACATCAGCGTCAGCCCCGCGGTCAGCAGGTTGGGCGGCCCGAGCCGCCACGCCGCGAGGCGATACACCTGGTCCGAGCGCAGGTGCGACCAAAACGCCGCCAGCCGGTCGAAGGCCGCCGTGCCGTCGCGCGCGTGGCTGGCCAGGTACGCCGCGTTGAGTGCACCGGCCGAGGTGCCCAGCACGATCTGGAACGGAAACGCGCGCTCGCCCAGCAGACGGGCCAGCGCGCGCAGCACGCCCACCTGGTACGCCGTGCGTGCGCCGCCGCCCATCAGCACCAGCGCGCGACGTCGTGGTTCATTGCCCAGTGGGGGTTCGAAGCTCGATGCGATCAGCGTTTCCAGCGCCATGCGAGTGCCTGCGGAATGGGGGCCATCGATCCCCGCGATCGGGGGTCATCAGCGCAACAACACGGATATGCGCTCGCGCACGGCCGGTGCCATCGCATCGAGCGGTGTAACCAACGCCTGGCGCAACGCGTCATGTGCCGCCGATAGGGGCTGCAAGCGGTCCACCAGCGCGATGGCGTGCGCGGCGATGCGTTGCGCGCGGGTGGCGTTTTTCATCAGGTTGCCGATGGCCATCTCCGCGTTGACGTGTGCTTCGCGCGGGTGCCAGCAGTCATAGTCGGTGACCATGGCCAGCGTGGCGTAGGCGATTTGTGCCTCGCGCGCCAGCTTGGCTTCGGGCATGTTGGTCATGCCGATGACGCTGGCCCCCAGGCTGCGGTACCCATGCGATTCCGCCAGACTGGAAAACTGCGGCCCTTCGATGCAGACATAGACCCCTCCGCGGTGCAGTCGTGCGGTGCCCTCGGCCGGCACGGCGGCCACGGCTTGGGCCAGCACGTCCGCCAGTACCGGGCAGACGGGCTGCGCCATCGAAACGTGCGCCACGGCCGTGGCGGGCCAGAAACGCCACGGGCACGCCGTGCACCGTGCCGGTGACGATGGCATCCGACGGTGCGCCGTAAGGGGTGTCGAGGTGGTGTTCCTGGGGTTTTCAGCCCCTCCATCTGGTAGAGGCCGCTGCCACCGATGATGCCGATGCGGGGTGCTTGCATGGAATGGGCTCCAAACGTTGGCTGGGACGTGCGCCTGAGTCGCCCAACGCGGGGTCGTTCTTACGGACATTGTGCCGCAGCCCCTGTAAGAAATACCCTATCCGACGCGACGGAGTGGGACGAGCAGAAGACGGTGGTGTGGTTTTTTCGTCGATCGAGGGGCTGAACATGCAATCGGGGCACGACAGGGGTACAGTGGTCGCCCATGTCGTGGCACTGGACGCGAATCAACGCCGCGTGCACCTCTCGGACGGGCAGACATTGGCGTACGAGCGTCTTTCGCTCGACGTGGGCAGCGAAACGGACGTTCGCTGGCTGCAGGCCACCGGGCCGCGCTTGCTGCCGATCAAGCCGCTGGATCGCTTCATCGCCGCCTGGCCGCGCTTGCTGGCACAGGCCGGTGCGCAACCGGGGTTCCGGCTGTGCGTCGTCGGGGGCGGTGCAGCGGGGTTCGAGCTGGCGCTGGCGGCCCGGCACGCCCTGCGCCGCCACGCGCCCGAGGCCGAGGTCATGCTGGTGGCCGGACCCGCGGGCGTATTGCCGGGCCACGCCGCCGGGGTGCGGCGGCGGGCCGTGCGGCAACTGCAGCGCGCGGATATCGCGATACTGACACAACGCGCCGTGGGCGACGAACGCGGGGTGATGCTGGAAGACGGCCAGGTGGTGCACGCCGACGTGGTGCTTGCGGCCACCGGGGCGCGACCCCCCGCGTGGTTGGCGGATGCGGGGCTGCGCTGCGACGAAGCCGGCTTCGTCGCGGTGGACGCCCATCACCGCAGCGTGTCGCATCCCGACGTCTATGCGGCCGGTGACGTGTGTTGCCGGGTGGACGTGCCGATGGCGCGCTCGGGCGTACATGCGGTGCACGCCGGCCCCGTTCTGGCGCACAATCTGCTGGCCCCGCCGCGCAGCGCAGCCCTGGCGGTCTACCGGCCGCGCCGGTATTCGCTGTACCTACTGGCCTGTGGGCGTCGCTACGCCATCGCCTCGTGGGGGCCGTTCAGCGCGGAAGGTGCCTGGGTCTGGCGCTGGAAGGATGCGATCGATCGTCGTTTCATCGCCCGCTTTTCGGGCGGCACCTTGGAGACCGACACAGAGGAGGCGGCCCGATGAGCTGGGTGACGAAGTGGTGGGGCGGGGAAAGCCGGGCAGATCCCGCCGGCCGCGAAGGCGCATCGCGCCGCACGGCGGCCGAATCGCTGCTGGCCAGTCTGCTGACGATGGCCTGGGTGGTGGAGGCGCGCGACCCCTACACCGGTGGCCACTTGTGGCGGGTGTCGCGCTACGCGTGGCTCGTCGCCCAAGCGATGGGGCTGCCGCCCGCCGACGTGGCGCGCATCAGCCTCGGCGGCTTTTTGCACGACCTGGGCAAGGTGGCCGTGCCCGACGCGATCCTGCGCAAGGCCGGCACCCTGAGCGCCGACGAATACGCGGTAATCCAGACGCACCCGACGATGGGGGTGCGCATGTTGGCCGGACACCCGCTCGCCACCGTGGTGCGCAACGCCGTGGGGCTGCACCACGAGCGCCCGGACGGGCGGGGCTATCCGCGCGGTCTGAGTAACCGTCTTTTCTGTCAAGCGCCGAGAGGCGAGTTGTGAAGCGAGCTGTCCCAAGGTTTGTTGGATCTGACCATGGCATTGAGCATGGTCAGCAGCTTGCGCATGCACGCCACCAGTGCCACCTTGGGCAACTTCCCCGCAGCGATGAGGCGCTCGTAGAAAGCCTTGATGACGGGGTTGGCGCGGCAAGCGGTGAGTGTGGCCATGTAGAGCACGCGGCGCACGTCGAAGCGCCCGCCCTGGATGCGTCGTCGCCCCTTGCTCGCGCCCGAGTCGTTGGCCATGGGGGCGATGCCCACGAGCGCGGCGATTTCGCGCCGATTGAGCCGCCCGAGCTCGGGCAGCTCGGCAATGAGCGTGGCGCTGGCCACCGGGCCGATGCCGCGGGCCGACTGCAGCAGCGCATCGAGCTCGCCAAAGTGCTCGCGCACGTGGCCCACCATCTGGCCATCGATCTCGTCGAGCTGGGCCTTGATGACCGCGATGACCGCCTCGATGCTCGGGTGCAGCCCGCGGGGCGTGATCTGCAGGCGCTGGCGTTCGGCCAGCAGCATGGCCAGCAGCTGCCGACGGCGTGTGACCAGCGCGGCGAGCCACTGCTGCTGCGCATCGGGCAGCGGGCGCAGCAAGCGCGTGAGGTCCTCGCGGCGCAGCAGCACCGCCGCGTACTCGGCCAGCACGCGCGCATCGATGGCGTCGGTCTTGGCCAGGCGGCCCATCGATTTGGCGAAGTCACGCGCCTGGCGCGGGTTGACCACCGCCACCGGCAAGCCGGCCGCCTGCAGCGCGCAGGCCAGCTCCGTTTCATACCCGCCAGTGGCCTCCATCACCACCAGCGCCACCCCCAGCGGCTTCAGGGCCGCCGTCAAGGCCGAGTGGCCCTCGGCCTGGTTGTCAAACCGCTGGGCCTTGAACTGGGCGCCCAGCACACAGACATCGACATGCGCTTTGGCCACGTCGATGCCCACCACCACAGAGGAAGCAGACATGGTCTTCGGATCCCTTGCTTGTGCATGCGCGCTCGGACAGGCCAGCGCGCGTAACCGTTCGGGCTTGAGGAAGACCAGCACGGCGGCCGTGCGCTCTGTACTCAGACACGGGCTCGATCACCCCAGCGGATACCAAACTGCACGGGCCGGTCTGGCCGCCTCGTCGGCAGTCAAACTCTACCGCACTGGTCTGGTATGAAACATACAAGCGGCGATGACATCCCGCTCGATGCCCGCATCGTCGGCGTGTGCGACGCCTTCGATGCCATGACCAGCCACCGCCCTTACCGCGCCGACATGCCGCGCGACGAGGCGTTGGCGCAGGTGCGGATGATGCGGGAGCGCCAGTTCGATGCGTCCGCGGCCGACGCCTTGCTCAGCCTGGACGCCGCGACGCTCGATCACGTGATCGGGCACAGCGATGAGGGCATACCGCTGCAGAACTGCCCGATGTGCGGTCCCACGCTGGTGCTGCGCCGCCACCACCAGGCGGGCGAGCACCTGTATTGCCGCAACTGCACGGGCGAATTCGAACTGCAGCCGGACCCCGCTGGTCTACGGGCCGTGCCCACGGGCCGCCAGGGCGCACCCGCACAACTCGTGCCGGAGGTGGATGAGGCGTTGATCGCGCAAACCGTGCACACTATCGTCGCGGCGCTGCCGGTGTCCGAGCTGGTGTCGCGGTGATCGGGCAAATGCGGCAAGATGCGGGCAGCTCAATGATTCCTGAAAAGCCGTCGGTGCCTTTCGAAGGTGCATTTCTGGACGAACTGCGGCGGCAGATGCTGCACTTTGCGACCTTGCAGTTGTCCGACGCCCACGCCGCCGAAGACGCGGTGCAGGAAGCCCTGATCGGGGCGATGCAAAACGCGGGTTCCTTTGCCGGGCGCGCCGCGTTCAAGACCTGGGTGTTTGCGATTCTCAAAAACAAGATCGCCGACGAGCTGCGGCGGCGCCAGCGCAGCGTCAACGTGGGCAGCCTGGCTTTCGCGGACGAAGACGATGAGGATCTGCACGAGCTGTTCGACCGGCGTGGTTATTGGGAGGCCGACGAGCGCCCTCAGCACTGGGCCGATCCGGAAGGGGCGTTGCACGACGCACAGTTCTGGCGGGTGTTCGACGCGTGCCTTGCGCACCTGCCGCCCAAGCAGGCGCGCGTGTTCATGATGCGCGAATTTCTGGAGCTGGAAACGCCGGAGATCTGTGCCAGCGTGGGCCTGACCGTCAGCAACCTCCACGTCATGCTGCACCGCGCCCGGCTGCGCCTGCGCGAATGCCTGGAAAACCACTGGTTTGCGGGAGACCCCCGATGAAGCCCATGCTCAACTGCGTGGAGGCCACGCGCCTGATGTCCGAAGCGCTCGAGCGCGAGCTGGCGCTGGGGGAAACCCTGCCGCTGCGTTTTCACGTGATGATGTGTGCGGGTTGCCGCAATTTTCGCGACCAGATGGGCGCGCTGCGCCGCATCGCGCGCGCCTATGCGCAAGGGCAGGATGAGCGCGCCGCCGCCGCGACGGGTGGGGAGACGCCGTCGGCCCCACGTTGAACAGCCGTCTGCGCGGTCCGGTGTGATGAAGCGCGGGGTTCCATCGGGTGCTGCGCTTGGCGATGGCGTCGAGCGCCGTCAGCAGCTTGCACGTGCAGGGGTGTTGTTTGGCAGGGGCGCGTTCGTCCACCGCACGGCGGTGTGATCGAAGCACTGCGCTAGCGTGGGCTGGCTCAACCGTGACGGCAGCGGCGCGCGATCAGGTGATCGATCGAGACCGTCCCCGGCCCGTGCACCATCAGGTACAGCAACACCGCCGCCCAGGTGCCGTGCGTCGGGTAGGCACCGGGGTAGACGAGAAACTGGATCACCGCGGTCATCCCGAGCAGCGCCAGGGCGGAAAACCGCGTGGCCAGCCCGATCAACAGCAGCAACGGGAACAGGTGTTCGGCAAAGGCCGCCAGGTAGGCCGCCAGCTCCGGCGGCAGCAGGGGCAGCCGGTACTCGCTGCGAAACAGCTCCACCGCACTGTCGGACAGACGGGGCCAACCGAGCTGCCACTGCCCATCGATGAGGTCGATGGCCAGCCCTTCGATCTTGGTCTGGCCCGATTTCCAAAACACGGCCGCGATCGAAAACCGCGCCAGCAGCGCGATGGCGCTGTGCGGAATGCGTTCGAACCCGGCGATGACGCGGCGCGGCCACTGGGTCCAGGCGGGGCAGGGGTTCATGATCGCGTCTCCTCGGTTGAATCGGTATTGGTGGGGGTGAGGCTCAGCGCGCTCAGGGCGTGGACCTGCAGCAGCCGGCCCAGCCATGGGCCCAGATCGAGCGGCGCGGCGCGCGCCGTCAGGCGCTCCAACACCGCCCCGAGGGGCCAACCCGCGGCGATGTCGTCGAGCACGGCCAGGGCGGCCTCATCCACGGGGATCACTTGCACCACGAGGTCGGTGCGCACGACCACGGCGCATTCCGCGCGCGTGGGGTCGATCGTCTCCAGTGCGCCGTGTCCGTGGTGCGCGGCCCAGATCGACACGGCGGCGTGGCGCAACCGCAACGCGTGCAGCGAGGGATGTAAATGGAGGCGCAGCGCGGGCAACCGCTCGGGGTCGGCGAGCGCCGCTTGCAAGGCGGCTGCGGTCAGCACCGGCGCATCCGGGGCGTGCAGCGCCTGCAGGTTGGCCCACTCCACGCGGGCCACGTCCGCCAGGTACGGCACCGGGGCCGCCGGCGGGAAGCCCTCGATGAACGCGGCGAAATCGCCCCCGTAGTGCGCCAGCACCGGCGTGGTGGGTGGGTGTGCGCACACGTATTCGCGCGCCATTGCGCGAAAGAAGGCCTCGCCGACCAGCTGCGCCACCACCGGGTAGGTGTCGGCCAACGCGTCGATGAGCGAGACCACGACGTTGTTGCGGTACACCGCAAAGCGCGGCGTCACGTCCGAGCCGTTCCACGCGACCAGGCCGGGCGGCGGTGGCACCGAAGGGTCGAGCAGCGCGTGCGTCCAGGCGAGCATCACACCACCTCCGCGCGCATCGGTGCCTGCGCGGCCGCCTCGGCCAGCCACGCATCGGCGGCATGCGCCTCGGCCAGCAGCACCGCGAAGGCGGGCAGGTGCTGGTCGCGCTCGATCAGCGTGGCCACCGGGCCGGTGTGGCGCAGGGCGTACCGGTACAAGGCCCACACGGCATCGTCCACGGGGGCACCGTGGGTGTCGATCAGCAGCCGCGCGCCCGCCGCGTCCACGTCCTCGGCAAAGCCGGCGAGGTGGATTTCGCCCACCGCGTGCAGCGGCAGCCGCGCCAGATACGCGTGCGCGTCACGGCCGTGGTTGGTGCAGCTCACGTACGCGTTGTTGACGTCGAGTAGCAGCCCGCAGTCGGTGCGGCGCACCACTTCGGTGATGAAGTCCGCCTCGTCCCAGGTGGACGCGGCGAACTCGACATAGGTCGAGGGGTTTTCCAGCAGCAGGCGACGGCCCAGTGTGTGCTGCACTTGGTCGATGTGCGCGCACACGCGCTGCAAGGTGGCGTTGGTATAGGGAAGCGGCAGCAGGTCGTTGAAAAAATGCCCGCCGTGGCTGGACCAGGCCAGATGTTCGGAAAACGCCTGCGGCTGGTAACGATCCAGCAAACGCTGGAGCGCCGCCAGATGCGCACGATCCAGCGGCCCCTCGCCGCCGATGGACAACCCCACCCCGTGGAGGGACAGGGCGTAGCGCTCGCGGATGCGGCCGAGGAAATGGTGCATCGGGCCGCCCGCGACGAAATAGTTCTCCGCGTGCACCTCGAAGAAGCCCACGTCCGGGCCTTGCTCGAGGATGGTGGGGAAGTACGCCGGCTTGAGCCCGAGCCCGCCGCGCGCGGGCAGGCGGTCGTTTGGCGTGGCGGCGGGGGCAGGCGGCATCGGCGCACTCCACGGGGGGGACGTTGTGGGGGATGGCGCGTCGGCCCGGCGACGGGTGTCGCGGGCCTCGGCGCCATCGGCTTACGCTTTTTCCTTGAATTCCTTGAGCTGGCCGAAGCCCGTGGGCGACGTGGGTGACGGGGTCTTTTCGCACGTGCCCGCGGGAACGAACTTCCAGGCGTTGCCCTGATAGTCCTTCTTCGACGTTCCGGCGCAGGTGGTGCCTGGCCCGGCGGCGCAGTCGTTCTTGCCCTTGAGGGCGACGCCATAGCATTTTTCTTTGCCACCCATCCCCATGTCCTGCCCCGAGGATTGGGCCGAGGCGGTCGTGGCGGCGGTGGCCAGGGCAGCCCCCAGCGCGAGCGTGAGGGCGGCAGCGGACAGATGCTGATTCATGATGTGACTCCTGTGCGGATACTGGCCCCAGCTGGAGGAGGTGTCAGCGTCGCTGGGGCCGTCGAGGCGACGTGACGATCGTTGGTCGCGCGAGCGTCGGGGTTCTTACACACACCCGACGCGTGTCGCGACATCAAGCCTGCCAGGCGTATGGCTGGAAAGCCGGGTCCACCGGGGTGTGCAGCACGTGGTTACTGAAGTTGCTCAGCGTCTTGACCGCAATGGCGAGGATGATCTCGAGCACCTGTTGGTCGCCGTAGCCGGCCGCGCGAAACGCCTGCACCTGCTCGGGCGTGGGGGCTCCGCGGCTTTCCACCATCGCGTGGGTAAAGGCGGACAAGGCGGCGAGCTTGGCGTCGGGAATGGCCGTGCCATCACGTAGCGCCTGCAGCACGGGGGCGGGCACCTTGGAGACCTTGTCGGCGATCATGCTGTGCGCCGCCATGCAGTAGGTGCAGCGGTGAAAGCGGCTGATGGTCAGAAACACGACCTCCTGCTCGGCGGGGGTGAAGCCGCTCGCCTGTCGGAAGTGCTCGTAGCCGGTGGTGTAGGTGTGCAACAGCCCGGGCGCATTGGCCATGTGGGTGTACATGTGGGGCACGAAGCCCAGCCGCGCTTGCGCGGCGGCCAGCACGTCGTGGGCCACGCCGATGGTCGAGGCCAGGGTTTGGGGTTCCAGCGCCAGTCGGGCAATGGGGGCGTTCATCGGCAATCTCCAGGAAGGGGTAACGACGTCGCAGCGGCAGGCGCGCTTTGCCAGCGCTGTGTGTGGCTTGGTCGTGCGAAACGCCGTGGGCTTACACCCACGCCCCGATCCATTGAAAAAATGGCGAGCGAGCCGCCGATATGGGGGGTGTCGGGTGTGGGGACGTCAGGGTCGGCCCTCGGGGTGCTTGTCACACCGCCGTCAAACGGGCATAGTAGGGGCGAGCGGGTGACGGACCGTCACCGCGCCGTCCGGCCGTCGGCGGCCGGGCACCATCCCGGAGCGAAAGGAGGCTCTTCATGAACCTGACCATCAGTGGACACCACCTCGAGGTGACCCCCGCCCTGCGCAACTACGTGACCAGCAAGCTGGAACGCATCTCGCGCCACTTCGATCAGGTGGTGGACATCCGCGTGCTGCTCACCGTGGACAAGATCAAGGACAAGGATCACCGCCAGAAGGCCGAGTGCAACATCCACGTCAAGGGCAAGGACATCTACGCCGAGAGCACCCACGCCGATCTGTACGCCGCGGTGGACGAGCTGGCCGACAAGCTCGACCGCCAGGTGCTGCGCTACAAGGACAAGGTCCAGGAGCACCACCACCTGCCGATGAAGAAAGAGGTTGTCTGAGCAGCGTTGCTGCAGTGCAACAAACCGCTTGCTCCGCAAGCGGTTTGTTGTTTCCGGGCGATGACATCGCCGCAGGCTTGGCGGCATAATGCACCCCTCGTTCCAAGGCACAGCGATGAACCGACTCTCTGCGATCCTGCCGCCCGAGCACGTGTTGGTGGCCGTCGACGCCACGAGCAAGAAACGCGCGTTCGAGGAAGCGGGGCTGCTGTTCGAATCCCTGCACGGGCTCAACCGGGCGCTCGTCACCGACAGCCTGTTTGCGCGCGAGCGCCTGGGCTCCACCGGCCTGGGGCACGGCGTGGCGATTCCGCACGGGCGCATCAAGGGCCTCAAGCAGCCGATGGCGGCGGTGTTCCAGCTCGCGCAGCCGATCGGGTTCGACGCGCCGGACGAGCAGCCGGTCAACCTGCTGATCTTCCTGCTGGTGCCGGAGGCGGCGACGCAGAAGCACTTGGAAATCCTGTCCGAAATCGCCGAACTGCTCAGCGACGCCGCGCTGCGCGAGAAGCTGCGCAGCGCCGACAACGCCGCCACGCTGCACGGCCTGATCGCGAGCTGGCAGTCGGCGCACGCCGCCGCCTGACGCGCCGGCGGTCGCCGCCCCTGCCCCGCGGGATCGCACGCCGATGAAGCCCCGCGCCGTCAGTGCCGACGCCCTGTTCGAGCACCACCGCGAAACCCTGAAGTGGCAGTGGGTCGCGGGGCAGACGGCGTCCGAGCGGCGCTTCGACGACAAGGCGGTGTCCGAGGCGCGCTCCGGCGCCGATCTGGTCGGCTACCTGAACCACATACACCCCTACCGGGCCCAGGTGCTGGGCGCGCGCGAGGTGGCGTACCTGCAAAACGCCACCGAGGAGGATTGCCGCCGGCGCGTGGCGCGCATCGTTACGCTGGAGCCGCCGCTGCTGGTCGTGGCCGACGATCAGCTCCCGCCGGCGGAGCTGGTGGCGATGTGCGAACGCGCGCACATCCCGCTCTTTGCCACGGCGGCGTCCGCGGCCTTCGTCATCGACGTCCTGCGCGCGTACCTGTCGCGCCACTTTGCCGAGCGCACCACGCTGCACGGGGTGTTCATGGACATCCTCGGGCTGGGGGTGTTGATCACCGGCGAGTCGGGGTTGGGCAAGAGCGAGCTGGGGTTGGAGCTCATCACGCGCGGGCACGGCCTGGTGGCGGACGACGCGGTCGACCTGTACCGCGTGAGCCAAACCGCGATCGAGGGGCGCTGCCCGGAGCTGCTGCAAAACCTGCTGGAGGTGCGTGGCATCGGCCTGCTCGACATCAAGGCGATCTTTGGCGAGACGGCGGTGCGGCGCAAGATGCGGCTGCGCCTGATCGTGCACCTGGTGCGGCAGGCGACGCTGGACCGCGAATACGAGCGGCTGCCCAGCGAGCCGCTGTTTCAGGACGTGCTGGGCGTGGCGATCCGCAAGGCGGTCATCCCGGTGGTGGCGGGGCGCAACATCGCGGTGCTGGTGGAAGCGGCGGTGCGCAACACCATCCTGCAACTGCGCGGCATCGACACCTATCAGGAGTTCGTGCAGCGCCAGCGCGCCGCGATGCTGCGTGACGACTGAGCTTGCGCCCCGAGCCCTTTGCGGGGTCTTTTCCGCTCAGGGGCGGCGCGGCTTGGTGCGGTGCGGGCAGTCCTCGCGTATGCAGTGCGCATACAGTGACAAGGCATGCTCTTGCAGTTGGAAGCCGCGCTCTTGGGCGATTGCCTGCTGGCGGCGTTCGATTTCGGCGTCGTAAAACTCTTCCACCCGACCGCAGTCCAGGCACACCAGGTGGTCGTGGTGCTGGCCCTCGTTGAGCTCGTAGACCGCCTTGCCAGACTCGAAATTGCTGCGCACCAGGATGCCGGCCTGCTCGAACTGCGTCAGCACCCGGTAGACGGTCGCCAGCCCGATGTCGGACTGCTCTTCCAGCAGCACCTTGAAGACATCCTCGGCCGTCATGTGGCGCTGACGGCCAGACTGGAAGATCTCCAGGATCTTGAGTCGCGGCAACGTGGCCTTGAGCCCCGTGCTCTTGAGTTCTTCGATGCCGGTCATGAGGGCTGCGCTATGGGGTTGGGGCCACGCCGTGGGGCGTGCGCCACTACAATGGGCCGATGATATAACCTCGCGCCAGATTCTGTGTCTTTGCGCGTTTATTTTTCGCCCGCCATGAACGTTGCCGCCCGCCTGCTCACCTCCCTCGTTGCCCGCCGGTACGCGTGGACGGTGCCCCTCGCCGGGGCGCTGCTGGCGGGCTGTGCCTCGCTCGACGGCGCGACGGCGCGGCTGGCCAGCCTCGGCGGCGTGATCACGCCGTACCGCATGGACATCCTGCAGGGCAACGTCGTGGTGCGCGAGCAGGTGCAGGCGCTGCAGCCCGGCATGACGCGCGAGCAGGTGCAGGCGATCCTCGGCACGCCGCTGGTGGCCAGCGTCTTCCACGCCAACCGCTGGGACTACGTCTTCACGCTGCAGCGCCAGGGCCAGCCGCCGCAGCGCCGCGTGGTGACGGTGTTCTTCGACGGTGACCGGCTGGCGCGCGTGCAGGCCGACGAGCTGCCGACCGAGGAGGAGTTCGTCGCCTCGCTTGCTGCGCGCCGTCCCGCCGGCCAGGCACCGGCGCTGGAGGCGAGCGAGGAACAGCTGCGCGCATTCGAGGCCAAGGGCACGTCCGCCCCGGCCACGCCCCCGTCCCCCGAGGCGGCCCCGGACGCGGCGGCGGCGTCCACGGCGCGGTCCTATCCGCCGCTCGAACCCCGCTGACCGGCCGTCGGCCGTGGCCCCCCTCCTGTTTCGACCGTCGTCATGACCGCCCAACCCCCCTATCGTGTCGCCATCGCCGGCGCCAGCGGCCGCATGGGCCGCATGCTCATCGAAGCCGTGCAAGCCGCCGACGACTGTGTTCTGTCGGCCGCGCTCGACCGGCCCGACAGCCCCGCGCTCGGCCAGGACGCGGCCGCGTTCCTTGGCCAGCCGGCCGGCGTGGCGATCGGCGCGGACCTGGACGCGGCGCTGGCTGTCAGCGACTTTCTGATCGACTTCACCCGCCCCGAGGGGACGATGGCCCACCTGGCCGCATGCCGGCGCCACGGCACCGCGCTGGTCATCGGCACCACCGGGTTCGACGACGCGCAAAAGGCCGAAATCGCGGCCGCCGCGCGCGACATTCCGATCGTGATGGCACCCAACATGAGCGTGGGCGTCAACGTCACGCTCAAACTCCTGGAGATGGCTGCGCGGGCGCTGGCCGTCGGCTACGACATCGAGATCGTCGAGGCGCACCACCGCCACAAGGTCGACGCCCCGAGTGGCACGGCGCTCAAGATGGGCGAGGTCATCGCCGCCGCGCAGGGGCGGGACCTGAAGGACTGTGCGGTGTACGAGCGCGTCGGCCACACGGGCGAGCGCCCGGCCGGCGCGATCGGCTTTGCCACCGTGCGCGGCGGCGACGTGGTGGGCGACCACACGGTGATGTTCCTCGGCAGCGGCGAGCGCATCGAGATCACCCACAAGTCCAGCAGCCGCGCGACCTACGCGCAGGGCAGCCTGCGGGCGGTGCGCTTCCTCGCCACCCAGTCCCGGGGGCTGTTCGACATGTTCGATGTGCTGGGCCTAAAAACGAACGAACGTTCGTTCAGTGAAAACCCCTAGAATCGCCAGCCGCGCGGTGCGCTAGAGTGCAGCGCCCGGCCGCCCGTTAGCGCATGGTGGCCGGCAAGCGACAGCGAGGCAGCGTATGCGGGATTGGCGGTTGGCGACCAAACTGTGGGTCGGAGTGGGGACGTTGGTGTTGGCGATCGTGGCCGTCGTGGTCACGGTGTCCACGCAGTCGGCGCGCACGAGCCGGGCGTCAGAGGCGACGATCCGCGAGCGCACGGAGCAGCTGTTTGCCGCGTCGCTCTGGGCGGGGATGGTGGAGACGGACCTCAGCCGGGTACAGGCGCTGTTCATTGCCCGCCACCCGCTGCTGGAGGCGCTGTACCTGGCGCCGATGACCGAGGCGCGTCGGCGCATGGCCGAGCTGGAGTCGCGCATCGTCGGACACGCCACCGACGGGCGCGAGCGTGAACTGCTCGATACGATCATGACGGTGCGCCGCGAGGTCGAGCAGGCGCTCCAAGAGGCGCAGCGGCTGCGCGACGCCGGTGACGAAGCCGCGGCGATGCAGGTGCTCGAGACGCGCTACAACGCGCGCATCCCCGCCTATCTGGCGGCGTTGCGGCAACTGGCCGACCACCAGCGCGCCGAGCTCGAGGCCGCGCAGGTCTACTTCGAAGCGCGGCGGCGCCACAACATGATTTTCGGCTCGACGGCGATGGGGCTGCTGGTGCTGGGCATCGTGGTCGGCGCGGCGTTCCTGATCCGCCACATCCGCCAGCCGCTGCAACGCACGGTGGCGTTTGCCAACACGCTCGCAGGGGGTGACCTGACGCACGCGCTCGACACCCGCCGCGGTGACGAGTTCGGGGAGATGACGCGGGCGCTCGAATCGATGCGCACGCAGCTGGCGGCGCTGGTCGCCGAGGTGCGCCACGCCAGCGCCCAGCTGCAGACCGCGACGGAAGAGATCGCGCACGGCAACCAGGACCTCTCCAACCGCACCGAGCAGACCGCGAGCCGTCTGCAGGAAACCGCGGCGAGCATGGAGGAGCTGACCGGGCGCATTCGCGAGGCGGCCGACGCCGCCCAGCGCGCCAGCGAGCAGGCGCAGACGCTGGGCCGGCACGCGCAGGACACCGGCACTGCCGTGGCGCACGTGGTGGCGACGATGGACGCGATCCGCGCCAGCAGCGATCGCATCGCCGCCATCACCGCCGTCATCGACGGTCTGGCGTTTCAGACCAATATCCTCGCGCTCAACGCGGCGGTGGAGGCAGCCCGCGCCGGCGAGGCGGGGCGGGGCTTTGCGGTCGTGGCGGGCGAGGTGCGGTCGCTGGCGCAGCGCAGCGCCGAGGCGGCGCGTGAGATCCGCGCGCTCATCGAGCACAGCGTTGCCGACGTGCAGCAGGGCGCGGCCCAGGTAGGCCACGCGCGCACGCTGATCGACGCGATGATCGCCGAGGTGCAGCGCCTGGGCGAGCGGATCGCCGACAGCGCCCGCGCGAGCCAGGAGCAGGCGCAGGGCGTCGGTGAGATCAACGAGGCGCTCGGGCAACTGGACCACATGACGCAGCAAAACGCCGCGCTGGTGGAGCAGACGGCCGCCGCCGCGATGGCGATGCAGGAGCAGGCGCGCCACCTGGCCGAGCACGTGCAGCGCTTCCGCCTGTCGCCGGCTGGATGACGGCGCACGGTCGCGTTGGCCTAGAATGCCTGCGCCGGCCCTGTGCAGCGGGCCCCAGGGGCGGGCGGTGAGCGCGGTTGCCATGACCGCGCGTCGGGCGACGGGGCCCGGAGGCTTCAGGGGAGCGCAGCGCATGAGTATCCAGACCCGCACCATCGAATACACCCACGACGGCGTCACCTTCGAAGGCCTGCTGGCGTGGGACGACGCTCACGCCGGCCCGCGGCCCGGCGTGGCGGTGGCCCACGCCTGGGCCGGGCGCAGCGCGTTCGAGGACGGTAAGGCGCGCGCGCTGGCCGAGCGCGGCTATGTCGGCTTTGCGATGGACGTCTACGGCAAGGGCCGCCGCGGCCGCACGCGCGAGGAAAACGCCGCGCTGATGACGCCGCTCGTGCAAGACCGGGCGTTGCTGCAGGCGCGGCTGGGCGCGGCGCTGCAGGCGCTGGCCGCGCAGCCCGAGGTGGACGCGCAGCGGCTGGCGGCGATCGGCTTTTGCTTCGGGGGCCTGAGCGTGCTGGACATGGCGCGCTGCGGGTTGCCGCTCAAGGGGGTGGTGAGCTTTCATGGGCTGTTCACCCCGCCGGGCAACACGGCCGGGCGGCGCATCGACGCCAGGGTGCTGGCGCTGCACGGCTGGGACGACCCGATGGCCAAACCGGAGGCGGTGCTCGCCTTTGCACAGGAAATGAGCGCCGCGGGCGCCGACTGGCAGCTGCACGCGTACGGCGGCACGATGCACGCCTTCACGAACCCGGAGGCCAACGACCCGGACTTCGGCACCGTCTACAGCGCGCGGGCTGATGCGCGTTCGTGGCGGGCGATGCACGACTTCCTGACCGAAGTGCTGGCCTGACGGGCGGCGGTGCGTCCCCCCGGGCGGGGTGGGCGCGCCGGCGGCCGCGCGGGGCGGCTGCGTACAATCGCCGCCATGCAAGACACTTACCGGCCCCGCGACGTCGAAGCCGCCGCCCAGGCCCACTGGGCCGCGCGCGACGCCTACCGCGTCACCGAAGACGCGTCCCGCCCGAAGTTCTACGCCTGCTCCATGCTGCCGTATCCGAGCGGCAAGCTGCACATGGGGCACGTGCGCAACTACACCATCAACGACATGATGGCGCGCCAGTTGCGCATGAAGGGCTACAACGTGCTGATGCCGATGGGCTGGGACGCCTTCGGCCTGCCGGCCGAAAACGCCGCGATCAAAAACGGCGTGCCGCCCGCGCGCTGGACGTACGACAACATCGCCTACATGAAAAAGCAGATGCAGGCGATGGGGCTGGCCATCGACTGGTCGCGCGAAGTCGCCACCTGCTCGCCCGCGTACTACAAGTGGAACCAGTGGCTGTTCCTGAAAATGCTGGAAAAGGGCATCGCCTACCGGCAGACGCAGGTGGTCAACTGGGACCCGGTGGACCAGACGGTGCTGGCCAACGAGCAGGTCATCGACGGGCGCGGCTGGCGTACCGGCGCGCTGGTGGAAAAGCGCGAGATCCCGGGCTACTACCTGGCCATCACGAAGTACGCGGAGGAGCTGCTCTCCGCGGTGGCCAACCCGGACGATCCCAACTACCTGCACGGCTGGCCGGAGCGCGTGCGCCTGATGCAGGAAAACTGGATCGGCAAGAGCGAGGGCGTGCGCTTTGCCTTTCCGCACGACATCCGCGGCAGCGACGGACAGCTGATCCAGGACGGGCGGCTGTACGTCTTCACGACGCGCGCCGACACCATCATGGGCGTGACTTTCTGCGCCGTCGCGCCGGAGCACCCGCTGGCGCAGCACGCCGCGCGCGACAACCCGGCGCTGGCCGCCTTCATCGAGCGCTGCAAGCTCGGCGGCACGACGGAGGCCGAACTGGCCCTCAAGGAAAAGGAAGGCATGCCCACGGGCCTGACCGTGCGCCACCCGCTCACCGGCGCGGCGGTGCCGGTGTGGGTGGGCAACTACGTGCTGATGGGGTATGGCGACGGCGCCGTGATGGGGGTGCCCGCGCACGACGAGCGCGACTTCGCGTTCGCCAAAAAGTATGGCCTGCCCATCCAGCCGGTGATCGCGGTGGAAGGCGAGACGTTCAGCACCGACGCCTGGGCCGAGTGGTACGCCGACAAGCAGCGCGGGCGCTGCGTGAACTCGGGCGTGCTCGATGGGCTGCCGTACCAGGCCGCGGTGGACAAGGTGGCCGAGCTGCTGGCTGCGCAGGGCCTGGGCGAAAAAAAGATCACCTACCGCCTGCGCGACTGGGGCATCAGCCGCCAGCGCTACTGGGGCACGCCGATCCCGATCATCCACTGCGACGACTGCGGCCCGGTGCCGGTGCCGTACGAGGATTTGCCGGTCGTCCTGCCGGAGGACCTGGTGCCGGACGGCAGCGGCAACCCGCTGGCCAAGTGCGAGTCGTTCCTGAAGGTCGACTGCCCGCGCTGCGGCAAGCCCGCGCGGCGCGAGACCGACACGATGGACACCTTCGTCGACTCGTCGTGGTACTTCATGCGCTACTGCGACCCGCACCTGCCGGACGCGATGGTCGGCGAGGGCACGCGCCACTGGATGCCGATGGACCAGTACATCGGCGGCATCGAGCACGCGATCCTGCACCTGCTGTACGCGCGCTTTTGGACCAAGGTGATGCGCGACCTCGGGCTGGTGCAGGTGGACGAGCCGTTCCAGCGCCTGCTCACGCAGGGCATGGTGCTCAACCACATCTACAGCCGCCGCACCGCCAAGGGGGCCAAGGAGTATTTCTGGCCGCACGACGTGGAGCACGTGCTGGACGAGTCGGGCAAGATCGTCGGCGCGCGCCTCAAGCGCGACGTGCCCAGCGCCGATGGCGTGCTGCCCGCAGGCACGCCCATCGACTACGAGGGCGTGGGCACGATGTCCAAGTCCAAGAACAACGGCGTCGACCCGCAGGACCTGATCGAAAAATACGGGGCCGACACCGCGCGGCTGTACACGATGTTCACCGCCCCGCCCGAGGCGACGCTGGAGTGGAACGACGCCGCCGTGGAGGGCAGCCACCGCTTCCTGCGCCGGGTCTGGGCGTTCGGGTATCGATTGGCACAGGCCGACTGGGCCGCGGCGGCGCAGTCCGCGCAGGGGGCGTCGTCGCTGGCGGACGTGGCGTACGGCAAGCGCGCGCGGGCGCTGCGCTGCGAGATCCACACGCTGCTCAAGCAGGTGGACTACGACTACCAGCGCCTGCAGTACAACACCGTGGTGTCGGGCTGCATGAAGATGCTCAACGCGCTGGAGGCGTTCGACCCGACCGACGAGCCCGGTGGGGGCGTCGCGCTGATCGAGGGTTTTGGCATCCTGCTGCGCTGTCTGTACCCGGCGACCCCGCACATCACGCACGCGCTGTGGCAGTCGCTCGGCTACGCGGGGGCGCTGGGCGACCTGCTCGATGCGCCGTGGCCGCAGGTGGACGAGGCGGCGCTGCAGCGCGACGAGATCGAACTCGTGCTGCAGATCAACGGCAAGCTGCGCGGCGCGCTCACCGTGCCGGCCGACGCCGACCGCGCCGCCATCGAGGCGGCGGCGCTGGCCTCACCCGAGTTCGCCAGGTTCAGCGAGGGCCGTCCCGCGCGCAAGGTCGTCGTGGTGCCGGGGCGCCTCGTCAACGTGGTGGTCTGAGTAACCGTCTTTTCTGTCAAGCGCCGAGAGGCGAGTTGTGAAGCGAGCTGTCCCAAGGTTTGTTGGATCTGACCATGGCATTGAGCATGGTCAGCAGCTTGCGCATGCACGCCACCAGTGCCACCTTGGGCAACTTCCCCGCAGCGATGAGGCGCTCGTAGAAAGCCTTGATGACGGGGTTGGCGCGGCAAGCGGTGAGTGTGGCCATGTAGAGCACGCGGCGCACGTCGAAGCGCCCGCCCTGGATGCGTCGTCGCCCCTTGCTCGCGCCCGAGTCGTTGGCCATGGGGGCGATGCCCACGAGCGCGGCGATTTCGCGCCGATTGAGCCGCCCGAGCTCGGGCAGCTCGGCAATGAGCGTGGCGCTGGCCACCGGGCCGATGCCGCGGGCCGACTGCAGCAGCGCATCGAGCTCGCCAAAGTGCTCGCGCACGTGGCCCACCATCTGGCCATCGATCTCGTCGAGCTGGGCCTTGATGACCGCGATGACCGCCTCGATGCTCGGGTGCAGCCCGCGGGGCGTGATCTGCAGGCGCTGGCGTTCGGCCAGCAGCATGGCCAGCAGCTGCCGACGGCGTGTGACCAGCGCGGCGAGCCACTGCTGCTGCGCATCGGGCAGCGGGCGCAGCAAGCGCGTGAGGTCCTCGCGGCGCAGCAGCACCGCCGCGTACTCGGCCAGCACGCGCGCATCGATGGCGTCGGTCTTGGCCAGGCGGCCCATCGATTTGGCGAAGTCACGCGCCTGGCGCGGGTTGACCACCGCCACCGGCAAGCCGGCCGCCTGCAGCGCGCAGGCCAGCTCCGTTTCATACCCGCCAGTGGCCTCCATCACCACCAGCGCCACCCCCAGCGGCTTCAGGGCCGCCGTCAAGGCCGAGTGGCCCTCGGCCTGGTTGTCAAACCGCTGGGCCTTGAACTGGGCGCCCAGCACACAGACATCGACATGCGCTTTGGCCACGTCGATGCCCACCACCACAGAGGAAGCAGACATGGTCTTCGGATCCCTTGCTTGTGCATGCGCGCTCGGACAGGCCAGCGCGCGTAACCGTTCGGGCTTGAGGAAGACCAGCACGGCGGCCGTGCGCTCTGTACTCAGACACGGGCTCGATCACCCCAGCGGATACCAAACTGCACGGGCCGGTCTGGCCGCCTCGTCGGCAGTCAAACTCTACCGCACTGGTCTGGTATGAAACATACAAGCGTGGCGACGCGCCGAACCTGGCTGCGGGGGCTGCTGGTCGGCGGGCTGGCCGCCGCGGCGCTGCCCGGTTGCGGCTTTCGGCTGCGCGGGGCGGACCTGCGCTTTGCGTTTGCGACGCTGCGGCTGCAGGCACCGGCAGACAGCGACGTGCTGCAGGGCCTGCGTGCCCAGTTGCGGGCCGCCGGGGTGACGGTGCTGGAAGCCGGCGGGCCTCCCCCGGCCGCCGCCCCGTCCTCCGCGCCGGCGGCGGATGTCATCCTGCAGGTGCTGCAGGACCAGCGCGAGCGCGTCGTCGTCGGCACCACCGCCGCCGGTCAGGTGCGCGAACTCGCGCTGCGCCGGCGCCTGCGCTTTGCCCTGCGCACGCCATCGGGGCGCGAGCTGATCCCCGCCACCGAGCTGTTCCAGGAGCGCGAGCTGAGCTTCTCCGAGACGGTGGTGCTGGGCAAAGAGGCGGAAGAGGCGCTGCTGTTCGACGATATGCGCGCGGCCTTGCTGCGGCAGTGGCTGATGCTGCTGAGCCGTGCGCCGGCACCACAAAAACCCTGAAGCTATTAAGGGTAATACCCAGGTCGTCCCAAATCTGCCAAAGTTCAACCTTAGGTATTGCTACCAAGGGAAAAAGTGAAAATTTTGCAATCTTTGCGCGGCCGTTTGATGGTGCTGTCGACGGCGCTGGCCGTCCTGAGCGTGGTGGCGGTCTCGGCCGTCAATATCGTGTTGGCCCAGCAAGCGTTGCGCGCCACGGTGGAGCAGGATGCCGAGTCACTGGCGACCGCCCGCGCTGCCGCGGTGGCGCAATGGCTGCAGGGTGCGCGTCGTGCGGTCGAGGCGATGCTGCCGGTGGTGGCGACCCCCGATCCGCTGCCGGTGTTGCAGATGATGGTCAAGGCCGCGGGGTTTGATACCACCTACATCGGCTGGTCCGACAAGCGCTACGTCTTTTCGTCACCGCAAAATTTGCCGCCGGACTGGGATCCCACCGGGCGGCCGTGGTATCGCGCGGCGGAGGCGGCCACAGGTGCCGTGTTGACCGAGCCTTATGTGGACGCGGGCACCGGACGGCTGGTGACCACGGTGGCCGCCGCGGCGCGTGACGGGGGCAGCGTCCGCGGGGTGGTGGCGGGCGATATCTTTTTGGATGTGGTGCAGGCCAACATCGACGCGATCCGGCCCACGCCCTCCAGTCTGGCCTTCATCGTGACGCAGGATGGGCGCTTTGTGGCGCATCCGGATCAGGCCCTGATCCTCAAGCCCGCCACGCAGTGGTCGGCCGGGCTGACGGCCGACGTGTTGCAGCGCGTCTCACAAGAGGCGTTTCCCATCACGCTCAACGGGGTGCGGTGGTTGCTGGTGGGGCAGCCGATCGAGCAAACGCCGTGGCAGCTGATGATCGCGGTGCACGAGGATGAGGCCTTGGCGGCCCTGGACGGGCTGCAGCTCAACTCTCTGGTGGGGGCGGTGGCGGTGGGCTTGCTCAGCGCGCTGTTGGTGGGCGTGTTGGTGCACCATTCGTTGGCGTCGCTGCGTCGGCTCGACCATGCGTTGCATGAGGTGGCCTCGGGCGACAGTGACTTGACGCGACGCCTGCCCACCGACGGCGTGTCGGAGGTGGCGCGCATCAGCGAGCACTTCAACACCTTTGTGGCCAAGTTGCAGGCGGTGTTGATCGAGATTCGGCAAGCGAGCGAGCAGGTCCACACCGCCGCAGAGGAAATTTCGGCCGGCAACATGGATCTGTCGGCGCGCACCGAATCGGCGGCTTCGAGCTTGGAGCAGACCGCGGCGACCATGGAGCAGATGAACGCCACCGTGGCGCAGACGGCGCAGCAAGCGCAGCAGGCAAGCCGACGGGCGGACGAGGTCGCGGCCGCCGCCACGCGCGGGGGCGAGGTCATGGGCATGGTCACCACCAAGATGTCGAACATCTCGGCGACCTCGCAGCGGGTGGGCGATATCGTCAACGTCATCGACGGCATCGCCTTTCAAACCAATATTCTGGCGCTCAACGCCGCGGTGGAAGCGGCGCGCGCGGGCGAGGCGGGGCGCGGGTTTGCCGTGGTGGCGGGTGAAGTGCGGTCGCTCGCGCAGCGCAGCGCCCAGGCCGCGCGTGAAATCAAGGCGCTGATTGAATCTTCGGTCAACGAGGTGCGTGAGGGCTCGACTTTGGTCGAGCAAGCCGAGCAGGAAGTGGAGCGCGTGGTCCAAGCCATTCAAGGCTTGACGACGATGATGCGCGACATCGCGGCGGCGGTGCAGGAGCAGCGCGACGGTATCGAGCAAATCGGCGCAGCGGTCTCGAACTTGGACCAGAGCACGCAGCAAAACGCGGCGCTGGTCGAAGAGGGGGCGGCTGCAGCGACGGCGCTGAAGCAGCAGGCTGCCGAGCTGGCCGGTGCCGTGGCGCGGTTCCGCGTCGACGATGGTGGCTCCGCGGCGGTGCCGCGTCTGCCAGCCGCTTGACGCGCCGCGGCGCGGTCGTGTGTCCGCACGCCACGGCACAGGGCCGGCGCGTGGCCCGCATCGGTGCCCGTGGCGCGGCGCAGCGTCGATCAGCGCCGGCGCACCTGGTGTTCGCGCATCAGCGTGCTCTTGCCAAAAAGGCTCTCGACGAGGTCCACGGCCAGCAGCGCAGTGCGGTTGCGCACGTCCAGCGCGGGGTTGAGCTCGACGATGTCCAGGCTTCCCAGCCGTCCCGTGTCGGCGATCATTTCCATGCACAGCTGCGCCTCGCGGTAGGTGGGGCCGCCGGGCACGGTGGTGCCGACGCCGGGGGCGATTTCCGGGTCCAGAAAGTCCACGTCGAAGCTCACGTGCAGGTGGGTGTCGGCGTCCAGCCCGGCCAGCGCCTGCTCCATCGTATGGCGCATCCCCATCTCGTCGATGTAGCGCATGTCGTACACCTCCAGCCCCTGTTCGTGCACGAAGCGCTTCTCGCCCGGGTCGACGCTGCGGATGCCGATCTGGCGCACCTGATCCGGCCGTAGGGCGGGCCCTTCGCCTCCCAGGTAAACCAACTCGTCCGGCCCGAAGCCGCACAGGCACGCCACGGGCATGCCGTGCAAATTACCGCTGGGCGTCAAGGTTGAGGTGTTGAAGTCGGCGTGCGCGTCCAGCCACAGCACGCGCAGCTTTTTGCCCACGGCGCGGCAGTGGCGCGCGACCGCGCTGATCGACCCCATCGCCAGGCAATGGTCGCCGCCGAGCAGGATCGGCAGGTGGCCCTGCGCCAGCTCGGCGTGGATCGCGTCGTGCACCGCGCGATTCCACGCCACCACCTCGTCCAGGTGGCGGTAGCCGCCTTGCGGGGGCTGCCACGGGTTGGGCGGACCGCTGAGATTGCCGCGGTCGATGACGGACAGACCGTGGGATTCGAGCGCCGGCTGCAGGCCGGCGACGCGCAGGGCCTCGGGGCCCATGGAGGCCCCGCGGGCACCGGCACCGACGTCGGTGGGGGCCCCGATGAGCGCGATGGGCGTCGTGAGGGTGACAGCATTCATGCGGATACCGAACGATTGAAATCAGCCAAGCCACTACTGCGTCGGCGCGGCGTTGGGGTGCGTCACCTGCCGTTCTGATTCAGCACAGAACGTTGCAGGCAAGACCCCACTTCCTCGTGCCGGATCGAGCCGAGTCCATAGTGTGACACGGCTCTAGAATGGTTGCCATGCTCATCGGTGCCGCCCAGTTGCCCGCCCAGCTCCAGCGCGCGCTGGCGCCACTGTACGTCGTCCACGGCGACGAGGCGCTGTTGGTGCAGGAAGCGGCCGATGCGATCCGCGCGGCCGCGCGCGCCGCGGGGCACACCGAGCGCACGGTCTTCACGGTGACCGGCGCGCACACCGATTGGAGCGCGATTCTCGCCGCCGGCGGGGCGCTGAGCCTGTTTGCGGACAAGCGGCTGGTGGAGGTGCGCATTCCGTCTGGCAAACCGGGCAAGGAGGGTGCAGAGGCGCTGCAGCGGCTGGCGGCGTCGGCCGCGGCATCGACCGACACCGTGACCTTGGTGCTGCTGCCGCGGCTGGATGGGGCGACGCTCAAAAGCGCGTGGTTTGCGGCCCTGCAGACGCACGGCGTGGCGGTGCGGGTGGACCCGGTGGAGCGGGCGCAGCTGCCGGGCTGGATCGCCCAGCGCCTGCGGGCGCAGGGGCAACACGTCGCCGCGGGCGAGGAGGGGCAGCGCACGCTGGCGTTCCTGACCGACCGGGTCGAGGGCAATCTGCTCGCCGCGCACCAGGAGATCGCCAAGCTCGGCCTGCTGTATCCGCCGGGGGAGCTGTCGTTCGAGCAGGTGCGCACCGCGGTGCTCGACGTGGCGCGGTACGACCCGTTCCGGTTGCCCGAGGCGGTGCTCGACGGCGAGCCCGCGCGCGTGCAGCGGATGCTGGATGGCCTGCGCGCCGAGGGCGTGGCACCGGTGCCGGTGCACTGGGCGCTGGCGGAAGAGGCGCGCACGCTGCACCGTGTGCGGCTGGCCCTGGACGGGGGGCAGCCGTTGCCACTGGCCCTGCGCGAGCAGCGTGTCTGGGGCCCGCGCGAAAAGCGCTACGAGCGCCTGTTGCCGCGGCTGCGCACGGCCCAGACCGGCCGCTGGCTGGCCGAGGCGCAGACGGTGGACGGCATCGTCAAAGGGCTGTCGATGCCCGAGTGGCCCGCCGATCCGTGGCAGGCGCTGCACCGGCTGGCGCAGTCGATGACGGCGGGGTGTACCGCGGCACTGCGGTGAGTTCTGCTACGATCAAAGGCTATGCGTCGTCTCGCCGTCCTGACCGTGGGTGGGTTGTTCGCCCTGACCCTGCATGCCGCGCCCGTCGATTTCGACGGCGATCCCGCGCTCGCGCCAGAGACCGGGATCGCGGCGACGACGGTCAGCCTCCCGGTCGCGTCCAGCGGCGCCGCTTGGCTGCAACAGCTTCAGACGGTCGGCATGGAAACCGGGGAGACGGCGACCCGGCTGCTGCACACCGCGCTCGGCCTGATCGGCGTGCCCTACCGCCGCGGGGGCAACAGCGCGGAGACGGGTTTCGACTGCAGCGGCTTCGTGCGCTACGTCTACGCGAACACGCTGGGCCTGGTGCTGCCCCGCCGCGCCGCCGAGCAGGCGCAGGCGACGACCCCGATCGCGAAGGACGAGTTGCGCCCTGGTGATCTGGTGTTTTTCAACACGATGCGGCGGGCGTTCAGCCACGTCGGCGTGTATCTGGGCGACGGCAAGTTCATCCACTCGCCGAGCAAGGGCGACCACGTCAAGATCAGCGACATGAACGACCGCTACTGGGCGCGCCGCTTCAATGGCGCGCGCCGGGTGGACGCTGCCGCGGCGCCACAGCCCGCGGTGCGCTGAGGTCGTTCACGAGGCGCCGAGCAGCCGCTCGATATCGCGGCGCAGCGTGGCGCTGTCGGGGGCGGTCAGGCTGTTGTAGGCGAGGACCGTGCGCCCGTCGCGGCTGATCAGGTATTTGTAGAAATTCCACTTCGGCGTGGTGCCGGTGCGCTCGACCAGCTGCTTGAACAGCGGGTTGGCCTGCGGGCCGCGCACGTGCGATTTGACGAACATCGGGAACTGCACGCCGAAGGTGTTTTCGCAGAACTCGGCGATCTGCTGGTTGCTGCCGGGCTCCTGCTGGCCGAAGTCGTTGGACGGAAAGCCGAGCACGACGAAACCCCGCTCGCGGTAGCGCCGATAGAGCTCTTCCAGCCCTTTGTACTGCTGCGTGAAGCCACAGTAGCTGGCGGTGTTGACGACCAGCACCACCTGCCCGGCGTACTGGCACAGGTCCTGGGGTTTTTCGTCCTGCAGCCGACCGAAGCGGTGCTGCAGGATGGCGGGGCAGGCGGCGGTGTTCGGCGCCGGAGTGGACGGTGCGGGGGCGGTGTGGGCGTTCATCGGTAACGGGGTCGTGACGGCGGCCAGGGCCGCCAGGGCAAGCAGGGTTCGACGGCGCATCATCGGCGGACACTCGCAACGGGCTACGGTAGACACGATGGTAGGGCGCGGCCGGCGTCGGGGTGGCGCGGCGGCCGCACACCCGCGCCGCCGGTGGGGTCGGGGCCGCGCGCGCTCAGCCGAGCACGTGCCGCCACAGCGCCATGACCGCCTCGCGCTCGGACGCGACTTCCGCCGGGTCGAGCTGGGTGCTTGCCTCGTCCAGCCGCGCGCGGTGTTGGCGCTGGCGCAGCACGCGGTAGGCGTCGGCCGCGCCCCGCCCCACCCCCGGGGGCAGCAGCCCGGCGTCTTCCGCGCGTTGCAGCAGCGCGATGTTGCCCGCGTTGTCGCGCAGCGGCGGGTGCGCCGCGCTGTGCGCGAGCACCAGGTACTGCACCGCAAACTCGACGTCGATCATGCCGCCGGGGCTGTGCTTGAGGTCGAAGCGACCGGGGCGCACCGGGTGCGCGTCGTAGAGGCGCTGGCGCATCGCGCGGATCTCGGCGGCGAGCGCCTGCGCGTCGCGCGGCGCGGTGATGACCGCCTCGCGCACGGCGTCGAAGCGGGCGCGCAGGTCGTCGGCGCCGACGACGAAGCGCGCGCGCGTCATCGCCTGGTGCTCCCAGGTCCACGCGGTGTTGCTGCCGCGGTTTTGCTGGTAGTTGGCGTAGGCCTCGAAGCTCGTGACCAGCAGGCCGGAGTTGCCGTTGGGCCGCAGCGCCGTGTCGATCTCGAACAGGTCGCCCTCGCCGGTCTTGACGGTCAGCCAGTTGATGAGTTTGCGCACGAAGGCGGTGTAGACCTCCGGCGCGCGCTCGTCCTCGTCGTCGTACACGAACACGATGTCGAGGTCGCTGCCGTAGCCGAGCTCCTTGCCGCCGAGCTTGCCGTAGCCGATGATCGCGTGGCGCGGTGTGTCGCGGTGCCGCTGTTTCAGGCGCTGCCAGCACCAGCGGCCGGTCACGTCGAGCACGGCGTCGGCCAGGGCACTCAGGTCGTCGGCCACCTGCTCCACCGTCAGCAGGCCTTCGATGTCGCGCGCCAGCGTGCGAAAGACCTCCGCATGGTGCGCGCGGCGCAGCAGGTCCAGCAGCGCCTCGTCGTCGTCCTCGCCGGTTTTGTGCAGCGACCAGCGGCGCGCCTCCAGCTCGGCCTGGAAGGCGACCGCGTCGAAGCGGCTCTCGAACAGCTCGCGGCTGGCCAGCTCGTCGATGACGCCCGGGTGGCGCAGCAGGTAGCGCGCCGGCCAGCGGGCTGCGCCCAGCACGCGCAGCAGCCGCTCGTGCACCGCGGGGCGCTCCTGCAGCAGGGCCAAGTAGCTCTCGCGCCGCAGCAGCGGCTCGAGCCAGTCGGCCAGGCGCACCGCGGCGGTTTCGCTGACGCGCCCGGCGTCGATCCACGCGCCGGTGCGCTCGACGAGTCGGGTCAGGCGCACGCGCGCATCCTCGCGCAGCGCGAGCACGCGCGGATGGTCGCACCAGGGTGCCACGCGCGCCGCAAAGCTCGCCGGCAGCTGGGGCAGCACGGCCTGCAGGTCTTCGATCGCGCTGCGGCCGTGGCCGTTGCAGCCCTTGCCCTGACAGCTCCCGTTGGCGTCGCCGAGCAGGGTGTCGAATTCCTCGGCGACCACCTCGCGGTGGGCGTCGAGCGCACTCAGAAACGCCGCGGCGCTGTCGTAGCCCATCGTCGCGGCGATCCAGGCGAGGTCGTCGTCGCGCGTCGGCAGCACGTGCGTCTGCTGGTCGTCCAGGTACTGGATGCGGTGCTCGACCCGGCGCAAAAAGACATAGGCGTCGGCGAGCTGGCGCGCCTTGTCCGCTGGCATCAGCCCGGCCTGCGCCACGCGCTGCAGCGCCTGCAGCGTCGCGCGGGTGCGCAGCTCCGGGAACTGCCCGCCGCGCACCACCTGCAGCAGCTGCACGATGAACTCGATTTCGCGGATGCCGCCGCGGGAGAGCTTGACGTCGTGCGCGCGTTCCGGGTGGCCGGCGGCGCGGCGCGCGGCGTGCTCGCGGATCTGCCGGTGCAGCCGACGCAGCGCCTCGAAGACGCCGTAGTCCAGATAGCGCCGGAACACGAACGGCAGTACGACGGGGCGCAGCCACTGCCCCGTGCCGTCGCGCCGCGCGCTGTCGGCCGGGGCGACGACGCGGCTCTTGAGCCACGCGAAGCGCTCCCACTCCCGCCCCTGCAGCAAGAAATAGTCCTCCAGCGCCCCGAGCGACACCGCCGGTGGACCGGAGTTGCCGTGCGGCCGCAGCGCCAGGTCGATGCGAAACGCCTGCCCGTGCTCGGTGACGTCGGCGACCAGCGCGTGGATGCGCTTGACCAGCTTGCCAAAGTACTCGTGGTTGCTGATGCGCTGGCGGCCCTGAGGGTCGCCGCACGTCTCGCCGTCACCTTCGTAGACGTAGATCAGGTCGATGTCGCTGGAGACGTTGAGTTCGCGCGCGCCGAACTTGCCCATGCCGACGATCCACCAGCCGCAGCGGCGCGGCCCCTCGGCGAGGGCGGGGGGCAGCGGCCCGGGCGGGCCGTCCTCCGGGGGCTGGGGCATCCCGTGGATTGCGTCGAGTTCGGCGCACGCGACCCGGGCGGCTTCGTCGAGCACGCGCTCGGCGAGCGCCGTGACGCCGCGCGTGACGACCTCCAGCGGCGCCCCCGCCTCGCAATCCAGCACCGCGAGGCGCTCCAGCGTCAGGTGGCGCAACACGCGCAGCGCCGCGTCCAGCGCATAGCCGCGCGCGCGCAGCGCCTGCAGAGCGTCGGCCAGCGTCTGGTGGGTCGGGGGGCCGGGGGGCAGCAGCGCCAGCTCGTCACCGTAGCGGCGGCGCACGCGCTGGACGAACCGGCTGTGGTCGGCGCGGGCCGAACCAACGGGGACACTCGACATCATAATTTCGTGTGACTCCAACGCCCGCCTCCTCCACCGCCCCGCGACGGCTGCGCCTGCTGGCGTGGGGATCGGGTCTGCTTCTTGCGCTGGCGGTGCTGGCCTGGGCCGTGCTGCTCGCCGCCTGGGGCGTTCTCCATGGGTGGATTGTGCCGCGTGCCGACGCGTGGCGCCCGGCGCTGGAGGCGGTGGCCACACGCGCGCTGGGGGTGCGCGTGAGTATCGGGGCGATCGAGGCCACGACCACCGGCGCGGTGCCGGCGTTCACGCTGCGCGATGTGCGGCTGCACGACGCGGCCGGCCACGAGGCGCTGCACCTGCCGCGCGTGCTGGCGTCGTTGTCGGTGGCGTCGCTGGCGCGGCTCGGTGTGGAGCAGCTCGTCGTCGAAGGGCCGACGCTGGAGGTGCGCCGCCTGGCCGACGGGCGGCTGCAGGTCGCCGGGATCGCCGTGCAGGACACGCAGGGCGACAGCGCGGCGGCGGACTGGCTGTTCGATCAGCGCGAGTTTGCGCTGCGGGGGGGCACGCTGCGCTGGGTGGACGAGCAGCGCCCCGGCGCACCGCCGCTGGAACTGACCGACGTCGATCTGGTGCTGCGCAACCCGGGGCTGCGGCACGAGTTCCGGCTCGACGCCACACCGCCGGCCGACTGGGGCGAGCGCCTGAGCCTGCGCGGGCGTTTCACCCAGCCGTTCTGGGCCACGCACGAGGGCCGCTGGCGCGACTGGTCGGGCGAGGTCTTTCTGCTCGCCCCCTGGCTGGACGCGGCGCGGCTGGGGCAGTACGTCGACCTGGACGCGGACTGGGGCGTGCGGGAGCTGCGTGCCGCGGGGGCCCTGCGCCTGTGGGCGCAGATCCGGCGCGGCCAGTGGTTGGGCGCGACGGCCGACGTGCACTGGCAGGATGCGCGCATCGTCTGGGTACCTTCGGTGGGACCGACGGTGGAGCCGCTGGCGGTCACGCACGTGGCGGGGCGCCTCGCGGTGCAACGCGACGGCGACACCACCACCTGGGAGACCCAGGGCCTGACGATCACCACGGCCGATGGGGGCGCGTGGCCGCGGGGGGACGTGCGCTTTGCCTACACGCTGGCACCGGACGGCGGGCTGCGCCGGTGGACGCTGACGTCGGACCGGCTCGATCTCGGCGTGTTGCAGCGGCTGGCGCGCGTACTGCCCGTGGGCGAGGCGGTCAACCGCTGGGCGGAGTCGGCGCAGCCCACGGGCGTGGCGGAGGGGCTGACCCTGCGCTGGTCCGCCGCGGCGCAGCCCGGCGGGCGCGATGCGTGGGCTGCGCGCGGCCGCGTGCGCGGGCTCGGCATCCGCCCGGGGGACGCGCCGGCAGCGCCGACCGACGGGACGGCGTACGGTCGCCCGGGGCTGGAGGGGGTGGACGCGGAGTTCGACTTCGACGAGCGCGGCGGCCAGGCCACGCTGGCGCTGCACCGCGGGGCGCTGGTCTTTCCTGGCGTGTTCGAGGAGCCGCGCCTGCCGTTCGACGAGTTGTCGGCAGAGCTGCGCTGGACCGTGCAGGGCGATGCGATCACGGTCGACGTGCCGCGGCTGGCGTTTGCCAATGCGGACGCCGCCGGCAATGGCCGGCTGCGCTGGCGCACCGCCGACCCGGCGCGCAGCAGCGCGCGCGACCGCTTCCCCGGCGTGCTGTCGCTGGACGTGCGGCTGACGCGGGCCGATGGGGCGCGCGTCGTGCGCTACCTGCCGCTGACCGTGGGGGACGACACCCGGGCGTACCTGAAGGCGGCGATTCGCGCCGGCCGCGCCCGGGAGGCCACCTTCCGCGTCGAGGGCGACCTGTGGGACTTCCCCTTTGCCGAAGCGCGCCAGGGCCAGTTCGAGGTGCGGGCGCAGCTGCAGGGGGTGGCGTTCGACTATGCGCCGCGGGCGTTGCTCGGCGCCGACGCCGTGCCCTGGCCCGCGCTCGACGACGTAAGCGGCGAGCTGCGCATCGACGGCGCGCGCCTCGAGATCCGGGGCGCCACCGGGCGCGCCGCCGATCAGCCGACGCTGCGTGTGCAGCAGGCGAACGCCGTCATCCCGGACTATATGGCCGACGCCCCGCAGTTGCGGGTCGACGGCCTGGTCCGGGGGCCGGGAGAGGAGGCGTTGCGTTTCGTTGCCGCGTCGCCGCTGCGGGAGATGACGGCGGGGGCGCTGGACGCTGCGCGCCTGAGCGGCGCGGTGGACGTCGCGCTGCAGCTGCGCCTGCCGTTGGATGACGCGGCGCGCACGCAGGTGCAGGGCCAGGTGCGCTTCAGCGGCAACGACGTGTCGCTGGGACCGGACGTCCCGACGCTGGAGGGGGTGCGCGGCACGCTCGACTTCCATGAACAGGGGTTTCGTCTCGGCGCGATGAGCGCGCGCGTGCTCGGCGGCGAGTTGCGCTTCGGGGGCGGGATGACCCAGCGCGACGGAGTCCCGACGCTGCGCTTCCAGGGGCAGGGCAGCGTGAGCGCCGCGGGCCTGGCCGCGAGCCGCGACTGGGCATGGGCGCGTTGGCTCGGGCGCCACGCCCGGGGCGCGGCGGCGTACACGCTGTCGGTTGGCGCCGGGCCCGACGGGGTCGAGTGGCGCTTCGACAGCGACCTGCGCGGCCTGGCGCTCGCGCTGCCGGCGCCGCTGGCCAAGCCGGAGGCGGCGGCCTGGCGGCTGCGCGTCGGGGCGGAGCCGCTGCCGCGCCCGTCCGCGGACGGCGCGCGCACGCGTGACCGGCTGTGGCTGGCGCTGGAGCCCGACGGGTCGGCCCCCGCCGTGCGCGCCGAGTACGAGCGCGAACACGAGGGCGCGAGCACGCGCGTGCGGCGTGGCCGACTCGCGCTCGGGGCGCCGCTGCCGGACTGGCCGGAGGCGGGGGTGCTCGCGCTGCTGCAGGTGCCGGCGCTGGACGCCGACGCCTGGCTGGCGGCGCTCGACGCCGGCGGTGGTGTCGGGGGCGACGCGACCAGGGCGATCCGGCCGGACCTGTACGGGCCCACCGATATCGGTGTCGTGGTCGATCGGCTTGTGCTGGGGGCGCGCCCGTTCGACGCCGTTGTCGCCGGTGGCACGCGCCGCGGAGATGACTGGCGGCTGACGCTGACCGCGCAGCAGCTCGAGGGGTACGTGGAGTACCGCGCCGGGGCGCAGGAGCGGGTGATGGCGCGGCTGGCGCGCTTGCGTTTGCCGCCCAGTGCGGCCGAGGATGTCGAACGCCTGGCCGCGCAGCCGCGCTCCGTGCCGGCGCTGGACGTCGTGGTGGAGGACTTCGAGCTGGCGGGGCGGCGCCTGGGGCGGCTGGACATCCAGGCCAGCAACCGCGAGGCGCTGCAGGGGGCGACGACGGTGCGCGAGTGGCGGCTGCAATCGCTGCGCCTGACGGTGCCGGAGGCGCGCCTGACCGCCAGCGGCAACTGGGCGCCGGCGTCACCCGCGCTCACCGCGCCGGGCCAGGCCGCGAGCGCCCGCCGCACGGCGCTGCAGGTGCGGCTCGACATCGACGACGCCGGGGCGCTGCTCGAGCGCTTTGGCTTCGCCGGGGTGCTGCGCGGCGGGCGCGGCCGGCTGGAGGGATCGATCGGCTGGTTCGGCTCGCCGCTGGCGCTGCACACGCCGACCCTGTCGGGCGAGCTGGCGCTGGACGTGCAGCGCGGGCAGTTTCTCAAGGCCGATCCTGGTATCGCCAAGCTGCTGGGGGTGCTGAGCCTGCAGTCGCTGCCGCGGCGGCTGGTGCTCGACTTCCGCGATGTGTTCAGCGAGGGGTTTGCGTTCGACTTCGTGCGCGGCAACGCGCGGCTGGCGCAGGGGGTGGCCAGCACCAACAACCTGCAGATGAAGGGCGTGAGCGCCGCGGTCCTGATCGAAGGCAGCGCCGATCTCGTGCGCGAGACGCAGGACCTCACCGCGGTGGTGGTACCCGAACTCAACGCCGGCACCGCATCGCTGGTGGCGACGATGATCAACCCGGTCACGGGGCTGGGCAGCTTTCTCGCCCAGTGGCTGCTGCGCGAGCCGCTGCAGGCCGCCGCGACGCAGACGTTTCGCATCACCGGCTCGTGGGCCGATCCGCAGGTGGAGCGCGTTGCGCGTACGAGTACGATACCGACTGCGGAAAAACCCGCGACAGCGGACAACCCCGCGAACGCGCAAAACCCCGCCACCCCCTCGGAGCGCACCCCATGAAAGTCGCCGCCATTCAGATGGTCTCCGGCATCAGCATCGAGCGCAACCTGGCGCAGGCGCATGAGCTGCTCGACCAGGCGCGCCATGCGGGGGCCGAGCTGGCCGTGCTGCCCGAGTATTTCTGCTTCATGGGCGAGCGCGACGCCGACAAGCTCCTCATCGCGGAGACGCCGGGGCTGGGCACGGTGCAGGATTTTCTGGCCGACACCGCGCGCGAGCTCAAGCTGTGGATCGTCGGTGGCACGGTACCGCTGGCGACCGACGACCCGCAGCACGCGGCCAACGCCTCGCTGGTGTACGACCCCGCGGGGCGCTGCGTCGCGCGCTACGACAAGATCCACCTCTTTCGCTTCCACGACGGCCGCCAGGGGTACGACGAGGCGGCCGTGCTCAAGGCCGGCGACCAACCGGTGGCGTTCACGCTGACCGACCGCAGCGGGGTGGCGTGGCGCGTGGGCTTGAGCGTGTGTTACGACCTGCGTTTTCCGGAGCTGTACCGGCAGCTCGCCGCCGACGTGCTGCTGGTGCCGGCCGCGTTCACCCACGTCACCGGGCAGGCGCACTGGGAGGTGCTGCTGCGCGCGCGCGCGATCGAGAACCAGGCCTACGTCATCGCCAGCGCGCAAGGCGGCGTACACGAAAATGGCCGCCACACCTGGGGCCAGAGCATGGTGGTCGACCCGTGGGGGGTCGTGCTGGCGCAGCAGGCCACCGGGCCGGGCGTCGTGATCGCGGAGATCGACCGCGCGCGCCTGCTCGACGTGCGCCAGCGCCTGCCCGCGCTGCAGCACCGGCGCCTGTGAGCGCCGCTCAGCCCGGCGGGCGGTCGTCCGCCGGCGCGGCGCCGGGGGCGGGCGGGGTGTGCGCGGCGGGGGCGGGGGCGCGGCGTCCGGCGGTTCGCCGCGGCGGCGGCCGGCGAACATGGTCCACCAGACGATGAAGACGAACAACAGCAGCGCGCCGAGCGCTTCGAGCAGCAGCAGGGTCATCGGATGAGCAGCGCAATCGAACGGGGGCTTGACAAAGTCGGGCGGGGCCGCGGGCGACCGTGGGCGTTTGTCGGCGTGTGCGCCGGTTGGTTCGCGCTCCTCGCCGGGCTCGGCGGCTGCGCCAGCGTGCCCCCGCCACAGGATAGCGCGGGCGGGCCCGCGCCGACCGTCGGGGTGGAGTCGGTTTCGGCGGCGTCGGTTCCTCCCGCGCCATCGCCGCTGGCCCCGCCCCCTGCCCCGGCCCCGCTCGCAGGCACGTTGCTGGCGCTGGTCGATGGAGCGGGCGAGCCGGCCGTGACGCCCGACGCGCCGGTGTGGCTCTCGGCCGACGCCGCCGCGCTGCCGCCCCCGCTGCGGCGCGGGACGGCGCTATGGCAGCCGGTGCGCTGGCGCGACCTGCCGGGCTGGGGCCGCGACGCGCTGCACGAGGCGTGGAACGCGTGGCTGCGCAGCTGCGAGCGCCCCGTGGCCCCCTGGACCGCGTTGTGCGCGGAGGTGCGCCAGCTCACGCTCGCCGACGAGGCCGCGCGCCATGCGTGGGTGATGCGGCGGCTGCAGCCGTACCGCGTGCTCGCCGCCGATGGCGACAACCGCCCCGGGTTGCTGACCGGCTACTACGAACCCGAATTCGATGCCAGCCGCGTGCGCACGTCGACACATCGCGTGCCGCTGTACGCGCCGCCGGGTGCGCTGGCGGCGGCCGGCAACCGCCCGCTGTGGACGCGGCAGCAGATCGACACCGACCCGGCCGTGCAGGCGCAGCTGCCGGTGCTGGCGTGGCTGGCCGACCCGCTCGACGCGCTGCTGCTGCAGATCCAGGGGTCGGGACGGCTGCGCGTGCAGGAGCCCGACGGGCGCGTGTCCTACGTGCGGCTGGCATTTGCCGCCACCAACGGGCATCCGTACCAGAGCGTGGGGCGCTGGCTGTTGCAGCGCGGCGAGATCCGCGACGGCACCTGGGAGGCGATCCGTGCCTGGGCCGCGGCCAACCCGCAGCGCGTGGACGAGCTGCTGTGGGCCAACCCACGCGTGGTCTTTTTCCGCGAGGAGCCGCTGTCGGCGCTCGACGCGCAGTTCGGCCCGCGCGGGGCGCAGGGTGTGGCGCTGACGCCGTTGCGCTCGGTCGCGGTGGACCGCGACGCGATCCCCTACGGCACCCCGCTGTGGCTGGTGTCCAGCGGCCCGGTGGCGCGGCTGCAGCGGCTCGTGCTGGCGCAGGACACGGGCAGCGCCATCGTCGGCGCGGTGCGGGCCGATTTCTTCACCGGCTGGGGCGACGGCGCCTATACACTGGCCGCGGGGCTCAAGCAGCCGCTGCAGCTGTGGGCGCTGTGGCCGCGCTCCCAACCGTGACCCATCCAGCGGCCCTCCACGAACTCTTCACGTAAGACTCCCATGGCGTTGCGTATCGGCATCCTCACCGGCGGCGGCGACTGCCCCGGACTCAATGCGGTCATCCGCGCGGTGGCCAAGTCGCTGATGCGCCAGTGCGGTGCCACCGTCATCGGCATCGCCGATGGCTTTGCGGGCCTGATGGAAGCCGCGCCGCGCGTGCGCGAGCTGACGTGGGAGTCGGTCAGCGGCATCTTGATGCGCGGCGGCACGATCCTCGGGACCAGCAACCGCGCCAACCCGCTGCGCAGCGAGGCCGACACCGCGCGCGTCCTCGAGCACGCGCGCGCGCTCGGTCTGCAGGCGCTGGTGGTGATCGGCGGTGACGGCAGCATGGCGATCGCGCACGGACTCAGCCAGCGCGGGCTGCCCATCGTCGGCGTGCCCAAGACCATCGACAACGATATCCTGGGCTGCGAGCGCAGCTTCGGCTTCGACACGGCGGTGGCCACCGTGACCGAAGCCATCGAGCGGCTGCAGACGACCGCGGAGAGCCACGGGCGCGTGATGATCGTCGAAACGATGGGGCGCTACGCGGGGTGGATCGCGCTGGAGGCGGGGTTGGCCGGCGCGGCCGATGTCATTTTGTTGCCCGAGATCGACTACGACGTCGAGGCGGTCGCAGCGGTGTGCCGCGCGCGCGCGCAGCGCCAGCGCTACACGCTCATCTGCATCGGCGAAGGGGCCAAGCCGATCGGCGGTGAGCTGACCGTGCAGCGGCGCATCGCCGACAGCCCCGATCCGATCCGGCTCGGCGGTGTCGCACACGCGCTGCGCGAAGCGCTGGAAGTGCGGCTCGACGTCGAGGTGCGCGCTACCGTCCTCGGTCACGTGCAGCGCGGCGGCGCGCCCACGCCGTTCGACCGCGTGCTGGCCACGCAATTCGGCAACGAGGCCGCGCAGCTCGTCATGCAGGGCGCGTTCGACCGCATGGTCACGCTGCAGGAAGGGCGGCTGACCAGCGTGTCGCTGGCGGCCGTCGCGCACGGCAGCCGCTGCGTGCCGCAGGACCACCCGCTGTTGCGCGCCGCGCGCCAGATCGGCGTGTCGCTGGGCGAGCCGGCGTAACGGCCCGTTCGCGGCGCATCGGCGGCACATCCCGTGTGTCGTCGGGACGACATGCTCGGCGGGCGTGGTGCGGCGTATCTCCCGCGAGGGTTGGGGTTACGGGTAAACCCGTGCCGAAACGGCCCGGCGACTCGGGCATAGTAACGGGATGTTCATATTCGGAGGTTTTCGCATGGCACACACCCGTTTTCGCCTGAAGCCGATGCTGTTGGCCGCCGGGGCCGCGCTGGCGCTGGGCCTGTCCGCCGCGCACGCCAAGCCGTTCAAGTGGTCCAGCGCGGGCGATATCACGACGTGGGATATCCACACGCAGAACAATGGCCTGCAAAACGGCATCCACGCCGCGGTGTACGAGTCGCTCGTGTACTACAACAGCAAGACCTTCAAGGTCGAACCGGTGCTGGCCGAGTCGTGGCGCGAGGTCAGCCCGACGCAGCTGCGCCTGAACCTGCGCAAGGGGGTCAAGTTCCACGACGGCAGCCCGTTCACGGCGGACGACGTGGTGTTCTCGATCCAGCGCGCGATGGCCAAGACGTCCAACTTCACCATCTACACGCAGGGCATCGACAAGGTGGTCAAGGTCGACGCGCACACCGTCGACATCTTCACCAAGGGGCCCAACCCCGTGCTGCTCAACCAGCTCACGGAGCTGCGCATGATGAGCAAGGCGTGGGCGGAAAAGAACAAATCCATCGAGCCCAAGGATATGAAGGGTACGGAAGAGACCTTTGCGCACCGCAACGCCAACGGCACCGGCCCCTACGTGCTCAAAGAGTGGGTGCCCGAGCAGCGTATCGTGCTGGAGCGCAACCCCAACTACTGGGGCAAGCTCGACACCAACGTCACGCAGATCGTCTACAACCCGATCAAGTCGGACGCCACACGCATGGCCGCGCTGCTGTCGGGTGAGGTGGACTTCGTGCTCGATCCGACGCCGCAGGACCTGCCGCGCCTGCGCAACAACCCGAATCTCAAGGTCATCGACGGCGTCGAAAACCGCACCATCTTCTTCGGTATGGACCAGCACCGCGACGAGCTGCCGGGCAGCAACGTCAAGGGCAAGAACCCGCTGAAGGACGTGCGCGTGCGCAAGGCGCTGTACCAGGCGATCGACATCGAGACCATCCGGCGCGTGACCATGCGCGGCTTGAGCCAGCCCACCGGTGCCCTCGTGGCACCGCAGGTGGCGGGCTGGAGCGAGTCGGTGCACAAGCGCTATCCATACGACGTCGAGGCGGCCAAGAAGCTGCTGGCCGACGCCGGCTACAAGGACGGTTTCGAGGTCGACTTCGCTTGTCCCAACAACCGCTACATCAACGACGAGCAGATCTGCCAGGCGGTGGCGGCGATGTGGGCCAAGATCGGCGTGAAGGCCAAGCTGCGCACGATGCCGCTGGTGACGTACTTTCCGATGATCCAGCGCTACGAGGCCAGCATTTACATGCTGGGCTGGGGGGTGCCCACATTCGATGCGATGTACACGCTGCAGTCGCTGCTGCACACACCGGGGCCGGGCGGTGACGGCAACTACAACGTGGGCCGCTACAGCAACCCGAAGATGGACGCGATCATCGACCGCGCCAAGACGGAAACCGACCCGTACATCCGGCCGCGCCTGCTGACCGAGGCGCTGCAGCTGCAAAACGACGACGTGGCGCACATCCCGCTGCACAACCAGATCATTCCGTGGGCGATGAAGAAGTCGATCGACGTCGTGCACCGCGCCGACAACCGCATCGACTGGCGCGTGCTCAAGGTCAACTGAGGTTGCGCTGATCCGCGCTCGGCCGCTGTCGTCTGCCCTTCGTGGCAGCGGTGCGCGGCAGGGCGCCCACCGTTTTGGACGGGCGGCACGGCAGTGCCGCCCGTTGGAGTGCTGGCATGTTGGCTTTCATTCTGCGCCGGCTGGCGCAAGCGGCGCTGGTCATGCTGACCGTGGCCTTCGTCGCGTTCATGCTGTTTCAGTACGTCGGTGACCCGGTGTTGCAGATCCTGGGGCAGGACGCCACCCCGGAGCAGGTGGCCGAGGCGCGCGCCGAGCTGGGGCTGGACCAGCCGTTTTACGTGCAGTTCGGCCGCTTCGTGTGGCACGCGCTGCAGGGCAATTTCGGGATGAGCATCCACCAGGGCGTGCCGGTGGCGCAGCTCATCGCCGAGCGCTTTCCCGCGACGCTGGAGCTGGCGCTGGTCGCGGCCACGCTCGCGCTGCTCGTCGGCATCCCGATGGGCGTGTACGCGGCGCTGCGCCGCGGCACTTTCCTCGCCCAGGTGTTCATGACGATCTCGCTGCTCGGGGTGTCGCTGCCGACGTTTCTGATCGGCATCTTGCTGATCCTCGTGTTCGCGGTGCACCTCGGGTGGTTTCCGAGCTTCGGCCGCGGTGAGGTGGTCGATCTGGGGGGGTGGACCACCGGGCTGCTGACGGCCAAGGGCTGGCACCACCTGGTGCTGCCGGCGGTGACGCTGGCGATCTTCCAGCTCACCCTCATCATGCGGCTGGTGCGCGCCGAGATGCTGGAGGTGCTGCGCACCGACTACATCAAGTTCGCGCGCGCTCGGGGCTTGAGCGACCGCGCGGTGCACTTCGGCCACGCGCTGAAGAACACGCTGGTGCCGGTGATGACGATCACGGGCCTGCAGCTTGGCGGCCTGATCGCCTTTGCGATCATCACCGAGACGGTGTTTCAGTGGCCCGGCATGGGGCTGCTGTTCATCCAGGCGGTGACGTTCGCCGACATCCCGGTGATGGCGGCCTACCTGTGCCTGATCGCGCTCATTTTCGTCGTCATCAACCTGATCGTCGATCTGCTGTATTTCGCCGTCGATCCGCGCCTGCGCCTCGACAAGGCCGGCGGCCACTGACGGCGATGCCTCCTCACAAAGGAAGGATATGTTGACCCAATCCTGGTGGATGCGCTGGTGGGACAGCGACATCGGTTACAGCTTTCGGTCGTCACCGACGGCCATCGTCGCGGCGCTGATCGCGCTCGTGTGCGGCCTGGCGGCGTTGTTCGCGCCCTGGGTGGCGCCGCATAATCCGTTCGATCTGGCGAGCCTCGACCTCGGCAGTGCGCGCTTGCCGCCGGCGTGGTATCCCGAGGGGCGATGGGAGTACCCGTTGGGCACCGACGACCAGGGGCGCGACATCCTGTCGGCGCTGATCTACGGCGCGCGTATCTCGCTGTTCGTCGGCCTGGCCTCGGTGGTGCTGTCGGTGCTGCTGGGCGTGACGCTGGGCCTGCTGGCGGGCTTTCTGGGCGGCTGGGTGGACGGCGTGCTGATGCGCCTGTGCGACGTGATGCTGTCGTTTCCGGCCATTCTGATCGCGCTGCTGATCGCCGGGGTCGGGCGGGCGCTGTTTCCCAACGCGCACGAGACGCTCGCCTTTGGCGTGTTGATCCTGTCGATCACGCTGACCGGCTGGGTGCAGTACGCGCGCACGGTGCGCGGCTCGACGCTGGTCGAGCGGCAGAAGGAGTACGTGCAGGCGGCGCGCGTCATCGGCGTGTCGCCGCTGCGCATCATGCGCCGCCACGTGCTGCCCAACGTGCTGGGGCCTGTGCTGGTGCTGGCCACGATCCAGGTGGCCACCGCCATCATCACCGAGGCGACGCTGAGCTTTCTCGGGGTCGGCGCGCCGCCGACGTCGCCGTCGCTGGGCACGCTGATCCGCATCGGCAACGACTACCTGTTCTCCGGCGAGTGGTGGATCACCATCTTCCCCGGCGTGATGCTGGTGCTCATTGCCCTTAGCGTCAACCTGCTGGGCGACTGGCTGCGCGATGCGCTCAACCCGCGCCTGCGCTGACCCCGGGGAGGCCACCGACATGGACAAACTGCTCGAAGTCAAAGACCTGGTCGTGGAATTTCCCACCCGCCGCGGCGTGCTGCGCGCGCTCGACGGCGTCTCGTTCGACATCGCGCCGGGCGAGATCCTGGGCGTCGTCGGCGAATCCGGCGCGGGCAAATCGCTCACCGGCGCGGCCATCATCGGCCTGCTGGAGCCGCCGGGGCGCATCGCCGGCGGCGAGATCCGCCTGCAGGGCGAGCGCATCGACCACCTCCCGCCCGCGCAGATGCGGCGCATCCGCGGGCGGCGCATCGGCGCGATCTTTCAGGACCCGCTGACCTCGCTCAACCCGCTCTACACCATCGGCCAGCAGCTGACCGAGACGATTCTGACGCACCTGGACGTCTCGCCTGCCGAGGCGCGCGCGCGCGCCATCCGGCTGCTGCAGGAAACCGGCATCCCCGCGGCGGAGCAGCGCATCGACCACTACCCGCACCAGTTCTCCGGCGGCATGCGCCAGCGGGTGGTCATCGCGCTGGCGCTCGCCGCCGAGCCGCAGCTGGTGGTGGCCGACGAGCCCACCACGGCGCTGGACGTCTCGATCCAGGCGCAAATCATCACGCTGCTCAAGCGCATCTGCCGCGAGCGCGGCGCGGCCGTAATGCTGGTCACGCACGACATGGGCGTCATCGCCGAGACCTGCGACCGGGTGGCCGTCATGTACGCGGGCCGCGTGGCCGAGATCGGGCCGGTGCACGACGTCATCCACCACCCCGCGCACCCGTACACGGCGGGGCTGATGCGCTGCATCCCGGACATGGAGATGGAGCGCGAGCGGCTGCACCAGATCGACGGTGCCATGCCGCGCCTGACCGAAATCCCGCGCGGCTGTGCGTTCCACCCGCGCTGCGAGAAGGCCATGCTGCGCTGCCACGACCAGCGCCCCCACCTGATGCCGGCCGGCGCCACCCGCGCCGCGTGCTGGCTGCACGAGTCGGCCACGCCCGACGCGACCCCGGCTGCCGCGGAGATGACCCGATGAGTACCGCTGTGATGGAAAACGCCGCCCCTCGCGCGGCGCAAGCCGGTGCGACCGCCCCGCTGGTGGTCGTGGAAGACCTGGCGCGCACCTTCGACGTGTCGGTGCCGTGGCTCAACCGCGTGCTGGAGCGCAAGCCGCGCCAGCTGCTGCATGCCGTCGACGGCGTCAGCTTCGAGATCGCGCGCGGTCAGACGCTGGCGCTGGTGGGCGAGTCCGGCTGCGGCAAGAGCACCGTCGCGCGCCTGCTGGTGGGCCTGTACACCCCCACGCGCGGACGTTTTCTGTTCGACGGGCAGGACGCGCACGCGGCGTACGCCAGCGCGCCAGGCCGCCAGCTGCGCCGGCGCATCCAAATGATCTTCCAAGACCCGTACGCCAGCTTGAACCCGCGCTGGCGCGTGGAGGACATCGTCGCCGAGCCACTGCGCGAGCATGGGCTGATGACCGACGCGGCGGCGCTGCGCGAGCGCGTGGGGGAGCTGCTGCGCTCGGTGGGCCTGAGCCCGCACGACATGGTCAAGTACCCGCACCAGTTCTCCGGCGGGCAGCGCCAGCGCATCTCGATCGCGCGCGCGCTGGCCACGCGGCCGGATTTTCTGGTGTGCGACGAGCCGACCTCGGCGCTGGATGTGTCGGTGCAGGCGCAGGTGCTCAACATCATGAAAGACCTGCAGCGCCAGCAGGGACTGACCTACCTCTTCATCAGCCACAACCTGGCGGTGGTGCGCCACGTCAGTGACCACGTCGGCGTGATGTACTTGGGGCGGCTGGTGGAGCTGGCCGACAAGCACACGCTCTTTGCGCAGCCACGCCATCCGTACACGCGCATGCTGCTGGACGCGATCCCGAAGCTGCACGACACCGGCCGCGCGCGCACGCCCGTGCAGGGCGAGGTGCCCAACCCGCTCAACCCGCCCAGCGGTTGCGCCTTCCACCCGCGCTGCCCGCACGCCAATGCGCGCTGCAGCGCCGAGCGGCCGGTGCTGCGCGCCATCGGCGGTGTGCGCGTCGCCTGCCACGCGGTGGAAGAGGGACGCCTGTGAAGGGATCGGTGCTTGGCACGGTGGGGGGCTATTGCGCCGGCGCGGTTTTGTCCTGAATCCCCCCGCTTGTGTTGCGAGCGCATAACGCTGCGGGAGCGTCAAAAACCTCTTCGTACCGGATCCGTCAAGAGCCCCTCTCTACCGTAATGGACGCCCGGGACTTTCGATCGTAACGCACCGGCGCGCGGGGCTTTGCCGCCGGTGGCGTGGCCCGCTAGCCGCGCGCCCCGAGCCCATCGGCCGTTTCCAGCGCCAGGCACAGGTCGGCCCAGGCCTTGGCCTTTTCGGCGGGGCTGCGCAGCAGATAGGCCGGGTGGTAGGTGACGATCACCGGCAGCGTCTGCTCCCCCAGCCGGGCGTGGTGCACGCGCCCGCGCAGCCGCCCCAGCGGCGTGCGCAGCAGCGCCTCTGGGCTGTCGCAGCCGCCTTCGGCCAGCAGCGTGTGCGCCGCGAAGCGTCCCATCGCCAGCACGAGGCGCGGGCGCAGCAGCGCGATCTGGCGCAGCAGGTACGGCGTACAGCGGGCGATTTCCTCCGGCTCCGGGTTGCGGTTGCGCGGCGGGCGGCACTTGATGACGTTGGCGATATAGACGCCCTCACCACGGCGCAGGCCCATTGCCGCGAGCATCCGGTCGAGCAGCTGGCCCGCGCGCCCGACGAACGGCTCACCCTGCCGGTCTTCCTCCTCGCCCGGCGCCTCTCCGACGATCAGCCAGTCCGGCTGCCGGTCGCCAACGCCCGGCACCGCCCGCTGACGGCATTGCGCCAGCGCGCAGCGCTGGCAGGCGTGGATGGCGGCCTCCAGCGCGTCCCACCCCAGGGTGGCGATGGCGTCCGGTGTGGGGTCGGTAAGCGCCGCCGCATTGGCCGGTGGCGCCGATGGCCTGCTGGGAGCGGACGCTGGCCCGTGCACATCCGCGGATCGGGCCGGCTGCGCTGGAAGTGCCACCCCCCGCGCGGTGGTGGCAGCGGGCTCGCTCGCTCCCCGCGCGCTGCTGCCATCCGCCGCGAGGGGCGGATGGATAGCGGCGGGGCGTGTGGGCACGTCGGATGGCGATACGGCGGCCGGGGAGGCGCTTGCGGGGACCGCGGTGGTGGCGGGGCTCGCCGCAGCGGCCGCCGATCCCGCTTGAGGCTGGCGGTGCGTCGTCCCGCGGGCGGCTGGCGTGGATGCGTCCGCGGACGTCGGTGGGCGCGGCAGCAGCGCGCGCGGCGCCCACCAGGGGGATACGCCCATCTCCGCCAGCATCGCGGTGCGGCGCTCGTCCAGATGCGGCAGGGCCCGCGGCAGCGTCATCGGCCGTTCGCCTCCGTGGCCACGAGGGGCAGGTCGCGGCGCATCACGATCGCGTCCTCGCGCCGCTGGTCCGTGTCGGGGTAATAGCCGCGGCGCACGCCCACGGTTTGCCACCCTTCGGATGCGTAGAGCGTGCGGGCGGCCGTGTTGCTGGCACGTACCTCGAGCCACAGGCAGGCCGCACCTTGTTGGGCGGCCCAGTCGCGCAAGGCCCGCAGCATCCAGCGACCCCAACCCGCACGGCGGTGCGCCGGGGCCACGGTGATGTCGAGCAGGTGCGCCTCGTCCACTCCCGGCATCGCCACCAGGTAGCCCAGCAGCCAGTGGCCCTCAGCCGTGCGCGGGGCGTGCACCCAGTGCCGTGGGTCGCTCGCCGGGTCCGGCCGCAGCGTGAGCATCCGACACCAATACCCGGCCACCAGCGAATCCTCGAAATGCCGTGCCTTCCACGGGTGCGCGTGGGCGGTCTTGGCCACCTCGGCTACGAGGGGAATGTCGGCCGGCGTCATCGCCCGCCACACGAGGCGCGCCGCATCGGCGGGGGCGCGGGGCGGTGGAGCCGTGGGAGCGTCGAGGGCGTCCAGCATCGCGGGGTTTCCTTCACGCCGCGGCCCGCTGCGCCCGCAGCGCCGCCTGTTCCTCCACCGTCAGCGCCACCTTGTCGCGCACGTACAGCGGTTGCGCGGCCGCGGCCGGCACGCATCGCCTGGCCGCCACGCCCGCCGCCGCCAGCCGCAGCAGCGCGTCCGCACGCGGCCACGCCGCTCGCGCGCCGGTTTGCCACGCGAGCGGCAGCCGGGTGCCGTACACCGGGACGACGTTGCCCGCGAGCAACCATCGTGGGCTGCCGGGATCGGGTGTTGGCAGCGCCTCGGGGGGGTACAGGCGTGGCGGGCTCAGCTCGCGCCAACCACCGACGGGGTCCCAAGCGTAAGTCGCGGCGTAGACTTCATCCATGCGCGCGTCCAACGCAGCCACGACGTGTCGCGAGGAGATACCGGTCGCGGGCGTGGTGCGGGCGGCTTCTGTGGTTGCGCCAGGGCGGCAATCGCTGACGGGTCCCCAGCGGGTTGCCGCTGCGGGCGGGTCCGCCGAGGCCGTCAAGGTCGATCCGGCCACGGTTTCGTGCGCCCCCGGCGGGAAGTGGTGCGGTTCCCCCTCTTGATCGGGGTCATCTGCGCGTGCTCCCTCCGCCACGGCCAGCAGCGTATCGAGCGGCAACACCGGGATGCCACCAGGGCGCGCCGCAACCGCCAGCCCCTGCACCACCGCACACGCCGTGCGGAGACCTGTGAACGACCCCGGCCCGCGTCCGAAGGCGATGCCGTCCAGCGTCGCCAGCGGCCACCCCACCCGCGCCAGCAGCTCGCGGATGGCGGGCAGCAGCGCGCGCGACGCCTCCGGGCCGCCCGCCCCCTCATACTGTGCCAGCGGCGGCCCGCCCGCTGGCCCCACGGCGACGCTCAGCCGGTCGGTGCTGGTGTCCAGCGCCAGCCACCGGGCCAGGCCCGGTGTCGGGGTGGGGGCAGCGGTTGTGTTCATGGTCGGGGATTATCGGGGGAGACGGCCGAAGCCGACACTTCGTTTCCATACGGACGGGGGATATCAGGAGGGCTGATGAAGTATGGCTTGACCGTATCGCATTTGCGATACACAATCGCGCCAACCACCGATCCGCAGAACTGAAGATGGCCCATTCCACGATGCTCCATGTCCGGGTGGACGACGACTTGAAGCGCCAAGCCAGCGAGGCGCTTGCGGCGATGGGGTTGTCTGTGTCCGACGCGGTGCGCATCCTGCTCAAGCGCGTGGTGCACGACCAAGCATTTCCGCTGGAGCTGAAGGTGCCCAACGCGCAGACCCGTGCCGCGATCGAGGAGGCCCGCGCCATGATGAAGGCCCGCGCGCTCCGGTTTGACGCCGCAGACACGCTCATCCATGACCTCGAAGAAAAAAGTGGTGGTGTCGCCCAAAAGGAACACCCCTGCGGATAGCAAGCGGACCATACCGCCGCGGGCGTGCGACTACACCAAGGCTTTCCTCAAAGACTGGGAGCGCCTCGCGCGCTCTGGTCGCTATGACCTGAGACGCCTCAAGGAGGTCATGCTGCTGCTTGTTGCGCGCGACGCGCCGCTCGGCCCCGAGTGGCTCGATCACCCGCTCAAGGGCGAATGGTCCGACCACCGGGAATGCCACGTTGGCGGCGACTTCCTGCTCATTTACCGCCTGGAAGGTGACGCGGTGATCTTCGTGCGTGCAGGAACGCACGCGGATTTGTTCGAGGAGTGACTCGGGTGAGGGATTGGCTGCCCGCTGGCTTCTCTATCCATCCGTCCTGCGGTTGAGTCACTGGCGCCATCCGGTTCGCCAGCACCTGGCCCACAGGCAAGCGACTGCCGCGTCGATGTGCTGTCACGGTCTGTCGGTCGATGCGCAGCGTCGCGTAGACTGCGCAGCTGACGATGGACCACGCCACCTTGATCGACCTGCGCGACCGGCACCCGGCTTGGCGGCTGTTGGCGTCGCCGCACGCGCCGCTCATCGCGAGCTTTCTGCACCGCGTCTTCGTGGCGCCCAACGTGCGGGTGATGAGCGAGGCCGATCTGGCCGAGGCGCTGGAGGATGCGCTGTTCGCGCTGCGCGAGCAGCTGGGGCCGGAGGCGTATCCCAAGGGCGCGCTGGAGTACCTCAACGACTGGGCCGCGCCAGACAAAGGCTGGCTGCGCAAGTTCTACAAGCCCGGCACGGACGAGGCGCAGTTCGACCTGACGCCTGCCACCGAGAAGGCCATCGCCTGGCTCGTTTCCCTCACCGAGCGACCGTTCGTCGGCACGGAGTCGCGGCTGCTCACGCTCTTTGCGCTGCTGGAACAGATCGTCGCGGGTACCGAGGACGATCCGATCCAGCGCGTCGCGGAATTGCGCAAGAAGCGGGACGCGCTGGATGCCGAGATTGCCCGTGTGCTGGCGGGCGAGGTTCCGCTTTTGGACGACACGGCGGTCAAGGACCGCTTTTTACAGTTCCAGCAACTGGCGCGCGAGCTGCTGGCGGATTTTCGCGAGGTGGAGCACAACTTCCGCCAGCTCGACCGCAAGGTGCGCGAGAAGATCGCGCTGTGGGAGGGCAGCAAGGGCGCGCTGCTCGATGAGATCATGGGCGAGCGCGACGCCATCGACGACTCCGACCAGGGGCGGAGTTTTCGCGCCTTTTGGGATTTTCTGATGTCCAGCCGTCGGCAGGAGGAGCTGTCGGCATGGCTGGACAAGGTGTTGGCGCTGCCTGCGGTTGTCCCGCTCGCGCCCGATGCGCGCCTGCGGCGCGTGCACTTCGACTGGCTGGAGGCGGGCGAGCACACCCAGCGCACCGTGGCGCAGCTCTCACAGCAGCTGCGCCGCTTTCTCGATGACCGGGCCTTTCTGGAGCACCGCCGCATCCTGGAGCTGCTGCGCGGCATCGAGAGCAAGGCGATCGGCCTGCGCGAAGCACCGCCCAAGGGTGTGGTGATGCATCTGGACGCGATGGCGGCGGAGATCGAACTGCCGCTGGAGCGCCCGCTGTTCACCCCCAGCGTCAAGCCGCGCCTGGCCGATCTGAACGTGCTGGCGGGCGAGGACGACGTGGACACCGCGCGCCTCTTTGGGCAGGTGGTGGTGGACAAGGCGCGCCTGCGCGCCAACGTGCAGCGGGCGCTGCGCCGCCAGCCGCAGATCACGCTGCGCGAGCTGCTGGAAGGGGAACCCTTGCACCAGGGCTTGGCGGAGCTGGTGGCGTATCTGGAGCTGGCCCACGCAGGAGCGGGTGAGGGCACACTCGCCGATTTTCGCGCACTGGTCGATGAGGAGGTGATCGAACCGATCCGCTGGCAGGCGTGCAGCCCCGCCGGCGAGACGGTGGTGCGTGAGGCCCGCGTGCCGCGGGTGATTTTTACTCGCTAGCGTGAGATGAACAGGGGGGAGAGCAACGTGAACGAGGCGCTGTATGAAAGCGAACACGGTGGCCTGCAACGGTTCGACGGCAATCCCGTCGAAAGCCCGGCCAGCCCGCCGACCGCCGTGCCCGAGCTGTCGCGCCTGATGGTGCTGCTGCTCAAAGGCGTGCTCTATCGCGAGGATGACGAGCGGCTGTGGGCGAGCCTGCTCGATCTGCAGGCGCGGGTGCGCGAGCAAGCCGCCGTGCTGCTGCTCGAACTGATGCTGGATGAGGCCGAGGGCTACGCCTTCCTCAAGAGCCGCCCAGACCTGGACGAGGGCGATGGTGCGTCGCGCCTGCCCCGGCTCATCGCCCGTCGCCCGCTGTCCTACCCGGTGAGCCTGATGCTCGCGCTGCTCAGAAAGCGCCTGGCCGAGTTCGACGCCAGCGGCGGTGGCACGCGGCTGGTGCTCTCGCGCGACGACATTGCCGAGCTGATGCGCGTGTTCCTGCCCGATGGTCCGAACGAGGCACGGTTGATCGACCAGGTGGACGCGACCATTGCCAAGGTGGTCGAACTGGGTTTCTTGCGCCGGCTCAAGCCCGCGGCGGGCGGTGCCCACGATCGGGGGCTCTACGAGGTGCGACGCATACTGAAGGCCTTCGTCGATGCCCAGTGGCTGGCGGATTTCGACGCGCGGCTGGAGGCCTACCGCACGGCACGGATGGAGGACGCGGGCAAGGAGGAGGGCGATGCCTGAAGCCGTCACCCTGGGGTTGGATTTCGTGGCCGACGACAGCCGCGTCGGTTTTCGACTCGAGCGGCTGGAGGTGCTCAACTGGGGCACCTTCGACAAGCGCGTGTGGCGGCTCGATCTGGGTGGCCGCAATGGCCTGCTGACCGGTGACATCGGCTCGGGCAAGTCCACGCTGGTCGATGCGATCACGACGCTACTCGTGCCGGCGCACCGCGTGGCCTACAACAAGGCCGCTGGGGCGGATGCCCGCGAGCGGTCCTTGCGCTCCTACGTGTTGGGCCACTACAAAAGCGAGCGCAACGAGGTCACCGGCACGGCCAAGCCGGTGGCGCTGCGCGATGCGTCGAGCTACTCGGTGATCCTGGGCGTTTTTCGCAACGAGGGCTACGACCAGTCCGTGACGCTGGCCCAGGTGTTCTGGTTCAAGGACCCGCAGGGCCAGCCCGCGCGCCTGTTCGTGGCGGCGGAACGGGCACTGACCATCGCCGACGATTTCAGCGGCTTTGGCAGCGATATCAACGCGCTACGCAAGCGGCTGCGCGGCGCGGGCTGCGAGCTGTTCGACAGCTTCCCGCCGTATGGGGCCTGGTTTCGCCGGCGCTTCGGTATCGAGCACGAGCAGGCGCTGGAGCTCTTCCACCAGACCGTGTCGATGAAGTCGGTGGGCAACCTCACGGACTTTGTGCGCACGCACATGCTGGAGCCCTTCGATGTGGCAAGCCGCATCGAGGCGCTGATCCGCCACTTCGACGACCTGGACCGGGCACATCAGGCGGTGCTCAAGGCCAAGCGCCAGGTCGAAATGCTCTCCCCCCTGGTCGAGGACGGCCAGCGTCACGCCCAGCTTGCCGCCGAGATTCAGGGCTGGCGCGAGGCGCGCGACCAGCTCCGGCCGTATTTCGCCCGGCTCAAGGGTGAGCTGCTGGAGCGGCGGCTGTCCTCGCTGGCGGAAGAGGCCTCCCGGCTCGATGCGCAGATCGCGCGGCTCGATGCGGAGCGGGAGGCCGCCCGCGTCGAGGTCGGCCGGCTGGAGCGGGCCTTGCGCGACAACGGTGGGAATCGTCTGGAAGAGCTGGCGGCGGAGATCCGCCGGCTGGAGCAGGACAAGGCCCAGCGCCAGCAGCGTGCCGACCGTTACCGTGCGCTGCTCGCCCGCCTCGACGAATCCATGCCCCTTGACGAGGCGGGCTTCCTCGCCCAGCAGCAGGGCATCCATCAGCGGGCCGAAGACTTGCGCAGCCGTATCGCCGAGCTGGACAACCGCGAGCGCGAGGAGGACTTCGTCTTTCGCAAGGGCCGCGAAGAACACCGCGCCTTGTCGGAGGAAATCGAAAGCCTCGCCCGGCGAAAGAGCAATATCGACGCCGCCCAGATCCGCATCCGCGAGGCGCTGTGTGCGGCCCTTGCCATCCCCGAGGACGAACTGCCCTTTGCAGGTGAACTCATCCAGGTGCGCGAGGACGAGCGCGATTGGGAAGGGGCGGCGGAGCGGCTGCTGCGCAACTTTGGCCTGTCGCTGCTGGTGCCGGAGGCGCACTACCCCGCGGTGGCCGAGTGGGTGGAGCGTCAGCACCTGGGCGCGCGGCTGGTCTATTTTCACGTGCGTGCACGCAAGGCTGCCCAGGGCGCGGCCCTGCATCCGCAGTCGCTCGTGCGCAAGCTCGTCATCAAGCCGGATTCACCGCATTACGAGTGGCTGGAGCAGGAGCTCAAGGTCCGCTTTGACTTCGCCTGTTGCGACACGGTCGAGCAGTTTCGCCGCGAGGCGCGCGCCATCACCCGCGCGGGGCAGATCAAGGACCCGAGCGGGCGTCACGAGAAGGACGACCGGCACCGGATCGATGACCGCAGCCGCTACGTGCTCGGCTGGAGCAATGCCGACAAGCTGCGCACCCTACGCGATCAACGCGAACGGCTGGAAGCCAAGCTGGCGACCCTGGCGCAGCGCATCGTCTCGATTCAGCAGGCACGCAACGAACTGCAAAGCCAGCTGGAGGCGCTCAGCAAGCTGGAGGAGTTCACCCAGTTTGCCGACCTCGACTGGATGAGCCCGGCTCGCCAGATTGCCGCACTCACCGAGGAACGTGCACGGCTCGAGGCCGCCTCCAACGTGCTGCAGGAGCTGGGCCGGCAGCTCGCGGCGGCGCAGGCGCGTTTGGCGGAGGTAGAAAGCCAGCGCGACGCGGTACGCGACAAACGCGCCACGGTGGCCACCAAGCAGGAGGTGGCACAGGCGCAGCGCGAGCAGTCGCAAGCGGCGTGGGCGGCTGCCCCCCTGACCGACGCCCACATCGAGCGGCTGGACGCCTGGCGCGCGCAGGCGCTGGGCGCGCATCAGCTCACGGTGGAGTCGTGCGACAACCGCGAGCAGGAGGTGCGCCAGTGGCTGCAGCAACGCATCAATGCTGCGGACAAGCGGCTGACCCATTTGTCCGAAAAGATCATCAACGCCATGCGCGGCTTCAAGGAGGCGTTCAAGGCCGAGACCGTCGACATGGACGTGGCGCTGGCCGCACTGCCGGAGTACGAACGCATGCTCGACGGGCTCCAGCGCGATGACCTGCCCCGCTTCGAGGCGCGTTTCAAGGAGCTGCTCAACGTCAACACCATCAACGAGATCGCCAACTTCAACGCCCAGCTCGCCCGCGAGCGGGAGGAGATCAAGGCGCGCGTTGCGCGCATCAACCAGTCGCTGCTCGCCATCGACTACAACCCCGGGCGCTACATCACGCTGGTCGCAGCCCCCAGTCCGGACGCAGAAATCCGCGACTTTCAGCAGGCCCTGCGCGCCTGCACCGAAGGCACCCTCACGGGTTCGGCCGACGAGCAGTATTCAGAAGCGAAGTTTCTGCAGGTCAAGGCCATCATCGACCGCTTCCGTGGCCGCGAGGGGCTGGCAGAGGCCGATCGGCGCTGGATGACCAAGGTCACCGACGTGCGCAACTGGTTCCTCTTCTCCGCCAGCGAGCGCTGGCGTGCCGATGATGCAGAGCATGAGCACTATTCCGACTCCGGCGGCAAGTCGGGTGGACAGAAGGAAAAGCTCGCCTACACCGTGCTGGCCGCGAGCCTCGCCTATCAGTTTGGCCTGGAATGGGGGGCGGTGCGTTCGCGTTCCTTCCGCTTTGTGGTGATCGACGAGGCGTTCGGGCGCGGGTCGGATGAGTCGGCGCAGTATGGCCTGCGCCTGTTTCAGCAGCTCAATCTGCAGCTCCTGATCGTTACGCCACTGCAGAAGATCCACATCATCGAGCCGTATGTCGCCAGCGTGGGCTTCGTGCACAACGAGGGCGGGCGCGACTCACGATTGCGCTGCCTGACGATCGAGGAGTACCGGGCGCAGAAAGCCGCAGAAACGGCGACGGCGGCGAGCCCCCGTGCAGCGGGTGCGCAGGCAGCCGTTGCGGTCGCGTAGGGCGGGACGGCACTATGAACTGGACCACACCAGCCGACCTGCGTGCCCAAGTGCAGCGGCTGTGGGATCGCGGCGAACTGCTGCGTGCAACCGTCACCGAGACGATGGCGTGGCCGTTGCGCCTGACGCTCAAAACCCCCACGGCAGCCGAACTGACCGAGCGCTTCGAGGCGGTACGGGCTTGGGTTCAGACACTCGCTGCCACACCCCAGGTGCGGCTCGAATGGCGTGCGTGGCACCATCGCGTCTTGGGAGCGCAGCGATTGCCGGTCAGCGCCTGGGTCGACACGCGGGAAGCGGCGATCGCGTGGATCGGGAAGACGCGCGCCGCCCAGTGTTTTCAGGTCCTTTGGCAGCAGACGGCTGTCGTTCAACCGGCGCTGCTGCCGTGGCTGCTGCGGCGGCCGCTGCAGGCATTGGAGTTGGCCGATCGTTGGGAACGGCTGCTCGCCGTCGTGGCCTGGCTGCAAGCGCATCCGCGTCCGGGCGTCTATCTGCGCCAAGTGGATGCCCCTGGTGTGGACAGCAAGTTCATCGAGGCCCATCGGGGCGTCCTGACCGAATGGCTCGACCTCGCGTTGCCCCCTGCGGCGATCGACACGAGCGCGACCGGCGTGGCCCAGTTCACACGTCGCTACGGTTTTCGTGACAAGCCGCTTCGGATCCGGTTTCGGCTGCTCGATCCCGCGCTTCCTTTCCTGCCAGGGTGCCCGGCCAGTGCCGATGCGTTGCCCGACATCACCTTGGATGCCACCCATTTCGCCGCTTTGCGGCTGCCGGTGCAGCAGGTGTTCATCACCGAGAACGAAACGAACTTCCTCGCTTTCCCCGCGCTCCCGTGCGCGATGGTGCTTTTTGGCGCGGGCTACGGGTGGGAAGCGCTGGCGCAAGCCGACTGGCTGCATGGTGTCGCGCTCGTCTACTGGGGCGATATCGATACCCACGGCTTTGCCATCCTCGACCAGCTGCGAACGCTTTTTCCCCATGTCACGTCCCTCTTGATGGACCGAGAGACACTGCTCGCGCACCGACAGCACTGGGGTGAAGAGTCAGACCCCATCGCACGCGATTTGCCGCGCCTGACACCGGAGGAGGCGGCCGTCTATGACGATCTGCGATTCCATCGCTTGCAGCCGCGTCTGCGTTTGGAGCAGGAGCGCATCGGGTACGCGTGGGTCGAGCGGCACTTGCACAGGTGGAGGTGAGAACGGTCATGGCACGGCGATGCTTTGCCATCGTGGCAGCGATCTGTGTGGCTGCGGGGCTGCCTCCGCCATCGGTTGCCTCGGCTGCGCCAGCGGTGGGGCTGCCGGCTGCCGTCGCGCAGCCGCTTACCCGCGCCCGCATCCCCGCTGACGCGCTGTCGGTGGTGGTGGCGGACGTGACCGCCGCCGGGCGCGTACACCTGGCGCACCGCGCGGACGTTCCGATGAACCCCGCGTCGGTGATGAAGCTGGTGACGACCGTCGCGGCGCTCGATGTGTTGGGCCCCGCGTACACGTGGCGCACAGCGGTGTACGCGGACGGCCCGGTGCGCGACGGGGTGCTGGCCGGATCGTTGTACCTGCGCGGCGATGGTGACCCGAAGCTCGTGACCGAGCGGCTGTGGCTGCTGCTGCGGCGCGTGCAGGCGCTGGGCATTCGGCACGTGGCGGGCGACATCGTGCTGGACCGCAGCGCGTTCGACCTGCCGCCGCACGATCCCGGCGCGTTCGATGGCGAGCCGCTGCGCCCCTACAACGCCGCGCCGGACGCGCTGCTGGTCAACTTCCGGGCGCAGGTGTTCACGTTCGTTCCCGATCCGGTGGCGGGGGTCGCGCGCATCGGCATGGAGCCGCCGCTGGCGGAGGTGACGGTGCCGCAGACGGTGCCGCTGGCCGATGGCCCGTGCGACGACTGGCGTGCGGCGCTGCAGGCGGACTGGTCGGACGCGCGCGCGCCGCGTTTTCGCGGGCGTTATCCGGCGTCGTGCGGGGAGCGCGTGTGGCCGGCTGCGCACCCGGATCCGGCACGGCACGCCGCCCGCGCGGTGGCGGGCGTGTGGGCGGCGCTAGGTGGCACGCTCGCGGGACAGGTCCGCGACGGCACCGTGCCACCGGGGTTGGCGCCGCGGTTCGTGTTCGAGTCCCCCCCGTTGATTGAGGTGGTGCGCGACGTCAACAAGTTCAGCAACAACGTGATGGCGCAGCAACTGTTGCTGACGCTGGCGCGGGCCGCCGGCGGTAGCGCCCCGCCCGGTGCGCAGGGGCCGGCGCCGCAGCCAGGGGGCCGTCCCCCCGCCGCGACGTTCGATGCCGCGCGTGCCGTGGTGCAGGCGTGGTGGCGCGAACGGCTGGGGCCGGACGTCCCCGCGCCGGTCATCGACAACGGCGCGGGGCTCAGCCGCGAGGCGCGCGTGACGGCCGCGGCGCTGGCGCGGCTGCTGCAGTGGGTGTGGGCGAGCCCGTGGATGCCGGAGCTGATGGCGTCGCTGCCCGCAGCGGGCATCGACGGGACGCTGCGGCGCAGCCCGATGGGCGCGGGCGTGGCGCACCTGAAGACCGGCAGCCTCGCGGACGTGCAGGCGCTGGCGGGGTACGTGCACGGCCCCCGTGGGCAGCGGCGCGTGCTGGTGGCGATCGTCAACCACCCCAACGCCCGCGCCGCGCGCCCTGCGCTGGACGCGCTGGTGCAGTGGGCGGCGCAGCTGCCGTGAGGCGGCCACGGGCGGTTAACGCTGGGGGAAGACCGTGAAGCCGCATCGTGAGCGGTTCTCGTCCGTGGCCAAGAGCCTGGGCTTGGTTCGCCGAGGCCCGCATGCTGCTGCGCAGACTCATCACTTGAATTGCTAAACCCCCTCTACAGCGCGAACCGTGGCCAGCGGCAAGAACAGGGTGAGTGGTGAGTCGATCAAGGCGATGAAGCCGTGATGCCGGTAGAAGGCGGCGGCCTCGTCTTTGGCGTCCACCATGAGGGCGAAGGCGGCAATCTCGGAGCGCGCGGCGCGGCTTAGCGCATCGGCCAGCAACGCGCCACCGAGGCCTTGGCCTTTGAATGCCCGATCGACCGCCAGACGCCCCATACGAACAGCGGGCACTGTCGGATAGCGCGGCAGCTTTTTGCCGATGCCGGGCGGCAGATCGGCCAGCAGCAGGCTCGCCGAAGCCAGCGTGTAGTAGCCCGCGATGCGCTGCCCATCCGCCAAGGCGACGAAGCAGGCAGCGATGCGACGCCGCACATCTTGCGAGGCTTGCTCGCGCAAGTAGCGATTGAGGGCGGGGTTGTCGCAATCAAAGGCCAAGCGATCATGCGTGGCATCCAGCGGCACCACGCGAAACCGGGCTTGGCTCATTCAGTGATCAGCAGCTTGCGGCGGCGCGCGAATGCACGCTCGAGGGCCGGGGCCGCAGGGGGCGGTGATAGCAACGCCTGCGCGAAGTGTTCTTGGTCGGACAGGGTCAGCCGAATCACTTCCGATTCCTCGATGGCGCGTCGTGCGGCGTCCTGCACGGTGGAGACGACAAAGTCGGTCACGGTGCGCCCCTGAAGGGCCGCGGCACGCTTGATCAGCGCATGCAGCTCGGCGCTGATTCGGGCTTCGAGACGAGCGGTAGCGACAGACATGGTTTGTCCTCCTGCGTACTATTGTACGGCAAGTGGCCGTACAAAAGCATACCCCATTTCTATGTGCCAAGAAGCCTCCTTTTCTCTACGATGTCGGATGTGACGGCGTGATTCCTTGGCACCCAGCAAACCCCCATGACACAGACATCTTCTGCCCAACGAATGCAGAGACACCGGGCGAAGCTCAGGTCGCAAGGGATGCGCGTGGTGCAGTTGTGGGTGCCGGACACCCGGCGGGCCGACTTCACCGCGGAGTGTCGACAGCAATCGGCTTTGCCACGTGTCCCTATCGGGGCCTGAAGAAAAACGCGGCCAAGCGAACGATGTGCGCAGCGCTGGCCAACCTGTACATGGCGCGGTGCAAGCTGTTGATGATCTCGACAGGATGAGTGCGCCCGCGCCGGCCGCAAACGACGGCCGCGGGGCGAACAACGCCCCGAAAGGAGCGAAAACCGGCCCCGAATCCGGACAAAACGAGCGCCACGTTACGTCGTGTGCAAAGCCAGAGGCCGTATGGAGCCGGCCGGGTCTCGGAAGCAGAGTTGTGCTGGGCTCTCTATAAACCCGGCGGTTACCTCGCTGTTGGCAACCCTGTGGGGGGGCTTGGCGGGCCGATGACTGGCGCGATGTGGTCGCTGATGTAGCGCAGTAGGCAGCCCCAGCGGTCGAGGTCCTTGAACTGCTCCGCAGTGGCGCTGACGTGGCGCACGGCCTTGCCGATATTGGCGAGCAGCCGCTTGAGCACGTCGGCGCGGCCGTGCAGCGGCGTCAGGTACAGCGTCGTCTGGTCTCGGACACTTTTCTGGTGTCCGTACTGCGGCTGGAGGCTTGCGTCGATGCCCGGCACCTTGGGGCGATCGAGCGTCTCGCGCACCGAATGCATCAGGCCCGGGCGCGGCCACGCCGCGCTGGCCGCTTCGTCAAGGTGCCCGAGCGCCCGGCGCAGTGCGTCTTCGCTGACGAACGCGATTCGCCCTGGATTTCCGCCCGCATGGGCAGAGTCCTCAAATCGAGGTCATGGATTCAGGCAAATCCCCAAAGCCGCTCTTCATCGCCTGGCGCAGGTAGTCCGTGAACAGCGACACCGCGCGTGGCACATGCACCGTGTAGGGCCGGATAGCATAGATGCGGTCGGCAAACGACCCCACAGGGGTCCAGCTCGGCAGCACTTGCACCAGCTTGCCCGCGTGCAGTGCCGCCTGCGCGCTGAAGTCCGGCAGCAACGCGATACCCAGCCCCGCCAGCGCTGCATCGCGCAAAACCTCGCTGTTGTTGGCGGCCAGCGATCCGCGCACCAATACCGTCACCCGTTCGCCCAAGCGCGCATCGCGCGGCTCCAGCGTCCAGGCTGGGCGCTCTTGCGGGCGAGGGTAGTGCAAACAGTTGTGTTCGCTGAGGTCCGCTGGATGTTGCGGCGTGCCCGCTCGCCGCAGGTAGGCCGTGCTGGCCACCAGTACCGAACGCGTAGTGCACAACTGCACCGCCACATGGGTGGCCGGCGGGTGGGCGGTGTGTCGGATCGCAAGATCAAAACCCTCGGTGGCCAACGAACTCAATCGATCCGACAGGTTCAGCTCGATGTGCACCTGCGGGTACTGGCGCAGAAACGCAGGCAGCCGCGGCACGATTTGCTGCCGCGCCAAGGCCACCGGCGCGGTCACACGCAATAGCCCCTGCGGTACGCCGGCGAGGTCGCGCACCTGGGCAAAGCTCTGACTGATTTGCTCGAAGGCTGCGCGCGTCTGATCCACCAGCCGCTGGCCCGCTTCGGTCAGGCGCACGCTGCGGGTGCTGCGTTGCACCAGTGTCACGCCCGCGATGCGTTCCAGTTCGGCAATGCGCTGGCTCACAGCGGCCTTGCTCACGCCCAGGCGTGCCGCCGCTGCGGTGTAGCTGCCCTGTTCGGCGAGCACAGTTAGCCAGTGACAATGACTCCAGAGTTCGGTCATTTTCTTGACGGTCATGGTCTCATTGTTCACGAAAGTGAACAATCAATTCAAGTTTCAAGTCTTGTATCGGCGCGGTTCGGTTCATAGACTGCGGGCATCGAGGCATCTACGTCGACCGGAGGCGCATTCATGAACGCACGTCACCCCACCATCACCGACATCCCGCACTACGTGGCGGGTACCCGCTTTGCCGGCACTTCCTCCCGCGCGCAGGATGTGACCAACCCCGCCACCGGTACGGTCACCGCACGGGTGGCACTGGCCGACGCTGCCGATGTCGACGCGGCGGTGGCGGCGGCGCAGGCGGCGTTTCCCGCCTGGGCGGAGGTGCCGCCGCTGCGCCGTGCGCGTGTCATGTTCAAATTCCTGGAGCTGCTCAATCGGCACAAAGACGAACTCGCGCGCCTCATCACCGCCGAGCACGGCAAGGTCTTCACCGACGCGCAGGGCGAGGTCACGCGCGGCATCGAGATCGTCGAGTTCGCGTGCGGCATCCCGCAGCTGCTCAAGGGCGACTACACCGACCAGGTATCCACCGGCATCGACAACTGGACGCTGCGGCAGCCGCTGGGGGTGGTGGCGGGCATCACGCCGTTCAACTTCCCCGTCATGGTGCCGATGTGGATGTTCCCCATCGCGATCGCGTGCGGCAACACCTTCGTGCTCAAGCCCAGCCCGATCGACCCCACACCGTCGCTGCGCATCGCCGATCTCCTCAAGGAGGCCGGCCTGCCCGATGGTGTCTTCAACGTCGTGCAGGGTGACAAGGTGGCGGTGGACGCGCTGCTGGAACACCCGGACGTGCGCGCCATCAGCTTCGTCGGCTCGACGCCGGTGGCGCAGCACCTGTACGAGACCGGGGCGCGCCACGGCAAGCGCGTGCAGGCGCTGGGCGGCGCGAAGAACCACATGGTGGTGATGCCGGACGCCGACCTCGACCAGGCGGTCGATGCGCTGATCGGCGCGGCGTTCGGCTCGGCGGGCGAGCGCTGCATGGCGATCTCGGTGGGCGTGCTCGTGGGCGACGTGGCCGATCGGATCATGCCGCGGTTGGTCGAGCGCACGCGCGCCCTCAAGGTCATGGATGGCATGAACCCAGAGGCTGAAATGGGGCCGATCGTCACCGAGGCGGCGCGCCAGCGCATTGTTGGCTACATCGAAGCCGGTCTGCGCGAGGGCGCGCAGCTGCTGGTGGACGGCCGCACCTTCGACGCCCGCCGCGCCGGGCCCGGGTGCGAGGGCGGCTTCTGGCTCGGCGGCACGCTCTTCGACCACGTCACGCCCGAGATGTCGATCTACCGCGAGGAGATTTTCGGGCCCGTGCTGTCGTGCGTGCGCGTGCCGGATTTTGCGGCGGCGCTGCAGCTCGTCAACGCACACGCCTATGGCAATGGCACGGCGTGCTTCACGCGCGACGGGCACATTGCGCGCGAGTTCGCGCGCCGCGTGCGCGCCGGGATGGTGGGCATCAACGTGCCGATCCCGGTGCCGATGGCGTGGCACGGCTTTGGCGGCTGGAAAAAGAGCCTCTTTGGCGACATGCATGCCTACGGCGAGGAGGGCGTACGCTTCTACACTGCGCAAAAGAGCGTGATGCAGCGCTGGCCCGAGAGCACGCCCAAAGGTGCCGAGTTTGTGATGCCGACCGCGCACTGAAGTGACGCAACCGGTTGTCGGTCACTGCGGACTCTCGTACCTTCACCGCTACCGAAAGGATGCTCCGCCGTGCACACCGCCACGCCTCTCGTGTTCGACTTCATTGTCGTTGGTGCTGGTACCGCCGGCTGTCTGTTGGCCAACCGGCTCTCGGCCGACCCGCAGCGGCGCGTGTTGCTCGTCGAGGCTGGCGGGCGCGACGACTACCTGTGGATCCACATCCCGGTGGGGTATTTGTACTGCATCGGCAACCCGCGCACCGATTGGCTCTACCAAACCGAACCCGAGGCTGGGCTCAACGGGCGGCGGCTGCGCTACCCGCGCGGCAAGGTGCTGGGCGGCTGCTCCAGTATCAACGGCATGATCTACATGCGTGGGCAGGCGCGCGACTACGATCACTGGGCCCGTCTGACTGGAGAGGACGCGTGGTCGTGGGCGAACTGCCTGCCCGACTTTAAGGCGCACGAGGATCACTACCGGCTCGACGCCGGGGATGACCCGGCGTTTGCCGCCTTGCACGGCCACCGGCGCACCGGCAGCACCGGCGAGTGGCGGGTGGAGCGTCAGCGGCTGCGCTGGGACATCCTGGATGCCTTTGCGCAGGCGGCGCAGCAGGCCGGTATCCCCGCCACCGACGACTTCAACCGCGGCGACAACGAGGGCGTGGGCTATTTCGAGGTCAACCAGCGCCGCGGCTGGCGCTGGAACGCGGTCAAGGCCTTCCTGCCTCCGGACGTGCGGCACCGTCCGAACCTGACCGTGTGGACCGGCGCGCAGGTCAAGCGCCTGCTGCTTGCGCGTGACGCGGCCGGCGCGCTGCGCTGCGAAGGGGTGGAGCTGTGGAGCGGGCGCGGCATGGTCACCGCCCACGCGGTGCGCGAGGTGGTGCTCAGCGCCGGTGCCATCGGCAGCCCGCAGATCCTGCAGCGCTCCGGCATCGGTCCCGCGTCGTGGCTGCAGCCGCTCGGTATCGAGGTGATGGCGGACTTGCCGGGAGTTGGTGCCAATTTGCAGGACCATCTGCAAATCCGCGCGGTCTTCCAGATTCGCGGGGCCGAGACGCTCAACACGCTGGCCCGCACGTGGTGGGGCAAGGCGCGCATCGGCCTGCAGTATTTGCTCACGCGCAGCGGCCCGATGAGCATGGCCCCGAGCCAGCTGGGGGCCTTCACGCGCAGCACGCCGGATCGCCCGTGGCCGAATATCGAGTACCACGTGCAGCCGCTGAGCCTGGACGCGTTTGGCGAGCCGCTGCACCCCTTCCCGGCCTTCACCGCCAGCGTGTGCAACCTCAACCCAACGAGCCGCGGTACGGTGCGCATCCGCAGCCCGCGCTTCGAGGACGCACCGGCCATCGCGCCCAACTACCTCTCGACGCCCGAGGACCGGCAGGTCGCCGCCGACAGCCTGCGCCTGACGCGGCGCATCGTCGCGCAGCCGGCGCTGGCCCGCTTCGAGCCGCAGGAATACCGCCCGGGCGTGCAGTACCAGAGCGACGAGGAGCTGGCGCGGCTTGCCGGGGACATCGCGACCACGATCTTCCACCCGGTGGGCACGACCGCAATGGGGCCGGACGGCGACCCGATGGCCGTGACCGACCCCCACCTGCGCGTGCGCGACGGGCGCGGCGGCCGCATCGTGGGCCTGCGCGTGGTGGACGCCGGCATCATGCCCACCATCACCAGCGGCAACACCAACAGCCCGACGCTGATGATCGCGGAAAAAGCCGCGCGCTGGATCCGCGCCGGGGTCTGAGCCGCTCGCACCGCCCCGGTGTGTTCACGTACTCCCGCAGGGGCCGCTCGTGGGACTGTCTTATCAGGGACGATGCGGCCCAGAGAGCCACCTCGCCACCAAGGTTGCCTGCGGCGACACTCACCGACACCGCCGGCGTGTTCCACACCGCCGTGTGGTGGCATACGGGTTTTTCCGGAGCGGCGGCGCGAGCGAAGATGCCTAGAATGGCCGCAGTGGGTTGGTTCTCTTGCCAAAACGAGAGCATCCAACCGAGGGCAGAGAGACGAGGAGACAAGGCAATCACTGACGACACCGGTGGCATCGTCCCCGGTGTTTTTCTTTTGCTCAGGCGCGCGTGTCGAGCAGCCGCCCCAGCGACCCCAGTGCCTCATCCGCGCGCTGCAGCACGCGCAGGTTGGCCACATACGCGTTCGCCGCCACCCGCTGCTCCACGAGATCGGCCGCCAGATCCGCACCGGCCTGCGGGCGCTTGTCGATCGACACGCGCACGCCCCCGTCGGCGAGCGCTTCGGCGCGCACCTCGCCGCGCCGAAACCCCTCGGTCTGCGCGTTGGCGATATTGTGCGCGGCGTTGTCCAGCCGCACCTGCGCTGCGCGCAGACCCGACGCCGCGACGTTCATGACGTTGTTCATGCGTGCAGTCTACGACGAGCCGCCACCCATCGGCGCACCGCGCCGACGGACGGTCGGGTGCGCGCGGGCCGCGCGTCAGCCCGCGCGCCGGTTGAGCAGCGCGTACAGCCCGATGGCGCCGAAGGTGGCGGTACCGATGCCACCCAGCGCGAAGTCGCCGAACTTCAGCGTGAAGTCGCCCGTGCCCAGCACCAGCGTGATCGCCGCGACCAGCAGGTTTTTGTTGTCGGAAAAGTCGACCTGGTTGTCCACCCAGATCTTGGCGCCGGCCACCGCGATCAGGCCGAACACCACGATCGACACCCCGCCCATCACCGCCAGCGGAATCGCCTGGATGAGCGCGCCGAACTTCGGCGAAAAGCCCAGCAAGATCGCCATCAGCCCCGCGACGACGAAGATCGCGGTGGAATAGATCTTGGTCGCCGCCATCACGCCGATATTTTCGGCGTAGGTCGTCACGCCCGTGCCGCCGACGCTGCCGGCGACCATCGTCGCCACCCCGTCGCCCATGAACGCGCGGCCCATGTAGACGTCCAGGTTTTTGCCCGTCATCGCCGTGACCGCCTTGATGTGGCCGAGGTTTTCCGCAACCAGGATCACCGCCACCGGGGCGATCAGCAGCATCGCCTGCGCGCTGAAGACGGGCGCGCTGAACTGCGGCAGCCCGAACCACGGCGCATTGGCGATACCGGAGAGGTCGATCGGCTTGCCCAGCCCCAGCCCGTTGGTCAGCACGCCGTACACGACGCTGGCGACGATCAGGCCCATGAGGATCAGCAGCCGCTGCACCATGCCGCGCGTGAACACCGCCACCAGCCCTACGCAGACGAAGGTCAGCGCCTGCATCCACGCGTCGAACGCGGTGGGCGCCATGTTCTTGACCGGGATGTGCGCGAGGTTGAGGCCGATGACCGCCACCACCGAGCCCGTGACGACCGGTGGCATCAGGCGCTCGATCCAGCCGGTGCCGATCGCCTGCACGATTGCGCCGATGACGAAATACAGCGCGCCGCAGGCGATGATGCCGCCCAACGCCACACCGATGTTGGCGTTGGGCCCCTGCCCGGCGTAGCCCGTCGCCGCGATCACCACCCCGATGAAGGCAAAGCTCGACCCCAGATAGCTGGGCACCTTGCCACCCGTCATCAGGAAAAAGATCAGCGTTCCGACGCCGCTCATCAGCACCGCGACGTTGGGGTCGAAGCCCATCAGGATCGGCGCCAGCACCGTCGCACCAAACATCGCGATCAGGTGCTGCACGCCCAGCATCGCCGTCTGCGGCCAGGGCAGCCGCTCGTCCGGGCCGATGACGCCGCCGGCCTGCAGCGCGGCGTCGGATTTTTCCGTCCAACTGAACATGGTGGTTCTCACTCCAAGAGGCGTTGCGCACAAATGGGTGAGATTGTGCCGCGCGTTGACTGCACGCACGCGGTGCGCTGTCGTGTCGGGCGGGCAGGCCCCTGCCCTTTGTCCTTTATGGCCGGGGGATGCGAAGGCCCGTCAGCTTCCAGTCGGCAAAACCGCGGCGCTCAAAGACAAACCCAACGGCCTCGCTGGTGTCGGAGCCCGCATCGCCGCGATACGCGATGATGCGGTCGGTGCTGGGGCGCTCGAACGTCCACTCAGCCCCAGACGTCGATTCCTGGGATGGTTCAGGCCTTTCTTGGGGTGACCGCAGGCCGAACTCGCCGCGCTGCATCGCTTGCATGACGGCCTCGGGGCTGACGAGCGCATCGATCATGGGATTGACCAGCGCCAAACCCAATGCTGCTCCCAGTGCCTCGAAGCCACCGCTGTTGGTCATTTTTTCCGTCAACGCGGCGGCAAATTGTTCTTTGACGCTGGCGCGCAGCCGCGCGTAGTCGACCCGGGCATTGAACGCCTCGGCATCCCTTTGCTGCGCGGCCCTTTGCAAGGCGTGCATCGCCACGTACGGGGAGTAGTACCAATAAGCAGCCACGGCTGCGATGACCACGGCAACCAAAACCAGCGCGCGTTTGGCCTGCATCGCTTTCCCCCCTCCTGCGTGACGAAATCCGAGTGGACACAAAAAGCGGCAAAACTGCCACCGCACACATTGTAGAGGCAGTTTGTTCGCCAACGCAGGGGCTGTGTCGGGGCGCGTGCGCCCTCGTGACGGCCGCCGTGGCGTAAAGCCTTGGCGGCGAGCGTCATCACTTCGCGGCACAATCCCCGCATCATGAGCGATTCCACCGTCGAAGCCGAGCTGGATCGGGCGCGCCAACGCGGCCCGGTGCGCGACATCGTCATTCCGCCGTGCCCGGAGCTGCTGCGCCAGCTGCAGGAGGCGACCGCGCACGGCGAACCCGACCCCGCCGAGCTGGAGCGCATCGCCGCCAGCGACGTGGCGATGGCCGCCGCGCTGATCCGCCAGGCCAACAGCCCGCTGTACGGCCTGCAGCAGCCGGTGGTGACGGTGGGCCAGGCGCTCACGGTGCTGGGCGTGCGCCCGGCCGTGCAGCTGCTGATGGGGTTCCTGACGCGGCAGGCGCTGCACGTGCCCGCCCCGGTGCTGGCGCACTTCTGGGAGAGCTCGACCCGGCGCGCGATCGCCTGCGAGCACATCGGGCACCAGCTCTACGACATGGACCCGGGGCTGGCGTACAGCTTCGGCCTGTTTTGCCATGTCGGCATGCCGGTGCTGCTGCGCGGCGTGCGCGGCTACGCTGCCACGATCGCCGAGGCGTTGGCGCGCAAGGACCGCACCTTCACCCAGACCGAAAACGCCAACCACCGCACGGACCACGCGGTGGTGGGGGCGATCGTCGCGCGCACCTGGCGGCTGCCCGGTGCGGTCGCGGTGGCGATCCGGCTGCACCACGATTTCACGTGCCTGGCGGACACGCGCTACTCGGACACCGTACGCCACCTGGTGGCGATGGGGCTGATCGCCGACCACCTGGTGCAGCAGCACGAGGGGGTGCCGCCATCACCCGACTGGGCGCAGCACGGCGAGGCTTGTCGGCAGCACCTGCAGGTCGGCGCGGCCGAGATCGATCACTGGCTCGACGCGCTGTACCCGGCGTTCGACGCGGTGCAGGCGCCCTGACGCGCCCGCCCTGGGCCGCGCGGCGGGCGGTTGCGCACGACGCCCTGCGCCGCCACCCTCGCCACCTCCGCCGCGACCGGGGTCGCCGGGACGGTCAGCGCCGGTTGACGAGCACGATCCCCAGCGCCACACCGGCCAGCGCCAGCACCAGCCGCAGCGTCAGCGGTTCGCCCAGCAGCACGACGCCAAAAACCAGCGCAAAGAGCGGCGTGAGGAAGGTGAACGTCGCCACCCGCGTGACCGGGTAGTGGCGCAGCATCCACATCCACGCCAGGTAGCTGGCGAACGCCCCGACCGCCGTCTGCAAAAACACCGATCCCCACGCCGCGGCCGGGTAGTCCAGCGACCACGGTTCGCGCAGCGCCAGCGACAGCAGTGGCGTGACCAGCGCGGTGACGCCGAGCTGGTAGAAGAGCGACTTTTCGGCGCTGACGGTGGCCACGCGCGTGGTGCGGATCGCCACCGTCGTCAGGCCCCAGAACAGCCCGGCGGCCAGCCCCAGCGCGTCGCCGCGCCACTGGCCCGGCGCGGTGGGTTGGGTGAACGCCTCGCTGAACGCGAGCGCCACCGCGCCGAACGCCACCCACAGCCCCAGCCACTGGCGCCGGTGCAGCCGCTCCGACGGCACGAAGCGCGGCACCAACAGCGCCACCCAGAACGGACTGGTGTAGAGGAACACCGTCAGCCGCGACGCCGGCGTGTACTGCAGCCCAATGTAGATGCAGACGAACTCCGCCGCGAACAACAACCCCGCGAGCAGGCCACCGCCCAGCGAGCCGTCACGCCCGAACAGCGCCACGCCGCGCCAGCGGCACCACAGCCACAGCAGCGCGGTGGCGCCCCACATGCGCAGCGACGCCTGCCACAACGGCGGGATGTCGCGCCCCGCCCATTTGATGAGGATTTGCTGAAAGCCCCAGAATGCGCAGCACACGACCAGCAGCGTCACCGCCAGCGTGTCGAGCTGCGCTTTGCGCGTCACGGGTGCGGGAGTCGCAGCGCTCATGTCGGCAGCCCCGTGTAAAAACGCCCCCCGTGGTAGAGCAACGGCGCGCGCGCCTCGTCGTGACGACAGCGCAGCACCTCACCGACCAGGATCACGTGGTCCCCCTCCGGGTAGCGGCTGCGGCTGCGGCACTCGAAAACCGCTGCACACCCCGGCAGCAGCGGCACCCCTTCCGCGCTGGGCTGCCACGGCTGCTGCGCCCAGCGGTCTACGTCGCGCCGCGCGAAGCGTTCGGCCAGCGCCTGCTGGTCCGCGGCGAGCACGTGGATCGCGTAATGCGCCGCGGTCTGGAACACCGGCAGCGCGCGCGACTGCAGCGCCAGGCTCCACAGCACCAGCGGCGGCTGCAGTGAGACGGAGTTGAAGGAGTTGACGGTCAGGCCCACCGGCGCGCCGTCGGCCGCCCGGGCCGTGACGATGGTCACCCCGGTGGCGAAGCGCCCGAGCGCGGCCCGCAGCCGCTCGGGCACGGGGTCGGACATGGGCCCCGATGGTACCCGCTGCGCGCGACGCGCGGGGCTGGCCGCCCCCATGCCCCCGCCGCCCACGCGCCCGCGGCCATGCCCACTGCCGCGGGAGACGTCGGCCGTCACGCCGCCGCGGACGCCGCGCGCGCCGACCGCGCGCGCTGGCGCGCGTCGGCCCCGAAGCCGACGAAGTCCATCGCGATCGCCGGGCGCTCGCCGCTGATCAGCTCCGCCAGCGCCCGGCCCGACCCCGCGCCGTGTGTCCAGCCCAGCGTGCCGTGCCCCGCGTTGATCCACAGGCGCGCGAGCGGCAGCCGGCCGATCAGCGGGATGTTGGTCGGCGTCGCCGGGCGCAGGCCGCACCAGAACTGCGGATCGCCGCCCTGCTCGGGCGTGCGCGTGTCGGCGACGCCAGGGAACAGCTCCTCGATGCGCTGCAGCAGCATCTCGCAGCGTGCCCGCGCCACCGGCGTGTCGAGCCGCAGGTCGAAGCCGCCCAGCTCGATCGTGCCGGCCACGCGCAGCCGGTCGCCCAGGCGCGAGATCGCGATCTTGCGCCCGTCATCCAGCAGGCTGACCTGCGGCGCGCGCGCCGGGTCGCGCAGCGCCAGCGTCGCGCTGTAGCCCTTGCCCGGGTAGATCGGCACGCGGATGCCGACGCTGGCCAGCAGCGGCGTGGTGTACGACCCGCAGGCGACGACGTACGCGTCGGCCTGCAGCGCCTGCGTGCGGCCGTCGGCGCGCGCACGCACGTGCACGCGCTCGACCGCGCCACCCACGACCTCCAGCCGTTCGATATCGTGGCCGAACAGCAGTTGCGCGCCGCGCTCGGCGCAGCGGCGCGCCAGCGCCTGCGTGAAGACACGCGCGTCGCCGTGCTCGTCGGTGGGGGTGTAGGTGCCGCCCGCGATGCGGTCGGCCACCGCCTGCAGCGCGGGTTCGATGCGCAGCAGCTCCTCGCGCGAGACGACGCGGCGCTGCACACCATGGCGGCGCATCAGCTCGGCGGCTGCCCCGGCTTCCTCGAACGCCTTCGCGTCCGTGTAGACGTGCGCGATGCCGCGCTCGCTGCGCTGGTATTCGATGCCGGTGTCGGCCACCATCTGCTTGAGCGTGGCGTGGCTGAACGCGCCCAGCGAGACGAGTTGCGCGACGTTGCGCTCGAACGCCCGGTCTGTGCATTGGCCCAGGAACTGCAGCAGCCAGCGCCACTGCGCGGGGTCGAGCTGCGGGCGCCACAGCAGCGGCGCCTGCTTGTCGAACATCCACTTGAGCGCCTTCAGCGGCGCCTGCCGGTTGGCCCACGGCTCACAGTAGCTCACGGAAATCTGCGCCGCGTTGGCAAAGCTGGTCTCCAGCGCCGCGTCGGGCTGGCGGTCGACCAGCACGACCTCGTGCCCGCGCTGCAGCAGATGCCACGCCGTCGAGGTGCCGATGATGCCCGCGCCCAATACCACCACTCGCATGCTTGTCTCCTGTGGCAGCGTGGCGGCGCCCCATGCGCCGGCGTTGCGGCTGCCCGATGGTCGCGAGTGTGCGCGAAGCCCGCAAAAAGATGAAGCAAGATTCACCAAACGGCGATAACATCACAGGAGCTTATGAAGGTGCCCCTATGACCACGGTTTTTGACCCCGACGCTTTGGAATGCCTTGCGGCCATCGTGGAGGAGGGGGGGTTTGAGCGCGCGGCGCAACGCCTCTCCATCACACAATCCGCAGTGTCGCAGCGGCTGCGTGCGCTGGAGGCGCAGGTGGGCACGGTGCTGCTGGTGCGCAGCCGGCCCATCAGACCCACCCCGGCGGGGCAGCTGCTCATCAAACATGCCAAGATGCTGCGGCTGCTGCGGACGGATTTGCAGCGGGATTTGCGCGAGCTCGATCCTTCGCTGGCCCAGCACCACCGCGAGGAGGGGCGGCTATCCGTGGCCATCAACGCCGACAGCATCGCCACGTGGGCGCTGCCGGCCCTGACGCCACTGGTGCAGGAGGGATTTCCGCTGGAAATCATCCACGATGACCAGGACTTTACGCACGAGTGGCTGCGCGAGGGGCAGGTTGTGGGGTGTGTGACCTCGGTGGCGCAGAGCTTGCGCGGTTGCCGCGTCGAGCCGCTGGGTGTCATGGAGTATGTGGCGGTGGCACACCCCGCGTACGCGAGCGAGGCGTTGGGTGGGCGGCTGACCGCGCACAATTTTCATCGGGTGCCCTTTATCGCCTTCAATCGCAAAGACGATTTGCAGCGGGACTTTGTGGCGCAGGTGTTTGGTCTGCGCTTGGCGGGGTTGCGGCAGTTTTTCGTGCCGTCCTCGGAAGGGCAGGTGCGCGCGGCGCGGGCCGGCTGGGGGGTGACGGTGGTGCCGCGCTTGCTGGTGCAGACCGATCTGGACAGCGGCGAGCTGCTCGACGTGGCACCCCAGGCGAACTACAGTGTGCCGTTGTTTTGGCACTGCTGGAACTTGACCTCCGAGGCGTTGTCGCGCCTGAGCGCTGTGCTGCGCGAGGCGGCGCGCGTCGCGCTCAAGCCCTTGACGTGAGCGTCAGTGCTGCTGCGGCCGGGGCGGGCAGGGTCGCGGTGCTGCCGCCTTGCGCGGTGGCGGGCAGCTGGAACTGCGCCACGATGTCCAGCATGGCTTGTGCCTGCTGGCGCAGGCTCTCCGCGGCGGCGGTCGCCTGCTCCACCAGCGCGGCGTTTTGCTGCGTGACCTGGTCGAGCTGGGAGACTGCGGCGTTGATCTGACCGATGTTGTCGCTCTGCTCGGCCGCGGCATGGGTGACGTCGGCGATGAGGCCGGCGACCCGCGCGATGGACTGCTCCATCGCCTCAACGGCCTGCCCTGCGGACTCGACCAGGGACGCCCCTTGCTGCACGCAGGCAACACTGTCCTCGATGAGGCCTTTGATTTGTTTGGCAGCCTCGGCGCTGCGCTGGGCCAGTGCGCGCACTTCACCAGCCACCACCGCGAAGCCGCGGCCGGCCTCTCCCGCGCGGGCTGCTTCGACGGCGGCGTTGAGTGCCAGGATGTTGGTCTGGAAGGCGATGCCGTCGATCACTTGAATGATGTCGGCGATGCGGCGACTGCTGGCTTCGATGCCGCGCATGCTGTCGACCACTTGCCGCACGGTGTCGGCCCCGCGCTGGGCCGCCGCCGTGGCTTGGCGGGCCAGCTGGTCGGCCGATTGTGCCGACTGCGCGCTGTGGCGCACGCTGTCGGTGAGGTGTTCCATGCTGGCCGCGGTTTGTTGCAGGCTCGAGGCGGCACTTTCGGTGCGGTTGGACAGGTCGCGGTTGCCCTGGGCGATCTCGGCCGAGGCCGTGGCCACTTGTTGTGCGGCGTCGCGGATGTGGGCCATCGCGTCCGCCAGGCGCTGCTCCATTTGCCAGACGGCTTCGACGACGCTACCGTTGGGCACGCGGTGTTGCTGCCAGTCCGCGCCTGTCAAATCGCCAGCGGCGACGCGACGCACGTGCTGCACCACGGCGGCGGGGTCGTCGCCGAGTGGTCCGAGGACGCGTCGGCGCAACTCCCACGCCATGACGGCCAGCACCACGACCATCGCCAGCAAGCCCAGCGCGGCACCGCGCCACACCTCATGCCAAGCCGCGGCGGTGAGTTCGGCACGGGGAACCTGACCAACGACCGCCCAGCGCACGCCGGTGTCGGCCAGCGTGATCGGCTCCACCACGTATACCGTGGCACCCACGCGCAGGATGGCGGGCTGAGCTTGCCGGGCGGCCTCTACCACCTCGGCCGCAAACCCCACGTCAGCCAACGATTTGCCGTTGCGGCTCGGGTTGGGGTCGGCCACGACCACACCCGTGGGCGAGGCCAGTGTCAGGTAGCCCGTTTCAAACAGCTTGTGCTCGGCGATGCGCTGCGACAGACCGTCCAGCGGGATGTCCACCGTCGTCAGCCCCACAAACCGCCCCTCGTGCACGATGGGCTGGCTGAAGGTGGTCATCAAGACATCCTTGCCCTCGATTGGGTAAAAGTACGGCTCGACCACGGTCGGGCGGCGCGTTTGCCGCGGCAGCAAGTACCAGTCGCCCGCGCCGGGCTTTTCGTAGTCCACCAGCTTGTCCGCCGCGATGCGATCGCCACTGCGGTACCAATAGGGAATCAGCCGACCGGTTTCGTCGTGGGTGGGGTCGGCGTTGACGAATTCGGCATCGCGCCCGTCAAAGGCATTGGGTTCCCAAGCGGTGGAGCCGCCGATGATCAGGGGATTGCTCTCGACGCCACCGCGCACAATGTGGTTGGCCGTGACCCGATCGGCCCGGCCGTCGCGCTGCAGTGCGTACAGCGCCGCGGCCATGCCACGCGCCGTGGTAGCGGCGCTGTCCATGATGCGCTCGACTTCTTTGGCGTAGCGAGCGGTCTGCAGCCGCACCAGCTCCTCGCGATCCGTCACCAGCGTGGACAGTTGCGACCACAGGCGCAGCCCCAGCAGCAGTACCAGCACCACCGCCAAAACCGTGCCCAATCGCAAAATAATGCGCGCTTGAAAGCTGAGTTTTCTGGAGGTTGCCATGGTATTGCGGCGCTTGCGTAGTGGATCATCCAGCGATGAGGCCGTGCGGGCAAGCCGTGGCTGACGCGGGGCTGACACCACACTCCCGATGCCGTCCCATCTTAGCGTCGAGTGGGCAATGCGTCGCAGCGTGTTGTGCAATTGCCACTGGGGACAAACCCGAACTGGCGCGCGCACGGTGACGATGCGCAGTCACGATACCCCTTGGCCTCACGCCATCGACACCGTCTCGCGATGCAGTGACCTTTAGTGCTGTTGGTCGGCTCACAGTTCCTCTTGCCACACGGCGTCGAGGTTGGGGATTTTCCAAACGGCCGGGTCTTCCCGTTGCTCGATTTGGACGGCGCAGCCCGCGGCGCTGAGGTCGATGCGCTGCGGTACCAGCGGCTCCTGGCTGCGCAGCGAATACACCGTTTTGACCACAGGTTTGAGCAACTGACTGGGGTTTTGCGCGACCACCACCGCCAGGCGCTGGTTGGACAGCCTCACCAGCGAACCCACCGGGTAGATCCCCAGGCTGCGCACGAAGGCCTGGAACACGCGGTTGTCGAAGTGGCCGTGCCAAGAGGCCATGCGCTTGAGCGACTCGGCTGGATCCCAGCCCGCCTTGTAAGGCCGGTTGGAGGTGATGGCGTCATAGACGTCGCACACCGCCCCCATGCGCGCCATCAGGCTGATCTGCTCGCCGGTCAGTCTGTCGGGGTAGCCCTTGCCGTCCATGCGCTCGTGGTGGTGCAGGCAAACATCCAGCGCGTGTCTGTCCGAGACGCCTGCGGCGCGCAAGCGCTCCCAGCCCTTGCGCGGATGCTCGCGCACGATGGCGAACTCTTCCTCGGTGAGCTTGCCGGGTTTGTTGAGCACCTCCAGCGGGATGTCGGCCTTGCCGATGTCGTGCAGCAGCCCGGCAAAGCCTGCCGCGCGCGTTTGGTCGTCGGGCATTCCCAGTTGGCGCGCCAGCGCCACCATCAGCGCGCAGACGGCCACCGAGTGCAAATAGGTGTAGTCGTCGGCGGTTTTGAGCCTGGCCAAGTTGATGAGCGCGCCGCCGTTGCGCGTGACCGAGTCGGCGATTTCGTCCACGACGGCGCGCGCGACGTGCGCATCAATGGCGCGTCCCATCCGTGCGTCCTGGAACATGTCGACGACGGCGGCGCGTGCACTCTCGAGCACCCGAGCGGCCCTTTTGAGCTCTTCGGCCTGGGTTTTAGGGGGGACGTCGCGCTGCGCGGTCGGGGTGACCTCGACGGTCGGCACGTCCGACTCGGTGTCCGCCCGGGCGACGACCGGTGCCTGCGGCTCGACATCGGAACCTTGCGCGACGTCGATCCAGACCTCGCGCACGGCGCTGGCGCGGATGCGCGCCAAGTCCTGCGGATCGTCGAGCAGGAACCGGCTGCGCCAAAACGGATGATCCAGCCAGGAACCGGCGAAGCCGTGGATGAACATCCCGAGGCGGACGTCCTCGACGCGGATGCGCTTGAGCATGTCGTGCTTCCCCTGTCGATCATTATCGCGCAGGGGGAGACGCGGGGGTGGCCGCGTCCGGGAGGTCGACCACGCACAGCGGCCGAAACCCGGCGTGCTCGCCCTTGTCCGCGTATCCCAGCGGGTTGGCCACGACCCGGCAGCGGCCGACGCGGTAGTCGTGCGGGCAGTGCAGGTGGCCGTGCAGCCACAGGTCGGCCTGGGGCAGCAAGTCGTCCAGTGCATTGCAAAAGCCCGCGGTGCCGGGCTGCACGCCGTAGCGCGGATCCGCGCTGCGCAGCGAGGGCGCGAAATGCGTGACGACGACTGTCGGCCCGTCGAACGGCTGCGCCAGCGCCGCGCGCAGCCAGGCCTGGCAGCGCAGCGCCTCCTCGCGCATCGCAGCCGCGTCGAACAGCCGCCCGTGCCGCCGCGTGGCCATCTGCGTCAGGTAAAAGTTCGCCGCCCGAAAGGCGCGTTCGCGCTGGTGCAACCGGTGCGCGGCGGGGTCCCGAATCGGGCGCACGCGCCCGCGTCGCTGCATGGGAACGGCGGCCAGCGCGTCGTAGTCGCTCCACAGCGTGGTACCGATGAAGCGCACGCCCGCGATCACCACGACCTCGCGCTCGAGCCATACGATACCCAGCCGCTCGCACGCCGCGCGCAAGCCCGTGTGCGCTTCGTCCCAGTCCAGTGCGTCATACTCATGGTTGCCGGGCACGAACAACACGGGCGTGGGCCAGCCCGCATAGTGCGGCAAGGGCGAAAAGCGCCGCAACCCCCAGTCCGGTGCCGTCATCACCGCGCCGTTGCGGCTGTGCTGGTACGAGCCGATATCCCCGGCGAGCACCAACACGTCTGCGTCGGGCGCGGGCGTTGGGGCGAAGTCCGGATTGGCCTCCAGGTGCAGGTCCGACAGCAGCTGGATTCGCATCAGAGAGCCTCCGCGGCCATGGCACCTTGCGCGACCGCGCGCCCGACGGCATCGCGCAGCCAGCGCTGGGCACTGACCGCCTCCGTCTGCCGGTGCCACAGCATGTCCACATGCACGCGCGGTACATCGATGGGCAGGGGCTGCACCGCCAGCTCGGCCGCATGGCCGGTGCTGCTCAGAAAATGGTGCGGCAGCACCGTCAGCAAGTCAGAGGCCGCCACCACTTGGCCTGCGGTAAAAAACTGATTGACCGTCAGCACGATGCGCCGCCGCCGCGAGATGGCCGCCAGCGCCTCATCGACAAACCCGAAGGGCCGCCCCGAAAAACTCACCAGCAAGTGGCGCGCCGCACAGTAGTCGTCCAACGTGAGCCGCTGCCGTGCCAGCGGATGGTCGCGTCGCATCGCCACGACGTAGTGGCCCTCGTAGAGGCGGCGCGACAAAAAGCGCGGCACCTGCTCGTGCAGGTGCGTGGCCCCCAATTCGGCCAGCACACCGGGAAAGTACCCGATGGCCAGGTGCACCTCGCCCGCTTCCAGCAGCGCGCGCGGATCGCGCGTGGTCAATGGCAACACGCGCAGCGTCACACCCGGTGCCTCGCGGTCCAAAATCGCCACCAGCCGCGGCATGATTTTCGATGCCGTCGCATCGGCCATCGCCAATACGAAGACGTCTTGTGCCTGTGCGGGGTCGAACGGGCCGGGGGTGAGCGACTCGCGCAGCTGCTGCAGCGCTTGCCGTACCGTCGGCCACAACTGCAACGCCAGCGGTGTGGGCTCCACGCCGTGGCGCGAACGTCGCACCAAATCGTCACCCAGCGCCTCGCGCAGCCGCCGCAGCGCGTTGCTGACAGCCGGCTGCGACAGCGCGAGGTTGTGTGCCGCGCGCGTGAGATTGCGCTCGGCCATCACCTCGTCAAAGACGCGCAGCAGGTTCAGATCGAAGGTGCGAAAGTTCGTCTTTGTTATCACGATCGTGAATGTTAAACATCACAAAACAAAAGTTGCATCACATTAGTGAAAACCCTAGGATACGCGCCTGGAATGTTGCTGCAGTGCAGCATTGATGGAGGACGAGCAATGGGGACGCTTTCGATGAACCGTGCAAGCGCCGCGCCGACTGCCAGCGGTGTGGCGGCAAGCTCTGTCGACGCCGCGCGCCGTGCGGTGGCTCCGCGTGCGCTGGCCACGTTGTTGTTGGCCGCGGGTGTGGCGGCGTTGGCCGTGGTGACCGACCGTTTGGTGGATACCTGGGCCGACGGACACCTGTTTGCGGCCTGGGTGCTGATGTGGGCGGTGGTCTTTTTGGGCAGTGTGGTGCTGGCGTCGCCCGCCCGGCACGCTGCGCACCGATTGATAATGGCGCTCAACGCTTGGGCGCGCCGTCGCGCTCAGGCGCGCGCCGAAGCCCGTATGGAAGCGCTGGCGCGTGCCGATGCCCGCATCCGCGCGGAAATCGAAGCGGCCCGTCGGCATGCCGAGGCGCAAGCTCAGGCGTGGGCGCGGGCGCTGGAGCCACTGGGCCCCGATTGGCTGGGCACGGAAGATGGCCGCCTGCGCGAGCAGGTGGCGGACGTCGCCGACACGGCGGTGAATTTCCCGCGCGACCAGCGCTACACCTTGTACTACATCTGATCGGCGCGGCGCGCTCCCTCAAGCCACGCTGTCGGCGGATGGCCGACCCGGCGGACTCATCGCCCGTCACCGGGCGGTGTTGAATGAGGTTGTGGGGTGGCGAGGGCGGGCCCGCAGCGCACTGCCGGCTTAGCCTGCGTCCCTGCCAGGGCCCCGGTGGTTACACCGCCATGTTCGCTGCCTAAGCCCAAAAGCGGTCGTCATGCCCCACAAGCGGTCGTCATGCGCCGCCAAGCAGGTGATGGGCCAAACGGGCTTGGGTTTCGGCCAGCTCGCGTGGCAGACGGGGCGAGAGCCGGTCGAAAAGGGCTTGGTGCTGTGCGAGCTCGTCGGTCCACTCCGTGGGATTGAGTGCGGTCACGGCCGCGAATGGCTCGCGGCCAAACGCCAGCCCGTCCCAGTGAATCTCGTCGTAGGTGGGGCTGATGCCGAGGGCGTGCTCCTCGCCCGCGACACGGCCTTCGATGCGGTCGATGATCCAGCGTAGCACGCGCATGTTCTCGCCGTAACCCGGCCAGATGAAGCGCCCCTTGCTATCTTTGCGGAACCAGTTGACGCAATAGATGCGCGGCAGCGCATGGCTCTGGGCTTGTAGGCGGTGCCCGATATCGAGCCAGTGCTGGAAGTAGTCGCCCATGTGGTAGCCACAAAACGGCAGCATCGCAAACGGATCGCGTCGCACCACACCTTGTGTGCCAAACGCCGCGGCGGTGGTCTCCGACCCCATCGTCGCGGCCATGTAGATGCCCTCGATCCAATTGCGTGCCTCGGTCACGAGCGGCACGGTATGGGAGCGGCGCCCGCCAAAAATGAAGGCGTCGATCGGCACGCCCTGCGGCGCGTCCCATTGCGCATCCAGTGCCGGGTTTTGGGTGGCGGCGACAGTGAAGCGGGCGTTGGGGTGGGCGGCTTTGCGGCCGGCGGCACCGTCGGCCGGCGTCCAGTCCTTGCCTTGCCAATCCAGGCAGTGGGTGGGAGCTGGGCCCATGCCCTCCCACCAGACGTCGCCGTCGTCGGTCAGCGCGACGTTGGTGAAGATCACGTTGCGCGCGAGGCTCGCCATGCAGTTGGGGTTGGTCTGCTCATTGGTGCCGGGGGCCACGCCAAAATAGCCCGCCTCCGGGTTGATCGCGTACAGTCGCCCATCCGCGCCGGGCTTGATCCACGCGATGTCGTCGCCGATCGTGGTGACGGTCCAGCCGTCGAACCCCTTGGGCGGGATGAGCATAGCGAAATTGGTCTTGCCGCAGGCGCTCGGGAAGGCGGCGGCGACGTGGTACTTCTTGCCCTCGGGGCTGGTGACGCCAAGGATCAGCATGTGCTCGGCGAGCCACCCCTCGTCGCGCCCCATCACGGAGGCAATGCGCAGCGCCAGACACTTCTTGCCCAGCAGCGCGTTGCCGCCGTAGCCCGAGCCGTAGGACCAAATCTCGCGCGTCTCCGGGTAGTGGACGATGTACTTGGTCGTCGGGTTGCACGGCCACGGCACGTCAGCCTGGCCCGGTGCCAGCGGCGCGCCCACGGTGTGCACACACGGCACGAAGGCCCCATCAGTGCCCAGCACGTCATACACCGCGCGCCCCATGCGCGTCATCAGCCGCATGTTGACGACCACATAGGGACTGTCGGTCAGCTCCACCCCGATTTGCGCCAGTGGCGAGTCCAGCGGCCCCATGCTGAACGGGATCACGTACATCGTGCGCCCGCGCATGCAGCCATCGAACAGGCCCGGCTGGCCGTCGCGGCCGTACTGCAGGATGGCGCGCATCTCGTCCGGGGCCATCCAGTTGTTGGTCGGGCCGGCATCCTCAGGCCGCGCGCAGCAGATAAAGGTGCGGTCTTCGACGCGCGCGACATCGGACGGATCGGTCCACGCGAGATAGGAGTTGGGGCGTTTGACGGGGTTGAGCCGCTTGAGCGTGCCGGCGGCGACCATCTGCTCGCACAGCCGGTCGTATTCGGGCTGCGAGCCGTCGCACCATTCGATGCGATCCGGCTTGCACAGCGCGGCCATGTCGGCTACCCAAGCCAGCAGCCGGGCGTGTTGCACGTAGGAGGGGGCGTTGAGCTGGAGACCCGGCATCACCGGAGCGTTCATGGCGGAAACCCTTGCAATCAAGCGCCGACCCAGCCGGCGCGCGCCCAGACGCGGTGCCCGTGCGGGGGCGGTCTACACGATGGTGGCGTTGGTGGGGTCTCGCGCGCGCAGGGCTGGCGGGTGTCGCGGCAGCACCGGTCGGGATCCTCGGCCGGGTGAGCCGCAGGACGCGTGAGGGGCTGGCGAGACCGTGGGACCATTGTATGAAGCGCCGATGACGATGGGCTGACACTCGTCGCCAAAATCATGCAAAACGCGCATGGGGCGATGCGCCCCTGAAAAATGTACCCGGCACTACCGCGTCGCCACACCCGGAAACGACGACACCCCACCGGCCGTGGGGCCGGCGGGGTGTCGAAACGGGGTGGGGGAGTGGCCAGCCCTGCGTCCGAAGGGCTGTAGCAGCCCCCGGCGGGGCGGCGTCAGGCCATCATAACCGCGATGAACGCGAGCAGGAACATCAAAATGGCACCTGCGACCGGAATCAGCCACGGGATCACGTGCACGATCGCCTCGGCGGGATCGGTGTTTTGCTGGGTTTCGGTCGGGGCTGCGTGGGCCATGGCGGTCTCCGTCGGCTGATCGTCAGAAAGGGTAAAAGACTCGTGTCAATTGATTTTAGTCAAACTGCCGCCACCGCGGAACCGGCGCAGGCCATGCTGCTCGCCGCTGGGCGCGGCGAGCGCATGCGGCCGCTGACCGACACGTGTCCTAAGCCGCTGCTGCCGGTGCGCGGCAGGCCGCTGCTGGCATGGCACCTGGAGGCGCTCGCACGCGCGGGGGTGCGGCACGTGCTCATCAACACCGCGTGGCTGGGCGGGCAGGTTCCTGCCACGCTGGGCGACGCGTATCGCGCTTCGGACGGTGCGACGGTCGCGCTGACCTACTCCATGGAAGGCGAGGACTTCGGCCGCGCGCTGGAGACGGCGGGCGGCATCGCGCGTGCGCTGCCGCGGCTCGCCCCCGTTTTCTGGTTGGCCGCGGGGGACGTGTTCATGCCGGACTTCGCGTTCGACCCCGCGGCGCGGGCGCGTTTCGTGGCGAGTGGGGCGCTGGCGCACCTGTGGCTCGTGCCCAACCCGCCACACCACCCGCGCGGTGACTTTGGGCTCGACAGCGATGGCCGGGCGCTCGACTTGGCCCCAGACGACCCGCGTCCGCGCTGGACATATGCCACCGTTGCCCTGCTGCGGCGTGAGTTGTTCCTGCCGCCGTGGTGCGACATTCCACCCGGTAACCCCGAGGGCATCGGGGCACCGCTGGCCCCAGTGCTGCGGCGTGCCATGTCGGCGGGCTGCGTGACCGCCGAAATCTGGTCAGGGGGGTGGACGGACGTCGGTACCCCCGAGCGCTGGGCGCAACTCAACCGCGGCGACATGCATGGCGCACGCCCAAAGGTGCCGTGACACGCAGGAGCGGATTCCGCCGCAGAGGGAGCCCGTGTGTCGTCGGCAAACGCCGAGGCGGCATCCCATGCCCATGGCACCCGGACGGAAAACCGGGGCACCGCTGTGAGATGTGTCGGTCGTGGCACCCGTATCATGCGCGCATGACAACGCCCACTGCAAACCTCCCCATTTATGCCGAACGGCGCGCGCGGCTCGCCGCCCAGCTCGGCGATGGCGGCATCGCCATCGTGCCCACCGCGCCGCAGCGGCTGCGCAACCGCGACAGCGAATACCCGTTCCGCTTCGACAGCTACTTTTACTACCTGACGGGATTTACCGAACCGAACGCCTGGCTGGTGCTGACCGCCGAGGGGCGCGCGATCCTGTTTTGCCAGCCCAAGGATGCCGAGCGCGAAATCTGGGACGGTTACCGGCTGGGCCCCGAGGCGGCACCCGCCGCGCTCGGCATCGACGAAGCCTACGCCGTGGACGAGCTGGACGCGCGGCTGCCGACGCTGCTGGAAAACCGCCACACCGTTTGGTATCCGTTTGCCACGCACGCCGGGTTGGAGAGCCGCATCGACGGCTGGCTGCAAAAGGTGCGCGCGCGCGTGCGCTATGGCGTGCTGTGTCCGGAGGCGCAGCGCGACCTGTGCCGTCCGCTCGACGAGATGCGGCTCGTCAAAGACGCACACGAGCTGGACGTGATGCGCCGCGCTGCGCGCATCAGCGCCCGCGCGCACGTCCGCGCGATGCAGCGCTGCGCCGCGATGATCCGCGCCGGCGAGGACGTGCGCGAATACCACCTGGAGGCGGAGTTGCTGCACGAATTCCGCCGCAGCGGTTCGCAGTCTCCGGCTTACGGCAGCATCGTCGCGGCTGGTGCCAATGCCTGTGTGCTGCACTACCGCGCCGACGCCGCGCCGGTGCGCGACGGCGACCTCGTGCTGATCGATGCCGGCTGCGAGCTCGACGGCTACGCCAGCGACATCACGCGCACCTTCCCCGCTAACGGGCGCTTTAGCGGCCCGCAGCGCGACCTCTACGAACTGGTGCGCGCGGCGCAGCAAGCTGCAGTGGATGCCACGCGAGCCGGCGCGCGGTTTGCCGACGCGCACGACGCTACTGTGCGGGTGCTCGCGCAAGGGCTGTTGGATCTGGGGCTGCTGGATCGCCACCGCGTCGGTGGCGTCGACGACGTTATCGAACAGCGGCACTACTTCCGCTTCTACATGCATCGCACCGGCCACTGGCTGGGGTTGGACGTGCACGACGTGGGCAGCTACGTCGAGCCCAGCGAGGTCGGCCAATTTGACGAGCGACGCGATCCGCTCAGCGGCGAAGTGATCCGCAACCGCCCCAGCCGCATCTTGCGGCCGGGCATGGTGCTGACGATCGAGCCCGGCCTCTACATACGGCCCGCTGAGGATGTGCCCGAGCGCTTTTGGAACCTGGGCATCCGCATCGAGGACGATGCCATTGTGACCAACAGCGGGTGCGAGCTCATCACCCGCGATGTCCCGGTCGAGCCGGATGCGATCGAGGCGCTGATGCGAGGCTGAAACTGTCGCCGTCCCGACACGGACTGCGGGCTCTCCCCGATGGGCGGGGTGCGCTCGGGGGCACTAGCATCAATGCGTTTTGGCGCTTTCCATCCAAACACAGGAGATGTATCCATGCCCATCGCAGCCCGTTTGTCTGCTGTTGCGCTCGCTGCCCTGCTGAGCGCATGCGGAGGTGGTGAGTCCAGCGTCACCGCAGTGAAGGTGGCCGGCGATAGCCTCGCGGACGGTGGAACCTTTGGGTTCAAGTTCACCGTGCAAGGCCCGTCGCTCAATGCCACCCGTATCTGGGTTGATCACGTGGCGGACGCGGTTGGCGTGGGTCCCTTGTGTCCCCGCAACCAGGCCACCAGCCCTGACGGCCGCACCGTCGCACAGAACCCGAACGCGACCAGCTGCACCAACCACGCCGTGGGTGGGGCCCGCATCAATGTTTCGGGCACGGCCGGAGACGCCACACCATTTTCGGTTTTGCAGCAGCTGCGGAACCTCGGGCAGCAGTCGTACACCGCGACCGACGTGTTGCTGGTGGACGGAGGCGGCAACGATGCGGCCGACTTGCTCACGGCGTTTCTGGCGGCACGCACCGATGGCGGCGCGTCATACGTGGCTTTGTTGCAAGAACTGTTGTCGGCTGCCGACGTGCAGGCAGCCGCCGCGGCTGGATCGCAGGGGTTGGCGCAGGCGGGTGGTCAGTACATGATGGCGCTGGCGGACGCTTTGGTCAACACGCTCACCACCGAAGCCTTCAACAAAGGCGCGCGGCGTGTTGTGGTGTTGACCGTGCCGGACATCACCCGCACGCCCCGTTTTCAGGCGTTGCTGGCTGCTATTCGGCAGTCGCAGGGCGAGGCGGCCGCCACGCAAGTGGCCACAGTGGCCAATGCATGGGTGCAGGCGTTCAACCTGCGCTTGAGCCAACGTTTGGCGGGGGACGCGCGCGTGGCGCTGGTAGACTTCTATGCCGCCCTTAACGCGTGGTTGGCCAATCCGGCGCAATTTGGGTTGACCAATACGAGCACGCCGGTGTGCCCCGCAACGGGCACCGACAGCCAAGGGTTCCCGACGTACGCGATCCACCTTTGTACCGAGGCGGTGGCTGCGGCCAACGTCGGGCCGAACTGGAACACGTACGTCTTCTCGGATAACTTCCACGGCACGCCGCGCACCAACCAGCTCATGGGACAGGCGGTGGTGGAGGCGATGCGCGCGCGTGGCTGGCTGTGATTGGCCGGCGGCCTCGGGGGGCATGCCGGGGTGCGCGGTGGCGGCTGCATCAGACCGCTGTCTCAGCTCCCCCCGCGCTCTTGCCCGGCGAGCCGACCCAGCGGGTGCGGTGCGCCAGGGCCTCGTTTGTGGGGCCGCCGCCTTGCGTTAGGTCAGGGTCGGGGTCGAGACGCGGTAGCCCTTGACCTTGGGGCGCATGTTTCCTTTGTCTCCGGGCGGGACGTACTGCAGGTCCAGCTCGCGTTTGTCCAGTGTCGTCAGCGCCCCGGCGATGCTGGTGGTTTTTTGACCGCCGGTCACGTCGATCACCATGTCGCTGAGTGCAAAGCCTTTGTGCTTGCAGAGCCGAATTGCGCCCTCCAGTTGATCCATGATGGCCCGGAAGTCCTCGAAGTTTGCCGGGGGCATCGTTTCGATTGTGATGGCGCGACTCTCTCCGGTTTGATTGCGAATCAGGTGGGTGAAAATCTCGATCGCCAGGTCTACCTGTTCACAACTGGGGGGCAGCGAGCCGCTGGGGTTGGATGACGGCAGCAGCACGACACATTCCAGTTTGTCCAAGTGCGGCAGAATGCCCCGTGCCAACTGTTGCCACGAGCCGAGAATGCGCTCATGGTTGGCGAACTCCGCCAATGTCTGGATGGGGGGTATTGGGGGAGCCGGATCGGCCCCGCCGCCAGGACTGCGGGGCGCTTGAGCAGTCGAATTGGCACCGCTGCCAGAACCGAGGGTAAAAACAAAGGCGGTGCTGCCGTCTGGTAGTTGGGTCGCGCGAATAACTTCTTTGATCGATGACAAAAATGTAATCAGCACCCGCCGCGGGCGCACAGTGTCGTGTTGCTCCACCCGTGCGGGGATGACGCGATCACGCAGTGACCACAACAGCGCCGCACCCATCAACAAGGCCAGCAGGCCTAAGCCCAACACAGGCAGCCAAATCTGTGCCGAGATGCCGGCCAGCCCTTTTTGGGACCATTCAATGATGAAGGAAGAAAGCAAACTGCCGGGCAGTGCCAGAAAAACAACCGAGACGATGAGTGGAATCAGTGATTTCCAAAAATTTCCATCCAAAAAAGGCGAAAACGTCCGTATCGAGGGCTTGAGCCAGGACGATAACTTTTTAAGACCGTTGCACAACCCCGCCGAGCGGGGGCTTCCTCTCCTTTTCGTCGCCTGGATGCCTCTTTTTTGAGCAGCTTGCGCGGTGTTTTCCCTGTTTGCCCCACCCCAGGCGGGGCTCTGTTGGGCCTTTCGCCCGCTTCTGCCCTCACGCGGGCGCACTGGCCCCCTGTGTCTGCAGCCGCATGAGCTTGCGGTGAGCTTTGAGCAGGTTGAAGCCGATCGCTGCCCAGCACATCTGCGCCTGCACCTTCGCCCGCCCGAAGTAGCGCGCACGATCCAGATGGAAGCGCCGCTTCATCGTGCCGAAGCACTGCTCGACCTTGTAGCGCACAGTGCCGATCAGGCGGTTCAAGGCTTTGAGCACCGCATCGAGCGGGTGCCCCCGCGTGGCCTTGTGCTGGATGAAGTCAGTGATACCACGCTCACGCAGATACTGCCGGTTGGCAGCACTCGCGTAGCCTTTATCGGCAAGCACCCCATCGGGCGTGGCGCCAGTGGCGGCGATGTGGGCTTCGATGATTTGGGGCAGCTTGTTCACTTCGGCCTCGTTGGCCGGGTGGACTTCGACGTGTTGCACATAGCCGTCTTCGGTGTCCGTGGTGGCGTAGCCACGGTAGCCGTGATAGGACTGCTTGCCTTTCTTGAGCCAGCGCGCATCCGCATCGGCGCTGGTCGTGATTTGTGGTTCCTCTTCGCTGACCTCGATGGTCACGCGCGGACGGGCAGCACTTTCGATGATGGTGGCATCCACGATCGCGCCCGTGCTGCCCTGGACCTTGACGCCGATGGCTTCGAGCTGGCGGTTGATGCTGCAAAGCAGCCGCTGATCGAGCTTGGCTTGCACCAAGCGGTTGCGAAAGCGACAGATGGTGCTGGCATCGGGCATCTCCCCGGCCGAGGGGTCGAAGCCACAGAAGACCATGAAGTCGATGCGTACCTTGAGCGCCCGCTCCAGTTCCGCATCCGACAGCCCATGCCACTGACCCAAGAGCATGAGCTTGAACATCGACAGCGGCGCATACGGCTCGGGGCCGCCACCGCGGGTGAGCTCGCGCCGGTACAGGCCCTTGAGCTGCGCGCCGATCGCCTTCCAATCGATGAGCTGGTGCAGCTTGTAGGTCGGCGTGTCTTCGATCAGGGGGCGTGCGCCCAGCAGGAAGAAGCTCTCGGTGGTCATGCTCTGGCGGCAGCGGCTGTCCGATACCGGTATTGGACATCACCCTGCACGCGCAGCCATCGGGGGATGTACCAGTTATGCAACGGTCTCGCTGCGTCTGCCTTGGCCGTGGATGCGCAACTGCGGCTCGCACCAGCGGCACAGTGGGTACAGGCGCAGACTGTCGGTGGCACTATCCAGCAGCGGTTCAAGGTCGCGTACGATGGTGCGGGCCTGTTGCGGGGTGAGGTAGGCCTCGAAGACGCTGTACTGCACCCGGTTGCCCCAGCGCAAGAGGTATTTCTCTACGCGCGTGCGGGTGGCGTCGTCGGCGATGTCGTAAGCGATCATCCACAGGCGCATGGCGTCGGTTTGCTCAACGCAGCAAGAAGGGGGTGTACACGGGCGGCCTGCCCGCCAGCACGCCCCGGTAGTGCCGCACTTGCCATAACATGGCACGGTGGTAGTCCATGCGGGCGGCCGCGCTGGGGTGCACGATGTGGCTGCGCAGCTTGGCGTGCAGGGCTTGTACCAGGGTTTGCCGCGCGTGTTTGTCGAGCAAAACCGTGCCCGTTCCGCACTCGGTGTCGAAGTTGCCGGGGGTGAGCGTGTCGCTCAGCAGCAGATGGACGACGGTGGTGTCGACCACGGGGGCGCGAAATTCTTCGATGAGGTCGGATGCCAGCGCGGCGTGTCCGGCTCGCGGCGCGTGGAATGCGCCGAGGTAGGGGTCAATGCGCTGGCGCACCAGCAGCGTGACCATGGTGCGGTGCAGAACCGCGTATCCGTATGACAGCAAGGCGTTGACGGGGTCTGTTGGGGGGCGCTTGCGCCGGCCCTCGAATGTCCACTGGGGTGGCACGAGGTGGTGCAGTGCGCCAAAGTAGGCGCGCGCCGCTTGCCCCTCGCAGCCGCGGACTTGGTCGAGGGTTTGGGTGGTGGCCAGTCGGCTGCGCATGGCGTCGAGTTGCTCGATGGCTTGGTCGATGGGGGTTAGGCGGCGCCGGCGGTTGTAGCGCCTGAGAAGGCACAGCTGATTGTGGATTTTTCCGTGGATGACAGCACGGGCCATCATCAGCGACCAGTCGTTGTCGGCCAGTCGTTGTACTTGTTGGGCGTGGCAGTGCGCGTCGGCCAGCGGGTGTGGGGCACCGAGATGGGCGTGGTTGATGCCGGTGGAGTCGCTGACGGTGACGTGAATGCCGTCGCGGCTGCATTGCCGCAGCAACGCGGTGCTGACCAGGGCGTTGCCGGTGATGTGGATTTCGTCCAGCTTTTGCAGCGGCCAACTCAGCAGCTCACTGCCTTGGCGAGCGACGATGATGCGGTCGTTTTCTTTCAGGATGAGCACACCGTGCTCGCCAATGACGAGGCTGCGCAGCAGCGGCGGGAGTCGGTCGTCGTGCTGGAGTTGGATCCGTGGCTCCGGGTCATCTTCTGCGGTGGCGTCGGTGTCGTTGTTCGCATGGAAGGATGAATCATATGGTTGCATGCCGTCGTAAGCCCCGACGGGGCGCTGGCTGCCCGTGGGGACGGGTGGCGTTGTGGCGTGGATCGTTTCGCCAACCATCGGCTCTGGTGGCTCGTTGGCATGTCGGTCTGTGTCTGGGGCTTCAGCAGGGGTATCGTGCAGCGCTGCTCGCTGACGGGTGGTGGCGTCGGGAATGACCCAAGGCTGCGCGCCAGGCTGGGCAGCGAGCATGAGGTTGCGGATGAAGTCCACCCCCAGAAAGCGAAAGCCCTCATCGAAGTGCACTAAGCGGGTTTTCTCCCGGTTGATGCGCAGCTTGAGGGCCTCGACGGTGGCTTCGGTGAGTTCGAGGGCTTGCTGGGCTTGCGCGGGGTCTCGGCAGAGGATGACAAAGTCGTCCGCAAAGCGCACAAGCCGCATGTCCCGCGCCAGTACGGCTTCGTCCAGGTCGTCCAGATAGAGGTTGGCCAGTACGGGTGAGATCGGCGAGCCTTGGGGGACGCCTTTGGTCAGCAGGTATGGGGGGCTGCCGTCTGCGGGCTGGATGGTGGCGGCAAGCCACAGTTCAATGAGCGGCACGAGGCTGTGGTCCTGGAGGGTGCGGCGCAGTTTGTCCAGCAGCAAGCCGTGGGGGATGTTGTCGAAGTAGCCCTCGATGTCGGCGTCGACCACCCACTGGTAGCCCTGGTCGCGCCAGTAGGCGACGCGGGCGACGGCCATCTGGACGCTGCGGCCGCTGCGGTATGCGTAGCTGGCGTGCTCCATGGCACGGTCGAGCAGCGGTGTGAGCACGAGGGCCGCCGCGGTTTGCAGGACCCGGTCGCGCACGGTTGGCACGGCCAGGTAGCGCAGTTTGCCATTCGCTTTGGGAATGGCCCATTGCAGCAGTGGCTGTGGGCGGTATTCGCCACGGCGTACGTGGTCGCGCAGCGTTTGGAGTCGCCCCAGGACGTTGGTGCCGAATTGTTCAATGGTTTGCCCGTCGACGCCGGCGGCACCTTGGTTGGCCCGAACTTTGCGCCAGGCGTCAAAGAGGGTGGCTTCGTCGATGGCTGCGTGCAGGAGGTCTGCTGTCACACAACGCTCCTGTACGTTCCTGGTTGCCGCTCAATGCCGCCCGCGCCACCCGCGTGGGTTGGCGGCGCGCAGGCAGGCGCGGCGGTAGGCGCGCAGCGTCTCGGCGGCGCGGTCGAGCACGGAGCCGGGGGCGTACGCGGGTGTGCCGTCCGGGTGCAGCGGGGCGGTTGCGGCGCGGGGGTCGTCCAGCCCGAAGGGCACACCGGTGAGCAGCGTCATGCCCTGCGCGACGTGGTCGATGGCCCAGATGTGGAAGCGCCCGGCCGCCACGGCCTCGCACACGTCGTCGGCGAGCATCAGGTGCCGACGGTTGCGCGCGGGGATGAGGACGCCCTGCGTGCCGTCCAGCCCGGCGGCGGCGCAGACGCGGTAGAAGCCCTCGATTTTTTCGTTGACGCCGCCGATGGGCAGCACCTCGCCGAAGGGGTTGATGGCACCGGTGACGGCCACGCCCTGGCGCAGCGGCAGGCCGGCGAGCGCCGACAGCAGCGCGTAGAACTCCGCGCACGACGCGGAGTCACCCTCGATGCCCGCGTATTCCTGCTCAAAGACGATGGCGGCGCTGAGCGCCAGCGGTGCCAGCGGCGCAAACAGCGCCGAAAGGTAGCTGTGCAGCACGAGCACGGCCTTGTCGTGGATGGGGCCGGAAAACCCCACCTCGCGCTCGATGTTGAGCAGGCCCTCGTGGCCGGGCACGGTGCGGGCGGCCACGCGCATCGGCAGGCCGAAGCGGTAGTCGCCCAGATCGATGACCGACAGGCCGTTGAGCTGGCCGATACGCGCGCCGTGCAGCGGCACGACGCGGTCGCCGTCGGCGATGGCTTCGCGCAGGCGCTCGTCGGGGTAGTCGTGGCGGCGGTTGCGTGCCGCAATGGCCGCGCTGACGTCCTCGGCTTCGACGCGGCGCGCGCCGCGTTGGCGGGCCAGTGCGGCGGCTTCGATGATCAGCGCCTCGGTGCGGGCAAAGGCGGCGCTTTGGCGCGTGCGGTCTTCGGCCTGGCGGTGGCTGTCTTCGATGAGGCGCGCGACCGCCGCAGCTCCGAACGGCGGCAGCCCCAGGCGCGCCGTGGTGTGCGCAACGAAGATGCCCGTGGCGCGGCGCGTGGCGTCGCTAGCGCGGAAACTGTCGGCAAAGTCGACCTGGATGCGAAAGTGCCGCGCGAACTCCGGGTCGCCTTCCTGCAGGGCGTAGAACTGCGCGTGCGTGCCGATGAGCACGAGCTTGACGTCGACGTCCACCGCCTCCGGCTCCAACGACGTGGTGGCCAGCGCCGAGAACATCGTGCCCGGTTCCTCGATCTGCAGCCGTCCGCTGCGCAGGAAGCGCCGCAGCTTCTCCCACACCAGTTCGTCGGCCAGCAGGTCGCGCAGGTGCAGCATCAGAAAGCCGCCGTGCGCGCGCAGCAGGCTGCCGGCGCGGATGCGCGAAAAATCCGTCACCAGCACGTCGTTGTCGGTCTGGTATTCGATGCTGCCAAAGAGCGGCCGGTACAGCGGGTTGTTCTCGATGATGACCGGGGCGCCCTGGGTGTCGGCGTTGTCGACGACGAGGTTGACGCGGTAGCGCGCGAGGCGCCGCTCGAGCGCGTCACGGCGCTCCTCGTCGTCCTCGTCGCGGGGCTCGAACAGGTCCAGCGCGTCGAGCACGTCCTGCTCCACCGCGTCGAGCCACTGGCCGAGCTTGCGCGTGTCCTTGAACTGCTTGCGCAGGCTCTGGCGGATCGCGTCGAGTTCGCGGTCCAGCAGCGGTTGCACCGCCTGCCGGCGCAGCGCCGCGACGCCCTCGCGCAGTTCGCGCTCCAGCGGCGCGGTCAGCTCCAGAAAGCGCAGGATTTCGGCGCGCAGTTCGCGCTCACCGTCGTCGTAGGCGCGACGCTGCTCGGGGGGGAGCGCCGCCATGTCCTCCGCGGTCAGCGGCTCGCCCCGCTCGTCGATCAGCGTGAAAATGAGCTGCCCGCCCTCGCGCCGCAGCGCGAAGTGGCGCTCGCGCGCAAAGGCCGCGAGCTGCGCGAAGGCTTCGGTCTCGCGGTCGCTGTAGCGCTTTTCCAGGGCGGAGAGCGCCGCCTTGATGCCGGGTTCGCTGAGTCGCTTGGGGATTTCCGCTTGCAGGGTGCGGCAGAATTCGACCATGCGCTGGCGCAGCGCGCGCCCCTGCCCGGCGGGCAGGCGCAGCGCGCGCGGCCGTTCCGGCGCGGCGAAGTGGTGCAGGTAGCACAGGTCCGGCGGCACCGGCCGCGTGGCCGCGACGGCGCGCATTTCCTGCTCCAGCAGCGTCGAGCGCCCCGTGCCCACGTCGCCCAGCACGAACAGGTGCGTGTGCGGCTGATCCAGCGCCAGGCCGAAGCGCGCCGCCGTCTGCGCGCGCTCCTGCCCGATCCACGGCAGCGGCTCGTGCTGCAGCTCGGTCGTGTCCGCAAAGCCCAGCGACGCGGGGTCGATGCGCAGGCGCAGCGCGTCCACCGGCAGCGGCTGAACCGCGGTGGCAGCCGGCGCCGGCGGAGGCGCCCGGTCGGATGGCGGGGGAAACGGCGCGGCATCGTGCATGGCCCCAGTCTAGCGCCGTTCGTCGGCGGCGCCTGCAAAGCCGCGGACATCCGCCGATATGCCCGCCATGCACATCCAGTCCAGTCAGGTCGCCTTGTGCAGCGCGGGTCTGCACCAGATCGACCTTGCGGTGTGACGCACGGGTGCTGACAGACGCGCGGCGCGTGCGCTCGCGTACACTCGCCGCATGCTACCGAACGACGCCGCCAACGACCCGCTGCTCTCACCTCCGCAGACCCCCGGCGGGCCGCTGGGCGACGAGGACTACCAACAGCTCGAAACCCTGCTCGCCGATCTGGCCGAGCGGGGTGAGGGCATCCCGACCGGCTGGGAGTACTGTGACGGCTTTCTGACAGCGCTCGTCTGCTGCCGCCGCATCATCCCGCCGAGCGAATACTTCCCGGTCCTGTTCGGTGGCGATGGCGCGCCGGGTTTTGGCAACGCGCAGTTCCGGGACGAGGCGCAGCTGCAGACCTTCCTGTCGCTGTGGTTCCGCCGCTGGAACCAGATCGCCGCGGCACTCGCCGCGCCGGTCGAGTCGCTGGACGACGAGCAAGCGCTCGAGCCCTACGTGGTCGATCTGCGCGCCCTGGTCGCGATGGCCCCCGAGGCCGACCGCCAGCGCTTCGAGGCGGAATACGGCGATGAGTCGTTGCCGGCCTTTGCGCAGTACTGGGCGCTGGGCTTCATGGACGCGGTGCAGGTCTGGGCGGACGACTGGGTCCCCCCGCGTGACCGGACGCTGGCGCGCGAGTGGGACGACGCGCTGGCCACCATCGCCGCGCTGCTGGAAGACGACGATGCGCCGCCCGAGTTCAATCCGATCGGCGATGACGCGCCACCGTCGATGAGCAAGCGGCGGTTCGAGCGCTTCCTCGACGCGATCGGGGCCGCCTACACGCTGTTTGACATCGTGCAGGAAATCGGCCCCGTCATCCCCACGGTGCGCAGGGGCCCGCAGCCCGGCCGCAACGACCCCTGCCCCTGCGGGAGCGGCAAAAAATACAAGAAGTGCTGCGGGGCGGGGTGAGGCCCCGTAGGTTTCAACCGGCCGTCGGCAAACGCGCGAGCAACCCCGCGAGTGCATGGTCCGCCGCGGCGGCACGCACCGCGGCCCGGTCGCCGTCGAAGCGGCGGCATTCGGCGTCGACCTGTCCGGCGACACACCAGCCGAACCACACGGTGCCCACCGGCTTGGCGGCGCTGCCGCCGCTGGGCCCGGCGATGCCGGTGATGGCCAGCGTGGCGGGCACCCCGGCGGCCCGTGCGGCTCCCAGCGCCATCGCGCGCGCCACCGGCTCGCTGACCGCGCCGTGGGCGTCGATCAGCCCGGCATCGACGCCCAGCTCCGCCGCCTTGGCCGCGTTGGCGTAGGTGACCCAGCCCCGCTCGAACCAGTCGCTGGAGCCCGCGAGCGCCGTGCAGCACGCCGCCACCAGCCCGCCGGTGCAGCTCTCGGCCGTGGCGATGTGCCAGCCCAGCGCGCGCAGCCGCTCGGCCAGCGCCGTGACCCGCGGCCACACCGTCGGCGGTAGCCACAGCGGCGTTGCCGTCGGATGGTGCGCATTCGCTCCCCAGTCAGTGGTCTGCACTTTTCGGCCTCTCTGGACGGCAGGCGTTGAAAAAAATTGACCCAAGAGGAAGTCTTGGCAATCCCGGGTACTCGCCCTTCGAGCATTCCCCAAACTGCTTGCACGCGGACGTGCGGGAATCGTGCTTTCGCTGTCTTTCGGGCCTCGAAACGTTTGATGGCCTGTTACCGCACCGGGCTCAGGGCCCGAACGCGAAGCGCCACAGCGCGATCACCAGCAGCGTGCAAAACGCCGCCACCAGGTCGTCGAACATCACGCCCCAGCCGCCGCGCCAGCCGCTGCCCTTGAACACCCGGTCCGCCCACGCCACCGGCCCCGGCTTGGCCGCGTCGAAGAAACGAAACAGCGCAAAGCACACCGCCTGCCCCAGCAGCCCGTCCGGGGCCGCGATCCACAGCACCAACCAGAACGCCACCACCTCGTCGATGACGACGAACGACGGATCGGCGATGCCGGTGCGCCGGGCGGTGGCGGTGCTGGCCCACCAGCCCACGAGCAGCGTCGCCCCGATGATCAGCGCCCACCCCCGGTCACCGGGTGTGGCCCATGCGTCGATCACCACGAACGCGGCCCAGGCCCAGAGCGTGCCGACCGTGCCGGGGGCGATACGGGACAGCCCCGCGCCGAACCCAAGCGCGATGAGGTGCGACAGCCGCGCAAACAGGAAGCGCGCCGTCGGCACGCCGCCCGGCAGCGGCCAAGCGGGTTCGACGGTGTCCGTACGATCGGTCCGCGGTGTCATCGAAACCATCCTTCAAAACCCTCGTACGGCTCGAAGCGCCCTGCCACCAGCCGCAGCCGCGTCGGCCCGGGCAGCGCGCGCTCGCGCACCGGGTGGAGGGGGTCGCCCGGGTAACACATCGCGCGGTGTTCGCCGTCGCGGAATTGCTCCGGCTGGATGCAGGGCGGACGGCGTCGCTGTGCCTCGGCCCAGGCAGCGGTGACCGTTGCGTGCCGCGCCAGTTGTGCCAGCCCCATCAGCTGCGGCGGGATCAGCTCGATCTCGCGCGCCCAGTAGCGCGCCAGCGCCTCGCGCGGCGTCAGCCACACGCTGTCGCTGGCTTCGTGCGCATCGTGGCGGGCCTGCGCCCCGGCGGGCAGCCGCGCCAGAAAAAACCGCGTGTCGAACCGCGGCGACCCCACCGGGGGGTTGCGCGGCGTGATCCAGCGTGACCACGGGCACAACGCGCCCGTGGCGAGGCGCACACCGGCGTCGCGCAGCACGGTCCGCCACGCCCCCGGGGTGACATCCGGCGCGGCGGTCGGCAGCGCCGCTGGCGGATCGACCAGCGCGACGCCCGCTTCCTCCCACAGCTCGCGCGCCGCCGCGACGAAGAACGCCTGCGCCTGCGCCGGGGTCAGCGCCGGCTCGGCCAGCCGCGCGACGAGCGATTCGGCGGTCGCGTCCAGCACCGGCGCCCAGTCGGGTGCCGCATCGTCGGCCTCCACCTTGCCCCCGGGAAAGACGTAGTGCCCGCCCAGCACGCGCACGTCGCGGTGGCGGCGCAGCAGCAGCACCTCGAGCCCCCCCGCACCGTCGCGGATCAGCACCACCGACGCCGCGTCGCGCGGCGGGGCGTTGTCGTCCGCCACGCGGGGTTCGGCTCCGTCAGCATGTGGGGGGCGGTCGCTCATGCCGACATGGTAGCGAAGTGGTCGAACCCCCCCAAGCGCGTGCCCGGTGGCACCGGGTAGGGTCGCCCCTGCGCGTCGCACAGCCGCACACGAGGGCGGCCATCGGCCAGTGGGTGCGTGGCCACCGGCCCGGGCATGATGCGCCCGATGCGCGTCACCGGCGTTTGGGCTGCCGCGGCGGCCGCCTGGACCTCCGAGCGGCGGGCCGCGGGGGAGGTGAAGACCAGTTCGTAGTCGTCGCCGCCGGCCAGCACGCATGAGAGCGCTTCGGCCAGCGGCAGCGCGCGCACGGCCGGGTGCACGGCCTGCCCCACCAACAAGGCGTCGATGTCGATCTCCGCGGCCACGCCGGAGGCGGCGAGGACATGCCCCAGATCGGCCACGAGCCCGTCGCTGACGTCGATCGCTGCGTGCGCGATGCCGCGCAGCGCCAGCCCCAGCGCGATGCGCGGCGTGGGGCGCTCGAGCCGCGCCCGCACGTGCGCCTGCCAGTCCGCGCGTGCCAGCGGTGGCCGCTCGCCCAGCAGCACCGCCAGCCCCAGCCGCGCGTCGCCGACGGTGCCGCTGACCCACACGTCATCGCCCACGCGCGCGGCGCTGCGGCGAAAGGCCTGCGCGGGTGGCACCTCGCCATAGACCGTCACGCTCAACGTCAGCGGCCCGGCGGTCGTGTCACCGCCGACGAGCGCGCAACCGTGCGCGTCGGCTAGCGCCAGCATCCCGCGCGCCAGCGCCGCCAGCCACGCCTCGTCCACACGCGGCAGCGCCAGCGCCAGCGTGAACGCCAGCGGCCGCGCGCCCATCGCTGCCAGGTCGCTCAGGTTCACCGCCAGTGCCTTGTGGCCCAGTGCCTCGGGATCCACGTCCGGCAGAAAATGCCGCCCCGCCACCAGCATGTCGGTCGAGGTGGCCAGCGCCATGCCGGGCGCGGGGGCCAGCAGCGCACAGTCGTCGCCGTTGCCCAATACAACCCCGCTGGAGGACGGCACGGTGTGCCACCAGTGGCGGGCGATCAAGTCGAACTCGCCGGACATGCGCCTCCTGCTGGGAGTGAGGGGTCAAGCGCTGCGCGGCGGCCAGAAAAAGCTGCCCGGCGCGCGCCGCCAGCGATGCCGCAGCGCCTGCGCGATGCGCTCGCGGTTGACGTGGTTGACCCCCTGCGCCCGCAGCGCCAGCCGCAACGCCAGATAGAAGCTGACAGCGACGTTGATCGGGCCCACCAGCGCGGTGGCGGCCACCGCCAGCCACCAGTCTGGCCGCGCCCACACGTCGGCGCCGAGGGACAGCGCCGCCGCCGCCATCTGGCCGGTCACGAGCGTGACGTGGCGCACGTCGAAGGGGATGCCGAAGAACTGCAGCGCCACCGGCGCCAGCCCCAGCAGCAGCCCCAGCGAGATGTTGGCTGCAAGACCCGAGATGTTCGTGCGCCACCACTCGGCCCAGGCCTGCGCCCGCTTGGCGCCCAACAGCGCCACACTGCGCGGGTGGTGGGCCAGGGCCTCGTGCAGGCGGTGCAGGACGAAGGCGTTTTCCACCCAGCCGGCGATCTGACTGCTGGCAAACAGCAAGACCCCCGTGCCCGCCGCGAGCAACAGCGTGGGCCCGAGCAACTGGTGCTTGGCCAGAACATATTCCGCCTGTGCGGTCTCGATGAGGGGCGCGCCCGTCCACGCGACGTGCAGCGCGTGCAGCGCCCACACCGCCGGGATCACCGCCACGACGTTGCCGATCACCGCCGCCGACTGCGAGCGCACGAGGTGCGCCACCTCGTCGACGAAGCGCAGCACCGCCTCGCGGCTGTGCAGGTCTTTCAGGCGCGCGGCCATCGCCGGTGCGGTCATCGCGGGCTGCTTGGTCGCCACCGTCAGGTGCAGCAGCATGATGACCACGAACCAGAAGGCGTAATTCAGCCCCGCGGCCAGCCCGGCCCAGAAAGCCGCCAGACCCAGCCCGCCGAGCAAAAATTTGCACCACGTCGTCAGCCCCAGCACCGCGCCGCCGCCCGCCGCGCGCCACAGCATCGCGCGGTACTCGGCCGCGGTGCGGGTGATGTAGTGCTCGCCCGTCTCGGCGCTGCGCTGCGAGACGCGCTCGGCCAGCAGCTGCGACAGCTGCAGCCACAGCGCGCGCACCGAGCGCGCCTCGTGCCCCTGCCGCACCAGGCGCGCGAGCATGTGCAGCGTCGCGCGCGCCGGGTCGGGGCTGCGCAGCAGGCGCAGCAACAGCTTGGCGCGCAGCACGCGCAGCCGCAGCTGGCGCAGCGCGAACACCACCGACATGGCCACCCCCGCCTCCTGCAGGTGTCCGTAAGCGGTGTAGGCGGCGTGCCGCGCCTCGTCCAGCGCCGCCCGCAGCGCCTGCTCCGCGCGGTGGGCGGCTTCGGCGTCCCCCGCTGCCAGCGCATCGCGCAGCGCCGCCACCCGTGATGGCAGATCCAGAAACACCCGCAGCCGCCGCGCTCCCTCCCCCATGCGCTGGCGCAGGTCGGGCTGTGTGCCGGTCTCTGCCACGCGCAGCGCGCACAGGTGCAGCGCGTCCAGCACCCAGGCGGTCCATTGTTCACGCGCCCGCGGGGCCTCGGTGTCGGTTGCCATCAGCGTGAACAGGCGTTGCAGCGCGTGGCGCGGCAGCGCGCGCAGCCAGCGCTCGTCGCGCGGGTCGTCGAATATCCACAGCAGCAGTGTGTGGGCGTCGCGTGTCGTCGGTGCCACCGGCAGCCAATGCTGGCGCAGGCGCAGCATCGCCTCCGCGCTCCACGATGGCTGCTGCGCGATGCCCTCGTCGGCGAGCCACGGGGCCAGCTCCAGGTCCTGCAGCGTGTGCCACCACAGACGCCGCACCGCGCGGGCCTGGGCCGGATCCTGCGCCAGCTGCGCCACCCACGCCTCGAAGCGGCGGCGGCTTTCCGGCACCGCGCCGCCCGCGCGCAACCACGCCGCCCACGCGCGCCACCACACGTGGCGCGCCGCGCGCTGCGTCGGATCGGGCAGTGTCCGCACGGCCGGCGGCACCGCGGCGGCGGCCGCGGCAGAAGGGGCATCCGGGTTTACATGCATGCGCCGATTTGTACCATGCGCGGTGGCGGTTCTCTTGCGACAATCACGGCTGCGCTGAACCGGCTACCCTTCCCCCCACTGTATTGCGTTCCACCCCACGACCATGCCCCAGCATCGCATCGCCCCCTCGATCCTGTCGGCCGACTTCGCCCGCCTGGGCGAGGAAGTGCGCACCGTCATCGCCGCCGGCGCGGACTGGATCCACTTCGACGTGATGGACAACCACTACGTCCCCAACCTGACGATCGGCCCCGCGGTGGCGCAGGCGCTCAAGCCCCACTGCGTCACGCCCGACGGGCGGCCCGTGCCGCTGGACGTGCACCTGATGGTGCAGCCGGTCGATGCGCTGGCGCAGATGTTCGCCGACGCCGGGGCGGACATCATCAGCTTCCACCCGGACGCGAGCACGCACGTGCACCGCAGCATCCAGGCGATCCGCGCGCGCGGCTGCCAGGTGGGGCTGGTGTTCAATCCCGCCACGCCGCTGGACGTGCTCGACTGGGTCATCGACGACATCGACCTGATCCTGATCATGAGCGTCAACCCGGGCTTCGGCGGTCAGTCTTTCATCGACAGCGCACTGCGCAAGGTGGAGCAGGCGCGGCGGCGCATCGACGCCTGTGGCAAGGACATCCGGCTGGAGGTCGACGGCGGCATCAAGGCCGACAACATCCGCCGCGTGGCCGACGCGGGCGCCGACACGTTCGTGGCCGGCAGCGCCATCTTCGGGCAGCCGGACTACCGCGCGGTGATCGCGCGCATGCGCGCCGCGCTCGCCTGACGCGGCCCCTCCGATCCCCGCTCCCGGACCGACCGCCGTCACGCCGGCGACGGCGCCGCCGCCCACGCCCCGCTCGTTGGGGTTTTCGCCCTCTTTTGGGAGCGGGCTTTTTGGCCGATACTCCCGCATCATGCGCATACGCTTCGTCTCTCCCGCGGTGGCGCTGCTGCAGCGGCTGCCGATGACGCTCAAGCTCCTGGGCCTGTCCACCATGGTCGTGGTGCCGCTGCTGCTGGTGGCATGGCTGCTGGCCGCGGACGCCTGGCGGGACGCGGACGGCGCGAGACGTGAACTGCAGGGCGCGGAAACAGCCCAGCGGCTGCAACAGCTCGCGCGCGACTGGCAGACCTGGCGCGACAGCGCGCAGCCGATCGAAGGCGTGGCGGACCTCGCCACCCGCCAGCAGGGCGCGGCGCGCGCGATCGAGTCCGCGCTGCAGGCGCTCGACGCGCCGATGCGCGCCGACACGTGGGGGCTGGCCGGGGCGTGGGTGCCCGCGCGTGACGTGGGGCAGGAGCTGCTGAAGAACACGGCCCTGTCGCCGTCGGCGCGGCACGCGCAGGCCACGCAGGTTATCGAGCGGGTACAGCGCCTCGCCTTGGCGGTCGCGGAAACGTCTGGCCTGAGCCTGGATGCCGATCCGCTCGTCGTGCACCGGGTGGCGCTGGCGGTGGAGCTGCTGCCCGCCGTGCGCGAGACGACGAGTTTCTTGCGCGGGCGTGCCGCGGTGCTGCTCGCCGACCCCAACGCGATGACCGACTCGGTGATCATCTCGGACATCGTGCGCCTGGCCAATGAGGCGGCGCGGGTGCAGGGGCTGCTGCCCACGATGCAGGAGCGGCTCGACGCGCTGCAGCGGCGCGGGGTCGCGGTACCCAAGGGGTGGGGGACCTTCCGCAGCGAAACCGACGAATGGCTGCGTGCGGTGGACGCGCACCTGCGCACCGCGGCGATGACGATCGACGGCCCGGCGTTCTACGCGCTGTCGGACAAGGCCGTCGCGGCCCAGGCGGCGCTGGAGGACGAACTGCTCGCGGATGCGGTGGCGCGACTGCAGGCACGCGTCCAGGCGCGGCAGACCACGCTGATGGCGGTGGCGGCTGGTTGTGTCGTCGTGCTGCTGCTGCTGGCGTACGCGATGGTGGCGTTCTATCAGGCAACCGTTGGGGGGTTGCGCCACCTCAACGGGGCCATCGACCGCGCTGCCGAGGGCGACCTGACCAGCGATGCGGTGCTGCCCGGCAGCGACGAGATGGCCGACATGAGTCAGCGTCTGCGCAACATGCTCGCGCACCTGTCGGAGCTGGTGGCCGACGTGCGCAGCGCCGCGGCCGTGCTCGGGCACGTCGGGCTGCAGCTCGTGCAGGACAGCCAGCAGCTCGCCGACCGCACGCAAACCCAGGCCGCGAGCCTCGAGCAGGCCACGGCCAACGTGCGCCAGGTGTCGGAGACGGTGGCCACCAACGCCGAGTCCGCGCAGGAGGTGCGGCGCCTGACCACCGAGCTCAACGCGGAGACCGAGCGCGCGAGTGCCTTGATGGAGCACACCGTCAGCGGCCTGGGGTCGCTGCAGGCGACCTCGCAGCGCATGACCGAGATCATCGGCACCATCGACGGTATTGCGTTTCAGACCAACATCCTGGCGTTGAACGCCGCGGTCGAGGCCGCGCGCGCCGGTGAGGCCGGGCGCGGCTTTGCGGTGGTGGCCAGCGAAGTGCGGCGCCTGGCGCAGCGCAGCCAGGAGGCGGCCAACGAGGTGCGCCAGCTCATCGCGGAATCCGCCGAGCGGGTGCAGGGCACGGTCACCGAGATCCAGCGCGTCAACACCGCGATGGATGCGCTCGTGCGCGGCATCCGCGACATCGCCGCGCGCATCGGCCAGATGGCCGACGCCAGCCACCAGCAGAGCACCGCGTTGGCCGAGGTCGTCGCCGCGGTCGGCGACCTCGACAGGGTCACCTACGAAAACTCCGCGATGGTGGAGCGCACCACGCACCGTGCCAACCGGCTGATGGAGCGCACGCGCGACCTGGACGAAGCCGTGCACCACATGAAGCTGCGCCAGGGGACCGCGGACGAGGCCTACGAACTCGTGCAAAAGGCGCTGGCGCACGTGCAGGCGGTCGGGTACGAGCGCGCGGCGCAGGACTTCCAGAACCGCAACGGCCCGTACGTCGACCGCGACCTCTACATCTTCGTGCTCGACCGAGAGGGGACCTACCGCGTCATGGGGCTGGACCCGGCCAAGGTGGGCACGCGCGTGCACGACGCGCCCGGCATCGACGCGGAAGCGTTCATGGCCGACGTGCTGCACCGGGTCGAGCAGGGTGGTGGCTGGGTCGAGTACAACATCATCAACCCGGTCACCCAGCAGGTGCGCGCCAAGTCGTCGTACGTGGCGCCGCTGCCCAACGGGCTCATCATTGGCTGCGGCGCGTATCGCAGCGCCTTGCGCTCCGCCGACGACGTGAGTCGCCTCGGCAGCGACTGACCCCGGCGGGGTATGCGGGCGAGCGCCGCCGGGGTCGACGCCAGCTGCGGCACAATCGCGGGTTTGTTACTGCCCAGACCCCGCGCCTTCCGTGGACGTTGACGACTCCCGCACCGGGGCCGCGCGCATGCAGCCCGCCGAGCGCCGCGCCAGCCTGACGCTGGCCGGCGTGTTTGCACTGCGCATGCTGGGGCTGTTTCTGGTGTTGCCGGTCTTTGCACTGGAAGCGGCGCGTCTGCCCGGCGGTGACGACCCCGCCCGCGTCGGGCTGGCGATGGGCATCTACGGCCTCGCGCAGGCGTTGCTGCAAATCCCGCTGGGGGCCGCATCCGACCGCTTCGGCCGCAAGCGCGTGATCATCGCCGGGCTGGCGCTGTTCGCGCTGGGCAGCGTCTGGGCAGCGCTGGCGACCAGCATCGACGCCCTGATCCTCGCCCGCGCGCTGCAGGGGGCGGGGGCGATCTCGGCCGCGGTCACCGCGCTGCTGGCGGACCTGACGCGCGATGCCGTGCGCACCAAGGCGATGGCGCTGGTGGGCGTGAGTATCGCGGTGTCGTTCGCGCTGTCGCTGGTGGCGGCCCCGCCGCTGGCGTCAGCCATCGGCCTGTCGGGCCTGTTCGCGCTGACGGCGGCGCTGTCGCTCGCCGGCATCGCCGCGGTGGCCTGGGTGGTTCCCGCCGAACCGGCTCGGCCCGCGGACGATGTGGCCGTCTCGTGGCGGCGCGTGCTGCGCCACCCGGACCTGTGGCGGCTCGACGTCGGCGTCTTCGCGCTGCACACGGTGCAGATGGCGATGTGGGTCGCGGTGCCGGGCCTGCTGGTCGCCGCGGGCCTGCCGAAAGCCGCGCACTGGCAGGTCTATCTGCCGGCGCTGGTGGCGTCGTTCCTCATCATGGGGGGCGTGTTGTTCCGGCTGGAGCGGCGGGGGTACCTCGCCGCCGTGCTGCGCGTCGCGATCGGCCTGCTGGCCGTGGCCCAGCTGGGGTTCGCCTGGGCCGGGGCGGACGCGGGGATCGCGGTGCTGGCCGTGTGGCTGGTGGTGTTCTTCCTCGGCTTCAACACGCTGGAGGCGAGCCAGCCCAGCCTCGTGTCGCGCCTGGCCCCGGCGGGCGCGCGCGGCGCGGCGCTGGGGGTGTACAACACGCTGCAGTCGCTCGGGCTGTTCGCTGGCGGCGCGCTGGGCGGCTGGCTCGTGCGGCAGGCCGGCGCGACCGGTGTCTTCACGGCGGGGGCGGTGCTGTGTCTGGCGTGGTTGGCGCTGTCGTGGCGGCTGCGCGTGCCGGCGGCGACGCCGAAGGCGGTGGATCCACGGGCGGCGTCTCCGACTGCGTAGGTGCCGCCGAGGGCAGTGCCGCGCGCAGCATGTGCTGCGCCAGCACCGTGTAGAGCGGGCGGCTGATCAGGCGCGAAACCAGGCTCGCCACCATCGCCGACGCCATCAGCGTCAACACCAGCGCGCGGCCGTCGATCATCTCCATCACGATGATGAACGACGTCAGCGGCGCCTGCGTCACCGCCGCCAGAAATCCGGCCATGCCCATCGCGATCAGCAACGGGGCGAGCGAGCCACCCGCGCCGGCGCCGGTCCACTGGGCGATGTCATGGCCAATGCCGGCCCCGATCGAGAGCGACGGCGCAAAAATCCCGCCCGGCACCCCGCACCACGTGGTCACCCAGGTGGCCACCAGCTTGAGCAGCGCGTAGAGCTGCGAGGGATCCGCCTCGCCGGCCAGCATGCGGCGCACCTCCTCGCCGCCGGCGCCAAACGTCGCCCCACCGCTGGCCAGCCCGATCACGGCCACGACCAGCCCGCCCGCCGCGGCAAAGGCGATGGGATGGCGCTGTCGCCAGCGGCTGATGCGGTCGGGTGAGCCAGTCAGCGACGCAATCAGCAACCGGGCAAACAGGCCGCCCACCACGCCGCACGAGACCGCCACCAACAGCCCCGGCAGCAGGGCCGAGGCATCCAGCGTGGGCACGCGGATCGCGCCAAAGTAGGTGTAGTTGCCAAAGGCGGACACGCCCATCAGGCCCGCGAGCACGATGGCGGCGATGATCAGGCCGCTGTTGTGCGACTCCAGCTTGCGCGACAGCTCCTCGATCGCGAACACCACCCCCGCCAGCGGCGCGTTGAACGCGGCCGCAATGCCCGCCGCGCCGCCGGCGACCAGCAGGGCGCGCTCGTTCAACCCGCGGCCGCGCCGCAGCCAGTGCCGTGCGTTGTGCAACACGCCGGCGGCCACCTGCACCGACGGCCCCTCCCGCCCCAGGGACAGCCCGGCCAGCAACCCCAGCGAGCCCAACAGCGCCTTGCCCAGCGACAGTCGCAGCGAGACGAACCGGCCCCGCATGTCCGCGGGCAGCGTCGGCGACAGCGCCGCCATCACCTGCGGGATCCCCGAGCCGGCCGCCCCGGGCACCCAGCGCCGCGTCATCCAGACAATGGCCGCGGTCAGCGCCGGCGTCCACAGCAGCACGAGCCACGGCTGCTCGGCGTATCCGTGCTGAAACCACTCGAACGCCCATTCCGACAGCAGCGTAAAGCCCACCACCGCCAAGCCGGCCAACACCGCATAGCCCAGCACCACGCCCCGGTCCACCCAGGCCCGCAGGTCCGACAACTCGCTCTGCAGGTTGGCGAGAACATCCGGGTCGCGTTCGTGCTCGTGCGTGTTCATGGTGGGCCGAGAGGGCATTGTGGCATGGTGGGGCGACCGGCGTTTGCGGCACAATCCACCCGACGTTCGAACACCCCGCTCAGGAGGAACACCCCCATGGCCTCGGTCAACAAAGTCATACTGGTCGGCAACTGCGGCCGGGATCCCGAAATCCGCTATCTGCCCTCAGGGCAACCGGTTGCCACCGTCAGCATCGCGACCTCCAGCCGGCGCAAGGACCGCAACACCGGTGAGATGATGGAGGACACGCAGTGGCACCGGGTCACGTTCTACGACCGGCTGGCCGAAATTGCGGGTGAGTACCTGAAGAAGGGGCGGCCCGTGTACGTGGAAGGGCGCCTCAAGTACGGCAAATACACCGGCCAGGACGGCATCGAGCGCAACACCGTCGACATCATCGCCACCGAGCTGCAACTGCTCGGCGGCCGCGAGGGGATGGGCGCCCCCGCGGATGACGGCGGCTACGCGCCCCGCGCCGCAGCGCCTGCCGCCCCGCGCAGCGCCCCCGCGCCAGCCAGTCGGCCCCCGGCGCCCGCGGCCCCCGCGCCGGCCGCCAGCGGTTTCGAGGACATGGACGACGATATCCCGTTCTAGTCGCTGTCCGTTCGAGACGCTGTCCCGACAGCCGTAGCGATACGTTCCGTGAGTCCGATCCCAGTTGGCCCCGTGCTTGCTGGGATTTTTGCTTTTGTTGGGCACGTCATCCGCAGCGCACGTGATTGGCGGAGTGCGCCCCGGAACAAAACACATCCGACGCGTCACAGGGAAGAGGTCAGACCCGATGGCAACAACCGATGCCCGAAAAAACGGCAACGCCGCCAGCCTCGGCTTCGAGGCGGAACTCTTCAAAGCCGCCGACAAGCTGCGCGGCAACATGGAGCCCAGCGACTACAAGCATGTCGTGCTGGGCCTGATCTTCCTGAAGTACATCTCCGACGCCTTCGAGGCCAAGCACAAGGCGCTGCTGGCCGAAGACCCACTCGCCGCCGAGGACAAGGACGAATACCTCGCCGACAACGTCTTCTGGGTGCCCAAGGAGGCGCGCTGGTCGCACCTGCAGGCCAACGCCAAGCAGCCCGCCATCGGCTGGCTGATCGACGAGGCGATGCGCGCCATCGAGAAGGACAACGAGTCCCTGAAGGGCGTGCTGCCCAAAGACTATGCCCGCCCCGCGCTCAACAAGGTGATGCTGGGGGAACTCATCGACCTCATCTCCGGCATCGCGCTGGGCGAGGAGGGTAGCCGCTCCCAAGACATCCTCGGGCGGGTGTACGAATATTTCCTCGGCCAGTTCGCCGGGGCCGAAGGCAAGCGCGGCGGCGAGTTCTACACGCCGCGCTCGGTCGTGCGCGTGCTGGTCGAAATGCTGGAGCCCTACCGGGGCCGCGTGTACGACCCCTGCTGCGGCTCGGGCGGCATGTTCGTGCAGTCGGAAAAGTTCGTCGAAGAGCACGGCGGGCGCATCGGCGACATCGCCATCTACGGGCAGGAGAGCAACTACACCACCTGGCGGCTGTGCAAGATGAACCTGGCCGTGCGCGGGATCGATGCCGACATCCGCTGGAACAACGAGGGCAGCTTCCACAAGGACGAACTGCGCGACCTCAAGGCCGACTACATCCTCGCCAACCCGCCCTTCAACATCTCCGACTGGGGCGGCGAGCGCCTGCGCGACGACGTGCGTTGGCAATTCGGCGTGCCGCCCGTGGGCAACGCCAACTACGCCTGGCTGCAGCACATCTACTACCACCTCGCCCCCAATGGCACGGCGGGCGTGGTGCTGGCCAACGGCTCGATGAGCTCCAATCAGTCCGGCGAGGGCGACATCCGCCGCGCCATGATCGAGGCCGACGTGGTCGATTGCATGGTGGCGCTGCCGGGGCAGCTCTTTTACTCCACCCAGATCCCCGCCTGCCTGTGGTTCCTGGCCCGCAACAAAAACCCGGGCAAAGGGCTGCGCGACCGGCGCGGGCAGGTGCTCTTCATCGACGCCCGCAAGATGGGCGTGCTGGTGGACCGCACCCGACGCGAACTCACCGACGAGGAGATCAAGAAGATCGCCGACACCTACCACGCCTGGCGCGGGGAGCAAGGCGCGGGCGACTACGCCGACGTGCCGGGCTTTTGCAAATCCGCCACGCTGGAGGAGATCCGCAAGCACGGCCATGTGCTCACCCCGGGGCGATACGTCGGCGCGGCGCAGCAGGAGGACGACGGGGAGCCCTTCGAGGAGAAGATGGCGCGGCTGGCCGCCCAGTGGCGCGAGCAGCGGGCGCAGGCGGCCAAGCTGGACGCGGCGATCGAGGCCAACTTGAAGGAGTTGGGGTTTTGAGAAACGTTGCGTTGATGAAGGCTCTCTGCCACCGCCATATGCAAGGCTGCATTGCATATGGCGGCAGTCTTGCGGTCTTGGCGAGGGAGGCGAGATGACACCCGCAGAATTGCGGCAACTGATCGCCACAGGCGAAACGCTCGCCGTCGAGTTCAAGGGCGAGGAACGCGCACCGCTCAACGACCGCGATCTGGTGGAAGCGGTGGTGTGTCTGGCCAACCGATCGGACAGTGAGGCGGGTTGGTTGCTCGTAGGCGTCGAGGATGACGGCCGCATCACGGGTGCCCGTCCCCGTCACGGCGACCAAACCGATCCCTATCGGCTCGCGGCCATGATTGCTTCACGCACCCGCCCTTCGGTCTCGGTGCGGGTGTTTCCGGTGTCGATCGGCGACCGGACGGTGGTAGATATGGAGCCCTCCAAATCCGTCCATAAAACTCCAAAACCCGCTTGAGCCATGCGCACGCTATTAACGTAAAATTCGCAAAATGTAAATAGTGCGGCTTGCTATTTACAGGAACGAAAACAGGGGGCGATCTCGTGCACCGGGGACCTTCGGGCGTTTACCTCACCACCACCACGCTGGGCGAGTCGGTACGGGCGTTCGTACCCAACGCCTTGCCGCCCGAGCCGCCGCTGGACATGAACCCGGCGCGCCAGCGTCTCCTCGAACGCGCCTGGCTCGCCTGTGGGCGGCTGGATGCGATCACCGCCTTGCTGCCCGACCCCGATCTTTTTCTCTACGCCTACGTTCGGCGCGAAGCGGTGCTCTCCAGCCAGATCGAAGGCACCCAGTCGTCGCTCTCCGACCTCCTGCTGTTTGAGCTCGACACCGCGCCCGGCGTACCCTTCGACGACGTGCGCGAGGTCTCCAACTACGTCGCCGCGCTGGAGCACGGACTGGCCCGCCTGCGCGAAGGCTTCCCGCTGTGCAACCGGCTGTTGCGCGAAATCCACGCCACGCTACTCCACAGCGGCCGGGGCGCGGAAAAGCAGCCTGGCGAGTTCCGCCGCAGCCAGAACTGGATCGGCGGCACGCGCCCCGGCAATGCCCAGTATGTGCCGCCTCCGCCCGATCGGGTGGAACCCTGCATGGCGGCGCTCGAACGCTTCTTGCACGCGCCGGACGCGCCCGGCGCGCTCGTCAAAGCGGCGCTCGCCCACGTGCAGTTCGAAACCATCCACCCCTTCCTCGACGGCAATGGGCGCGTCGGGCGGCTGCTGATCGCCCTCATCCTGCACCACGACGGCGTGCTGCGCCAGCCGCTCCTGTACCTGTCGCTCTACTTCAAACAGCACCGCGCTGAGTACTACCGGCTGCTCGATACCGTGCGGCACACCGGCGACTGGGAAGCGTGGCTCGATTTCTTCCTCGAAGGCGTGGCGCAGACGGCCAGCGGCGCAGTGGAGACCGCCCACCGGCTGCTGGCGCTGTTTCAGGCCGACGCCGCGCGCATCCAGCCCCTGGGCCGCAGCGCCGCCAACGTCCTGCGTGTATTCGACGCGCTGCGCCACCGCCCCGTGGCCAACATCGACACGCTCGCCGCTCACACCGGCTTGAGCTTTCCCACCGTCGCCCGCGCGATCGACGCATTGCAGCGCCTGGCCATCGTGCGAGAAATCACCGGCAAGCGGCGCGACCGCGTCTTTGTCTATACCGCGTATCTCGACCTGCTCAACGAACCCGCGCAGCCATGAAGCCGCCAATGCAAGCCATCGGTCGAGGTGCTCGGGGTCGCGCGGTAAAAGCCCAAGCCATACCGCCGTTTCATCGTGAAAGGAGGGCTGAAATGCCTGGTACACAATTGGATCTTTCCGCCCTGCGTAACGCCATTGCCTCCCTCGAAGACGGGCTGGAGGTGGTTGGCGACAGTGGCTGGTTTAACGCACAGTCCGGCAAAGTGCAAAACACCCTGATCGCGGGAGTCATCCAGAATTTCGAGTTTGTGTACGAAATCTGCATCAAGATGATCCGGCGTCAGATAGAGATGGAATCGGCCAGCCCGGATGAAGTGGATGCCACCAACTTTCGTGATCTCTTGAGGCTGGCCGCGGAAAAGAGCTTGATCGCCGACGTGGAGGCGTGGTTCAAATACCGCCACATGCGCAACATCACGGCGCATACATACGACCACGAAAAGGCTCAGCAGGTATACCAGGGGACGCTGATCTTCATCCGTGACGCCCGCGCTTTGCTGAGCACGCTGGAAGCACGCAATGCCTGATATACCGAACATCGACATACGCCCAGATCACTGGGAGATCGTAAAAAGCATTTTGCAAAAGCACGTGCCTCAGTACGAGGTGTGGGCGTTCGGCTCACGCGCCAAATGGACGGCCAAGGAATACTCCGACCTCGATCTGGCGATCATCACCGACGAGCCGCTTTCGCTGGATGTCAGCGCCCGCCTGAGCGACGCCTTTTCCGAATCCGACCTGCCGTGGCGGGTGGATGTGGTGGATTGGGCGGCGACCAGTGAATCGTTCAAAAAAGATGTCGAGCGGGATAAGGTGGTGGTGCAGGAGGGGAAGAAGGGATGGGGTGTGGTGGGTGAGTGGTCTAGAACGACTGTAGGCGAGGTTGCTTCCCGCGTCACGAAAGGGACTACGCCGACCACCCTCGGTGGCCGATTTGTCGAATCTGGGGTTGTGTTCGTGAAGGTCGAAGCGATTACTGATGACGGACGCTTTCAGCCGGAAAAATTCGCCTTCATCGATCAAGAAACACATCGGCTCTTGGAGAGATCAAGGCTGCAAGGAGACGATGTGCTTTTCACCATTGCTGGCACCATTGGTCGCGTTGCCAAGGTGGACGCACACATTCTGCCTGCAAATACCAATCAGGCGGTCGCGATCATACGTCCCAATCGTTCCCTTGTTGAGCCGAACTTTCTCTTCTACGCCCTGCGTGATCGCGATCGCGTCCGAGATGCGCAGACGCGTATCGTGCAGTCCGTGCAGGCCAACTTCAGTCTTTCCGAGCTGGCATCTATCGATCTACCCCTCCCTCCCATTCGTGAACAACGCGCCATCGCCCACATCCTCGGCACGCTGGACGACAAGATCGAGCTCAACCGCAAGCAGAACGAAACGCTGGAGGCGATGGCCAGCGCCCTGTTCAAGGCGTGGTTTGTGGACTTCGAGCCGGTGCGCGCCAAGATGGAAGGTCGCTGGCAGCGCGGCCAGTCGCTGCCTGGCCTGCCCGCCCACCTCTACGACCTTTTTCCCGACCGTTTTGTCGAGTCGGAGTTAGGGGAGATTCCGGAGGGGTGGGAAATGCGCTCCCTGGACTCGATTGCGAACTATCTAAATGGACTCGCACTACAGAAATTTCCTCCGGAAAACGACGACGAGTTTCTGCCGGTCATCAAAATTGCGCAGCTGCGCGCTGGGAACACAAAAGGAGCCGACCGAGCAAGCGCGCGAATCAAGCCCGAATATGTCGTAGTCGATGGCGACATCCTGTTTTCGTGGTCAGGCTCGCTTGAGGTCGAGGTTTGGAACGGTGGTCGGGGTGCTTTGAATCAGCACTTGTTCAAGGTAACGTCTAACAAGGTTCCGAAGTGGTTCTATTTTTTTGCTACTCGTCATCATTTGCCGCGCTTCCGTGCCATTGCCGCCGACAAGGCAACGACAATGGGCCACATTCAGCGCAAGCATCTGAACGAAGCCCGGATCGCTGTCGCCCCTCCGGAAAGCCTGAAGGTGTTTGATGGCGTGCTTGCTCCGTTATTCGATCAAATAGTCAGCAATGCACAGGAATCACGCACCCTCGCCCAACTCCGCGACACGCTGCTGCCCAAGCTGATCTCCGGCGAGCTGCGGGTGAAGGATGCCGAGGCATTCCTGAAGGAGCGGGGCTTATGAAGCCGAACCAAAACATCGTCATTTACGACAGCGGCGAAGCACGGGTGGAGGTGCGGCTCGACCGCGAGACGGTGTGGCTGACGCAGGAGCAGATGGGCGCGCTCTTTGGTCGCGAGCGCTCGGTGATCACCAAGCACATCCGCAACGTCTTTGCCGAGGGGGAGCTCGAGCGCGAGGCAGTATGTGCAAAATTTGCACATACTGCCGCCGATGGAAAGACCTACCAGGTGGAGTTCTACAACCTGGACGTGATCATCTCGGTCGGCTACCGGGTGAAGTCCGTTCAGGGCACGCGCTTTCGCCAGTGGGCCACGCGGGTGCTGCGCGAGCATCTGACGCAGGGCTACACGCTCGACCGCCAGCGCTTCGAGCAGAACGCCGCGGAGTTACAAGCGGCGCTGCAACTCGTACAGAAAGCCGCCGCGGGTGCGGCCTTTACCGCCGAGCAGGGGCGCGGGCTGGTGGACGTGATCGCCCGCTACACCCAGACCTTTCTTTGGCTGCAACGCTACGACGAGGGCTTGCTCACCGCACCCGCCGGCAGCCCGGGCGGTGTGTTGCCCACGGTGGAGGAGGCCCGCGCCGCCATCGCCCGGCTGAAGGCCGACTTGATGGCGCGCGGCGAGGCATCCGAGCTGTTCGGGCGCGAGCGCGGCGACGCGTTTGCCGCCATCCTGGGCAATCTGGAGCAGTCGGTGTTCGGCGAGCCGGCCTATCCCACCCTCGAGGCCAAGGCGGCGCATCTGCTGTACTTCGTCATCAAGAACCACCCGTTCGCCGATGGCAACAAGCGCAGCGGGGCGTTTTTGTTCGTGGATTTTCTGGCGCGCAACGGCCGCCTGCTGCGCGATGGCCAGCCCGTCATCAACGACGTGGGGCTGGCGGCGCTGGCGCTGCTCGTGGCAGAGTCCGACGCCAAGAACAAGGACGTGATGATCCGCTTGATCGAAAACATGCTGGCGCTGCCTGCTCATGCGGAGAAATGAGGCGATGGCCGTTTCTCGACAAGCCAAAATTGCAAACATATCTGTCACATCCCGGATGATCATATGGCCGTTTTTGGAACAGATGCGGGTGTGACGTGTACCACTGTTTCATGGCCTGCATGGGCGTGAGACCCTTGAGTGCGGCCTGGGGCAGCTGGTGGTTGTAAAGCCAAGCATAGCGCAGCAGGGTCTTCTCGAGATCCTCGCCGCTGATGAAGTGGTGGCTGCGCAGCACCTCCTCGATGCGGCCGTTGAAGCGCTCTACCATCCCGTTGGTCTGGGGGCGTCGCACGCGCGTGGTGCGGTGCTCGATGCCGAGTGCCTCGCACAGGCTCTCGAAGGCGTGGGTGGCACTGGGCTGCCCCAGCAGCCGTGCGGTGAACTCCTTGCCATTGTCTGTGAGGATCTTGTTGATCTTGATCGGGCACGCCGTGAGCAGCGACTTGAGGAAGGCGCGCGCGTTTCTCGCGCTCTTGGAGGCGTACAGGGCAATGAAGACCCAGCGCGTGGCACGGTCGATGGCCACAAAGAGGTAGCGCCGCCGCGTCTCATCGGCCATTTGCGGCAGGTACTTCACGTCGATATGAATGAAGCCCGGCTCGTAAGCGGCAAAGGGCTGATGTGCGGGTTTGGGCACCTGGGGCTTGAGGGATCGCAGCGACCCCACGCCGTGGCGTCGCAAGCAGCGATCCAGTCCCGAGCGCGACACGTCAGGACAGACGAACTCGCGCATGACCGACAGCAGATCATCCAGCGGCAGCAGCAGCGTCTTGCGCAGCTCCACTGCAATGGCCTCCTGCGCCGGGGTCATGGTGGTACGCAGCCGGTGCGGGGTGTGGGAGCGATCCAGAAAATCCTCGCGGCGCTTCCACTTGTACACCGTCATGAGCGAAACGCCGTAACGCTCAGCCAACACCGCAGCCGGCTCATCCGACAGCGCGATCTCGCGCCGTATGGCTGGCGTTGTACGCGCCAGGGCATGCAGCTTGATGTTCATGAGGGCATCTCCCGATGATGGTCGTCAACGCCTTGACCCGCTGCCCAGCAGCTCGCGCAGAACGCTTACCGCCAGCAGGTACGCATGGCGTGATGGCACTATCCAATCATCCGGGATGCGACAGCTATCTCACAAGCCAAGAACCTGCATTACGGCCTGGACTTCTGCCCTGCGTTCTGGGACTGGCTGATGGACAGCAATGCCGCCGGGCGCGTATTCAGCATCGACAAGGTGGCCGACGAAATCGCCGCGGGCGCTGATGAACTGAACGATTGGATGCGCCAGCGTGGGCGCGGCCTCTTTCTCAGAACCGACCCGCAGGTTGCCGCGCAGTTCGGCAAGGTGAGCGCCTGGGTCACGCAGCAAAAGTACGAGTCGGCGGCCATCAATACCTTTTTCCAGATAGCAGATTTTTATCTCATCGCCCATGCCCTGGCCAAGGGGCATGCCGTGGTCACGCACGAAACGCCGGCCAACTCGACCAAACGCATCAAAATTCCGAATGTCTGCATCGGCCTTAATGTGCGGTTCATGACCCCATACGAAATGCTCCGCCGGGAGCGTGCAAAGTTCGTCCTCGGGAGGGCATGATGGCCTTCCTGTCCGAAGCCGAGGTCGAATCGGCGCTGCTGGATCAGCTCGCCAGCCTGGGCTATGCCGTCGAGCGTGACGAGGCGATCGGCCCCGACGGGCCGCGGCCCGAGCGCGAGCGTTACGCCGATGTGGTGCTGCTTGCGCGGCTGATGCAAGCCGTCGCGCGGCTCAATCCCACCCTGCCCGAGGCGGCGCGACAGGAGGCCATCCGCAAGCTGACGCAGTCGGAACTGCCCGCATTGCTCGAAGAAAACCGCCGCCTGCACCGGCTGCTCACCGAAGGGGTGGACGTCGAGTACCACGCCGAGGACGGCACGCTGACCGCGGGCAAGGTCGCGCTGATCGACTTCGACCATCCGCAGCAGAACGACTGGCTGGCGGTGAGCCAGTTCGTGGTGATCCACGGCCCGCACACGCGGCGGCCGGATGTGGTGGTGTTCGTCAACGGGCTGCCACTGGCGGTAATCGAGCTCAAAGCCCCGGGCAGCGCGGGGGCGCACCTCGTGGGTGCGTTCAATCAGTTGCAGACCTACAAGCAGCAGATCCCGCCGCTGTTCCACACCAACGCGCTGCTGGTCACCTCGGACGGCATGGCGGCGCGGGTGGGGTCGCTCTCGGCCGACTTCGAGCGCTTTATGCCCTGGCGCACGACCGACGGCACGGCGGTGATGCCGAAAGGCACGCCGGAGATTTCGACACTGATCGAAGGCGTGTTCGAGCGGCAGCGTCTGCTCGAGTTGCTGCGCGACTTCACGGTGTTCGGTCAAACCGGGGCGGGGCTCGTCAAGATCATCGCGGGCTATCACCAGTTTCATGCGGTGAAGAAGGCGGTGGCGCAAACGGTGCGCGCCTTGCCGCCGCTGAATGTCGCGCAGGAAGACCCGGCGCGTTACGGCCTGCCCTCGGTCAAGGACCAGCGCCCCGGCGACCGGCGGGTGGGCGTGATCTGGCACACGCAGGGTTCGGGCAAGAGCCTGCTCATGGCCTTCTACGCCGGGTTGCTGGTGAAACACCCGGCGCTGGAGAACCCGACGCTGGTGATCATCACCGACCGCAACGACCTGGACGACCAGCTCTTTGCCACCTTTGCGATGTGCTGCGACCTGATCCGGCAAACGCCGGTGCAGGCCGAGGGGCGCGAGCATTTGAAGGAACTGCTAGGCCGCGCCTCGGGCGGCGTGATCTTCACGACGCTGCAGAAGTTCGGCGAAATCGACGGGCCGCTCACCCAGCGGCGCAACGTGGTGGTGATCGCCGATGAGGCGCACCGCAGCCAATACGGCTTCAAGGCCAAGGTGGACGCCAAGACGGGGGAAGTTTCCTACGGCTTTGCCAAATACCTGCGCGATGCGCTGCCCAACGCCTCGTTCATTGGCTTCACGGGCACGCCCATCGAGGCGGACGATGTCAACACCCCGGCGGTGTTTGGCAACTACATCGACATCTACGATATCAGCCGGGCGGTGGAGGACGGCGCGACGGTGCCGATCTATTACGAATCGCGCCTGGCTCGCCTGGAACTCGACGAGGCAGAAAAGCCGAAGATCGACGCCGAGATCGAGGAGATTCTGGAGGACGAGGAGGAGTCGGCGCGCGAGCGCGCCAAGCAGAAGTGGGCCACCGTCGAAGCGCTGGTGGGCGCGGACAAGCGCCTGAAGCGGGTTGCGGCCGATATCGTCCAGCACTTCGAGGATCGCGTGGCGGCGCTCGATGGCAAGGCGATGGTGGTGTGCATGAGTCGCCGCATCTGCGTGAAGCTCTACGACGAGATCGTCCAACTGCGCCCGGCCTGGCACAGTGACGACGACAACGCAGGCGTGCTCAAGATCGTGATGACCGGCTCGGCGAGCGACCCGCCCGAATGGCAGCGGCACATCGGCAACAAGGCGCGGCGCGATCTGCTGGCCAAGCGTGCCCGTGATCCGAACGACCCCTTGAAGCTGGTGATCGTGCGCGACATGTGGCTGACCGGCTTCGATGCGCCCTGCATGCACACGATGTACGTGGACAAGCCCATGCGCGGCCACGGGTTGATGCAGGCGATTGCGCGCGTCAACCGCGTGTTTCGCGACAAGCCGGCCGGGCTGATCGTGGACTACATCGGCATCGCGCAAAACCTGAAAAACGCGCTGGCGCAGTATTCGCCGCGTGACCGCGCGCAGACCGGCGTGGACGAGGCCGAGGCCGTCGCACTGATGCTGGAAAAGGTCGAAATCGTGCGCGCGATGTTCCACGGCTTCGACTACGCCAGCGCCTTGCACGGCACGCCGCAGGAGCGCCTGCAGATGATGGCCGGGGCCATCGAGTGGATCCTCGAGCGGCAGCAGCAGTGGGCCGCGCAAGAGACGACGCAAGAAGGCAAGCGCAAGGCCCACCGCCGCTACCAGGACGCCGTGCTGGCCCTCTCCAAGGCGTTCGCGCTGGCCTCTGCGTCCGACGAGGCGCGCGCCATCCGCGAGGAAGTGGGTTTCTTTCAGGCCATCCGCGCCGCGCTGGTGAAAAGCGGCACGGGCTCTGGAGTAACCCAGCAAGAGCGCGAATTGGCCATCCAGCAGATCGTCAGCCGTGCGGTGGTCTCCACCGAGATCGTGGACATCCTCCAGGCCGCCGGCCTCAAGAGCCCGGACATCTCCATCCTCTCGGACGAGTTCCTGGCCGAAGTGCAGCAGATGGAGAAGAAAAACCTCGCGCTGGAAGCCCTGCGCAAGCTGCTCAACGACGGCATCCGCTCGCGCGCGAGGTCCAATGTCGTGCAAACCAAAGCCTTCTCGCAGCGGCTGGAGGACGCGGTGGCGCGCTACCACGCCAATGCCATCACCACGGCGGAGGTGTTGCAGGAGCTGATCGCGCTCGCCAAGGACATCCGCGCCGCCCGCCAGCGTGGCGAGGAGTCGGGCCTGTCCGAGGAGGAAATCGCCTTCTACGATGCTCTGGCCGAAAACGAGAGCGCCGTGCAGGTGATGGGGGACGAGAAGCTGCGCGTCATCGCCCACGAGCTGCTCGTCAGCTTGCGCGACAACGTCACGGTCGATTGGGCGCACCGGCAATCCGCCCGCGCCCGCATGCGCGTGCTGGTCAAGCGCATCCTGCGCAAGTATGGCTACCCGCCCGATCTGCAGGACGCGGCGGTGCAGCAGGTGTTGCAGCAGGCCGAGGCGGTGCTGTCGATGTGGTCGGCGTCGCCGCGACCGTTCGATGCGGCCATCGCGGGGTAAGCACGCGAAAGCTCAAAACCGCGTGCGGTGGCTACTCCCGTCTGCCTCGCCCGAAAGGACACCCGGTATGACGACGATCACGACTCCCTACGAAGCCATCGGCGGTGCCGAGGGTGTGCGCCGGCTGGTCGACCGCTTCTACCAAGTCATGGACGAGTGGCCGCAGGCGTGGGCCGCTCGCCGCCTGCACCCCGAGCGGCTGGACGGCTCGCGCGAGAGCCTGTTCGAGTTTCTGTCGGGCTGGCTGGGCGGCCCCGACCTGTACGTGCAGAAAAAAGGTCACCCCCGCCTGCGCATGCGCCACCTGCCGTACGCCATTGGCCCGGCCGAGCGCGATGCCTGGATGCTGTGCATGCGTACCGCGCTGGACGACTGTGTGGCGGACGCGGACTTGCGAGAGGCGCTTCTGCAGGCGTTCGGCGCGCTCGCGGACCACATGATCAACACCCCGGATGGCGGGCGCGACCCGGCGGCCGGCGCGGCCCGTCAATTGTGATCCATTGCGCCCCGCGCGGCACCGCAGGGCTGGCCGCGTTCAAGCGTCGGGCGGCGGCGCCCGCAGCGCCTGCACCGCTTGGTGGTGCGTCAGGTAAATGTGGCCGCTCAGGCGCTGCAGGAAGTCGCTGCGGCGCAGCCGGTCCATCACCGGACCCTTGACCTCGCTGAGGTGCAGCCGCACGCCGCGCTGGCGCAGCCGGTCGTTGAGGGCGGTGAGCACCTGCAGCGCGCTGGCGTCGATATCGTTGACCGCCGTGCACTGCAGGATGACGTCGCGGATGGCGGGCTGCGCGGCGAGCTCCGCGTCGATGCGCTGCTCGAGGTGGTGCACGTTGGCGAAGAAGAGGCTCTCGTCCACCCGCAGCCCGAGGAGGTGCGGGTGCGTGATCACGTCGTGGCGCCGGACGTTGCGGTAATGCTCGGTGCCGGCGACGTTGCCCACCACGGCGATGTGCGGGTGGCTGCTGCGCCACAGGTGCAGCGCCAGCGACGCCAGCACCCCCACCATCAACCCGGAGACCAGGTCGACCAGCAGCGTCGCCACAAAGGTGAGCGCCTGCGCCGCGAAGTCGGCGCGCGAGTAGTGCCAGTTGCGCCGAAAGCTCGCCCAGTCCAGCAGCGACCCGAGCGACACCAGCACCACCGCTGCCAGCACCGCCATCGGCAGCGCGCGCAGCCACGGCGTCAGCAGCAGCGCCGCCAGCGCCAGCAGCACGGCGGTGTAGAGCCCCGCGGCCGGCGTGCGGCCGCCGCTTTCCGCGACCACGGTCGTGCGCGCAAAGCTCGCGCCGATCGCGAACGCGCCCGTCAGGCCGGCCGCGACGTTGGCCGCCCCCATCGCGCGCATTTCGGCGTTGGCGTCCAGCCGCTCGCCACGCCGCGCCGCCATCGACTGCGCGATCGAGATCTGCTCGACGAAGGTCATCGCCGCGATCAGCAGCGCGGGCAGCAGCAGCGCCTGTACCGTCGTCCACGGCACGGTCAGCAGCGGCGCGACCGACAGTCCCGGTAGCCCCCGCGGGATGTCGCCCACGACCGCCACGCCGCGCGCCGGCGCATCGAACGCGTGCGCCGCGCCGATCGCCGCCGCCATGACCAGCAGCGGCGCGGCCTTGACCAGCACATCCGCCACGGCGGCCGGGATGGCCAGCCGCGTCAGCGCCATGCGCCCCCAGCGCCGCGCCACCACCATCGCCACGATCGAAGCGGCGCCCACCGCGAGCGTCAGCCCGTGCGCGTCGCCCGCGCGCGCGATGAGGCTGCGCGCGAACGCCAGCGCGTCGCCGCTGGCCAGCGGCACCCCGAGCAGGTGTCCGACCTGGCTCATTGCGATCAGCAGCCCGCCCGCGGTGATGAAGCCGGCCAGCACCGGCTGGCTCAGGAAATGCGCCATGAACCCCATGCGCAGCGCCCCCATCACCAGCAGCGCGACGCCGACCAGCACCGCCAGCACGGCACTGGTCGCGATGAACGCGTCGCCGCCCGGGGTAACCACCGCGCCGACCGCCGCCGCCGACATGACGGATCGCAACGCCGTCGGCCCGGGCCCGAGCACGTTGCTGCTGCACATCAGCGCGTACACCGCCATCGGCACGATGCTGGCGTACAGGCCCGTCACCGGCGGCATGCCGGCGAGCACCGCGTACGCCAGCGCCTGCGGGATCAGCAGCAGCGTCACCACCGCCGCCGCCGTCAGGTCGCCGCCCAGTTGGCCGCGGCCATAGCCGCGCGCCCAGCGCAGCACCGGGAACCAGTCGGACCAGACGGACTCGGCCATCGGTGGGCAAGCGGTGGCAACCCCGCGCCGTCAGGCCGGCTTGCGGGCGCCCACAGCCGGCCGCCGGCGCGCCTTGGCCTGCGGAGGCGCGGCCAGCGGCGGCAGCGGCCGCTCGGTGGCCGAGGCGCTGACGATCACCCCGCCGCCCAAGCACACCTCGCCGTCGTAGAGCACCGCGCTTTGGCCGGGCGTGACGGCCCACTGCGGCTCGTCGAAGGTCAGCCCAAACCCCTCGGGGGTGGGCGCGAAAGCGCACGCCGCGTCGGCCTGGCGGTAGCGCGTCTTGGCCGCGTAGCGGCCGGGCGCGGGCGGCTCACCCGCGATCCAGCTCGCGTCCTGCGCGTGCAGCCGCGGCGACAGCAGCCACGGGTGGTCGTGCCCCTGCACGGCCCACAGGGTGTTGGTGGCCGGATCCTTGCGCGCGACGAACCACGGCGCGTGCTCGCCCGCCGGGCGGCCGGCGTCGCCGCCCTTGACGCCGCCGATGCCCAGGCCCTGGCGCTGGCCCAGTGTGTAGAAACTCAGACCCACGTGCCGGCCGATCGTGCGTCCGTGCTCGTCCACGATCGGGCCCGGCGTGCCGCTGAGGTAACGCTGCAGAAACTCGCGGAACGGCCGCTCGCCGATGAAGCAGATGCCGGTGGAGTCCTTTTTCCTGGCGTTGGGCAGCCCGATCTCGGCTGCGATGCGGCGCACCTCGGTTTTGTGCAGCTCGCCCACGGGGAACAGCGTCTTGCTCAGCTGCGCCTGGTTGAGCCGGTGCAGGAAGTAGCTCTGGTCCTTGGCCGGATCGACCCCCTTGAGCAGCTCATAGCGCGCGGTGGCGGGGTTGAAGCGCACGCGCGCGTAGTGGCCGGTGGCGATCTTCTCGGCACCCAGCCGCATCGCGTGATCCAGAAACGCCTTGAACTTGATCTCGGCGTTGCACAGGATGTCGGGGTTGGGGGTGCGGCCCGCCTCGTACTCGCGCAGGAACTCGGCGAACACGCGGTCTTTGTACTCGGCCGCGAAATTGACGTGCTCGATGTCGATGCCGATGACGTCGGCGACGCTGGCCGCGTCCAGCCAGTCCTGTCGGCTGGAGCAGTATTCGCTGTCGTCGTCATCCTCCCAGTTTTTCATGAAGATGCCCACGACCTCGTAGCCCTGCTGCTTGAGCAGCCAGGCGCTGACGGCGGAATCGACCCCGCCCGAAAGTCCCACGACGACACGCTGTTTGGTCATGGGCTGATTATCCCTCCGTGGCCTGCCGAAAAACCACATGGGGAACACGGTCTTCAGTCGGAAACGGTAATGATTCGCATTACACTGCAGACATGGGTAACGCCTCATCATGTCGATCGGGTGGGTACCCTCTCGAGGAGACCGCGATGTCCCAGTTTGTCGACGTCCCACCGCTGGAGCCTTTGTTGGCCGGTACGCTGGCGTTGCTGCATTGGCAGGCCACGCGCGATACGCAGCGGCCGCCGTGTCCGTTTTCGGCGCGCAAGTTGGCCGCCAATCTGCGACGCATGGCTGACCACCCGGCCCTGTCGGAGCCCCTGGCGATCGTGCTGCACCGGCTGGCCAACGAATGGTCCGAGCGTGCTGCGCGCACAGCCGATGGGTGGGACGAAGTCGGCGACGGGCTGTCGCGCTCGCCCGTGCATTGAGCATTTGGGCCAACAAACGCGTGGGAATACCGATGGAAGACTACCCTGTTATTTGCCGCCAATGGGCGCGCGCTCAGCGCCACGCCGAGCGCGCCCAACAGGAGTGGGCGCAGGCGGTTGCGCGTTTGAGCAGCGAGGTGGTGCGCCTGCGCGGACAAGTGTTGGTGCTTCGCACCGCGTTGCTGTGGGGGCTGCGCGCCCCGGGTTTGGTGGCCGGAAAAGGACAATCAACCGCCATGCCGGCATGTGTGACGGCGCGAGAGGCGGTGTGTTTGACGGGATGCCACGGACATGGTCACCCGTGGCTGGGCCACGATGGGCACTGCCGCCTCGATGGTGTAGAGTGCCCCAGCGCGCCGGCTCGTGCGGGCGATCCACACGGGCAGTGCGAGCCTGCGATGGATGAAACGGGCCTAGCGGCTGCTACAGCAGACCTCAGGAGGGATCATCCATGATGCTCTGGAGATAATTGGCCTCGCCGACGCGCTGGATCAGCTCGAGCTGCGTTTCCAGAAAATCGATGTGCTCTTCGGTGTCGTCCAGAATTTCGCACAAAAGCTCGCGCGAGACAAAGTCTCCCGCTTTTTCGCACGTGACGATGCCGTCTTTGATGGTTTGCTGTGCCGTGCGCTCCAGCGCCAGATCTGCCTGCAAGATTTCGGGCACGCTTTCGCCGATCGAGAGTTTACCCAGGTCTTGCAGGTTGGGCAGCCCGTCCAGCATGAAGATGCGGGCCATGAGGCGGTCAGCATGCTTCATCTCACCAATGGACTCGGCGTATTCCTTTTTGGCGAGTTTGCCGAATCCCCAGTGATCCAGCATGCGGTAGTTGTCGCATCCCGGATGATTGGATAGTGCCATCACGCCATGCGTACCTGCTGGCGGTAAGCGTTCTGCGCGAGCTGCTGGGCAGCGGGTCAAGGCGTTGACGACCATCATCGGGAGATGCCCTCATGAACATCAAGCTGCATGCCCTGGCGCGTACAACGCCAGCCATACGGCGCGAGATCGCGCTGTCGGATGAGCCGGCTGCGGTGTTGGCTGAGCGTTACGGCGTTTCGCTCATGACGGTGTACAAGTGGAAGCGCCGCGAGGATTTTCTGGATCGCTCCCACACCCCGCACCGGCTGCGTACCACCATGACCCCGGCGCAGGAGGCCATTGCAGTGGAGCTGCGCAAGACGCTGCTGCTGCCGCTGGATGATCTGCTGTCGGTCATGCGCGAGTTCGTCTGTCCTGACGTGTCGCGCTCGGGACTGGATCGCTGCTTGCGACGCCACGGCGTGGGGTCGCTGCGATCCCTCAAGCCCCAGGTGCCCAAACCCGCACATCAGCCCTTTGCCGCTTACGAGCCGGGCTTCATTCATATCGACGTGAAGTACCTGCCGCAAATGGCCGATGAGACGCGGCGGCGCTACCTCTTTGTGGCCATCGACCGTGCCACGCGCTGGGTCTTCATTGCCCTGTACGCCTCCAAGAGCGCGAGAAACGCGCGCGCCTTCCTCAAGTCGCTGCTCACGGCGTGCCCGATCAAGATCAACAAGATCCTCACAGACAATGGCAAGGAGTTCACCGCACGGCTGCTGGGGCAGCCCAGTGCCACCCACGCCTTCGAGAGCCTGTGCGAGGCACTCGGCATCGAGCACCGCACCACGCGCGTGCGACGCCCCCAGACCAACGGGATGGTAGAGCGCTTCAACGGCCGCATCGAGGAGGTGCTGCGCAGCCACCACTTCATCAGCGGCGAGGATCTCGAGAAGACCCTGCTGCGCTATGCTTGGCTTTACAACCACCAGCTGCCCCAGGCCGCACTCAAGGGTCTCACGCCCATGCAGGCCATGAAACAGTGGTACACGTCACACCCGCATCTGTTCCAAAAACGGCCATATGATCATCCGGGATGTGACAGGTAGTGAACGAAGTATTGGTTGATGGCCGTCAGTTCATTTTTGAGCTGCGCCTGTAGCGCGTTGAGTACTTCCGGTGCGCCTTTCATGGGTGTGCTCCGTCTTGACCTTGGGGGTCGCAAATCGTAGCACGACGTAAACCCAGCCTGCCAAATATTGGCAAGAAAGGCGCCCGGCCAACGCTGTCGGCATCAATCAACTCGGTCAGCAGGGCATCGCGAACGGCGGGTGATGCGCTTGCATCGGGGGGCAGGTCATGGGACCGCCTCCACGAGACGAGGACCACAGTGCGCGCGCGCACGATTCGCAGCGGCCACACCGCGTGGCCACCCCGTGCATGGCTTGCAGCTCCTCGAAGCTCGCGCCTTGCTGGGCAGCGTCGCGAATGATGCGATCGCTCACGCGGTGACAGATGCAAACGATCATGGTGAACACTTTGAGCAAGTAATGAGAATCATAGTCACTTGCCCCTGTGCTGTCAATCTTCTGGGGTACGTGGGTGAGCAGCGGCGGGTATCTTCTGTGTGGGTCTGTGTGTACGGCGGGGACTGCGTTGTGAGCGGCTGGGTGCGGTGCGGGCCGGTGCGTACAGGCGGGGCAGATGGTTTGTTTTGATTTGAATCAAATAAAAACGATTATCGTTTGTGTTACAGTCGGTGGGCGCGCGCCGTCGACGCGGTGCGTCCTGTCGCAGAGATGTTTTCGTTTATGGAGAAGAGGATGTCGAACTGGAAGGTTGCTGTTGTGGCGTGGGGTCTGGCCGGGGCGGCGGTGGTGGCGCACGCGCTGGAGTACCCCATCGGCAAGCCGCAGACGCGGGCGGGTTTGGAGGTGGGTGCCGTCTATTTGCAGCCGGTCGAGATGGAACCCGAAGGGATGATGCGCAAGGCGTCCGAGAGCGATATTCACCTGGAGGCCGACATTCGCGCCGTGGCCGACAACCCGAACGGGTTTCCGGAAGGGGCTTGGGTGCCGTATTTGTTGGTGCGCTACGAGATTGCCAAGGTCGGCAGCGGCGAGGTCATCAAAGGCGACATGATGCCGATGGTCGCGTCGGATGGGCCGCACTATGGCGACAACGTCAAGCTGCGCGGTCCGGGCAAGTACCGGCTGAAATACACGGTTTATCCGCCCAACGCGAAGGAAAACCACGCGGGGCACATGTTCGGCCGCCACGTCGACAAGGCCACGGGGGTGCGCCCGTGGTTTCAGCCGTTTACGCTGGAGTGGGAGTTCACCTACGCCGGTGTCGGCAAAAAGGGTGGCTATTGATTGGCTCGGTTGCGCGCGCTAAAGCGTCTTGGCGCGCGGCCGCTGGGTTGCACGGGCGGGGGTGATGATGAGGGTGGCGGCCCGCGTGGTGGTTGCTTTGCTTGGGGGTGTGGTGTGGGCAGCGTTGCCAGTGGCGACGTCGTTCATTGTCTTGCCCAGTCTCTGGCCGGGGCGGTACGCGTTTGTCGATGAGTTCCACATGGACACCGGTCGGATGTGGGTGGTGGCGCGTTGAGGCGGGGGATGGCCGATGTGGAACGGGATGGTCGTCGTGTGGCGCGAGCGTTTGGAGGCGCTGTTGGTCATCGGGGTGATGTGGTCGTGGACGACCGCAAGGCACGACCAGCGGCGGTTGCGGGCGGGTTTGGGGCTGGGGGGTGCGTGTCTGGTGGTGGTGGCCAGTGGTATGCGGCGCGTGCCGCTGGTTGCCCTCTTTCGCCTCAGCGAGTGGTTGTTGCTCGTGACCGCAACATCATTGCTCGTGGCGGGCTTGGATCGCTTGGTGGCGATGGCGTGGTGGCCAACGTGGGTGGATCCGCTCTGGGATGTCAGTGGGGGGATCGACGACAGCCTGGGATAGGGGCGATTTCTGCCGGAGTTTGCGGGTTACCGCGCGCGCCCCGCGCCAACGGTGGTTTTGGCCGTCGCATTGTTTTGGGCGTTTGCGCTTTGGCAGCTGTTGCGCACCGATCGGACGGCGCGCTAGGCACGAGGGGTTGGCGGCGCGTGTTGCCATGGGCTCCTCGGGGGACGCGGGGGCGTTGCAGCAGGAGGTGAGCATGTCGGAGTTGACGCAGCAGCGCGCCGGAGCATCCGTGCCGGAGCAGCCGATCGCCGTGCACCGCCGTGTGCCCACGACACGGGCCTCGGAGGCGGTAGAGGCGTTTTTGGTACGCCACCGCGACCGCTATGTCTGGTTGCACGTGGCGATGATGGCGTTGTTCGTGGCGGTCATCGTGGTGCCGGTGTTTTTGCCCGATCCGCCCGAGACAGCCACGCCGTGGACGCACTTTACCGTACTGGCCAACGTGCTGTTGTGGGGGGTGTGGTTCCCGCTGGTCTTCTTGTCGACGGTCTTGACCGGGCGCACATGGTGCGGCGTGCTATGTCCGATGGGGGCCGCCACCGAGTGGACGAACAAAGTGGGATTGGGGTGGCCGATCCCGCGCTGGATGCGCTGGGAGGGGACGCCAGCCGTCAGTTTTATCGTGGTGACGGCGTGGGGGCAGACGCTGAGCGTGCGCGATTTTGCCGACAGCGCCGCCATCCTGTTTGGTGCCACGATGGCGGCGGCATTGGTCGTCGGGTTCCTCTGGGGGCGCAAGAAGCGCGCGTGGTGCCGTCACCTGTGTCCAATTGGCCGGGTGTTGGGTTTGTACGCGCGGCTGGGCCCAGTCGACATCGTGCCCCAAGCGAGGGTGCCGGGGCGCGATATCTACTCGCTCAAAGGCGCGTGTCCCACGATGATCTATTTGCCCCAAAAGGCGGAGACGCGTCACTGCATCCAGTGCATGCGCTGTGTCAACCCCGGTGCCAAGGGAAGCTTGCGGTTGGTCTTTCGTCGCTTTGGACGGGAGATCGAGCGCATTCGCGAGCACCGGGCCCATTTTGCCGAGGGGTGGATGCTGTTTCTGGACACCGGGGTCGCGTTGGGCGGGTTTTTGTGGTTGATTTCCCCCGTTTATCAGCGTATGCGCCAAGCGGCGGCGGAGTGGGCGTTGGCGCGCGACTGGGCCTGGTGGTTCGAGTCGGGGCCGCGCTGGCTCATGAGTGTGCACCCCGAGCAGGCGGAGGTATTTTGGTGGCTGGATTTTTTCATGATCGTCGGCTTCATGCTCGGCTGGATGCTGTTGGTGGCAGTCGCGTTGGGTAGCCTGACCGCGCTGGCCGCGTGGATCTCCGGACGCCTGGGGGGTGACGGCAACATGCGTCAGCGCTTTACCGAGCTGAGCTATCAGTACGCCCCCGTGGCGATGGGGTCGCTCATCATCGGCCTGGGCAGCGCGCTGTTCGAACCCCTTCGGTTCACGCCGTTGGGTTCTGCCGGGGTGCACGGTGCCAAGGCCGTGCTCTTTCTTTGCTGCGTCGCGTGGAGCGTGTATTTGGGCGAGCGTTTGCTCGCGCGGCAAGGGGTGCCCGCAGGCAGGCGGTGGTTGGCGCTGTTGCCGGGCATGGCCGGCAGCACGCTGGTGGGGGCGGCGTGGTGGCCCGCAATGCTGTCAGGCTAGTGCGCGCCAGGGACCACGACTACGCGAGTCGAGGGCACGCGCGTGGCGCAACGCTGAGCGGCGCCACGGGATTAGGGCGGCTTATGCGGCGCGTTTTTCTTTGTTATTGACTCGGGCAAACCCTAGGTTGGCGCGTGGTGTTGCGGCCATCGCCCCTACGATGCGCGACCGATTGCAACGCTTGTTGCGGGCGCAGCGGCTTGCGCACAGGAGGATGGGATGATCGAGACCAATACACCACTGCCAGTGGTGCTGACGTTTGGTTTGTATCTGGTGGCCATGTTGGTCGTGGGCTGGCTGGGCTGGCGTGCCACAAGCAGTTTGGCCGACTACATTTTGGGCGGGCGGCGCTTGGGTGCGTTCGTCACGGCGCTCGCAGCCGGTGCTTCCGACATGAGTGGATGGTTGCTCATGGGTTTGCCCGGTGCGGTATTCGCTTCGGGATTGTCGGAGGCGTGGATAGCCATCGGCCTGGTGTTGGGGGCTTGGGCCAACTGGCGTTGGGTGGCGGCGCGCCTGCGTCTGTTTTCGGAGCGCGCGGGCAACGCGCTGACGCTGCCGGACTACCTGGCCAACCGGTTTGGCAGCCACGCCCAGGCCCTGCGCACGGTATCGGCACTGGTGATTCTGGTCTTTTTTACGCTGTACGCGGCCTCCGGTGTGGTAGCGGGCGCGCGTTTGTTCGAGAGCATGTTCGGTATGCCGTACGCCACGGCATTGTGGGTAGGGGCGTTGTGCACCATGGCGTACGTCTTCATCGGCGGGTTTTTGGCCGTGAGCTGGACCGACACCATCCAGGCGTCGTTGATGTTTACGGCGCTGGTGATGGCTCCGCTGATGGTGATGTCGGCCCTGGGGGGCCCGCACGCCAGTGTCGAGGCGGTGCGTGCACACAGCCCGGCGCATTTCGACTGGATCGGCTCGCTCGATGCGGTGGCGATCGTGTCGCTGATGGCGTGGGGCCTGGGGTATTTCGGTCAGCCCCACATCCTGGTGCGGTTCATGGCTGCGCATTCGCATCGGGAAATGACGCGGGCGCGCCGCATCGGCATGACGTGGATGGTGTTGTGTCTGGCGGGGGCGGTGGCCGTCGGCTTTTTCGGCACCGCATACTACGCGGCCCATCCCCAGCAGGGGGGCGCGGTCGCGGCCAACCCCGAGCGGGTGTTCATCGAATTGGCGCAGCAATTGTTTTCGCCGTGGGTGGCGGGGATGTTGCTCGCGGCGGTGTTGGCCGCCATCATGAGCACGCTCTCCGCCCAGTTGTTGGTGTGTTCCAGCGCGCTGACGCAGGATATTTACAAGGCGTTTTGGCGTCGACACGCCAGCGAGCGCGAGCTCGTGTGGTTCGGGCGCGCGACGGTGCTGGCGGTCACCGTGGTGGCGATTGCGCTGGCAGCCGACCCCAACAGCCGCATCCTGGGGATGGTGGGCTACGCGTGGGCCGGGTTCGGGGCTGCTTTCGGCCCGGTGGTGGTGTTGTCGCTGATCTGGCGGCGCATGACGGCGCGGGGAGCGCTGGCCGGTATGGTCGTGGGAGCCGTCACCGTCGTCGTGTGGAAGCAGGGCGGTTGGTGGCAGCTGTACGAGATGGTGCCCGGATTTGTGCTGGCCACGCTGGCGATCGTGGTGGCGAGCCGACTGGACCGTACCCCCGACCCCGAGGTCACCCGCCTGTTCGACGAGGTGCAGCAGGCGGTGCGTGCCGGTTGAGCGCTCGCCGGCGGAGCGTTGCCCCGCGATTGCCCCGTGCCGGCACCGGTACGGGGCAAATCCCGACGGGCCGCGCGTGACCCCGAGCCAAGCGCTACCGAAGGAGCACGGGCGGTACCGCGTCCGGCGTTTAGGTGCGGATGTGGCCCTCGCCGAGGACGACGTACTTCAGCGACGTCAGTCCCGCCACGCCCACCGGGCCGCGGGCGTGGAATTTGTCGGTGCTGATGCCGATCTCGGCACCCAGGCCGTACTCGAACCCGTCGGCAAAGCGGGTACTCGTGTTGACCATGACGCTGCTGGAATCGACCTCGCGCAAAAAGCGCTGCGCGTGGCGATGGTCGGTGGTCAGAATCGCGTCGGTGTGGTGGCTGCCGTAGCGGTTGATCCAGTCGATTGCCTCGTCCAGCCCCGCGACGACCTTGACGCTGATGATCGGCGCGAGGTATTCGGTGGACCAGTCTTCCTCCGTCGCGTCCACCACCGTCGCGCCGGGGACGGTGGCGAGGATGGCCTTGGATTCGGGGCAGCAGCGCATCTCCACCCCTTTGGCGGCGAAGATGGCGCCGATACGCGGCAGAAACGCCGCCGCCACGCCGCGCGCGACGAGCAGGCTTTCGGTCGCGTTGCAGGGGCTGTATTTTTGTGTCTTGGCGTTGTCGGTGACCTTGACCGCGAGGTCCAGATCGCACGGGTCATCGACGTAGGTGTGACAGTTGCCGTCCAGGTGCTTGATGACGGGCACTTTGGCCTCGCGGCTGATGCGCTCGATCAGCCCCTTGCCGCCGCGCGGGATGATCACGTCCACGTATTGCGGCATCGCGATCAGGTGCCCGACCGCCTCGCGGTCGGTGGTGGGCACGAGCTGTACCGCCTCGGGCGGCAGGCCGGCGTCGGCGAGCGCCGCCTGCACCAGCGCGGCCAACGCCCGGTTGGAGTCGATGGCCTCCGAGCCGCCGCGCAGGATGCAGGCGTTGCCGCTCTTGATGGCGAGCGACGCCGCCTCGATCGTGACGTTGGGGCGGCTCTCGTAAATCATCCCGAAGACGCCGATGGGCACGCGCATCTGACCGACGCGGATGCCGCTGGGCTGCTGCTGCAGCCCGATGATCTCGCCGATGATGTCGGGCATCGCGGCGAGCTGCTCGCACCCCTGCGCGCAGGTCTCGATGATCTTGGGCGTGAGCTTCAGGCGATCCACCATCGGCTCGCTCAAGCCCGCGGCGCGGGCGCGCTCGATGTCGCGCGCGTTGGCGGACTGCAGCGGTTCGACATGGGCGCGCAACCGCGCGGCCAGCGCGCGCAGCGCGGCGTTTTTTTGCGCGGCGCTGGCTCGGGCCATGGCCGCTGCGGCGCTGCGGGCCTGCCGGCCCAGGTTGTGCATCAAGTCGTCGAGGCTCGTCGTGCTCATGGCCGGAATTGTCGCATCGCCCTCGGCCGCGTGCATCAACAGGAGCCGCCTTGCGAAAAAACAACGCCCGGGCTTTGCGGCGGTGGTTGCGAGCGCTACGATGGCACCCGACCCGTTCAGAAGGATGCAGGATGTCGAGTGACCTTTGGCCTCCACCCCAACCCGTCTCGCTGACCGTGCGTGATCGTGACGTCCGGCTGCCGGTGCGGCGGCTGTTTTTTGTTGGGCGCAACTATCACGCCCATGCGCGCGAGATGGGGGTCACCATCGACAAAGCCACGACGCAGCCGTTTTACTTCACCAAGTCTGCGCTGCACTTGGTGCCCAGTGGCACAACGCAGCCGTATCCCCCACAAACGCGCGACTACCACCACGAGGTCGAGTTGGTGGTGGTCATCGGCACCGAGGGGTTTGCCATCTCGTCTTCCGAAGCGGCGGCGTTGATCTACGGGTATGCTGTCGGTCTGGATATGACGCGGCGCGACGTGCAGGCGCGGCTGCGCGAAAGGGGCCACCCCTGGTGTTTGGGCAAGGATGTAGAGGGGGCGGCGGTGTGCGGCGCGGTAACGCCGATGCCGGGCGTGGTCGTGTCTCGCGGGGAAATCGGGCTGGCCGTCAACGGTCAGGTACGCCAGCGTGCCGATGTGGTGGACATGATCTGGAGCGTGCCTGAGCTGATCGCCGATCTTTCACGCTACTACCATTTGCAGCCCGGAGACGTGATTTTTACCGGCACGCCCGAGGGGGTGGGCCCGGTGTCCCCGGGCGATCGCATTCACGGCTGGGTGGAGGGCGTCGGCGACGTCTCGTTGGCGATCGGGACAGCTGCGGATGGAGGCAGAGGCTGAGGCCCGCAGAGTGATCGTGCGGGTATTGAGCATGGGGCGACAGGCTGCGTACAATGGCCGAAATTTATCCGGTGCGCCGCGCGCGGTCAGTCGCTGCACGACGCTTGTGTTGGAGTGGGCTCCAGCGGGCGTTGAATCATGGGCGATGTGCTGGCATCCGGCGAACCAAGGTGGGCTGGCGAGCAGACGTAGCAACAAAATGTCCATCGTGCAGGGGGGGATGTCTCGATGAATGGAATGGGTGGGCCGTCCGAGGCGGTGGGTGCCGCGACCTCTGGGCAGCCGCGTGCGCGTGTGCTGATCATCGACGACAGTCGTACGATACGGCTCAGCGCCGCCAGCATTTTGCGGCCCCTCGGGGTGGAGGTGATCCTGGCCGAGGATGGGTTTGCCGCGCTTTCGCATTTGGTTCGTTCGCCCCCCGACTTGGTGTTCGTCGACATCCTCATGCCACGACTCGACGGCTATCAGACATGCGCGCTGATTCGCCGTCACCCGCCGCTGGCCAAAGTTCCGGTCGTGATGTTGTCCAGCAAAGACGGATTGTTCGATCGGGCCCGCGCGCGCGTCGTGGGTTGTGACGACTATCTGGTCAAACCGTTTACGCGCGACGGCCTTCTGGCAGCCGTGCGACGGTATATTCCGGCATTGAGCGAAGAGGTGCCGGCAATCGGTCAGTGAGGGGTTCCCAGCGGTATGGGAGCGTATATGCGGTAGACTGCCGCACCCGGAATGCGTGTGGCTTTTTGGCGAGGAATGGTCAATGCCCGTACAGCGAATTTTGGTGATTGATGATTCGGCAACCGAGCGTCACTACTTGGCGCAAATGCTCAGCAAACATGGATTCGACGTTCTGACGGCCGACTCGGCCGAGCAGGGTTTGATGCTGGCGCGCACCCAGGCCCCCGACCTTGTATTGATGGACGTCGTGATGCCCGGACTCAATGGATTTCAGGCGACGCGCCAGCTCGCGCGCGATCCCGAAACGCAAAAAATCCCCGTCATCATGTGCACGTCCAAAAGCCAGGAAACCGATCGCATCTGGGGCTTGCGGCAGGGGGCCGTCGAGTACGTCGTCAAGCCCGTGCAAGAGGCTGAGCTGCTGTCCAAAATCCGTGCGCTGGGGTGACCCCGATGTCCCCGGCTAATGGTCTGCGCGAGTACCAACTCCAGCTCGGCGAACGACTGCGACAGGCAAGCGAGCAGCATCTCACCCGGATGCGGCTGGGGTTCGAGGCGGCTGGCCGTCATTGGCTCGTTTCTTTGGAAGCCATCCATGGCGTGGTGCCGCTGCCAAGGCTGACGCCGGTGCCTGCGGTCAAACCGTGGTTGCAGGGGGTGGCGGCGGTACGGGGCGTCGTCTACGCCTGTGTCGATTGGGCAGCGTTCCTGGGTAAGGGCGGCACGACCCGGGCGGAGGGGCGACAGATGCTGCTGAGTCACCCCCGTGACCGGGCGCACATTGCGCTCATCATCGATCAAGTGCCTTTGATGCGCTCACTCGACGACATGGAGGCGCTGCCCCACGCAAGCACCGCGGAGCCCGATTGGGTGGAGGGTGTTTGGCGCGATGCCGAGCACCGCGAGTGGCGACTCTTGGACGCGCCTCGGCTGTGGCGCGACCCGGGGCTGTTGCAGCCGTCTGCCTGACGATAGATCAACCATTTACGTCAAATCAACCGTATCCCATCCGAAGTGACGTCATGACCAATGCCGCAGCTCGAGCCAGCGCTGTCAACAGCGGCGCCGCGACCATGGATTTGTTTGAGCGAGCGCAACGCGCGCTCGACCGTTGGATGCTGGGGCTCAACCTGGACTGGATACCGGGTTTTGGTCGGCTGTCCCATCGGCGACGGCGCGTCGTGCTGACAGTGGCCGTTTTGGTTTTCATCGTGATCGGTGTGGCGGCCCTCGTGGCATACCAGGTCTACAGCACGCGTGTGGCCAAATACACTGATATTGCCATTCGCTTGCAGCTGTTGTCGCAGCGTTCGGCCAAAAATGCCCAGCGCGCCGCGTTGGGGGACGCAAAAGCGTTCGAGCAAATGCTCGAGGCCCGCAAGGGCTTTACCGATGGCCTGAATACCCTCATCGGTGGCGGAGGAGGGCTGCCGCCTTCGCCCGCCGCATTTCAGGACGATCTGCGCGCCCTGCAGCAGCGCTGGGAGGCTTCCAACAAGACCATTCAAGGGCTGGTCGAGCAGCGCGCCGTGCTAGAGACCTTGGGGCGCGCTTACGAGGCCAATGCGGCGCGGCTCAAGGACTTGGCCCGCTTGGCCGATGAACTGATGGCCTTTGCCCCGGCCGGCTCTGCCACGGCAGACGTGGTGGATGGGTTGGTGCTGCAGCTGTCGCAACTGGCCATCGGTGCCGAGGCGGCTTTGGCGGGCGATACGTTGAGCACCGACGTGGCGGTTCAGTTGTCGCAAAAACTGGAGGAGTTTCGCGCCGCGCTCAACGTCATCAAAAGCGGTGATGCCGCGCGCGGGATCGCGCCGCTGACGGAAGCGGCCGCGCAAGAAAAAATCAAGAGCATGGAGAGCCTGCTGCAGGCGCTCGAGCAAGAGGTCGGCGGTCAGATCAGCAGCATGACCGCGGTGCTGGCCGCCAAGCAAAGTGCGCAAAAGCTCTACGATGAATCCGAGGCGCTGTTGGATGCCTTGCAGCAGCTGTATTCGCGCTATGCGGCAATGGGTACGGGTGGGGCCCTTCCCTTGTCGGTGTCCGCTTTCATCCTGGCGGTGTTGGGAACGTTCATGATCACCATCATGAACGTGCAGGCGGCGCGCTACAAAGCCCAAAAGGCGGCCGAAGAAAACGCCCGCAACCAAGAGGCAATTTTGCGGTTGCTCAACGAAATGGCGGACTTGGCCGAGGGGAATCTGACCGTGCGCGCGACCGTGAGCGAGGACATCACGGGTGCCATCGCGGACTCTGTCAACTACGCCATTGAGGAGTTGCGCACGCTGGTGCAGCGGATCAATGACGCCGCACAGCAGCTCGCGGAGTCCACCGCCGCGGCGCGGGAGGACGCACAGGCACTGCTCGACGCGTCGCAGCGGCAGGCCCAGCAGATCGGCGATACGTCCGAGGCGGTGGTGAGTATGTCGCAGTCGATTGGCGAGGTGTCCCGCAATGCGGCCGAGTCCGCCGAAGTGGCGCAAACCGCCTTGCAGGCGTCGCAGCGCGGCCGCGACGCAGTGCGTCAGACCATCGATGGCATGAACGCGATTCGGGATCAGATTCAAGAGACGTCCAAGCGCATCAAGCGGCTGGGTGAGTCGTCGCAAGAGATCGGTGAAATCGTCGATCTCATCGGTGGCATTACCGAGCAGACCAACGTGCTGGCGCTCAACGCGGCGATTCAAGCGGCGGCAGCGGGTGAGTCGGGCAAAGGCTTTGCGGTGGTGGCCGAGGAAGTGCAGCGGCTGGCAGAGCGGTCGGCGCAGGCGACGCGGCGCATCGGCGCGATCGTGGCTGCCATTCAGGCCGATACCCAGGAGGCCATCCGTGCGATGGAGCGCTCGACCCAAGGGGTGGTGCAAGGTGCGGCGCGCTCTGATTCAGCGGGTGAAGCGCTGTCCGAGATCGAAACCATCTCGGTGCGACTGGCCAACCTGATCGAATCCATCTCGCGAGCGATGGCGCAGCAGGCCAGCACGGCCGAACAGGTGAGCGCCAATATGCGCGCCATTTTGCGTGTGACCGAGGAAACCGCGGAGCGTACGCGCCACAGTGCGCAAACGGTCGCCAGCCTCAACGAGCTGTCGGAGCGGCTGCGTGTGTCGGTGGCTGGCTTCCAACTCTGATCGGGGGCGGCCATGGCGGATGCCACACCCACGACCCCGCTAGACATCGGTGCGCTGGCCTGGGTGCGCCCGGCCTTGGAGGAGACGTGGAACCTTGCTGACGCGCATCTGGCTCAGTGGTTACAAGGCGCAGGTTCGGGCAGCACCTCAGATGCGCCCGCGACGGCCGACTTCGACGCCGCTGCTGCCGCTTGGATGCTGGTGGGTGACGAGCCCGCGTCGCGCCTGAGCCGCGTGGTCGGCGCGGCCGTCGAGCGGTTGCGCTCCCAGCCCGAGTGGCGTACCCCCACGGGGGGACGGGCGGTGCTGCAGGCCGTGCGGCTGCTGCGGCAGCGAACCGAGGCCACGGGTTCGGTGGCGGATCAGACCCTGCGCGATGCGGCAGAGTGGATTCAGCAATGGCTCGACGGCGCGCCCACTGAGACGTCGGCCGGTGTTGGGGGGGATACATCGGGTGCGGCCGTGGCGGAGGCTGCCGCAGTCCCAGTGGTTCGCAACCTTCCATGGTTGCGTCAGCGCTACCAGCAAGGGTTGCTGCTGTGGTTGCGCAATACCGACGCGCGTGAGGGCTTGGGTGAGATGGCGGCCGCGGTTGGTGCGTTGGCACGCCGCTGCCCGCCGGAGACGGTCGACGGGTTGCTGTGGCGTTCGGTGTCCGCGCTGCTGGACGCGCTGGCGCAGGGGCGCTTGCCAGTGGATGCCTGGGTCAAGCGGCTATGCGGCCTGGTGGATCGGCAGCTGGGGCGACTGCAACGGGGACAGTCACCCGTGGCCGCAGCCTTGCTGCCTGACGTGTTGTCGCGCCTGCAGACGCTGCCAGACGTTTACGCGATGTTGCCGCCGTTGGCCCAGCGGTTCGTGCCCCGATTGGGGGAGGTCGCGTGTGCGACCGAGCCGGAGGAGCCTGCCCAGTGGCGCGCCGCCGTGCGGCAAGCCCAAGAGGCGTGGACGGCCGTGTGCCAGGGTGCTGCGGACGGTGTCGCGCGCTGGACGGCCGCGCTGCGAGCGCTGGGGGCGATGGCGCATTCCGAGCAGATCACGCTGGTGCGGGCGTTGGATGGGGCCACCTGTGCCTTTCCGTCGCCGCCCGAGATGCCCGTCGTGGCTCCCGTCTTGCAGGAGGAGGTGGCGCAAGCGCTGGTGCTGATCGAGCCGTGGGCTCCTCCGGTCGACGACGAGCAAGCCCTGTCGTCGTGGCGGGCGACGCGTCAGCGCGTCGTCAATCGCCTCATGGCCGTGGCCTATCCCACGGATCCCGAGCTCATGCCCGAGGAGGAAGCGAACGCACCGGGCTGGAGTGGCGCGGCCGGGGCTGACTTGCGCGGGGCGGTGATCGATGCGGTGTTGGCGGCGGCGCGGCCCATCGAACAAGCCTTCTCCAGTGCCGCGGCGGGAGACGCGGCAAGCTGCAAGACCGTGGAAGACAGCGCACGGCAAATGGCGGGTGCTTTTGCGATGCTGGGTGCCAAGCCGGCCGCCGACCGCTTGTATCAGGTCGAGCGGGTCGTGGCTCAGTGGGCGGCGCGGCAGCCATCGCCGGCGGATGTGCAAGTGGTGTCAGACGCGCTGGCTGCGGCAGTGTGGTATGCCGAGCAGCTGCGCACAGGGGTGGACGATCCCTCGGTGTTTGACGGCATTGTCATCCCGGCGCCACCGCCGGGTGACGATACGGCTGTCGGGGCGCCCGCAGCGGTTCCTCTGGCCGAGGAGGTCGATCTCGACGGGCACCGACTGCCCACCGATCTCTACCGGATTTTTCTGGAAGAGGCGCGCGTGCGGTTGCGCGAGTTGGCTGCGGCGGTCGAGGCGGTGTGCGCTCACGCCACGGACACCGCAGTCTGGGAGCCGCTTGTGCGCGTGGCGCACACGCTGGCCGGCATGGCGCGCACAACGGCCCTGACGCCAATAGCCGAGTTGGCCTATGCGCTCGAGTTGTGGGCGCTGCGGTGTTATCAGGTACCGGGGGCGCTGCCAGCGCAAGCACCGGATGTGTTGCGTCGCATCGTTGGCAGCTTACAGGACGCCGTTGCTGTCGTCGAGAGCCGGCGTTACCCCGCGCCGATGTCAGACGTCATCTCGGCGTTGGCGGACCTGCCGGTTTCGCCACCGGCTGCTCCGGCGCTCATGGAGGGCGCGCCGGACGACGGGGACGTGCGTGAAGCGCGCCCGTCGGAGCTGTCCACGGAAACGCTCGATGCTCCCGTTCGCCACGACGATGGCGCCCCGCCGACACCGGCGGCGACCTCCGTGGCAACACCCGTGACCCCTGATTCGCCGGGCGCGGTGCCATCGATTTCGATTGCGGCGGCCCGCATGGCGGTGCCCGCCGCAGCGCCGCCCAGCACGGAGCAAGTGTCCGTCGTTGCGCCCGCGTTGCCCACGGACGAGATTGACGCCGAGCTGCTGCCCGTTTTCCTGGAGGAGGCGCAAGACTGGATGCCGCGCATCCAGTCCACTGTTCAGCAGTGGCGTGACCACCCAGGGGTTGCCGAGCATTCCGCGGCACTGCAGCGCGCGCTGCATACCCTCAAGGGGGCTGCCCGCATGGTCGGGGCCATGGCGATCGGCCAGCGCATCCACGAGCTGGAAGCCGACGTGCAGGCGCTGGGGACACAGATGCCCACGCCCGATTGGCTCGACGCAGTGCAGCAGCGCGTCGACCAGGTGCACGATGCGATCGAGGCGTTGACAAGCGGGCCAGCGCCGTCGTCGTTGTCGGAGCCGGTGCCGCCGACGGCTCAGATGCCTGTGGTGCCGGCAGCTGCGCCGCCAACCGATGGCGAGGGCCAGGCCAATGGCCTCGCTCCCGCTGCGGGCCCATCCGCTGCAGCGCCCTCCGCCACGGTGATTACGCCCGAGCCCGCCGCCGACGCGGCGCCCGCTGCCGCCGCCCAGTCCATGGCGGCGGCCGAGGCGGTGCCGGACGATGCGGGGCGGCATGCCGTGATTCGGCTGTCGACGGAGCGCTTGGATGAGCTGCTCAACGACGCTGGCGAGGTGGCGATTGCTCGCTCGCGGCTGGAGGCGCTGTTCCGGCGCAACCGTGAGGTGGTGCAGGAGTTGGCCGACCACGTCGATCGTTTGCGCACCCAGCTGCGCGAGCTCGAAATTCAAGCCGAGTCGCAGATGCACGCGCGGCTGGCGCGCGCCGATCGGCAGGAATTTGACCCGCTTGAATTCGACCGCTTCACGCGGCTGCAGGAGCTCACCCGGCTGTTGGCGGAAAGCGTCAATGACGTGGAGACCACACGCGACATGCTACTGGCCGGGTTCGACGAGGTGGACGACGCCCTGTTGCAGCAGGCGCGGGTCAATCGCTCGCTGCAGGATGGGCTGATGCGCGCGCGGATGGTGCCGCTCAGAACCATCGAAGACCGGCTGCATCGCGTGCTGCGCCGTGCGGCCAAGGAGACCGATCGGCGGGCGCACCTCGAGGTCGACGGTCGTGATTTGGAGGTGGACCGCGCGGTGCTCGACCGCCTCGTGGGCCCGCTGGAGCATTTGATTCGCAACGCCGTGGCGCACGGCATCGAGCCTCCCGCGCAGCGTCAAGCCGCCGGTAAGTCGGCGTATGGCGAGGTGAGGCTGCGGGCGCGGCGCGAAGCCAGCGAAGTCGTCATCGAGCTGACGGACGATGGGCGTGGGATCGATTTGGCTGCGGTGCACGCGCGCGCAGAATCGCTGGGATGGGTGGAGCCGGGCCAACCGGTCGACCCCGCCCAGTGTTATGAATGGTTGTTCCGCACGGGTTTTTCGACCGCGGCGGTCGTGACCGAACTGGCCGGGCGTGGCGTTGGCCTCGATGTCGTGCGCAGCGACTTGGCGGACATGGGGGGGCGGGTATCCGTTTCCAGTGAACCCGGGCGCGGAACCCGTTTCGAGCTGCGCTTGCCCCAGACGCTGGGGGTGGCGGCGGTCGTGCTCGTGCGTGCAGGTGGACAGACGTGGGCTTTACCCGCTGGGCAGGTGCACGTGTTGCGTGAGGTGTCGCAACCCGAGTTCGAGCGGCTGCGTCAAGCCGGTGGGGTCACCGTGGGGGAACGCATGCTGCCTCTGGCGTCGCTGGAGCAATACCTCCCGCCGCGGGACGAGGACGACCTCGCGCCCCATGATCCCACCCAACGGCTGACGCTGCTGCTCGTGCAGGCGGGGGATCAACAGTGGGTGATGGCGGTAGAAGCGATCGACGGGCAGCTCGATGCCGTACTCAAGCCCATCGGTCCGCTGTTGGCGCGCGTGCCCGGGGTGGCGGGTGCCACCGTCTTGGGTGATGGCCGCGTGGCGCTCATTTTGGACGCGGCGCGACTGTTGGCGCGCTCGCCGCGCAAGGAAGCGTCGGGCATGGCCGCGCAGCGTCCTACCGCCGAAGCCCAGCGGCCCCCGCTCGTGTTCGTGGTGGACGACTCGCTGACGGTGCGCAAGGTCACCAGCCGTTTTTTGGTGCGGCACGGTTATCGGGTCGAGACCGCCAAGGATGGCCAAGAGGCGCTCGAGCGCTTGCAGCGCGACCCCTTGCCTGCGGTGATGTTGCTCGATATCGAAATGCCCAACATGGATGGCTTCGAGGTCACCCAGCGGGTGCGGGCCGAGGCGCGCACCGCGTCGCTGCCGATCATCATGATCACGTCGCGTACGGCGGACAAGCACCGCGAGCACGCGCGCACGCTCGGCGTCGACGTCTATTTGGGCAAGCCGTATCAGGAGGAGACGTTGTTGGGTCACATCGAGCGGCTCGCCGGGCCCCCACACGTGGTGGGCGCTAGCGCATGAAAAACACCGCGCTCATCACGAGCCCGGTGCCGATGACGACCGCGCGCACGACCGCGGCGGGCAGACGGCGCGCCCAGCGCGCCCCGAGGTAGCCGCCGGCGGTCGCCGCGGCCATCATCAGCAGCGCCGGGCCCCACGCGATCGCGCCCGCCAGCGCAAACGTCGCCACCGACAGCAGCGACAGCACCAGCGAATTGAGGTTTTTCAGCGCATTCGCGGTGTGGATGCGGGGCTCGCCCGCGACCGCGTACAGCGCCATCAGCAGGATGCCCAGGCCCCCGTTGAAATAGCCGCCGTACACCGCGACCGCGAGCAAACCCGCGTGGCGTGCCATATGGCGAGTGCTGCCCGCCTCGCCACCGACAGGGGCATTGCGTGCCGCCGCGAGGCGCCGCACCAGCCACGGGCCGACCGCGAACACCGCGGTGGCGAACAGCAGCAGCCACGGCACGAGGGCGCGGAAGGTCGGCGCGGGGGTGACCAGCAGCAGCAAGGCACCCAGCACCCCGCCGGTCGCGGCCAGCGCCGCCTCGGTCCCCAGCCGCCGTCGCGGCAGCGCCGCCAGCTCCGCGCGGAAGCCCAGCGTGCTGCCCAGGTAGCCCGGACTGACCGCGACCGCACTCGTCGCGTTGGCCGCGATCGGCGGCAAGCCCGTGAACACCAGCGCCGGAAAGGTCAGAAAGCTGCCGCCGCCCGCGATCGCGTTCAACGCCCCCGCGGCCAGCGCCGCCACCGCCAGCAACAGGGCGTGCTCAACGGGCATCGGCGCGCGGCGTGGGGGTGCACATGACGGCGATGCTACCCGATCGCGGGGCGGGCCCGGTCACGGCGACGCCGGTACCAGCGGGGCCACCGGTTCCGGCGCCAGCAGCGTGCCCTCGCGCAGGCCCTTGACGGTGGCCAGCACGAGCGCGGCGATCACCACCGACGTCAGCGCCAGCAGCGCCAGCGCCGCGACCTGCAGCACCGGCAACGCCAGTCCCTGCGCCAGGCGCAGGCTCAGCGACGAGAACGCCGCGAGCGGAAACGACACCGCCCAGAACGGCAGCGCGAACGGCTGCGCGAAGAAGCGCCGGGCCTGCGTGCCCACCCACAACAGGATGAACAGCCCCATGCCCCACACCATCGTGGTCAGCAGCGGCGGCAGCTCATAGCGCAGCGTGCACAGCCCGATCACGGCCGCGGGTGCGAGCGAGATGAACCACGTCGGGTGCAGCCGCGGCGGAATCGGCCCGTGCGCGAGCCGCCGCGCCACCAGCAGCGTGAACACCACCGGCCAGAAAAAGACGCCGACGCCCATGTGCACCGCGGACCACACCGGGTGACCAAAGCCGACCCCGGCCAGCGGCGCGACGACGTTGCCCACCACCGGGATGTAGAGCACGGGCGTCACGGCGTTCCACAGCGACTGCGCATCCGGCGCGTGCGCCACCGTGGGGGCGAGCCACCGCCCCAGCGCCCACACCGTCACGCCAAGCTGCGCGATCGAGCCGATCCACCACAGCGCATGCGCCAGCGGCAGCGCCAGCCCCATCGCCTGCAGCCAGGTGGCCAGCAGCAGCGCCGACACCGGCAGCGCGGCGACGAACGCGTGCCGCACCGGGTGGCGCAGGTCCTCGGCCACCGCGTCCGGGTGGCGTTGCCAGCGCACGGCGCTGCCCAGCAGCAGCGCGACGAAGACGCCGGCCGCGACGGCCCCGACGGTCAGCGCGACGGCCGTGGCCCACTCGCCCAGCGCGCCGCTGGCGGAGTGCCAGGCGAGTGAGAGGCCGGCCAAGCCCATGACGATCGAGAACCAGCCGGGGTGCAGAAATTTCAGTGGCGTCGGGGCGGTGGCGGACATGCTGGTCTCCGGGAGCGATTCAGCGGGGGCGCTTCAGCAGGCCTTGCAGGGGATGGCGCTCTCCGGCACCCCCAGCTTCTTCAGGATGATCGCCAGCGGGCAGAAGTTGGTAAAGCCGAACTGGAACAGGTTCAGCCCGACGAAGGCCGTGAACGCCAGGAACCACTCGCTGACGAACAACGGGCTCGACGGCGCACCCAGCGCCACCGACAGGAACACGAACAGGCCCGCGATCACGCGGATATAACGTTCGACGGTCATGATGCTCTCCTCACGATAAACGTGTCACGCGACACGGGGACAAAAACGGTTCAGGCCGCGCTGGCGTAACGCCGCCGGTACACCACGTAGTACAGCACCGGGATCACCACCAGCGTCAGCAAGGTGGAGACCGCGATGCCGAAGATCAAGGACACGGCCAGGCCGTTGAAGATGGGGTCGTCCAGGATGAAGAACGCCCCCAGCATCGCGGCGATGGCGGTGAGCGCGATCGGCTGCGCGCGCACCGCGGCGGACTGCACCACCGCCTGCGCAAACGGCATGCCTTTGGCGGTCTCCAGCTCGATGAAGTCCACCAGCAGGATGGAGTTGCGCACGATGATGCCGGCCAGCGCGATCATGCCGATCATGCTGGTGGCGGTGAACTGCGCGCCCAGAAGCGCGTGTCCGGGCATGATGCCGATGAGCGTCAGCGGAATCGGCGCCATGATGATGAGCGGCGTTAGGTAGCTCTTGAACTGTGCCACCACCAGCAGGTAGATCAGCACCAGCCCGACCGCGTACGCCGCGCCCATGTCGCGGAACGTCTCGTAGGTGATCTGCCACTCGCCGTCCCACTTGATCGCGTACTCGCGCCACGGGTCGGCGGGCTGACGGATCCAGTATTCGCCCAGCGCTCCGCTGTCGGGCAGCGCCGCCTGATCCAGGCGCGAGCGGATGCCAAACAGCCCGTACAGCGGCGAGTCCGTGCGCCCGGCCATGTCGCCGAGCACGTACACCACGGGCAGCAGGTCCTTGCTGAAGCGCGGCGGGTCGATGACGCCGTGCTCCACGCGCACCAGCTCCGACAGCGGCACCATGCGCCCGTTGGCGGCGCGCAGCGGTAGCGCCAGCAGCGCGTCCAGCCCCACCTGCGCCTCGCGCGGCAGTTGCAGCCGCACCGGCACGGCGAACTTGGCGTGCCCGTCGTGCAGGTAGGCGGCGTCCGCGCCGGACAGCGCGGTCGTCACCGTCTGTGCGATCACCTGCGCCGGGATGCCGAGGCTCTCGGCCCGCGCGCGGTCGATGCGCAGGAAGGTGCACGGCGCCTCCTCCTTCAGCGTCGTGTCGATGCCGACGATGTCGGGCGTGTCGGCAAAGGCCTGCGCCACCCGGCGAGCGAGCGCGGCGCGGCCGGCCTCGTCCGGTCCGTAGACCTCGGCCACGATCGGGGCGAGCACCGGCGGGCCCGGCGGCACCTCGACCACCTTGATGCGGCCGCCGTGCGCCTGCGCGATCGCCTCCAGCCCCGGGCGCAGCCGCTGCGCGATCGCGTGGCTCTTCTCATGCCGGTGCTTGGCGTCCACCAGGTTGACCTGCAGGTCGCCCTGCTCGGCGTCGGCGCGCAGGTAGTACTGCCGCACCAGGCCGTTGAAGGTGATCGGGCTGGCCGTGCCGGCGTAACCCTGAACGTGCGTGACCTCGGGCTGCTGCGCCAGGAAGGCCGTCATGTCCTGCAGCGCGGCGGCGGTGTCCTCCAGCGCCGTGCCCGCGGGCATTTCCAGCACCACCTGGAACTCGCTCTTGTTGTCGAACGGCAGCATCTTCAGGATCACCGCCTGCACCACCGCCAGCCCGATCGAGAGCACCAGCCCCGCCACCACGCCGCCGAGCAGCAGCCAGCGGTGCCGCGCGCTGTGCAGGAAGGGGGTGAGCGCGCGCGTGAAGAACGTCTGCAGCGCGATCGTCAGGCGCGACGGCGCGTGCGTCGTGTGCGCGCCGTGGCCGTCTGTCTTGGTCAGGTGCAGCGCCAGCCACGGCGTGACGGTGAAGGCGATCGCGAGCGAAATCGCCATCCCCATGCTGGCGTTGATCGGGATCGGGCTCATGTACGGCCCCATCAGCCCGGTGACGAAGGCCATCGGCAGCAGCGCCGCGATCACGGTCAGCGTCGCCAGAATCGTCGGGCCGCCGACCTCGTCCACCGCGCGCGGGATGATGACCGACAGCGGCTCATTCGGTGTCAGTTGCCGGTGGCGGTGGATGTTTTCCACCACCACGATGGCGTCGTCCACCAGAATCCCGATGGAGAAAATGAGCGCGAAGAGCGATACCCGGTTGAGCGTGAAGCCCCACGCCCACGAGGCAAACAGCGTCGCGGTCAACGTCAGGATGACCGCCGCGCCGACGATCACCGCCTCACGCCGGCCCAGCGCCAGGCCCACGAGCACGATGACGCTGGCGGTGGCAAACAGCAGCTTCTGGATCAGCTTGTTGGCCTTGTCGGCGGCGGTGGCCCCGTAGTCGCGGCTGATGGTGAGCTGCACGTCGTCCGGGATCAGCGCGTTGCGCAGCTGCTGCAGGCGCTCGCGCGCGTCGCGCGCGACGTCCACCGCGTTGGCACCGGGCTTCTTGGTCACGATCACGGTCACTGCCGGGTAGGCTTGGCCGACCTGCGCGCCGGCAGGCAGCGCATCGCCCGGGCCCGGCGTGTGCCAGACATAGCGGCGCGGTAGCGCCGCCCCTTCCTCGACGCGCGCGACCTCGTGCAGGTAGATCGGCTTGCCCTGGTGCACACCGACCACGATCTCGCTGACGTCCTGCGCGCTGCGCAGGAACTCGCCCGTCTCCACCGTGAGCAGCCCTGGCTGGCCGTCTTCGCCGGCGCGCGGGTTGGCCACGGTCCCGGAGGGCATGGCCTGGTTGGCGGTCTGCACCGCCTGATACAGCGCCTGTACCGGCACCCCGCGCGCGCGCAGCCGCGCCGGGTCGATCCAGACGTGCACCGCGCGCCCCGGCCCGCCGATCGTCTGCACCTCGCGCGTGTTGGGCACGCGCTTGAGCTCGGTTTCGATCGCGTGCGCGACGCGCTCCAGCTCCAGCGCACTGCGGCCATCGGTGGCCCACAGCGTCGCCGCCAGCACCGGCACGTCGTCGATGCCCTTCGGTTTGACGATGGGCGGCAGCACGCCCAAGCCCGCGGGCAGCCAGTCCTGGTTGGCGTTGAGCACCTCGTAGAGGCGCACCAGCGCCTCGGTGCGCGGCACGCCGACCTGGAACTGCACCGTCAGCACCGCGACCCCGGGGCGCGAGACGCTGTAGGTGTGCTCGATGCCGTGGATCTGCGACAGTACGTGCTCGGCCGGCTGCGCCACCATCTTCTCCACGTCCGCGGCCGAGGCGCCGGGGAAGGGGATGATGATGTTGGCCATCGTGACGTTGATCTGGGGCTCCTCCTCGCGCGGTGTGACCAGCACGGCGAACAGCCCCAGCAGCAGCGCCACCAGCGCCAGCAGCGGCGTGATGGCGTTGGCCTGGAACAGGCGCGCCACCGCGCCCGAAAAGCCCAGGCGTTCCATGGGGGTGGGGGTATGGATCATGGCGGGCGCCCCGTCCTCAACGCTGCGCCGGCTGCGCCCCGGCCAGCCCCGCGCGCACCGGGTCGAGCGCGACGCGGTCCCCCGGCTGCACGCCCGACAGCACCTCGACGCCTGCCTCGCCGTGGTCCGTGCCGACGCGCACGGCGCGCAGCACGAAGCCGGTGGGCGACCCCGCGGGCGCCGCCACATATACGGCGGTCAGTTCCCCGCGGCGCAGCAGCGCGCGCGCCGGGATCACCAGCCGCTCCTGCGTGCCCGCGGCAAAGCGCACCTTCACCGACTGTCCCGGCACGTGGGCCGCGGTGTCGGCGCTCGCCAGGTCCAGCCGCCACTCGATGGTCTGCGCCACGGGGTCGGCGGACGGCACCCGGGTCTGGGCCGCGGGCTGCACCCAACGGCCATCGGGCAATTGCACCTCCACCCGCTGGGCGCTACTGGCCAGCGGCGCGCGCGAGGCCGGCACCTGCACGGTGGCGCGCAGCGGCTGCGGCGCGTAGAGCGTCAGGATCGGGCGGCCCGGCACGGCCAGGTCGCCCACCTCCGCGTGGGTGGCCAGCACATAGCCGTCGTACGGCGCGGTCAGGCGCGTGAAGCCCTGCGCCAGCGCGGACTGCGACTGCGCGGCGCGCGCCTGCGCGACGGCGGCGCGGGCGGCATCCGCCTGCGCCTGCGCGGTGTCCAGCGCCGCCTGCGACACGAAGCCCTGCGCGCGCAGCTCGCGCGTGCGCTTCAGGTGCGCCTCGGCGTTGCGGGCTTCTGCTTCGGCCTGGGTGACGGCGGCCTGCGCGCGCTGCACCCCGGCGGTGGTCTCGCGGTCATCGATGAGCGCGAGCACCTGCCCAGCGCGCACGCGGTCGCCGGCTTTGACCGTGAGCTGGGCGATGCGGCCGCTGGCCTGCGCGGACAGGGTGCTTTGCCGCACCGCCTCCAGCGTGCCGTCCAGGATCAGGCCCTGGCCCACCGGCTGGCGCGCGACCGTGTGGACCTCGACCCGCGGGGCATCGGCCGCGCGCGCCGGGTTCGGGGCCACCGCGACCCAGGTTAGGCAGACCAGCGCAGCGCCCAGCACCGCACGGCGCCGGGCGGACGAGAGGGGGGCAAACCGGGTTGGCATCGATGTCCTCCTTTTGGGGAGCGAAGTATAGCTTTATACCCCAGGGAGTACAAGTGGCGAAAGCGCGCTCGTCTCATATCGCTGCTTTGCCGTGGGAAAGCGTCTTTTGAGAGGTGGGGTGAGGAGACGCCGCAAAAAGCGGCCGCTGTCCAGCGGTAAGCGTATCCACGGTTTATGTGGAGGGGGTGTCGCGCCGGTTCAAAAAATCTACTGAAGTTCGCTTTTTTATTTGCTGGAAATGCCATTTCCCGTTCATAGTTATCATTTATGTTTGGTTTGGGGCTGCGGCGCTATTGGTGGGGCGGCTCACGGTTGCCGCAAAGATGTCTTTTCCCTGTACCTGATCGGTGCTATGGTGCTGATGTCCTGATTTGGGTTATGCTCTTCAGCCAAGCTGCGGGGAGAAGAGCGTTTGCGTGGCGGTCAGCCATGACAAGGCAAGCCGTGGCTCGGCGTGGGAGTGGTTCCGTTTGTTGTGTGAGCTTTCCCTGGAAGAGGCGAATCGGTCGCCGTATCTGTGTGTTTGTCTGAGGAGGGGAAAATGTCCAAAACCGTGGATGGTGTCGGGTTTTCTTCGCATATCCAAAAAACATTTTTGGCCAACACCTCATTGCTGTCGGCCGTCGATGCGATCACTCGCTGGCAGCCTTTTTCGCTACTGGCCTTGACCTCCCTTGGGGTGGGGGTTTTGACAGTATTGTTCGGGGGGGTAACGGCTGCGTTGAGCAATCAGTCCGGCATCCTGGCCTCGTTTGTCGGTCTGGTGGGTCTCATTCTGGTGCTGATGGCGCTTCTGGTTGGGAGCAACGCGGTGGGCATCATGTTGTCAGACGACGTTTGGGGAAGGCCGCAGCGGAATATCAAGTCGGCCATACTGGCATCGTTGTTCACCGTTCATCGGTTGATTGGTGTTATTTTCCTGGTGGGCGTTATATTTCTTCTTTATCTCGCTGCATTGTCGCTAATATTGTTTCTTTGCAAAATACCGGGGGTCGGCGCGTTGCTATATGCCATCGTTTTTCCGGTGGGTGCAGTATTGACAGGATTTTTTTTGTTCGCTCTGCTATACGTGGCTATTCCGTTGGCGGCCCCGGTTATTTGGAATGGCGAAACCGTGTTGCGGGCTCTGACGACGCTGCGGGAGATGGCGCGCCACCGCTTGTTATTCGTCATCATCATGATGCTGTTGCTGGGCGTCTTGGTGACGGTGGTCACGGCGATCATCGGCGCAGCGCTGTTTGGCGGCGCGGGCTTGGTGTTGTCCATGTCGGCGGCGGTGGTGGGCAGTTCCATTGACGGTGTTGGCGGTTTGTCTCGCATCGTGTGGGGAGCGCTCCTGGGCGAGACCGGCCTCGGCGGCTACCTCTGGGCGCTGGGTTTTGGCGGTCTCGTGTTGTTCTTTTTGGGCGTCGCGCCCGGATCGCTGGTGGCGATGAAGGGGTTAGCCATCATTCACCGCGCCGCAGTTGACGGTCTCGAGCTGGAGCGCGGCGAAGAGGCGTTGAAGCAGAAGCTCGAAGAGGTCAAGCGCAAGGCGCAGCAAGCGCGAGATCGCATGCAAACGCAGGCGGCCGCGGTGTCTTTGTCGGGGCCTTCGGCCTCTTCGCCCGCGGGCAATGGGGCAGCCGCAAACCCGACGTGTCCGAGCTGCACGCAGCCCGTGTCGCCGGCGGATATTTTTTGCGGCAACTGCGGGCATCGTCTCCAGTGACGGTCTTCCGGAGAAATGACCATGGCGTTTTGTACCCAATGCGGGCACAAAAACCTGGAGGGGAGTCGCTTCTGTGAAAGCTGTGGTCGTCCGATGAGAGGCGCGGCGGCCGCAGCCCAACCACATGAGAGCACCTCGGTGTCAGCATCGATGCACATGCCCTCGCGACGGTTGCTTTGGGGCATCGGGGGAATGCTGGTGGTGCTATTGGCAGCGGGGGCGATGTACCTCTGGTTGGCCCCCGAAGCACCGTCGAAAGCCGTGTTTGCGCGTGCCGTTCAGGCCTGGATCACCGAGCGGTCGGACGAATACCGTCATCATTATTGTTTGCGGAATTACGACTACGCCGCTGACCAGGTTACGCTCGGGCAATTTGAGCGTGGTGGTCGGCAGTGGTTCGATATGCTCGTTCAAGCCGGTTTGTATAGTGGTCCAAAAATCGACTCCAGCCCCGGTTTATTCGTTCCGATTACTTTTTTTCGCTACACGAAGACGGAATTGGGAAGGCGTGCGACACGCACGGGGGAGTTGTGTGTGGCCGACGGCATCGAGGTTGACGAAGTGGTGGAGTTTGCGCCGCCGCGGCGTCTCGGTGGGGTTTGGGTATCGCGCGCCGACGTCCGGATTGTGTACCGCAATCCAGCGCCCTGGGCCGTCAATGAGGAGAATGTGCAAATCTCCCCCGTAATTCGGGAGGGCGTTAGAAAAAAATTCTTCTTGGCGCGCAAAGAGGGGCGCTGGCGTGTCGTCACCGAGCGAGAAGTACAGGCGCTGTCGGTCTTGGAAAAGGCAACCGGTAGTATCGAGAATGATGGTGAGCTGGCAAGCGTTGTTTCGGAGTTTGCTGCATGGCTCGAACGACTGTTTGCGGAGTCATCGCCCGTAGGCAGGCCCTGAGACCTCGTTTTCGGTCGAGGCCCGGAGTGAGAAAGAGTCAAACCGTCCGTTTTGCGATGGTTGGCTCGATTCAATTCTTGGAGGAGTTGCAAATGCCATTTTGTGTCAGCTGCGGTGCGCAGCTCCGGGAAAGCGCAAAATTTTGCAACCACTGCGGCACGCCGGTGGCACCGGCCAGCAGGCCAACGGCCGCATCGGACGCGTCAGCGCTTGGCAACCCGGTTGCGGCGCAGACGAGCGAAAAGCCCACCGTACCCAATAACGCCCAAGCAGAGGCGGCCGCGCCCTTGGATGTCGGCGCAACCGAATCCGTCAGCGCGTCCGAATCCGTCGGCGCAACCGAACCCGTCAACGTGGCCGGACCGGTTCGTACTACCGCTGACGACGCGGTAGTTTCTTCCGCGCTCCCGGTGAGTTCCCCGCCTGTGGCTGCAGCCCCAACCGAAGATCTTCGACACAGTGGCAGCAGCACGGTCCCACCATTGCAGCCTGCAGAGGGGCTGCCGTCACGTGCCGCCAAAGCCCCTGCGCAGGGGAAGGCGGCACAGCCGCATGCTCCCGCGTCTGCGCCGCAGCCGGTACCCCAGCGCAGGAGAGCAGGGGCTGCGGTCGCGGTTGTTGCGGGCGTGGCGGTGCTGAGTGGTGCGGGCGCACTGTGGTACATCTACCAACGCGCGGAGGTGGCGGTGTCGGCACCGCAAACGCCACCAACACCAACTGCACAAGCGCCTTCTGGGCAACAGGCACAAGAGGAAATCATCGCGGAGGTCAAGCGGGAGGGTGGAGCGCAAACCAAGGTCGAGGCCACCCAGCCACCGATAACCCACGGCGCTGCGCCGGTTACCGCCACGCTGCCTCCTTCGGTGACCACCCCGAAAGGGAACGAAAACGCTTCCGACACCGCCCCTGCGGCAACGTCGGGTGCCGCCGCGCCAACGCCGAAAGTTACGGCAGTCGCTCCCCTCAGGGCGCGCGAAGCAACCGTCACACCCGCGCCGGGTGCGGGTTCGGTACCCAACCCCCCGACCCGCTCAGGGATTGCTCCTGTGCACACGCCTGCTGCACCACTGCATACCCCCAACACGTCAACGAGCGTTGGTGCAACGAGCGGAGATCTCGCTGCGCGTTCTTCCCCCGAAGGGACTGTCCCTTCACAGGCCGTACAGCCGACGAAGACTATCGACGAACAATTCAGAGAGTTGGCGAGGGCCAGGTGCGGGAGCATCAACTCGGTGGTGCAGAAAATTGCCAAAGCGCCATGCACCGAGCCGATACGGTTTGAACTGTGTAAAGACAAATGGTCTGAAAATCCGCCGCCGGGCATGTCGATCTGCAAGGCGTCGACAACCAACACCTCGCATTGATACAGGGGCGGCAGTCCGGCCGCCCGCGCAGTATTTGTCGGCGTAGCCGCTGGTTTTGAGTTGCGCGAGGGCCTCGCCCGTCGGGGCGCTGCCCTCGGCCCGCTTGAACTCGATGACGACGATGGCGGCGTCGAGCTTGAGTGTCAAGTCGATGCGCCCCTGGTTCGTGACGTTCTCGGGCGTCAAGTCGACGCCGAGGCTCGCGATGTGCGAGTAAAAGACACTGGCCCAGTAGCTCTCGTACTGGGTGATGGGGTTGTTGCGGTACCAGTCGGCGGGGATGGAGGCGTAAAGGCTCTCGAAGTGGTTTTCGGCCCATCGAAGTCCAGCGCCACGAACAAGTCTGGCCAGTCAAGCAACCGGCTCGTGCGCGAGCTGAGTTCGAGGTTTTCAGGTGCAAAAGAGCCGCCCCAGAAGCAGCTGCAAGACGTCAAACGGGTTGTCGACGCGCTCGCCGAGCCGCCCGTAGCCGTTGTACCTGCGCCGGATTTCCTCGCGGTCGAGCCCCTCCAACTCCAGGGCAAGCACGGTGTCGAGGTCGGCCTCCGTGTGGCGCCGTATCGCGCTGTAGCGCGCATCGCGCGTGATGTCGTTGAGGTTGTTCACGCCCGAGAAGATGGAGACCTTGCTGAACTTCGAGACACCGGTCAGGAACACGAAGCGTAGGTGCGCGTCCTGGTTCATTTATCGCGAATAGTTCTGTTCTGCGAAGTCAACGGTGCGGCGCTTCCTCATCGGCGGTGATGGGCACGCGCGGCGCGACGGCGCACATCAGTTCATAAGCGATTGTCCCCGCGGCCTGCGCCACCTCATCGATCGGCAACACGGTGCCGTAGGCGCTGCGGCCCCACAGCACGACTTCGGCACCGAGCTGGCAGGGCACGCCGTTGGCCTCCACCGGCGTCAGGTCCACCGCCAGCATGTCCATGCTGACGCGGCCGACCAGCCGGGTGCGCACGCCGCGCACCAGCACCGGCGCGCCGTGGTCCTGCCCCAGGCTGGCGTGCCGCGGGTAGCCGTCTGCATAGCCACAGGCGACGATACCCACGCGCATGCGCTGTGGCGCCACGAAGGTGGACCCGTAGCCGATCGACTCGCCCGCCGGCACGTCCTGGATGGCGATCAGGCGGCTGGCCAGCGTCATCGTCGGCTGCAGATCCCAGTGGCCGATGTCGTGTGCCGGCGCGTCGGGCGCACTGCCGTAGAGGGCGATGCCCGCGCGCACCCAGTCCGCCGCCAGTGCCGGCGCGTGTTCGTCGCCGAGCCGCACGCGCAGCGCGTGACGCAGCGTGGCGGCGCTGTTGCACAGCGTGCGCTCGCCCGGCAGGTCGGCGGTCGCGGCCACGAACGCCTCCACCTGGTGCGCGATGCCTTCGCGCCCGAAGCGCTGGCCGTCGGCGTCGCTGAAGTGGGTCATCAGGCCCACCTCGTCCACCTGCGGCAGGGCCTGCAGCCGCGCCCACGCGGCGCGAAACGCCGCCGGCCGAAACCCGAGCCGGTTCATGCCGGAGTTCATTTTCAGGAACACCTTGTGCGGCGTGTGCGTCTTGTGGCGGCTGAGCCACTCGATCTGCTCCTCGCAGTGCACGACGTGCCAGAGGTTCAGGCGCGAGCAGACCTCGAGGTCGCGCGGCTCGAAGCAGCCTTCGAGCAGCAGGATCGGGCCGCGCCAGTCCAGCGCGCGCAGTCGCTCGGCCTCGGCGAGGTCGAGCAGCGCAAAGCCGTCCGCACCGCGCAGCGCGCCAAAGACGCGTTCGATGCCGTGGCCGTAGGCGTTGGCCTTGACGACGGCCCACACGCGCGCGGCCCCGGCGGCGGCACGGCAGCGTTGCAGGTTGTGGCGCAGGGCCGCGAAGTGGACGGTGGCCTGAATGGGACGGGGCATGGTGAGGTGTCCGTGCTATAAACGCGCGCACTTTCGCACAAAACGCGCCGTTCGCGAGCACCACCGGATCCGTTTTCACCGCTATGAAGCGCGGCTTCTACACCATCATGACGGCGCAGTTCTGCAGTTCGCTGGCGGACAACGCGCTGTTCGTGGTGGCGGTCGAGCTGCTGCGCACGCGCGGCGCGCCCGAGTGGCAGGCGGCGGCGCTGGTGCCGATGTTCGCGCTCTTTTACGTCGTGCTGGCGCCATTCGTCGGCGCCTTCGCGGACGCCCGGCCCAAGGGGCAGGTGATGTTCATCAGCAACGCGATCAAGGTCGTTGGCTGCCTGCTGATGCTCACGCCCGTGCACCCGCTCATCGCCTACAGCGTCGTCGGCCTCGGGGCGGCGGCGTATTCACCGGCCAAGTACGGCATCCTCACCGAGCTGCTGCCCCCCTCACAACTGGTCAAGGCCAACGGCTGGATCGAGGGGCTGACCATCGCCTCCATCATCCTGGGGGTCGTACTGGGCGGGCAGCTCGTCGGGCCGGTGGTATCGGGCTGGTTGCGCGCGGTCGATGTGCCGGGGGTGGAGCTGTTGCACCTGCGCACGTCGGCCGAAGCGGCCATCTTCGGCCTGGTGTTCGTCTATGCGCTGGCGGCGGCGTTCAACCTGCGCATTCCGCGCACCACGGCACCGCTGCGCCACCTGCCGGCCAATCCGCTGGCGCTGCTGCCGGATTTCTGGCGCTGCAACGCGCGGCTGTGGCGCGATCACCTGGGCCAGATTTCGCTGGCCACCACCACGCTGTTCTGGGGCGTCAGCGGCAACCTGCGCTACATCGTGCTGGCGTGGGCGGCGGCGGCGCTGGGTTACACCACCACGCAGGCGTCGACGCTGGTCGGCGTGGTCGCCATCGGCACCGCCGTCGGGGCCGTGGCCGCGTCGGTGCGCATGCGGCTGGACCAGGCCACGCGCGTGATGCCGCTGGGCATCGCGATGGGCTTTTTGGTGGTGCTGATGAACCTCATCGACAACGTCTGGGTGGCCGCGCCGTTCCTGCTGCTGCTGGGGGCGCTGGGGGGCTTTCTGGTGGTGCCGATGAACGCGCTGCTGCAGCACCGCGGGCACAACCTGATGGGCGCCGGGCGTTCGATTGCGGTGCAGAATTTCAACGAACAGGCGTGCATCCTGGGCCTGGGCGCGCTCTACAGCACGGCCACCGGGATGGGCTTGTCGGCGTTCGGCGCGATCGCGGCGTTCGGCGCGCTGGTGGCGGCGGTGATGTGGGCCATCCAGCGCTGGCACGCCGCCAACCTGCGCCGCTACCCGCACGAGCTGGAGCGCCTGTTCGAGATCGCGCGGCGCGACGATCTGCACGGATGAGTGGCGCCATCGACGACCGCTCGGTCGTGCCGCACGAGACGACGACGGCGACAGAGGAGAAGACGATGCAGACGACATGGGCTGACAAGGGACCGAACCGGCAGCGCCGGATGGCGTTGCGCCTCCTCGCAGGGGCGGCGATCGCGGGGCCGGTGTGGGCGCAGGGCGGTTGGCCGTCGCGCCCGCTGCGGCTGGTGGTGGGGTTCCCGCCCGGGTCGTCGCCGGACTTGACGGCACGGGCCTTGGCCGATCCGCTGGCGCAGGCGCTGGGCCAGCCGGTCGTGGTGGAGAACCGCCCGGGGGCGGGCGGGAATATCGCCGCCGACGTGGTGGCGCGCGCCCGCGACGAGCACACGCTCGGGCTGATGATCAACGGCAACCTCACGATCGCCAAGCTGCTCAACCCGGCGACCCCGTACGACCCGTTCACCGATCTGGCGCCGGTGTCGCTGATCGGCACGGCGCCGCTGGTGCTCACCGCGGCGGCGGCGTTGCCCGCGGAGGCGGCCGCGGTGCTGGCGGCCGGCCGCGCCGCCGGGGACCGCTGGAACTACGGCAGCCCGGGCGTCGGCACCATCGCCCACATCGGGATGGAGATGCTCAAGGCGGCGACGGGCTGGCGCGCGGTGCACGTGCCGTATCCGGGCAACCCGCAGGTGATCAACGCGATGCTGCAGGGCGACGTGCAGGTGGCGCTGTTGCCGCCGGGCTTGGCGATGCCGCAGGTGCAGTCCGGTCGCCTGCGTGCCGTGGGCTTGACCTCGGCCGGGCGCAGCACGCTCGCCCCGGGGGTGCCCAGCTTGGCGGAAGTCGGGTTACGCGGGTTCGAGCTGGAAATCTGGAACGCTGTGGCCGCCCCGGCCACCCTGCCGGCAGAGCGCATCCGCCGCGTGGCCGAGGCGCTGGCCGACATCGTGCGTCGCCCGGACGTGCGGCAGAAACTCTTCTCGCAGGGCTGGCAGGTCGCCGGTACCTCGCCCGAGGCCTTGGCGCGCCGCATGCGCGACGACACCGCGCGCCTGAAGGCGGTCATCGAGCGCAACGGGATCCGCGCGCAGTAACGGGTAGCGCAGGCGGAGTGACGCAGGCACGGGAGAGGCGCCGATCCGGTCGCGCGCCCGACACCGCCGCGGCTGGACCGGCGGCGGGTGGGAGCCGTCAGAGGATCTTGACGAGCGTGGCAACGATGCCGACGGCCACGACCAGCATCGCACCGAGCTTGATCGTGAGGCGTTGCTCGAGGAGCTGCATTTCCTTGCGCAAATCGGCGATGCCGGCCTTGGTGGCCAGATCTTCGCGGTTGATTTGCAATGCTTCGGACACCGCCTCGGCCTGCTCCTCGGCCAGGCGCGGATCCATCCCGGCGTCCTTCAGGCGCCGGCCGAACTTGAGGGTATCGAACGTCAACGTCGCTATCACAGACCCAATGTAGCACGGAACCGTTCGTGCCGCGTCGCCCGCTACGGCAGGGCGATCAGCGCCGCGTCTACCACCTCCACCCAGTGGCGCACGGGCGTGGCGGTGCCGCTTTGCAGGTGCGTGATGCAGCCGATGTTGGCCGAGACGATCACGTCGGGCTGCACTGCCTGCAGGTGGGTGAGCTTGCGGTCGCGCAGTTGCGTGGCGAGCCCGGGCTGCAGCACGCTGTAGGTGCCCGCCGAGCCGCAGCACAGGTGCGACTCCTGCGCCGCCAGCGTCACCGAGAACCCCAGCTCCCCCAGGTGCCGCTCGACCAGTCCGCGCAGCCGCTGGCCGTGCTGCAGCGTGCACGGCGGGTGAAAAACGAGCCGCCGTGGCACGCCCGCGGGCAGGCCGTCGCGCAGCCGCTCGCGCCACGCCGGCACGAGCTCGGGCAGCAGCTCGCTGAGGTCTTTCGCCAATTCGCTGACGCGCCGGGCCTTCTCGGCGTAGGCCGGGTCGTGGCGCAGCGCGTGGCCGTAGTCCTTCACCATCGCCCCGCAGCCGGAGGCGTTCATCACGATCGCCTCGACCCCGGCGCTGCCGTCCGCGGGCGCGATCCACGGCCACCACGCGTCGATATTCGCCCGCATCTCGGCCAGCGCCCCGACGATGTCGTCCAGGTGGTGGCGGATCGCGCCGCAGCAGCCCGCCTCCGGCGCGACGATGGTCTGGATGCCCGCGGCGTCGAGCACGCGCGCGGTGGCGGCATTGACGGTGGGCAGCATGGCCGGCTGCACGCAACCGGCCAGCAGCAGCACGCGCCGCGCCCGCGGTGTCTGCGGCCACGCGCCCGCGTCGCGCCGCTCGGGCACCTTGGCCCGCAGCGCCGCGGGCAGCAGCGGCCGCACCGCCTGCCCCAGCCGCATCGCCGGGGCGAACAGCGGCGACGTCAGCCCCTCGCGCAGCAGCCAGCGCACCGCCCGCTCGGGCGCCGGGCGTGGCACGTGCTGTGCCACCACCTTGCGGCCGATGTCGAGCAGGTGCCCGTAGTCCACGCCGCTGGGGCAGGTCGTTTCGCAGTTGCGGCAGGTCAGGCACCGGTCCAGGTGGCGCTGCGTGGCGCGCGTCGGCTGCGCCCCTTCCAGCACCTGCTTGATCAGGTAGATGCGGCCGCGCGGGCCGTCCAGCTCATCGCCCAGCAACTGGTAGGTTGGGCAGGTGGCGGTGCAAAAGCCGCAGTGCACGCAGCGGCGCAGGATGGCGTCGGCTTCCTGCCCGTCGGGTGTGCCGGCGAATTCGGCAGCGAGTTGGGTTTGCATGGCTCAGTATCCCCACGGACCGGGGCCGAAGACCCCCTGCGGGTCGAATGCGACGCGCACGCGCTGCTGCAGCGCCCGCATCGTCGGCTCCGGCGACGTGTGGCGGTCGCCGGCGTCCGGGGCGTCGGTGGGCGCACGAAACAGCGTCGCGTGTCCGCCCGCCTCGCGCGCCAAGGTGCGTAACGTCTCGGCCGCCGACAGCGGTGCCCACACCCAGCGCTGGCCGCCGAACCATTCGATGAGGGTCGGGCCGGGCAACGACGACACGGGCGCGGTGGGCTTGACGGCGAGCCGCCACAACCCGTGCGCGGGCGATGGCGGTTGGGTGAAAAAAGGTGCCGTCTGTTCGCGCAGCGCCTGCCAAAACGCGCGCGCCGCCGCGTCCTCGACCCGCTCGCCGCCCGCTTCGGCCAGCAACCGTTCGCAGGCGGCCGCGACCGCCGCGGCGGCCCCGCGCAGGCGCAACCACAGCGTGCCGCCGTCGTCGGCGATCCAGGCGCTGGCGTTGAGCGGCAGCGGCTGGCCGCGCCAGCGCGCCAGGTGTTGCAGCGCCGCCGCCTGATCGAGCGGCAGGCGCAGCGTCGCTTCGCCTGCCGCCAGCGGCAGCACCTTCAGCGACACCTCGGTGATCACGCCCAGCGTGCCGAAACTTCCGGCAAGCGCCCGGCTGACGTCGTAGCCCGCGACGTTTTTCATCACCTGCCCGCCGAATATCAGGTGTTCCCCTCGGCCGTTGAGCAGCCGCGCGCCCAACACATAGTCGCGCACGCCGCCCACGGCCAGGCGGGCCGGGCCGGCGAGCCCCGCCGCCACCATGCCGCCCACCGTCGCCCCGGGGCCGAAGTGCGGCGGCTCGAACGGCAGGCACTGCCCGTGCTGCGCCAGCGCCTCCTCCAGCTCGGCCAGCGGCGTGCCGCAGCGCGCGGTCACGACCAGCTCGGTCGGTTCGTGGCTGACGATGCCCGTGTGTTCGCGCGTGTCGAGGACCTCGGCCCCCGCCGCGGGCGGGGGCAGCAGGAACGCCTTGGTGCCGCCGCCGCGGATGCGCAGCGTCCGCCCATCGGCGGCGGTGGCGCGGATGTGCTCGGCCCAACGCTGTATGACCGCGTCACCCGGCGCCGCCGGTTCAGAGAGGGTAGGGGTATCCGCCATGGGCCGCTATGGTAGGGCACCGGGTTGCGCGTGATGTGAACTTTTTGAACGAACGCTTTGACGGCCGGGGGCGTGCGGCGACGGGATCTCCTCGGAGAGCGGCTGAGGCCGCGCGTGCGGCAGTGGGCGGTCATCGCAGAACATGATCAGGACGGCATCGCAACCGCCAACGGCGACGGTGTCGCTGGTGGCGGGTGACCAGGCACCGCCTAACCCCGGCCATTGCCCGCGCCGCGGGCGGCTGGCTTACACTGCGCGGCCATGTTGTGGGTCAAAACCTTTCACATCGTCTTCATCGCGAGCTGGTTCGCGGGGCTGTTTTACCTGCCGCGCATCTTTGTCAACCTGGCGATGGTGGCCCCGGATAGCGTCGCGGAGCGCGAGCGCCTGCTGCTGATGGCGCGCAAGCTGCTGCGCTTCATGACGTTGCTGGCCATACCCGCGTTGGCGCTGGGTTTGTGGCTGTGGCTGGGCTACGGCATCGGGCGTGGTCCCGGCAACGGCTGGATGCACGCCAAGCTGGCCGTCGTGGTGCTGCTGATCGGCTACCACCACGCGTGTGCGCGGCTGCTGCGCCGCTTCGAGACCGGCACCAACCATCGCAGCCACGTGTGGTACCGCTGGTTCAACGAGGTGCCGGTGCTGCTGATGGTGATCGCGGTGGCGCTGGTCGTCGTCAAACCCTTCTGATCGGGGGGTGGCGTTGGCGCGGGTGGCGTCGCCGGGGCCAGCCGGTCGGCACGGGTCGCTGGCGTGGCCGCTGCTGCTGGGCTACACCGCGCTGGTCGTGTATGCCAGCCTGTTCCCGTTCGAGGGCTGGCGCGATCAGGGCGTGGCACCGTGGGCGTTTCTGAGCGCGCCGTGGCCGCGCTACTGGACGCGTTTCGACGTCATCGCCAACCTGCTGGGGTACGTGCCGCTCGGGCTGCTGGTGACGGTGGCGGTGGCGCGCTCGGGTTGGCCGCGCGCCGCCGCGGTGGCGGGCACGGTGGCGCCGGCCCTGCTGGCGCTGGGGCTGGAGGCGGCGCAGACCTACCTGCCACAGCGTGTGCCCTCGCAGCTCGACGCCCTGCTCAACGCCAGTGGGGCGCTGTTGGGCGCGGTGATGGCACATATCCTCCTGCGGCAAGGCGTCCTCGGCTCGTGGGGCGCGTTCCGTGCGCGCTGGCAGCAGCCCGGGGGCCATTGGGCCTGGCTCGTGCTGCTCGTGTGGCCGCTGGCGGTGCTGTATCCCACACCCGTACCCTTTGGCACCGGGCAGTTCTGGCCGCGGTTGGAGGCGGCGTTGTTGCGCATGTTCGAAGGGTCGGCTCTACAGGGGTGGCTGCCGCCGGCCCAAGTGTCTGCCCCTCCGCGGCCGTTGGGCGAAGCGCTGCTGGTGGCGCTGAGCCTGGCGTTGCCCGTGCTGCTGGGGTATGCGAGTGTGCGCACGCTCGGCCAACGGGTCGCCTTCGCGCTGTTGTTCGGTCTGGTCGCCTGGGGCAGCGGGGGGCTGTCGGCGGCCCTGTCGTTTGGCCCTGACAAGGCTTGGGCGTGGTTGACCCCCCAGGCGCAGCTGGGCCTGGTGGCGGCAGCGGGCGTGGCGCTGCTGGCACTGCCGCTGCCCTCGCGGGTGGCGGCGTTGCTCGCCGTGCTGTGCGGTGGGTGGGTATTGGGGCAGCTCAACCGCGTGCCCGACCCTGCCTATCTGGGTGAGTGGTTGCAGTCGTGGGAGCAAGGGCGCTTTAGCCGTTTCCACGGATTGGGGCAGTGGCTGGGTTGGCTGTGGCCGTGGGCGGCGCTGGCCGCCGCGGCGCGGCTGGCGCTGCGCCCGTCGGGGGGCGCCTACAATCGGCGTCCATGACCGCCGCCGACACCGCCCCCGAGCATCCGCCGTCGTACTACCGGCACCACATCTTCTTCTGCGTGAACGAGCGCGCCAACGGCGAGGCTTGCTGCGCCCAGCACGCGGCGCAGCAAGCATTCGAGCACTGCAAGGCGCGCGTGCGCGCGCTGGGCCTGGCGGGGCCGGGGCAGGTGCGGGTCAACAAGGCCGGCTGCCTGGACCGCTGCGCGGGCGGCCCCGTCGCGGTCGTCTACCCCGAGGGCGTCTGGTACACCTACGTCGACACGGCAGACATCGACGAGATCGTCGCGTCGCACCTGCGCGACGGCGTGGTGGTGGAGCGGCTGCGCCTGCCGCCCGACGTCGGCCGCTGACCGGGGGCTGTCGCGCCGATGAACGCGCAGACCGAAACCCGCACCATCCCGGGGCCGGCCGGCGTGCTGGAACTCGCCATCGACCGGCCCGCCGTGCCGCGCGCCGACGGCGGGGTGGCCGTCATCGCGCACCCGCACCCGCTTTACGGCGGTACCCTGCACAATAAGGTGGTGCAGACGCTCGCCCGGGCCTTTGTGCAGCAGGGCTGGGTGTCGGTGCGCTTTCACTTTCGGGGCGTCGGCGCCAGCACCGGCGTGCATGACCACGGCGTGGGCGAAGTGGACGACCTGCTGGCCGTGGTGGCGGCCTGCGCCCCCGTTGACGCGCCATTGGCGCTGGCGGGGTTTTCGTTTGGGGGTTACGTGGCGGCCGCGGGGGCGGCGCGGCTGTGGCCCGCGCGGCCGGTGCAGGCGCTCGTGCTCGTCGCGCCGGCGGCCAGCCGTTTTGCGATGCCTGCGCTGGCGGCGGAACTCCTGCCGCGCACGCTGGTCGTGCATGGAGAGGTGGACGACACGGTACCGCTGTCGGCGGCGCTGGACTGGGCGCGGCCGCTGGCGTTGCCCGTCACCGTCATTCCCGGCGGCGAGCATTTTTTTCATGGTCGCCTGCCGCTGCTCAAGGATTTGGTGGCGCGCCACCTGCGCGCGCTGTAGAGCCACGAGCGGGCACGGGGCATGACCCCAGCCCGGTTTTGTGCGGGGTATTCATCCCCCCATCGACGCGGGGGCTATTGCTGACAAGGGAGGTATTGTGTTGTTACATCGTTTGGGGTCTTGGTTGTTTCGATTCGGGTTGGCGCTGGCAATGGCCAGCGGCGTGGCGCAGGCGCAGTCGCCCACCCCGCCGGAGGTCGCCGCGCGCGCCTGGCTGCTGCTGGACGCCACCAGCGGCCAGGTGCTCGCCGCCAAGGACCCGGATGAGCCGGTCGAGCCCGCGTCGCTGACCAAGCTGATGACCGCGTATGTGGTGTTCGACGCCCTCAAAGCGGGCCAACTGACGCTGGAGCAGAAGTTCACCGTCAGCGAGCGGGCGTGGCGCATGCCCGGCTCGCGCATGTTCATCGAGCCGGGGCAGCAGATTCCGGTGGAAGACCTGCTCAAGGGCATGATCGTGCAGTCCGGCAACGACGCGACCGTCGCGCTGGCCGAAGGGGTGGCCGGCAGCGTCGAGCGCTTCGTCGAGCGCATGAACCGCCAGGCGCAGGCGCTGGGTCTGACGCGCACGCGCTACCAGAACCCCGAGGGGCTGACCGCGCCTGGGCACACCACCACCGCGCGCGATCTGGCGACGCTGGCGCTGCGGCTGATGCAGGATTTTCCCGAGTACATCGGCTACTACGCGATCCAGCGCTACCGCTACCCCGGCACGCCCGCGGCCAACGACACCAACCGCAACCTGCTGCTGTTTCGTGACCCCACCGTCGACGGCCTGAAAACCGGCCACACCGCCGCGGCGGGCTACTGCCTCGTGGCCACCGCGCGCCGGCTTGTGCCCGGGCTCGGCGACGGCCCTGCCGGACAGCGGCGGCTCATCAGTGTCGTGCTCGGCGCCGCCAGCGAAAACGCGCGCGCCGCCGAAAGCCAGAAATTGCTCAACTGGGGCTACACCGCGTTCGAGGCCGTGCGCCTGGCCGCGCCGGGGCAGCCGGTCGTGACCGCCCCGGTGTGGAAAGGCCGCGCCGACGAAGTCAAGCTCGGCCGCCCGCAGGGCGTCGTCGTCACTGTCCCCGCCGGACAGGGCAAGGGCCTGCGCACCGAGCTGGTGCGCCCGGACCCGCTGGTCGCGCCGCTCGTCAAAGGGCAACCCTTGGGCACGCTGCGCGTGCGCACCGCCAGCGGCGAGCCGGTGGCGGAAGTCCCGCTGCAGGTGATGGAGACCGTCGAAGAAGCCGGGTTGCTCGGGCGCCTGTGGGGCGCGCTGCGGTTGTGGATACGCTGAGGGCTGGGGCGTGTCATCAGCGCATGCGGTTGACCCCCGAAGAACGCGAGGTGTTACGCGAGACGGCGCGGCGCCGGTTTGGCGCCGCGGCGCAGGTGCGGCTGTTCGGCTCGCGGCTGGACGACAGCCGCCGCGGCGGGGACATCGACCTGCTGATCGAAACCCCCTTGACCGACCCGGCGGCCATCGTGGATGCCCACCTCGGTTTTCTGGCCGACGTGTATTCTCGGCTGGGCGAGCGCAAGGTGGACGTGCTGATTGACTACCCCGGCCGCCAGACCGATGCGCCCATCTACGCCATCGCCCGCGCGCAGGGGGTGTTGCTGTGAAGATGGCCTAGCCCGAACTCGAGCGGCTGCGTCAGGTGCGCAACCGCCTCATCCACGAGTACTCGCGTATCGGTCGTTCACGCGGCTGTGGCGGCGGCGTGCAGCCCTTTTGACCTCGATCAAGCCACGGCGGCTGCGGTTCGGGTGCAATGGCGGCGGGGCGTATGCCCTGCATGACCTCGTCTATCTGAAACCGGAGAAAAGCATGAATTACACAGGTTGGTGGCGCGCGGCCACGCTGGCCGCGCTGGTGGGGGCATCGATGGGCGCGCACGCGCAAGCCGTGGATGCCGGGACGTTGCTGGTGCGTGCCCGCGCGGTTCACCTCGACCCGGCCAACGACAACAGCAACCCCGCCACGCCCGTGTCGATCAACAGCAAGTGGCTGCCGGAAGTGGACTTCACCTACTTCTTCAGCCCCAACTGGGCGGCCGAGCTGATTTTGACCGTGCCGCAGAAACAGCGCGTCTCGCTGGCCGGAGCGCAGATCGGCACACTCAAACACCTGCCGCCGACACTGACGCTGCAATATCACTTCCCGATGTCGGGATTCCGGCCCTACGTCGGCGCAGGCATCAACTACACGCGCTTCAGCAGCGTCAACCTCCCGGCGGGGCTCAGCATCGACCGCAACAGCTGGGGTGGCGCGCTGCAAGTGGGCGTCGACATCCCCGTCGGCAAAAATATGGTGCTCAACTTTGACGTGAAAAAAGTCTACATCCGCACCGACATCCAGGCGGGCGGGGCGCACCTCGACCGCTTCAAGGTCGACCCCGTCCTGGTCGGGGTCGGACTGGGATGGACCTTCTGAATGGGACGAGGGCCGACCGGTTGACCGATCGGCCCCTTGCTTGACGGCACCACAGAAACGCTGGGGTTTTCGCATTCTCCCTCTCGACGGGTCGAAGAGGGGAAGGTAAAACCAAGCCGTGCCGCCGCCACGAGCCCGGAGCGCCGGGGGCTGTCGTCCCCGGCGCAGGGCCTGTGGTGTCGCCCGTTGTGCCCCCGCTGCGCGATCAGAAGCGGTGACGGATGCCCAGGGCGATGCCGGTGCTGTCGGTGCCGGCCGAGCGCGTCACGCCGCCCAAATAGCCGTTGCCGCCCGGGGCTGCCTGCCCGTTCTTCCGGTTGTCGAAGCGCACCACCACCGCGTTGAGGTCCGTGCGCTTGGACAGCGCGTAGGTGTACGCCACCCCGTACGAGCGCGCATCCGCGTCGTACGACGTTTTTTCGTTGCGGTTGGTGTAGGCCACCGTGACCGTGTGCGGGCCGGAGGTGATGCGGTAGCCGATGTTGAACAGGTCGAAGCGCTGCTTGAGCGCGTTCATGTAGGCGGCTTGAACGGCGGCCGCGGCCGGTGCCGGCACGCCCCCGGCCGTCAGCGTCGCCGCCAGTGTGGACAGGTTACTCGGGTGGTCGTCCTTGTGGCGCGAGTAAACCGCGCTGAGTTTGCCCGGGCCCACGTTGACCCAGCCGCCCACCGTCGTGGTGGTCAGGGACTTCTGGCCCACCTCGTTGTTGCGGGTGTTGTAGCCCATGCCGACGGCGTAGCCATCGCCCTTGTACATGCCCATCAGGCCCACGAAGCGGCTGTTGCTGCTGGAGTTGCCCGTTTCGCCGAAGCCGTACATCAGCGAGGCGGTGATGCCGCCCGTCTGGACGCGGTATTGCAATGCGTTATTGACGCGGATGTCGAACCCGGCGGGGATGGCGGCGAGCTGACCCGCCGCCAGCGCGGACTGTGTCTGCATCGCGTCGAACTCGGCGGAGACCTCGTAGTCCGGCGTGTACATGCGGCCCGCGAGCACCGCGCCCACCGGTGTGATCAGGCCCACATACGCCTGGCGGTCGAACTGGTTGTTGTTCAAGTTGACACCCAGCGTGCCGTTGGCGATGTTGGCGTTGACTTGATTGACGACGGGAGCCAGCGCGGCTGGCAAATTCAGTGCCGCCGGGGTGGCGATGCGGTCGGGCACCTGGGTGCCGGAAATGGGGCGATTGGAGAGGCTGCCCGTGTCGACCTCGAAGCGGCTCTCCAGCGTGAAGATCGCCTTGTAGCCGCCGCCCAGGTCTTCGGTGCCCTTGAGGCCCCAGCGTGAGCCTTCCATGATACCGCTGGCCAGTTGCGTGACAGAGCCCTGGCGCAGGCCCGTCACGTGCGTGATACCGGCGTCCACCAGCCCGTAGAGCTGGACGTTTTGTTGGGCGTGGGCGCTGACCGCCGCCAAGGCGGCCACGGCTGCCACGGGCGTCAGTTGCAGCATGCGGTGTCGCATACGGGGTGTCATGTTGTCGAACTCCTTGCAAATGGTGGGGCTGTGGTATCGGGTCAGGGGCTTTGCGATCCCCACCCTATCGTAGTCCCCGGTCAGGGCTTTGTGCGAACGGTCGTTCGTTTTTTTGGCGTAAAAACCACAGGGGTTTTCCCGGAGGCGGTGCGTGCGAGCGGCGTTCCGTGTGATTTTGACTTGCGTGTGCCGCTGGTACGGCCTTGGTGCGGCGTGCCACAAGGGGGAGGGGACCACGTTGTATGGGGGCAACACTTCTGTAAAGAAAATGTAAAGAGAAAGGGGCGCAGGGGGGGTTATCGCTACAATCAAATCGTGTTGCGGTGCGGTATCAATCCAGCGGCTGCCCCATATAGCCTGCGGGGCTGCTTCGTGTGGCGTCGTTGGTGCGCCTAAACACTCCGATAACCAACACTCCAAGGTGAAGCACATGAAAAAATCGTTCGTTGCGCTGGCGGTGATGGCCGCGGCGGGTGCTGCGATGGCGCAGTCGTCTGTTCAGGTCTACGGTATCGTCGATGCATGGGTTGGCTCCGAGCGTTTGCGCGTCGACAATGGCAACGGCCTGGAGGGCGAGCGTCAGACCAAGGTCGACTCCGGCGGCATCAGCGGTAGCCGCTTCGGCTTCAAAGGCAGCGAAGACCTGGGCAGCGGCCTGAAGGCCAACTTCCTGTTGGAGCAAGGGTTCGCCGTGGACGACGGCTCGACCGAGGCAGGGCAAGCCTTCACCCGCCAAGCTTACGTTGGTTTCTCTGGCGGGTTTGGTGAAGTCAAGCTGGGTAAGGTCTGGACGGCCTACGACGACATCAGCGGCGCGACCAACAGTGCGTTCGACTCCAAATTCTCGGCGACGTCCAACGTCTTCGTGAGCAACGGCTACACCGCCAATCCGAAGAACGGTGTGTACTACGCCACGCCGGTGGTGAGCGGCTTCAGCGGTGCGTTCAGCTACGCGCTGGGCGAGGACAAATCCGCCGCCAAGAGCGCCTCGAAGATCTATGCGGCGCATGTTAAGTACGAGAACGGTCCTGTCTTTGCGGGTTTGGCGTACCAGCGTGAAGACAGTGGCATTGCAGGCGATCCTGCGGTCAAATTCATTCGCCTCAACGGCTCGTATGATCTCGGTGCCGCCAAGCTGCTGGCCAGCTATGGTCGCGTTGCTTCGGGTGACACCAAGGCCAACGAATATCACATCGGCGTTGACGTGCCGCTGGGTGGCAACCTGACGCTCTCCGGTGGTTACGCGTACTCCAAGGTGAAGGATGCCGGCGTCACCGAGGGCAAGGGTAGTGGCTGGGGCGTTGCCCTGGGCTACAACCTGTCCAAGCGCACGATGGCCTACGCTGGCGTCAACAACACCAAGTGGAAGGACGGCGTTGGTGCCGTCGTTGGTAAGTATGACCTGTACGCAGTGGGCGTGAAGCACACGTTCTGATCGCCCGGTGCCGCCGCACCCGCTCGTGGTGCGGCGTCTCAGACCTCTGGCCGGCCAGCGCAACCCTGGCCGGTTTTTTGTTGCATGCGCGCAACGTTTTGGGGTGGCCAGCATGGGATTCGTTGGCGACGTGGGCGGGGTGTGTTGTAATCGCGCTAGCCCTTGCACGACAAGGGTGCGGTGTTCTCCAGCGGTGCACCCAAGGGGCACCAACATCACCATCTGCACAGGAGTGTGTTCATGAAAAAATCCCTCGTCGCACTGGCCGCGCTGGCCGCTGCCGGTATCGCTTCTGCTCAATCGTCGGTCACGCTCTACGGCGTGGCGGATGTTTGGTTGGGTTCCACCAAGACGGAAACCTTGCAAGGCGGTGTGCTCACCGGTGTTCGCCAAACCGTTCAAGGCTCGGGCGGCTACAACGGTAGCCGTTTTGGTCTGCGTGGTACCGAGGATCTGGGTGGCGGTCTGAAGGCCAACTTCGTGCTGGAGCAGGGCTTCAACATCGACACCGGTGCGCAAGCTTCCGCTGGTTTGCAATTCAACCGTCAAGCCTTCTTGGGCCTGGCGGGCGGCTTTGGTGAAGTGCGGTTCGGTCGCCAATACACGGCGTACGACACGCTGCGTGCCGCGACCAACAACAGCTTCGACTCCTCGTTTGCCACCACGGGTACCGTTTGGGGCAAAGGCGTGGCGGACTACGGCAATCGCCGCGACAACCAAATCACGTACATCTCGCCGGACTTCTCGGGCTTCAGCGGTGCGATCACCTATGCCCTGGGTGAAAACAAGACCGCGACGAGCAGCGCGACCGACACCACCGCGTTCCACGTCAAGTACGCGGCGGGTCCGTTGCTGGTGGGCGCGGCGTACCAGCAAGAAGAAGTGAGCAACACGGTCGACCGCACCTACACGCTGCTGGCCGGCTCGTACGACTTTGGCGTGGCCAAGCTGACCGCGGGCTACAACCGCGCCAAGCTCGACATGGGCGGCAAGGACAACGAGTACCAGCTCGGCGTCGACTTCCCCGTGGCGAGCAACGCCCGTATTGCGGTGGGTTATGTTCACGCCAAATACAAGCTGGCCAATGGTGCCAGCAACGGGAAGGGCAACGGCTACACGATCACGGGTTACTATGATCTGTCCAAGCGCACCCGCCTGTACGCCGGCCTGAACAACTACTCGGTCAAGAACGCCGCTGGCGTCAAGACCGAGAAGGGTAACCTGTACGCCGTTGGCGTGCGCCACAGCTTCTGATCGGTCATGTCCGCCACCCGCTAGCTGGGTGGCGTTGTTCATGCAACAACCCCGCCCGCCGTGGCGGGGTTTTTTCTGGGGCAGTCGGTCCGCGGCAGCGCGGCGGTGCGGGCACGTTGCGCGGCAGCAATGTGTTGGCCCCGGGCGTGGGCTGGTACCAACTGTCGGTTCGTTGCGCGGCGATGGATAATTGCGACGATGTATCCATAAGCCCAATGTATGGGTGTGGGTTGCCCAGCCGACCGCCATGATCCGCTCATGACCCGCCGTAAGCTCCCGATTGGCATCCAGACCTTTCGCGAAATCCGCGAAGAGGGCTGCTACTACGTCGACAAGACGCCGTATGCCATCAAGCTCATCGAGCAGGGCAAGCACTACTTCCTCTCCCGGCCCCGCCGCTTTGGCAAGAGCCTGTTTCTGGACACGCTGGCCGAACTCTTTTCCGGTAACCGGGCCTTGTTCGAGGGGCTGTATGCCGAAGCCCACTGGGACTGGTCGGTGCGCTATCCGGTCATCCGCATCAGTTTTGCGGAGGGACGTTTGGAAAGCCGCGAACAGCTCGACCAGCGCATCTGGGACGTGCTGCGCCAGAACCAGGAGGCGCTGGGTGTGACCTGCCCGCCAGGGCTGGATATTCCGGGCTGCTTTGGTGAGCTGATTCGCCGTGCCGAGCGCCAGTACGGCCAGCGCGCGGTCGTCCTCATCGACGAGTACGACAAGCCGATTCTGGACAACCTCGGCGACAAGGCGGTGGCCGCCGCGATGCGCGAGGGCTTGCGCAACTTGTACTCCGTCCTCAAGGGGCAGGACGCGCACCTGCGCTTCGTGTTCCTGACGGGTGTCTCGAAGTTCAGCAAGGTCTCCATCTTCTCGGGCCTGAACAACCTGGAAGACATCACGCTCGATGCGCGCTACAGCGCGATTTGCGGCTACACCGACGCCGACATCGACACCGTGTTTGCGCCGGAGTTGGAGGGGCTCGACCGCGAGGAGATTCGGCGCTGGTACAACGGCTACGGATGGCTCGGCGAGCGGGTGTACAACCCGTTTGACGTCTTGCTGCTGTTTTCCAAGCGGAGTTATCGCGCCTGGTGGTTCGAGACGGGCACGCCCACGTTTCTCGTGGAGCTGCTCACCAAACGGCACACCTTCACCCCGAAGCTCGACGCGCTGGTGGCGGACGACCAGTTGCTCGGAGCGTTCGATGTCGAGCACATCGCCACTGAGGCCATCCTGTGGCAGACCGGGTATCTGACCATTGTGGCCGAAGAGCGGCTCGGGCGGCTGTCGCGCTACCGGCTGGGTTACCCGAACCTCGAGGTGGAGTCCGCCCTCAACAACGCGCTGCTGACGTGCCTGCTGCCCGAAGCCCAGCAAGCGGTCGAGCTGTCCCTGCCCCTGTACCGGCTGCTCGTGGCGCTGGACTTTGACGGCCTCAAAGCCCACTTCGAGAGCCTCTACGCCTCCATCCCCGCCGACTGGTACCGCAACAACCCCATCACACAGTACGAGGGCTACTGGGCCAGTGTCTTTTACTCGCACATCGCGAGCCTCGGCTTGGACCTCACACCCGAGGACGTCACCAACCAGGGGCGCATTGACCTGACGTTGAAGCTCGACGGTGCCATCGTCGTCATCGAGTTCAAGCGCATCGCGGGCGAAGAACCAACCGGCGAAGCCATCGCCCAACTGAAGGCCCGCGGCTACGCGGACAAGTACCGCGCGGACGGACGCCCCGTGTATCTGCTGGGCGTGGAGTTCAGCGCCGAGCGGCGCAACGTCGTGGGCTGGGATTGGGTTGCGGTGGGGTGAGCTGTTGCGGCGTGGGGGGTGGAGCGCGCCGTTTCGGCGTAGCCATGCCTTGGGGGCTCCACGGGCGAGGCGTTTTGTCGTGTCTGGTGCCTTAAAGGGCCGGTGCCGCCCGCTGAGAGGTGCCGGATGGCGGCTCGTAGGACGCGCGGGGCGGCGCGAGATCGCGCCGTTTCGTTGCGGACGTGGGGCTGGATGTAGGCTCAAGCCATTGGTGTCATTTTCGCCCGGTGATACCGCCCGTCACCGCGCGTGATGACGTCATCCTCCGGCAGCACGGCGTCCGGCGGGAGCGGTTCCAGCCGCGCGACGCGTTCGTACAGTGGCGTGAAGTCGATCTCGGCGAGCCGCAGCAGGTCTTCCAGCCGGTCGAGCACGAAGTAGGTCTGCTGGAAGTCGTCGATGCGGTAGCGCGTGCGCATGACGCGCTCCAGCGCGAACGCGATGCGGTTCGGCGAGGGGGAGTCGAGGCAGAAGACGCTTTCCGCCGCGGAGGAGACGATGCCCGCGCCGAAGATGCGCAGGCCCCCGTCCTCGCGCACGAGGCCGAATTCCACCGTGTACCAGTACACGCGCGCCAGCATTTCCAGCGCGCCCAGGCGCTGCGCGCGCAGGCCGCCGACACCGTAGGCCTGGATGAAGTCGGCCATCACGGGGTTGAGCAGCATCGGCACATGCCCGAAGACGTCGTGAAAGACGTCCGGCTCCTGCAGGTAGTCGAGCTGGTCCGCGCGGCGGATGAATTGCCCGGCGGGAAAGCGCCGGTTGGCCAGGTGCTCGAAAAAGACGTCGTCCGGCACCAGGCCCGGGACGGCCACGACCTGCCAGCCGGTGTGGCGCATCAGCACGTCGGAGAGCGCCTCGAAGTTCGGGATGCGGTCCGGCTCGATCGGCAGGCGCTGCATGCCGTCGACGAACGCGGCGCAGGCGCGGCCGGGCAGCAGCGCCATCTGGCGGCGGTACAGCGTTGCCCAGGTGGCGTGCTCTTCGGGGGTGTAGCGCTCCCAGTGCTGGGGGATGGTCCAGTCGGGGCTGGCGGGACGGCCGGCCTCGCCCGCCGCCCAGCCGTGCAAGGCGGTGGTGTCCATGGGGTGTCTCCTCTGGGGGGGCGGCGCTCAGGTGGGCTCGGCCCCGGCGGCGGACGCGGCGGCGTCGATCCAGCGCGCCAGCGCCACGTCGCGCTCGGTCAGCCCCCCGGCGTCGTGGGTGGTCAGCGTGATGTCCACCCGGTGGTAGACGTTGCTCCACTCCGGGTGGTGGTTGCGGCGCTCGGCCTCGAGGGCCACGCGCGTCATGAAGCCGAAGGCCGCGTTGAAGTCCGCAAAGCGCAGCGCGCGCCGGATGGCGTGGCGCTGCGGGTCGAACGTCCACGCCGACAGCTGCGCCAGCGCGGCGGTGAGTTCGGGGCCTTCGAGCTTGTGCATGGGTTTCCCTCGCGTGGTGTCGTGTCAGGCGGTGGCGGGCTCGACCTTGAGCGTGCCGCGGCGGATCTGGTCGCGCTCCAGGCTCTCGAACAGGGCCTTGAAGTTGCCTTCGCCGAAGCCCTCGTCGTTCTTGCGCTGGATGAATTCGAAGAACACCGGCCCGAGCACCGGCTGGCTGAAGATCTGCAGCAGCAGGCGTTTTTCACCGTCGCGGGTGTTGCCGTCGAGCAGGATGCCGCGCGCCTGCAGCTCGCCGACCGGCTCGCCGTGGCCGGGCAGGCGCTCTTCCAGCATCTCGTAGTAAATGTCGTTGGGCGCGGTCATCAGCGGCACGCCCGCCATCTGCAGCGCGTCCACACTGCGCAGGATATCGTCCGTCAGCAGCGCGATGTGCTGGATGCCCTCGCCGTTGAACTGCATCAGGAACTCTTCGATCTGCCCGTTGCCGCCGGAGCCACCCTCTTCGTTGAGCGGGATGCGGATCTTGCCGTCCGGGGCGGTCATCGCGCGGCTCTTCAGCCCGGTGTATTCGCCCTGGATGTCGAAGTAGCGTATTTCGCGGAAGTTGAACAGCCGCTCGTACCACTGCGCCCAATACGCCATGCGGCCGCGGTAGACGTTGTGCGTCAGGTGGTCGATGACCTTGAAGCCGTGGCCGACGGGGTGGCGGCTGGCGGGGTCTTCGAATTCGGGCAGGAATTCGAAATCGATGTCGTAGATGCTGCGGCCGTCCTCGAAGCGGTCGATCAGGTACAGCGGTGCGCCGCCGATACCCTTGATGGCGGGCAGGCGCAGCTCCATCGGGCCGGTGGGGATGTCGATGGGTTGCGCGCCCAGCTCCAGCGCGCGGTAGTAGGCCTTGTGCGCGTCCTTGACGCGAAAGGCCAGACCGCAGGCGCTCGGGCCGTGCTCCTGCGCGAAGTAGTCCGCGAGGCTGCGCGGCTCGCGGTTGAGGATGAAGTTGATGTCACCCTGACGCCACAGCTCGACGTCCTTGGAGCGGTGGTGCGCCACGAGGGTAAAGCCCAGCGCGGTAAAGAGCGGCTCCAGCACGTTGGGGCGGGGCGAGGCGAACTCGACGAACTCGAAGCCGCACAAGCCCATGGGGTTGTCGAACAGGTCAGCCATGATCAGCACTCCGGTGGGATATTGGATGCCGAGAGCTTATGTCCGTGTCACCGCAATGGGTTTGCGTCCGAGACCGGGAGAAACCCGCGCCCGTGCAACAATCTTGCGCTGTCCCGCTGGGGTTGTGCTCGAAGGCGCACAGCCGCCCGAATTCGGGCTCGTCAGACCCCTCATGGCTGCCACCGAAGCCAAAAGGCGCTTGCCGCGGGTTGAGCGGTCGCGGACGACCCGCCCGATGCGACGGCGGGCGATCAGTCGGTCGTGGATGTTCGCGTGCCGGAAGGGTTGGTGCGAATCGGGGCGTCGCGCGTCGGCGGTGCTCACGGTGCGAGCCCGGTGTCGCCATGGTTGATTTCGTCGACCAGTTTGCGCACGTGTTTGTGCAACGCTGGAAGGTCGCGGTGAATCGTCCTCCAGACGATTTCGAAGTCCACTTTGAAGTAGCCGTGGGCAACGGCGTTGCGCATCTGGTAGGCAGAGGACAGCGGAAGCTCCGGGTGGGAAGTTGCGAACTCGGGGTAGTGCTTCTCGATGTTGTTGCTGGCCTCCCCGATGATCTCGATGTTGCGGATCACGGCGTCCTGTACCAACTCGTTGTTCAGGAAGGCCATTTCGTCCATGCCATCGGTGTAGCGGTCGATGCGTTCGATGGCCTCTGCGATGTGCGCAAGGTAGTCGGCAAGGCGCTGCGGGTCTCGGGTCATACCGGACGGGCCTGCGCGAGCACCGCAGCCCGGAATTTGTCGGGCAGGGCGTTGGGCGTCAGAACGTCCACCGGCACACCGAGCAGTTTGCGGAGTTCGTGGCGGATCGCGCCGATGTCAAACAGGGTCATTTCTGGCGTCGGGTCAATGAGGATGTCCAGATCGCTGCTGTCGGTGTCCTGACCGCGCAGGACAGAGCCGAACACGCGCGCATTGTGGGCGCGGTGAGACTCGACCACGTGTCGAATCGCGGCACGGTTCGCTGCCAAGGCTTCAGAGGGTTTCACGTCATTGATCCCCGCACAAGCAATCCCCGCGCCAGCACCAATACCTTGTTGATCATAAACTGACGCAGCCCACGGAGCAACGGCGATGTTTGCTTATCGCGATATATGGCTGCTGTACCGAGACGGACGTCGGGCTGGGGCGGTATGTGAAGGAGTGAAGTGATGGGGAACGACGCCACGCTGGACGCGATGGACCTGCGCATCCTGGCTTGCCTGCAGGAGGATGGCCGCATCAGCAACCAGGCGCTGGCGGATGCGGTGCAGCTCTCGCCCGCGCAGTGCAGTCGGCGCCACCGTCGGTTGGAGGAGCTGGGGCTGATCCGCCGCTACGAGGCGCGGCTGGACGCGCCGCGCCTGGGGCTGGGGGTGACGGCCTTCGTGCACGTGACGATGGAGCGCGGCCACATCCGCGAGGTGGAGCGCTTTCGCGAGCGGGTGCGCGACATGGCACAGGTGCAAGAGTGCTACGCGGTGACGGGCGACTTCGACTACGTGCTCAAGGTCGTGGCGCAGGACCTCAAGCGCCTGTCGGATTTCCTGCTCGGCACGCTGGCGCAGTTGCCGGGCGTCAACGGCGTGCGCTCTAGCGTCTGCCTGGACGAAATCAAATGCACGAGCGCGCTGCCGCTGCGGTCGTGACAAAGGGGGCTGTTCCAGCCGGTTGCGTGTTGCGGCATCGACCCTCGCCGTGGCCGATTGCGCTGTCCGCACCGCTCATCGCGGGAATGTTTGTGCGGGGTGGGGTTGCGCTTCACCCCCGCCCGACGAACGGCATCTTGGTGGCCATGACGGTGGCAAAGAGCACGTTCGCCTCCAGCGGCAGCCGCGCCATGGTCATGAAAGTCTGCACCACGGCGTCCATGTCCATGCGCGCCTCGGGCCGGACGCTGCCGTCGGCCTGCAGGACGCCGGCGGCCATCGCCGTCGTCATGTCGCTGGCGACGTTACCGATGTCGATCTGGCCCACGGCGATGTCGAACGCACGGCCGTCCAGTGCCGCCGCTTTGGTCAGCCCCGTGATGGCGTGCTTGGTCGCGGTGTAGGCGATCGAGCCGGGGCGCGGGGTGTGGGCGGAGATGGAGCCGTTGTTGATGATGCGTCCGCCGCGCGGGTGTTGCTCGCGCATCAGCCCGAAGGCCGCGCGCAGGCAGTAAAACGCCCCGTTGAGGTTGGTGTGCACCGCGCGGTGCCAGTCGTCCAGCGCCAGCGCGTCGGGCGTGGCGGGTGGGGTGAAGATGCCGGCGTTGTTGAACAGCAGATCGAGCCGTCCGTGCGTCGCGCGCACCCTGTCGAACACCGCCCGCACCGCGGCGGGGTCGGTGACGTCGGCCGGTGCCACGTGCGCGCGCGCGGCTGCGCCGGGCTGGGCGGCGTCGGCCTCGGCGGCGGTGGCCTGCAGCGCGTCGGCACGCCGGCCGACGAGCCACACGGTCCAGCCGTCGTGCAGCAGGGCGATCGCGCAGGCGCGGCCGATGCCGCTGCCGGCGCCGGTGACCAGCGCGATGCGGGCGGGGGACGATGGGTGCGGTGCCATGGGCCGGATTGTCGCGCATAGTGCGCGTGTGGGGGGCGTCGGTGTGCTCGTCCATGTCCACCCTACAATGCCCGCCATGCTGCGCTACCAGACCATCCCCGTCACGCCGTTTGCCCAAAACTGCTCGCTGGTGTGGTGCGACACGACGCGCGAGGCGGCGGTCATCGACCCCGGCGGCGATCTGGACGATGTGCTGGCGCAGGCCGAGCGGCTGGGGCTGGACCTGCGGCAGATCTGGCTGACGCACGCGCACATCGACCACGCCGGCGGCGCGGGCGAGCTGGCCGAGCGCCTCGGGTTGCCCATCATCGGCCCGCACCCCGGGGACCAGTTCTGGATCGACGCCCTGCCGCAGCAAAGCCGCATGTTCGGCTTTCCGCCGGCGTGGGGCTTTGCGCCCACGCGCTGGTTGCACGATGGTGACACGGTGACGGTGGGCGCGTGCGCGCTGCAGGTGCGCCACTGCCCGGGGCACACGCCGGGGCACGTGGTGTTTTATTCGCCCGAGGCCAAGCGCGCCTTTGTTGGCGACGTGCTCTTCGCCGGCAGCATCGGCCGCACGGATTTCCCGGGCGGCGACCACCAGCAGCTGATCGACAGCATCACGCAGCGCCTGTGGCCGATGGGCGACGACACGGTGTTCATCCCGGGCCACGGGCCGGAGAGCACGTTCGGCCGCGAGCGCCGCACCAACCCGTTCGTGGGGGGCACTTAGCCCGGCGCTTTCGCGCACATGCGGTGCGCACCGGGTGCGGCCCTCGGTCGGGTGCAAGCTTTGGCGCGCGGCACGCGCCGGCTGGCTTTGCCCCGCGAGGCTGAGGAAAGCGGCTCAGCCCGCCCGGCGGGCCTGCTCGTACAGCGCCTCGACTTTGGGGATGTTGGCTTCCAGCTCGCGGATGCGGTTGGGGCCGCTCGGGTGGGTGGAGAGGAACTCGAGTCCGTTGTCGCCGGCGGCGCGGGCCATTTTCTGCCACAGCGTGACGCTGGCGCGGGGGTCGTAGGCACCGCGCGCGGCGAGTTCCAGCCCGACGAGGTCGGCCTCGGTTTCGTCCTCGCGGCTGAACTTCAGGCTGAGCAGCTGGGTGCCGAGGTCGGCCGCGAGCCGCCCCAGGTCACCCAGCCCGAGCAGCTGTGTCCCCAGCGACAGACCGAAACCCGTGACGTACGTCTTGGCGATGCGCTCGCGCGCGTGCTCGCGCAGCGCGTGCGCCATCTCGTGGCCCATGACCATCGCGGCCTCGTCCTCGCCGAGCTGGAGCTGGTCGAGGATGCCGGTGAAAAACGCGATCTTGCCGCCGGGCATGCAAAACGCGTTGATCTGCTTGCTGGCAATCAGGTTGACTTCCCAGCGCCACCGGCGCGCGCGCTCGTTCCACGGCAGTGCGTGGGGGATGAGGCGGCGCGCGATCGCGCGCAGCCGCCGCACCTGGGGGTGGTCGTCTGGCGCCAGCGCCCCCTTGGCACGCGCTTGCGCGAGCATTTGGGCGTACTGCTGCGCGGCCGCGCCCTCGAGCTGCGTGGCCAGCACCAGTGTGCGCGCCCAGGACGGCGGACCGACCTCCACCTGGGCCTGGGCCGGCACCAGCGCAGCCGCGCCCGCGGCTGCGGCGGCCGCCCGCAGAAACCCCCGTCGCGCCAACGGGCCCCTTCGCGCATCACACAGCCAGCACATGCGCACATCATAGGCACAATCGGCGCTGGCCCTGCGTGACCCGATGTAACGGTTGTCACCGATTTCTGCTGCTGTCTGCCATGTCCTCTGCCCCCGCCTCCGCGCCGCCGACCGATCCCGCCCCCGCCGCCCCCACCGGCTGGCGGCTGCTGTGGGACTGGCGCGTGGCGGTGATGGCGGCCTTGGGGTTTTCGGCGGGGCTGCCGTTGCTGTTGATTTTTTCGTCGCTGTCGTTGTGGCTGGGGGAGGCGGGCGTCGAGCGGCGCGCGGTGACGTTTTTCAGTTGGGCGGCGCTGGCATACTCGTTCAAGTTCATCTGGGCGCCGCTGGTGGACCGGCTGCCGCTGCCGGGGCTGACGGCGCGGCTGGGCCGGCGGCGCGCGTGGCTGCTGCTGGCGCAGCTCGGGGTCGTCGGGGCGATCCTCGGCATGGCCGCGACCGACCCTGCCCAGGGGTCGGCGGCGCTCGCGCGCATGGCGGCGTTCGCGGTGCTGCTGGGGTTCATGTCGGCGACGCAGGACATTGTCATCGACGCCTACCGCATCGAGATCGCGCCACCGGCGTGGCAGGGCGTGCTGTCGTCGGCGTATATCGCGGGGTATCGCGTCGGCATGGTGGTGGCCGGCGCGGGGGTGCTGTTTCTGGCGTCGGCGTGGGGGTCGAGCAAGGGCGCCTACGACTATGCGGCGTGGGGCGCCGCCTACGCGACGGCGGCGCTGGCGATGGCGGTTGGCCTGGTGGCGACGCTGGTCGCGCCGGAGCCGCGGGTGCCGCAGGCTGCGGTGCCCCGCCCGTCATCCGCCCACGGCCGGCTGCTGGCGGTCTTTTTGTGCGCGGTGGCGGCGTTCGTCGCGGTGTTTTGGGGCGTGGGGCAGGGATGGGAGCCGTCGGAGGCGGGGCAGGCCACCCGCGGGCCGTTGCTGACGCTGGCGCTGGAGGCGCTGCGGCTGGCGCTCGCGCTGGCGGCGGCGTTCGGCTTGGGCGCGTTGTTGGTGCGCGCGGGGGTGGCGAGCCGCGACGCGGCGCGCGAGACCTGGGTCGAGCCGGTGCTGGCGTTCTTCGTGCGCCATGGCTGGGCGGATGCGGTGCTGCTGCTGGCGGTGGTGGGCCTGTACCGCATCTCGGACATCGTGCTCGGCGTCATTTCCAACGTGTTCTACCAGGACCTGGGGTTTTCCAAGCCGGACATCGCCACCGCGGTGAAGACGTTTGGCGTCGTCGTCAGCATCGCGGGTGGTTTTCTGGGCGGCGTGCTGGCGACGCGGCTGGGCGTGCTGCGCGCGCTGTGGTGGGGGGCGGTGCTGTCGGCGCTGACCAACCTCGGGTTCGTCGCGCTGGCGCTCGTCGGGCCCGAGCGCGCGATGCTGTACGCGGTGGTGGCGGCGGACAACCTGGCCGCGGGCTTTGCCAGCGCGGCGTTCGTGGCGTTTTTGTCGAGTTTGACGCAGGTGCGCTTCACCGCGGTGCAGTACGCAATCTTCAGCTCGCTCATGACGCTGCTGCCGAAGGCGTTGGGAGGCTATTCGGGCGGCATGGTCGATGCGCTGGGGTACCCGGGCTTTTTCGTGCTGACGACGCTGCTGGGCGTGCCGGTTCTGGTGTTGGTGTCATGGGTGGGACGCCGTATGGCGAAGCCAGCGTCAGGCAATGTGCCGACCGCATGAAGGCACCGACGGCACGTGTCGCGCGGGCCGTGGGTGGGCGGCGCGGCGAGTCGCGCTGGGCTTTGGGGAACACCCCGGGGCCAAATGCCATCGCGGCGACCTCTCCTCCCCCAAATGGGGGAGCCGCCATCGCGCATTTTGATCATACAATGCTTTTCAGCGCTGTCACACGCTCATCGCCCCGCTCATACACACACAACTAACGGGGCGTTCGTGGATCGACACGGCCCCGGATTGCACCGGGGCGTGTCGGCCTCCCACGGGGCCGGTGACAGCAGATGACCCGTCACCACGGTGGCGGTTCCGGCACGGTTCCCAACGACGTCCTGATGGACTTTTGGCCGCCCGGGCGTGTCGCCCGGGCGGCCGATTTTTTGCCAATTTTTTCGCGGTCGGTGCTATCACGGGTCGCGGGCGATGGCCACGGCGGTGGGCTCAGGCGGTGGCGTTGCCCTCGGGCGCGGTGGTCGGCGGCCGTGGCACGGGGCGCGGCCGCCCCTGCTCGTCTATCGCGACATAAGTCAGTGTCGCCTCGGTCACCTTCACGCATTGGTAGTGCGGGCGCTGGCGCTCGGCCCACACCTCCACTTGTACCGTGATGGAGGTGTTGCCCACCCGCACCAGTGTGGCGAAAAAGCTCAGCAGATCGCCGACCTTGACCGGCTGCTTGAACAGGAACTGGTTGACCGCGACGGTCGCAAAGCGCCCGCCCATGTGGCGCGCGGGAATCACGGAGCCGGCGAGATCCACCTGTGCCATCACCCAGCCGCCGAAGATGTCCCCGTTGGCGTTGACGTCGGCGGGCATGGGGATGACGCGTAAAACGAGTTCTTTATCCTGGGGCAAGCCTCCTTCGGGGGCAGGGGTGGCTTGGGGCGAGGGTACGATGTTGTCTGTCATAACGGGCTATTGTCGATGATGCGAGAGGCGACGTCGCGCGCTGTGTATGCGGCCGGAGTGGGTGTGGCTCGGGGTCAGGATGTGCCTCGCAGCGACGCGCAGACGCTGCGCCGCCTGCTGCCTTATCTGTGGACGTACCGCTGGCGGGTGGTGCTGGCGATCGCGCTGATGGTCGCGGCGAAGGTCGCCACGGTCGGGGTGCCGCTGCTGCTCAAGGCCCTGATCGATGCGCTCACGCCGTTGCCGGGCCTGTCGGTGGCGGCCAGCGGCGTGGTGCTGGTGCCGGTGGGGCTCGTCCTCGCGTACGGGGGGCTGCGGCTGGCCAGCAGCGTGCTGGCGGAGCTGCGCGAGCTCGTCTTCATGAAGGCGACCGAGGGCGCGGCGCGCACGATCGCGCTGCAGGTGTTCGAACACCTACATGCGCTGAGCTTGCGCTTCCACCTCGAGCGGCAGACCGGGGGCCTCACGCGCGATATCGAGCGCGGCACGCGCGCGGTGCAGTCGCTGATCTCGTACTCGCTCTACAGCGTGGTGCCCACGCTGATCGAGGTGGCGCTGGTGCTGACGCTGCTGGGCACGCGCTTCGAGGCGTGGTACGTCTGGGTGACGGCCGCGGCGTTGGGGCTGTACGTGGTCTTCACCGTCAAGATCACGCAGTGGCGTACGGGCATCCGGCGCCAGATGAACGAACTCGAGTCCGCGAGCCAGACGCGCGCGATCGACGCGCTGCTCAACTACGAGACGGTCAAATATTTCGACAACGAGGCGTGGGAGGCGCGCCGCTACGCCGAGAGCCTGGAGCGGCTGCGGCGCGCCCGGCTGCGCACGCAGGCGTCGCTGTCGCTGCTCAACGCCGGGCAGCAGCTCATCATCGTCGTGGCGCTGGTGGCGATCCTGTGGCGCGCGACGCTGGCGGTGACCGAAGGGCGCATGACGCTGGGCGATCTGGTGATGATCAACGCCTTCATGATCCAGCTGTACATGCCGCTCAACTTTTTGGGCGTGCTGTACCGCGAGATCCGCCAGGGCTTGACGGACCTGGGGCGGATGTTCGATCTGCTGGCGCGCGAGTGCGAGGTGCGCGATGCACCGAATGCGCGCGAGCTGGTGCTCACGCGCGCGCCGGAAGTGCGCTTCGAGGGCGTGCACTTCGGTTACGAGCGCGAGCGGGAGATCCTGCACGGCGTCGATCTGGTCATCCCGGCCGGGCAGACGGTGGCGGTGGTGGGGCCGTCGGGGTCGGGCAAATCGACGCTGGCGCGGCTGCTGTACCGCTTCTACGACGTGGGCCGCCCGGGCGACGCCGCCGCCGCGCGGGCCGCGGCCGGGCGCATCACCGTCGACGGGCACGACGTGCGCGACGTCACGCAGGCGAGCCTGCGGCGCGCGATCGGCATCGTGCCGCAGGACACGGTGCTGTTCAACGACACGATCGAGTACAACATCCGCTACGGCCGCCCCAGCGCCAGCGACGAGGAGGTGCGCGAGGCCGCGCGCGCCGCGCACATCCTGGACTTCATCGAGCGGTTGCCGCAGGGGTGGCAGACGGTGGTCGGCGAGCGCGGCCTCAAGCTCTCCGGCGGCGAAAAGCAGCGTGTGGCCATCGCGCGCACGCTGCTGAAAAACCCGCCGATCCTGATCCTGGACGAGGCGACGTCGGCGCTCGATTCGGCCAATGAGCGCGCGATCCAGGCCGAGCTGCGGCGGCTCGCGCGCGACCGCACGACGCTGGTGATCGCGCACCGCCTCTCGACCATCGCGGACGCGCACGAGATCGTCGTGCTGGAGCACGGCCGCGTCGTCGAGCGCGGCCGCCACGCCGAGCTGCTGGCGCGCGGCGGGCGCTACGCGCAGATGTGGGCGTTGCAGCAAAGCGGCGCCGACACGCCGTGAGCGCCGCGGCCCCACCGAACGGAGGACACGATGGAAACCAAGTGGCTGGAGGACTTCGTCAGCCTGGCCGAGACGCGCAGCTTCAGCCGCTCGGCCCAGTTGCGCCACGTGACGCAGCCGGCGTTTTCGCGCCGCATCCAGTCACTGGAGGCGTGGGCCGGCGTGGACCTGGTCGATCGCTCGTCGTACCCGACGCGCCTCACGGAAGCCGGCCAGACGCTGTACGCGCAGGCGATCGAGATCCTGCAGACGCTGCAGACCACGCGCGCGCTGCTGCGTCAGCACACCGCGGTGGCCAAGGACGTGATCGAGTTCGCGGTGCCGCACACGCTGGCGTTCACGTTCTTTCCGACGTGGCTGTCGCGGCTGCGCGCGGCGCTGGGCCCGATCAAGACGCGGCTGGTCGCGCTCAACGTGCACGACGCGGTGATGCGCCTGACCGAGGGGGGGTGTGACCTGTTGCTCGCGTACCACCACGCGTCGCAGCCGATCGAGCTGGACGCCGGTCGCTACGAGATGCTGCCGCTCGGGCGCGAGGTGCTCGCGCCGTTCAGCCGCCCCGGCCCCGATGGCCAGCCCCTTGTGCGGCTGCCGGGCACGCCGCGCGCGCCGGTGCCGTACCTGGCCTACGCGCCGGGGGCGTACCTCGGGCGCGTCGTGGACTGGGTGCTGCGGCAGGCCCCGCAGCCCGTGCACTTGGAGCGCGTGTACGAGACGGACATGGCCGAGAGCCTGAAGGCGATGGCGATCGAGGGGCATGGTGTGGCGTTCCTGCCGGCGAGCGCGGTGCAGCCGGCGCTGGCCGATGGGCGCCTCGTGCCCGCGGCCCCGGCGTCCGGCACGTGGCAGGGTGAACTCGATATCCGGCTCTATCGCGCCCGCGGCGGACGGCACAAGCCTGCCGCGCAACGGCTGTGGGAGGACGTGCAGCGCCTCGGCACCGGACTGGCATGACCCCGCGCGCCGGCGGGGTGGGTTTGCCCGGGGCCGGATCGTGCCGGAAGGCGAGTAAGATTCGCTTTACTGTTTACCCACAAGGAAAGGATGACAGCATGAAGAAGTCTCTGCTGGCCCTGGCCATCACGGCGCTGGCGGCCACCGCCGCCCACGCCCAAGCCAACGACACCCTGGCCAAGATCAAGTCCACCGGCACGGTGACGATGGGCGTGCGCGAATCGTCCGGCGTGCTCTCGTACACGCTGGGCGATGGCAAGTACACCGGCTACCACGTCGAGATCTGCCAGCGCGTCTTGGGCGACATCCAGAAGCAGCTCGGCCTGGCCAAGCTGGACATCAAGTACCAGCCTGTCACCTCGCAAAACCGCATTCCGCTGGTGCAAAACGGCACCGTCGACATCGAGTGCGGTTCCACCACCAACAACCAGGCGCGCCAGCGTGACGTCGCGTTTGCCGTGACCACCTTCGTCGAGGAGGTGCGCATCGCGGTCAAAGCCAACTCCGGCATCAACTCGATCAAGGACCTCAACGGCAAGAACGTCGCCACCACCACCGGCACGACCTCGGTGCAGACGTTGCGCAAGCACGAGCGTGCCGCCGGTGTGGACTTTAAGGAGGTCTACGGCAAGGACCACGCCGACAGCTTCCTGCTGCTGGAGTCGGGCCGCGCGGACGCGTTCGTGATGGACGGCTCGCTGCTGGCTGGCCTGATCGCGCGCTCGAAGAACCCGGCCGATTTCAAGATCGTCGGTGAAGTGCTCAGCGTCGAGCCGATCGCGATCATGTTCCGCAAGGACGACCCGGCCTTCAAGAAGGCGGTGGACGACTCGATCATCGCGATGATGAAGTCCGGTGAAATCAACAAGATCTACGACAAGTGGTTCATGCAGCCGACGCCGCCCAACGGCGTGAAGATGAACATGCCGATGAGCGACACGCTCAAGGCGGCGATCGCCAACCCGAATGATCGGCCGATGGAGGCCTACGCGGCCAAGTAAGCGCGGCCTCGTGAGTCCTCGAACCCCGAGCGCGCCTCGCGCGCCGGGGTCTTTTGTTTTCGGACGGGAGCTCATCGCATGCAATGGGATTGGCAGGTGTTCTGCGAGGACACCATCACCCGCGAGGTGCAGCCGCGCTGCTTCGGCCCGGGCGGCGACATCACTTACCTTGAGTGGATGCTGTCGGCGTGGGGCTGGACGGTGTCGGTGTCGGTGCTGGCGCTGTTGCTGGCGCTCGTCGTGGGCAGCGTCATTGGCACACTGCGCACGCTGCCCCACAGCCCCTGGGTCGTGCGATTCGGCAACGCCTGGGTGGAGCTGTTTCGCAACATTCCGCTGCTGGTGCAGATTTTTCTGTGGTACCACGTGATTCCGGCGCTGATCCCCGCGCTCAAGGGCGTGCCGGGGTTCGTGCTGGTGGTGATCGCGCTCGGGCTGTTCACGTCGGCGCGCATCGCCGAGCAGGTCAAGTCCGGCATCCAGTCGCTGCCGCGCGGGCAGCGCTACGCGGCGCTGGCGCTGGGGCTCACCACCGCTCAGGCGTACCGCCACGTGCTGCTGCCGATGGCGTTTCGCATCATCATCCCGCCGCTGACGAGCGAGACGATGAATATCTTCAAAAACTCCTCGGTGGCGTTTGCGGTGTCGGTGGCGGAGCTGACGATGTTTGCGATGCAGGCGCAGGAGGAAACCTCGCGCGGCATCGAGATCTACCTCGCGGTCACGGGGCTGTACATCGTCTCGGCCTTCGCCATCAACCGGCTGATGGCCTGGATCGAGCGGCGCGTGCGCGTGCCGGGTTTCATCGCCAGCGGCGCGGCAGGGGGGCACTGAGATGCTGACGCTCGACTGGTCTTTCTACAACTGGGACGTCATCAGCAACTTCGTCCTCAAAGGCCTGCAGTTCAGCCTGATGCTGACGGTGGTGGCGACGCTGGGCGGCGTGGCGTTCGGCACGGTGCTGGCGTTGATGCGCCTCTCAGGCCGCGCGTGGCTGGTGTGGCCGGCGACGGTCTACGTCAACGGCATGCGCAGCATTCCGCTGGTGATGGTGATCCTGTGGTTCTTCCTGCTGGTGCCGTTCGTGATCGGCCGGCCCATCGGCGCGGAGGCGTCGGCGGTGATCACCTTCATCGCGTTCGAGGCGGCGTACTTCAGCGAGATCGTGCGCGCGGGCATCCAGTCGATCCCGCGCGGCCAGGTCTACGCCGGCCAGGCGCTCGGGCTGACGTACGGGCAAAACATGCGCTACGTCATCCTGCCGCAGGCGTTTCGCAACATGCTGCCGGTGTTCCTGACGCAGACCATCATCCTGTTTCAGGACACCTCGCTCGTGTACGCGATCGGCGCGTATGACCTGCTCAAGGGCTTCGAGATCGCCGGCAAGAACTACGGCCGCCCGATCGAGGCGTATCTCGCCGCCGCGGTCGTGTACTTCGTCATTTGCTACAGCCTCTCGGCGTTGGTCAAGCGGTTGCACGCGCGCATCGCCATCATCCGCTGACCCCGCCCCCATCGGAAGGATGTCGTCATGGAACGACCGATGATCGAACTGAAAAACGTCTCCAAGTGGTACGGCCCCGTGCAGGTGCTCAACGACTGCTCCACCACCATCCGCAAGGGCGAGGTGGTCGTGGTGTGCGGGCCGTCCGGTTCGGGCAAGTCCACGCTCATCAAGACCATCAACGCGCTGGAGCCGATCCAGCAGGGGGAAATCTGGGTCAACGGCGAGCCGGTGCACGACCCGAAGACCAACCTGCCCAAACTGCGCAGCCACGTCGGGATGGTGTTTCAGCACTTCGAGCTGTTTCCGCACCTGACGGTGACGGAGAACCTGACGCTGGCGCAGGTGAAGGTGCTGGGCCGCAACCCCGAGGACGCCAAAAAGCACGGCCTGAAGTACCTGGAGCGCGTGGGCCTGATGGCGCACAAGGACAAGTACCCGGGGCAGCTCTCCGGCGGTCAGCAGCAGCGTGTGGCGATCGCCCGGGCGCTGTCGATGGACCCGATCGTGATGCTGTTCGACGAGCCCACCAGCGCGCTCGACCCGGAGATGGTGGGCGAGGTGCTCGACGTCATGATCGGCCTGGCGCAGGAGGGCATGACGATGATGTGCGTGACGCACGAAATGGGCTTTGCGCGCAAGGTGAGCGACCGCGTCATCTTCATGGACGTCGGTGGCAAGATCCTGGAGGACTGTCCGAAGGAGGAGTTCTTCGGCAACCCGGACGCGCGCCAGCCGCGCACCAAAGACTTCCTCAACAAGATCCTGTCGCACTGAGCCAGTCGTGCCCGCCGTGCGGGGGCGGCCTCGATGGTGGGTGCCACCGCGTCGAGTGCGAGTCGTGCCCGCCGTGCGGCGGGGCCAGTGGGGCGTGCGTGGTGTTGTTGTAGCGCGTGGCCCGCGACGGGTCCGTGGCAGGGGTGCGACAATCGCAGGCAATGGATACCGCCGCCGAACTCACGCTCACCCGCCCCGACGATTGGCACGTGCACCTGCGCGATGGCGCAGCGCTGGCCACGACGGTGCCGCACACGGCCGCGCAGTTCGCGCGCGCCATCGTCATGCCGAACCTCAAGCCGCCCGTGACCACCGCCGCGCAGGCGGTGGCGTACCGGCAGCGCATCCTCGCCGCACTGCCGGCGGGCATGGCGTTCGAGCCGCTGATGACGCTCTATTTGACGGACAACCTGCCGCCGGAGGAAATCCGCCGCGCGCGCGAGGCGGGGGTGGTGGCGGTCAAGCTCTACCCGGCGGGCGCCACGACCAACAGCGACGCCGGCGTGACCGACATCCGCAAGACGTATCGGACGCTCGAGGCGATGCAGCGCGAGGGCGTGCTGCTGCTCGTGCACGGCGAGGTGACCGACGGCGAGATCGACATCTTCGACCGCGAGGCGGTCTTCATCGAGCGGGTGCTCGAGCCGCTGCGGCGCGACTTTTCCGAGCTGCGCATCGTGCTCGAGCACATCACGACCAAGGAGGCAGCGCAGTACGTCGCCGCGGCGCCGCGGCATCTCGCGGCGACCATCACGGCGCACCACCTGCTCTACAACCGCAACGCGATCTTCACCGGTGGCATCCGGCCGCACTATTACTGCCTGCCCGTGCTCAAGCGCGAGGAGCACCGCCGCGCGCTGGTGGCCGCCGCGACCAGCGGTGACCCGCGTTTTTTCCTGGGCACGGACACGGCCCCGCACCCCGCGCGCCTGAAGGAGCACGCCACGGGATGCGCCGGGTGCTACACGGCGCCGGCCGCGCTGGAGCTGTATGCGGAGGCGTTCGAGGCGGCGGGCGCGCTGGACCGGCTGGAGGCGTTCGCCAGCTTCCACGGACCGGATTTCTACGGCCTGCCGCGCAACACCACGCGCGTGACGCTGCGGCGCGAGGCGTGGACGCTGCCCGAGTCGTACACGTTCGGCGAGGCGGTGGTCAAGCCGCTACGCGGCGGCGAGACGCTGCGCTGGCGGCTGGTGGCTTGAGCGATCTCCCCAGTCGTGCGCTGTGCGCCACCGCCCGCGACCGGCTCAGGCGCATCCCGAGCCGGTGTTGGGGTGCTGTCACTTGTCACTGTGTGCGCTGGGCGAGCGCGTCGCCGCGGGGCGTGGTGGCCGAGCGACGGTGCCTGCGTGCGCGCAGCAGCGGTGGCACCACCAGCACGGCCGCGGCCAACATCCACAACCCCATCGTCACCGGGCTGGACCACAGGATGTGCAGCTCGCCGTTGGTGATCGACAGCGCACGGCGCAGGTTTTGCTCCATCAAGCCACCGAGCACCACGCCCAGCACCATCGGGGCCATCGGCAGGCCCATTTTGCGCAGGCCGTAGCCGACCACGCCGATGCCCACCATCAGCAGCAGATCGAAGGTGCTGGAGCTGAGCGCGTACACGCCGATGAAGCTCACCGCCAGGATGCCCGGCACCAGCAGCCAGCCGGGGATGGCCAGCATCGCGGCGAAGACGCGCACCATGGGCACGTTCATGATGAAGAGCATCACGTTGGCGATGAAGAGTGAGGCGATGAGACCCCACACCAGTGCAGGCTGGGCGTCGAAGAGCACCGGGCCGGGGGTGATGTTGTAGAGCGTGAGGGCCCCCATCATCACCGCCGTGGTGCCCGAGCCGGGCACGCCCAGCGTGAGCATGGGGATGAAGGAGCCGGTGGCGGCGCTGTTGTTGGCGGCTTCCGGCGCGGCCAGTCCACGCAAGTCACCCTGACCAAATCGGGCATTGGGGTCTTTGCCTTCGTGCAAGCGCTTTTCGTTGGCATAGGCCACGGCCGAGGCGACGCTGGCTCCGGCTCCGGGCAGCACGCCAATGCCAAAGCCCATCAGCGCCGAGCGCACGGTGGTCCACCACGTCAGCCGCAGCTCGCGCCAGTTGAAGAGCTTGCGTTCGCCCGGGGGCACCTCGACCTTCTGCCCGGTGAGCAGGTTCTCCAGCATTTGCAGCATTTCGGCGATGGCAAACAAACCGATGACCACGACGACGAAATCGATGCCATCGGCCAGCTCGGGCAGATCAAAGGTGTAGCGGTAGACGCCCGAGTTCGCGTCCACCCCCACGCAGGCGATCGCCAGGCCGATGGTCGCTGCTAGTACGCCTTTGACCGGTTGGTCGCCCAGCAGGCTGCTCAGGGCACAAAAGGCAAACACCATCAACACAAAGTACTCGGCCGGACCGAAGGCCAGCGCCCATTTGGCCACCAGCGGTGCAAAAGCGGCCACGCCCAGAATCGCCACGGTTGAGCCGATAAAGGAAGCCCAAGCCGACAGCGACAGGGCCACGCTGGCCATGCCTTGGCGGGCCAAGGGGTAGCCGTCGAGCGTGGTCATGACCGCGGCGGCTTCGCCCGGCACATTGAGCAAAATGGAAGTGATGCGCCCACCGTACTCTGCACCGACGTAGACCGCTGCCAGCAGTATCAGCGATGTTTCGGGCGGCAGGTTCATCGCAAAAGCGATGGGTACCAGCATGGCCACGCCGTTGATGGGGCCCAGGCCCGGCAGCACCCCGACCACCGTCCCCAAGAAAGCCCCGACGGCGGCTACCAGCAAGTTGGTCGGGGAGAGGGCCACACCAAAACCCAGCCCCAGGTGTTGCAAAACATCCATTCTTTAGCTCCCGAAATTCAGCACGCCCATGGGCAGGACCACCTCAAACACCTTGTCGAACAGCAGGTAAAGGCCCAGTCCCAGGCCCGCGCCGCCGATGGCGCAGTGGTGCCAACGGCCCCCGAATAGGCGGCCGACGAGCGTGGCCATGAGCGCGGTGGACACGATGAAGCCCAGGCTCACAAAGGCCAGCGCATAGCCCGTGACCAGCGCGGCCATGGCGGCGATGCGTGTGTTGGCCCCCGGGGGGTTGGGCTCGGCGTGTTCGCGGCCGCGCACGAGCAGCCACGCGCCGCAGCCGGCGATGACGGTCGCCAGCAGCAGCGGAAAGGCGCGCGGACCGACGGGCTCGTAGGAGAAGGGGGCCTGCAAGTCCCAGCCCTTCCAGGCCAGCAGCGCGGCCAGCAGCAGGGCAAACAGCCCCAGCACACGGTCGTTCAGAAACATGGGGCGCTTCCTGTCGGTACAGATGTGCAGATGTACAGAAAGATACACGAACCCCGCCGCCTGCGGCGTGCAGCGGCGGGGTCGAGCGGGGGGTTACTTGGACAGGCCGAATTCTTTGACCAGTTCGGCGTAAGCGCGAGTGCGCTCCTTGACGTAGCGGTCGAGCTCAGCCCCCACCATGTCGAAGGGGAAGAGACCGCGCTGTTGCTGCAAGGTAGCGAAGCCAGGCGCACTCATCGCCTTTTTGAAGGCGGCCGCCCACCATTGGTAGTCGGCGTCCGAGACTTTGGGCCCCATGTAGAAGCCGCGGATGATGGGCCAATCGATAGCGAATCCCTGCTCGATCGCGGTGGGCACGTTGGAGAGCCGGCCCGGCAGGCGCTTCTGGCTGTAGACGGCCAGCACGCGCACGGGGGCACCACCCTCGAGCGCTTGCGCGGCTTCGGAGGCGTCGCCCATTTGTACGTGGATGTGGCCGCCACGCAGCGCGGTCAACGCATCCCCTCCGCCTTCGAACGCCACGTAGCGGATGCGCTTGTAGTCCACGCCGGCGGCTTTGGCTGTGAGAGCCGCTTTCATCCAGTCTTGGCTGCCGACCGAGCCGCCACCGCCAAATACGATTTGGCCGGGGTCGCCCTTGAGCGCGGCCATGAGTGCCTTGAGGTCTTGGTAGGGGCCGTCAGCGCGCACCATGATGACCCCGTAGTCGGCTCCGATGGCGGCGAGCCAGCGCACGTCGTCGACCGTGTATTTGCCAAATTTGCCCTGAGCCAAGTTCAGCAGCGAGCCGCCGGAGAAGGCCACGATGGTGCCGGCTTCCCCCGGGCGCTGGGTGATGATGTTGTTGTAGGCCACGGCACCCACGCCGCCAGGCATGTAGGAGATGCGCATCGGCGTTTTGAGGGCGCCGCTGTCGGCCAAGGCGGTTTGAGCCAGACGGCAGGTGAGGTCAAAGCCGCCGCCGGGCTGGGCGGGCGCGACGCATTCGGGGCGCGCTGGCTCGGCCTGCACGGTTGCGGTGGCCCACCCCGTCAGTGCTACGACAGTTGAAAGTAGCCAGTTTTTCCAGTTCATCGTCGATGTCTCCAATGTCGAGGGTTGCCCGTCTGTTTGTCGGGAGCGCCTACGGTAGCGAACACCGCCTTTCAGTTAGCTTTCGGAATGCGCGGGACCTCCTAGGGAAAACACCAAGGCCGCCACCAAGCCGGTGCGCCCGTCCGTTCGATTGCGCAGCTCCAGCCGTGCGCCGTGGGCCTGCGCGATGGTGTGCACGATGGCCAGCCCCAACCCGGCTCCCGGCAGCGCTTTGCCTGCTGTTCCACGCCGAAAGCGTGTGCCCGCCAGTGTGATGTCGTGTGGCGTCATGCCCGGGCCTTGATCTTCGATTTCGATCCACACGCAGCCGCTGTGGCTGCGCACCGCCACCGTGATCGATCCCCCCTCAGGGGTGTAGCGAATGGCGTTGTCGAGCAAGTTGGCGACGGCCTCTCGCAGCATCCATTCGCAGCCGTGGATGAGCGGGCCGTTATCCGGGGCTTCGACCCCAAGGTCCAGACGCTTGGATCGGGCTTGCGGGAGCTGCAGTCGCACCACCTCGCACGCCAGTGCACTCAGGTCCACGGTTTCGCGGACCCACGACTGCAAGGTCAGCGACGCGTCACGGGCGCGCGCCAGCGCCAGCATCTGATTGACCATGCGCACGGCGCGATCCAACCCCTCGTGCATGGCCTGCAAGGCGCGGTGCACCTCGGCCATGTCGTGCTCGCGCAGCGCGTAGTCCACTTGCGTGCGCAGCACGCTCAGCGGCGTGCGCAGCTGATGCGAGGCATCGTCGAGAAACTGCCGCTGCGCGCGCGCCATGTCGGCGTAGCGCGCCATGTGCCGATTGACGGCCGCCACCAGAGGCCGTACCTCGGTGGGCACACCCGTGTCGTCGATGGGGCGCAGGTCGTCTGCCGCCCGGGCCTCGAGTTCGCGTTGCAGCCGTGTCAAGGGCCGCAGCGCCACCACCACGCCAACGATCAATAGCACCACGCTCATGGCGATGCCGATGAGGTCGCGCTCGATGCTGCGACGCAGCAGCTGGCGCAGGAATATCTCTCGCGTGCCCACGCTTTCGGCCACCTGCAAGACGATGCGGGTCGTCGGGTTGTTGGGCAGTGGCGGTGTGGCCGGGCGGGCCAGCGCCGCCACGCGCACCGGTGTGTCCTCGTGCATGGCGTAGTAAAAGCGTGGCTCGCCCGTGCGCAGGGGCTCGGCGGGCAGCGGCAGAAAGGGGCTGCCGATCTCGGCCAAGCCGTCTTCGGTAGCGACGCGAAAATACACGCGCGCGTTGGTGGTCAGCTCGAAAAATTCGAGCAGCACGAAGGGTTGCTCGACGGCGAGTCCACCGCTGGCGGTGGAGACGTTGAGATCGATGGCGCGCAGCGCCCCGGCCAGGGCGCGATCGTAGGCGGCGTCGACCTCTTGGCGCAGCAGCTGATTGGAGCGCCACAGCGTCAGCCCCATGATCAGCACCAGGCCCGGCACGAGCCACCCCAGCAAGACCGCTTTGAGGCTCAGGCGTTGCCACGATTTCACGGTTGCTCGGGCTCCAGACAGTAGCCCAGTCCGCGCAGCGTCACGATCTGTGCGCCCTTGCCGGCGAGTTTTTTGCGCAGGCGGTGTACGTAAACCTCCACGGCCTCGCAGTTGACGTCGGCGTCGTCGGCAAAGACGCGCTCGAGGATTTGTTGTTTGCTCAGCGGCTCGCCGCTCTTTTGGATAAGCGCACGCAACACGGCGTGTTCACGCGGCGACAGCGCCAGCGTCTCGCCGTGCACGCTGAAGCGTTGCGTGGCCACATCGTAGGTCAGCGGTCCGCATGCCAGCCGGGGGTGTTGTAAGCCGCGGGAGCGGCGCACCAGCGCCTGCAGGCGCGCCTGGAGCTCCTCGATCATGAAAGGTTTGGGCAAAAAATCGTCTGCTCCGTCCAGCAGCGAGCCTACGCGTTCGGCCAGCGAGTCGCGCGCGGTGAGCACCAACACCGGTGTGCGGTCGTCGCGCTCCCGCATGCGCGCAATCACGCTGCGTCCATCCATGCCGGGCAGACCCAAATCCAGCACGACCGCATCGAAGCTTTCGGTGGCCAAGCGGCGGTCGGCGAGCTGTCCATCATGGGCCCACTCGACGACGAAGCCCGCGTGCCGCGACAAGGTTTTGCCCAACCAACGGGCCAATTCGGGTTCGTCCTCGACGAGCAAGACGCGCATGGGGGTGATGGCTGTGGTGGGGGCGTGAGGCGCAGCCCGTGCGGCCGGCTGTCACCGCGACGGCGGCGCAGCGGGGCCGAGCGGTCAATGCGCCAAAACGAATTCTTTGACCAGTTGAGCGTAGGCGCGGGTGCGCTCTTTCACAAAACGCTCAAGCTCGGGCCCCACCAGATCGAGCGGAAACAATCCCCGCTGTTGCTGCAAGGCGGCAAAGCCGGGAGCGCTCATGGCCTTTTTAAAGGCGGCCACCCACCATTGGTAGTCGGTTTCCGACACCTTGGGCCCCATGTAGAAGCCCCGAATGACAGGCCAGTCGATGTCAAAGCCTTGCTCCAACGCCGTGGGGGTATTGGCCAGGCGGCCCGGCAGCCGCTGCTGACTGTAGACCGCCAGTATCCGCACGGGGGTGTTTTTCTCCAGGAACTGGATGGCTTCAGAGGCGTCGCCCATCACAACCTGGATATGGCCATTTTGCAGTGCCGTCATCGCGGCACCGCCCCCCTCAAAGCCCAGGTAACGCATGCGGGCCGTGGGAATGCCTGCGGCGCGTGCGGTCAGGGCTGCCTTGAACCAATCCTGGCTGCCCACCGAGCCCCCACCACCGATCACGATCTTGTTGGGGTCCTCTTTGAGGGCGGTGATGAGCGCCTTGAGCTTCGCGTAGGGGGCGTCGGCCCGCACCATGACGGTCCCGTAGTCTGTGCCCACCGAGGCCAGCCAGCGCACATCGCGCACGCTGTGGTTGCCAAATTTGCCCAAAGCCAGATTCAGCAACGAGCCACCCGAGAAGGCCACGATGACGTTGCCGTCGGCTGGCCGCTGGTTGACGATGTGGTGATAGGCCACGGCCCCGACGCCGCCCGGCATGTGAACCATGCGCAAGGGGGTGGGGAGCAGTCCGCCGTCGGTTAAGGCGCTTTGGGCCAGACGGCACGTCAGGTCAAAGCCGCCGCCTGGTTGCGCGGGGACGATGCACTGGGCCTCGGCGGGCTGACTGCGAGCCGCGCCCGCCCCCAGCATGGTCAACAGTGGGGTGCACAGCAAGAGCCTGCGTTGGCGGTCGATCATGGGGCCTCTCCCGTTGGGTCAAGTGCGCAGCGCGTGCTCGCGCGCCGCTAGGATATAAGGAAGTGGCGGGCCTGCGGCGCGCCTGAGGGTGTCATTGTGGTGATTTTGTGACATGCGACGCCGACATGCCCGGTTCGGCGGTGCTGCGCTTGGTGCCTGGAACTCTCGACCCCGGGAAGGATCAGCCAGCGCTGATACTATCGCCGGGCTTGAACGGCGGCGGTGTGACCCTCACCTGCAAGGGTGCCTCCAAGGGCTGCCGCCCGCAGGGCCCTCGTTTTGATCCAACGCGCTGACGGAGACCCGATGAAACGTATTCTGTTGCTGGTTCTGACCAACCTCGCCGTGATGGCGGTGTTGTTGATCACCACCCGCATCCTCGGGGTGGACCGCTTCCTCACCGCCAACGGGTTGGACATGACGGCGCTGGCCGTCTTCTCGCTGGTGATCGGTTTTGGCGGCGCGTTCATCTCGCTGCTGATGAGCAAGCCGATGGCCAAGTGGAGTACGGGCATGGTCATCATCGACCAGCCGCGCAGCGCCGACGAGGCTTGGCTGCTGGCCACCGTGCGCAAGCTGGCCGATCAGGCCGGCATCGGCATGCCCGAGGTCGGCATCTACGAGGGCGAACCCAACGCGTTTGCCACCGGCGCGTTCAAGAACGACGCGCTGGTGGGCGTCTCCACGGGGCTGCTCGCCAACATGACGCGCGAGGAGGTGGAGGCGGTGCTGGCGCACGAGGTGGCGCACATCGCCAACGGCGACATGGTGACGATGACGCTGATCCAAGGGGTGATGAACACCTTCGTCGTGTTCCTGAGCCGCGTCATCGGCTACGTGGTGGACAGCTTCCTGCGCCGCGGTGACAGCGAATCGTCCGGCCCCGGGATCGGGTATCTGGTCACCAGCATCGTGATGGAGATCGTGCTCGGGTTCCTGGCCGCGATCATCGTCGCGTGGTTCAGCCGCCAGCGCGAGTTCCGTGCGGACGCCGGGGCGGCGATGCTGATGGGTCGCAAGCAGCCGATGATCAACGCGCTGGCGCGGCTGGGCGGCCTGCACCCCGGGGCGCTGCCGCAGGGCATGCAGGCGATGGGCATCACCGGCGGGATCGGCAAGCTCTTTGCCACGCACCCGCCGATCGAGGAGCGCATCGCGGCCTTGCAGGCGCTGTGATGCGCGGGGGACGGTGGCAGTGGCGTCGTTGTGGTGTGCCGCTGCCGTCGGTCCACCCTTACGCCGGCGCGCCTCGCGCCCGGTGGTTGACGAAATAGGCCGGTTCAGCCGTACGCAACGCCTGCATGCGGGACGCGGTCCGGTGGCGGCGGGGTGACGCCGAGTACGTGGCAGCCCAGCGCTTCGGCCACGCGCACGCCGTCCACGCCGGCGGAGAGGATGCCGCCCGCGTACCCGGCCCCTTCGCCCGCCGGGTACAGGCCCTCGACGTTGAGGCTCTGGTAGTCGGGCCCGCGCGGGATGCGCAGCGGTGACGAGGTGCGGGTCTCGACCCCGGTCATGACCGCATCGGCCCGGTCGTAGCCGCGGATCTGGCGGCCGAAGGCGGGCAGCGCCTCGCGCATCGCGGCCACCGCGTCGTCGGGCAGCACCGTGGCCAGGTCACCCAGCGTGACACCGGGCTTGTACGAGGGGAGCACGTCCCCAAAGGTGGCGGACGGCCGCCCGGCCAGAAAGTCGCCGACGAGCTGTCCCGGCGCGTTGTAGCCGCCGCCACCGGCGCGGTAGGCGGCGCTTTCCAGCGTGCGCTGCAGCACCACGCCCGCGAGCGGGTGGACGGCGCCGTCGGGCAGCGCGGCCGCCTCGGCGGCGTAGCGGCTGCCCGCCGCGTCGCCAAAGGCGGCGCGCCACGCCGCCGCGTCGTGCTGCGGGAAGTCCTGCGGGCCGATGCCCACGACCAGCCCGGCGTTGGCGTTGCGCTCGGCGCGCGAGTACTGGCTCATGCCGTTGGTGACGACACGCTCGGCTTCGCTGGTGGCGGCGACGACCGTGCCGCCCGGGCACATGCAAAAGCTGTAGACGGCACGGCCGTTGGCGGCGTGGTGCACGAGCTTGTAGGCCGCCGCGCCCAGCAGCGGGTGGCCTGCGTGGCGGCCCCAGCGCGCGCGGTCGATCATGCCCTGCGGATGCTCGATACGCACGCCGATGGAAAAGGGCTTGGGCTCCAGCCGCACGCCGCGCTGGTGCAGCCGCTCGAACGTATCGCGCGCGCTGTGGCCCAGCGCCAGGATCACCCGCTGCGCGGGCAGTTCGTATTCGGTGCCGTGCGCGCCGCGGTCGTGCACGCGCAGGCCCTGCAGCCGCCAGCGTCCCTCGCCGGCTGGCGCGAGCACGAAGTCGACCACCTGCTGCTCGAAGCGGATCTCGCCTCCCAGCGCGGTGATGCGCGCGCGCAGCGCCTCGACCACCTTGACCAGCTTGAAGGTGCCGATGTGCGGGTGCGCTTCGTACAAAATTTCCGGCGGGGCGCCGGCGTCGACGAAGGCCTGCATGACGCGCCGGCCCAGGTGGCGCGGGTCCTTGATCTGGCTGTAGAGCTTGCCGTCGGAAAACAACCCCGCGCCGCCTTCGCCGAACTGGACGTTGGAGTCCGGGTTGAGCTCGCGCCGGCGCCACAGGCCCCAGGTGTCTTTCGTGCGCTGGCGTACCGGGCGACCGCGCTCCAGCACGATCGGGCGCAGCCCCATTTCGGCCAGCGTCAGCGCCGCGAGGATCCCGCACGGCCCGAAGCCGACGACCACGGGCCGCTCGTCCGCGGCGGGCGTCCAGTCGGCGGCGGCGCGTGCCGGCGGTTGCCAGCTCATGTCCGGCGTGCGCTGCACATGCGCGTGCCCCGCGAGGCGCTGCAACACGGCGTCTTCCTGCGCGGGGTCGGCCAAGGCCACGTCGACGATATAGACCGCCCGCAGCGCGGTGCCGCGCGCGTCGAAGCTGCGCTTGTGCACGTGCAGGTTGGCGATGGCCGACTCGGGCAGCGCCAGCGCTTGGGCGGCCAGCGTGCGCAGCGCCTCGATGGGGTGCGGCTGCGGGGTGCGGTCGGCGTCGGTTTCGGCCGGCGCGTCGGCGGCGCGGCGCGCCTCGACGGGCAGCGCCTGCAGCGGCAGTTTCAGTTCGGCAATGCGGATCATGGCAACCTCACGTGGCCCGTGTTCATCGGGCGAGGCCGGCATGATAGCGAGGAGTTGGGCGCTGTCGCGTCGGGAGGCGGCGTGTGTCCGAGGCCGGAGCGCGGCGTGCGGCATGAAGCTTGCTTGCGCCCCAACGCGTGTGTCGTGAAGGAGGGGCCGATGGCATCGATTGATCTGACCGCTGCGGCAGCACATTTGCACGTGGCCCTGCGCCGCAAAGTGGGGCGTATCACCGACATTGAGTGGATGGCCACCGACTATGCCTACGCACAGGCGATGGTGGCGCTGGCGCGGCAAAAAGCACAGGAGTTGTCCGACGACACCTTGGCGCAGCACGCGCAGCGCTTGCTGGAGGCGTGGCAGGCACGGCGTCTCCCACAGACGCGGGGCGAGCTCGCCGCTGAGGAGGGGGTGGCGGTTGCGCCACCGCAGCGCTACGTCTGGGGTGTGCGCATGTAAGCGCACACCGATGTGGTGCGGTTGTCACGGTGCACGGTGGGTGGGTGTTGCACCGCTTGCGGGCGCGGGGCACAGCCACGGTGCTCCGGTCGCCGTTGGGTGTCCCGACCGGGGTTGCCGTGAGTGGGCCGCGCATGCACTTGGGTTGCCACCCCGGCCGGGACAATGGCATGTGCAGCGGCGTTGACGCATAATTGGGATGTGAAGTCCGCCAGACCGCCGCTGGCGCAAGGCCCGCAAGGGCGCGCTGGAGGAACGTCCGGACTGCGCAGGGCAGCGTAGGAGGTAACGCCTCTCCACCGCAAGGTGCGGATCAGAGCCACAGAGACGAGCCGGTTCAGACCGGGGTGAAACGCGGCAATCTCTACGCGCAGCAACACCAAGTAGGCCAGCCCGGGGGCAACCCCAGCCCGTGGCCCGCGGGCCGTGCTGGCGGGTAGGTGGCACCGAGCCGACCGGGTGACCGGCGGCCCAGAGGAATGGCGGTCACGCCGGGGGCGACCCCGGCGCACAGAATCCGGCGTACCGGCGGGCTTCACCCTTTCGTTCGCGGACGGCGCGTCGGCGCATCAGCCGCCCCCGGCAACGAGCCAGCGCACGAACCGCTCGGCCTCTTCGGCCGTGAGCCGCTCGTGCGCGGGCACACCGCCGAAGAGGTGGTGCTCCCGCAGGCGGTCGGCGAGCTGCTGGATCCGCTGCTCATCGCCGGCCGCGCTGGCGTAGCGCGCCGCCAGTGCCGCGATCGTCGGCGCTTTGCCGCGCGGCGGGTTGCCGTGGCAATTCAGGCAGCCTTTTTCCAGCGCGGCGTTCATGTCCGCCCGCACCGGCGGGGCGGCGACGCCGAGCGCGGCACCCAGGCACACCGCCAGCCCGATGCGGGCCAGGGTCATCGTCGGGGGGGATGTCGTCATGGCGCGTGACCTCGCAGACGCAGCACGTGCGCCAGCAGCGAGCGCTTCGCCACCGGCCACAGGTGCGGCGGCACGTCATCGTAGGCGTGCCGGACCCACAGATCGAGATCGCCCGTGGGATGCGTGGCGAGCACGCGCGCGATCTTGGCCTCGCGTTGCAGCCGGTGCGCGTGCAGGCGCTCGATGGCCCGCGGGGCGTCCCCGAGCACGTAGCCGTGCGCGGGCAGGATGAACTCGATGCGGTCGCTGTCGCAGGCGGCGCGCAGGCGTTGCAGCGACGCCAGATACGCGTCCATGTCGCCGTCCGGCGGGTCGATCACGGTGGTGCTGCCGTTAAGGATGTGGTCGCCGGAAAAGAGTAGGCCGTCCTCCTCCAGCACCAGGCACAGGTGGTTGGCGGCGTGGCCGGGCGTGTGCAGCACGCGCAGCGTGTGCCGGACCGTGCCGTCGCCGGTGGTGAGGGTGAGCCGCTCGCCGTCGGCGAGCGCGCGGTCCGGGCGGAAGTGGCTGGTCGGCCGCGCAGTAGGGCCGCTGGGCAGCCCGAGCACCGGCGGCACGGCGCGGCCCGCCGCGGCGCACAGCGCCTGCAAGGGCTTGGCACCCGGCGCATGGTCCGGGTGGGAGTGGGTGCAGACGATCGCGCGGATGTCGCCCGCCGTCGCGTCGAACAGCCGCTGCAGGTGGGCCGGCTCGTCCGGGCCCGGGTCGATGACGACGTGGCCCGTGTCGGGTTCGCCGACCAGATAGCTGTTGGTGCCGGGGCCGGTCATTGGCCCGGGGTTGGGGGCGGTCAGGCGCTGGACGTGGCGCGCGAGCGCCACCGGCGCGTCATGGCGCCAGTCGAGCATGTGGGCCAGTTGCCCGTCGGGGCAGGTCAGCGCCAGCTCGCCGTAGGGGGCCTCGTGCTCCATGAAGCGGGCTTCCTGGCCGTGGAGCCAGCCGGCGCGCGGGCAGCTCGTCCACGGCGGCCCGCGGTGACGCGCGCATTCGGCCAGCAGCGCGGCGCTGTCCGCATAGCGCCGCAGGTGCTCCAGCGTGCGTACCGTGGGGAAGACCATCGGCAGCGCACCGGCCGCGTGCCGCTGCAGCGCCTCGGTCGGCGTGATCCAGACCGGCTCGAACTGTTCGCGGTCGTCGGCTATCGGCGTTTGGCCCGGCGGCATCGGGGCGACGAAAAACGCCACGTCGAAGCGTATCGGCAAGTCCCGGTCGGTGATCCAGCGGGCCAGCCACCCCAGGGTGTCCGCCGCCAGCGTCAGGCCGCGCGCCACGCATTGCGGCAGCAGCGGGGCGTGCCGATCCAGCGCGGCGACGGTATCCGGCGCGACCCAGCGTCCCGTCGCATCCCGGGCCAGCAACACGCCCAGCTCCTCGAAGCACTCGCGCACCGCGGCCAGCAGCGCGGGTCGGTCACCCGCGGCCTGTTCAGGGCGCCACGCGATGGCCGGATGCGGCGCATCGGTGTGGTCGTCGGCGTCGATGGCGCCACCCGGGAACACGTAGGCCCCGGGCGCGAAGCGCGCATGGGCCGAGCGGCGCGTCATCAACACCTCCAGGCCCTGCGCCCCGTCGCGCACCAGCACGACGGTGGCGGCGGGCCGCGGAACCGGGGGTTCGTGGGGCGGGTGCAGGCGCAGATGGGGGCGCACCATGGCGTGTATCCGGTGTAACCGTTGGTGACGGACGCGCCCGCCGGGGTGGCCGGCCGCGCGGTTGTGGCGCACAATGGTAGCCGTTCGCGCCCATGGGCGCCCAACGGGAAAGGAGTGCCATCATGGTGGCTTGGTTTGACCAGGGGTTCAGGGGCCGCCGCGCGGCGGCGGGGATCGCGCTCGCGGCGGCGTTGGCCGCAACGGGCTGCGCCAACATGTCCGAGGAGCAGAAGTCCGGGACCGCCCGCGGCGCGATGATCGGCGCCGCCGCCGGGGCCGTGCTTGGCGCGGTGACCGATGGCAGCAAGGGGGCGGTGCGCGGCGCGGCCATCGGCGCTGGGGCCGGCGCACTGGGCGGCTATGTCTGGTCCAGCCGGATGGAGCAGCAAAAGCGCGAGATGGAGGCGGCCACCGCCGGTACCGGCGTGGCGGTGACGCAAACCGCGGACAACCGGCTCAAGCTCGAGATCCCGAGCGACATTTCGTTCGACGTCGGGCGTGCCGACATCAAGCCCAATTTCCGCGCGGTGCTCGATACCTTCGCGCAGGGGCTGCAGCGCAACCCGGCGGCGCGCGTGACCATCATCGGCCACACGGACAGCACCGGCAGCGACGCGATCAACAATCCCCTGTCGATCAACCGTGCTGCAGCCGTGCGCGACTACCTGGTGGCGCGCGGGGTGGCGATTGGCCGCATCGCGATCGACGGGCGCGGCTCGCGCGAGCCCATCGCGAGCAACGACACCGCCGAAGGGCGCGCCCGCAACCGGCGGGTGGAGATCTTCGTCGCGGAGCAGGCGAGCTGATGCGGGTGGCGTTCACCAAGATGCAGGGGGCGGGCAACGACTTCGTCGTGCTCGACGAGACGCGTGGCCCGCTCAACCTCTCGCCGGCGCAGTACCGCTGGCTGGCGGACCGGCATTTCGGTGTCGGTGCCGACCAGATCCTGAGCGTGCGGCCCGCACCGCATCCCGGGGTCGATTTCGAATACGTGATCCACAACGCCGACGGGGGCGAGGTCGAAAACTGCGGCAACGGGGCGCGCTGCTTCGTGCGCTACGTGCACGACGCCGGGCTGACGCCGCAGCGCACGGTGCGCGTGGCCACGCGTGCCGGGGTGCTGACGCTGGCGCTGCAGGACGACGGCCGGGTGACCGTGGACATGGGGTCCCCGGTATTCGAGCCTGCGCGGGTGCCGTTCGACCCCGAGGGGCTCGCGCCGCGCGCCGAGGGCGGCTGGCAGCGCTGGCCGCTGGCACTGCCGCTGGCCGGCGAGCCGGTGGCGTGGGTGGCGGTGCTGTCGATGGGCAACCCCCACGCGGTGGCGCGCGTGGACGACGTGGACGCCGCGCCGGTGGCGCAGTGGGGCCCGGCGATCGAAGGCCATGCGCGTTTTCCGCGCCGCGTCAACGCGGGCTTCGTGCAGGTGGTCGACCGCGCGCACGCGCGGCTGCGCGTGTACGAGCGCGGGGCCGGTGAGACGCTGGCGTGTGGCACCGGCGCGTGCGCGGCGGTGGTGGCGGGGATCCGGCTGGGCTGGTTCGACGAGCGTGTCGACGTGGACCTGCCCGGCGGGCGGCTGACCATCGAGTGGCCGTTGCAGACGCAGGGGCTGACCGCTACGGTGCGCATGACCGGGCCGGCCGAGCCGGTGTTCACCGGCGTGGTGGACGTGCCCGACCTGCGCTGAGGCTGCGCCACAATGCGGGGTGCGGCGCCGGCGCGTCCATCCGCGGCGCGCACCGCCGCACCAGCAGGAGACCGATCCGTGAATGCCTACCCGCCGCTGCCCCCGATCACCGAAGACGACATCGCCCAATTCCTGCTCCACACGCCGGACTTCTTCGAGCGCCACGCGGAGTTGCTGGCGGCGGTGCAGCTGACCAGCCCGCACACGGGGCGGGCGATCAGCCTGCAGGAGCGGCAGGTGGAGGTGTTGCGCGAGCGGCTGCGCCAGCTGGAGCTGCGCGCGGCGGAGATGATCCGCCACGGCCAGGACAACACGTCGCTGCTGGAGCGGCTGCACCGCTGGACCTGTGCGCTGCTCGCGGTGGACGATCCCGCGCGCGTGCCCGATGCGGTCACCGGGGGGCTGGCGCAGGCGTTCGATGTGCCGCAGGTCGCCCTCAAGCTTTGGGGGTGTGACGCGCGCTGGGCCGACGCGCCGTACGCGCAAGGGGCGAGCGACGACGCGCGGGCGTTCGCCACGTCGCTGCAGCAGCCGTACTGCGGGCCGAACCCGGGGCTGGAAGCGGCGCAGTGGCTGCCGGACCCGGCCGCGGCGGCCTCGATCGCGCTGCTGCCGTTGCGGCGCGCCGCGGATGCCCCGGCCTTCGGGCTGCTCGTGCTGGCGTCGCCGGATGCCCGGCGCTTTCAGGCCGACGCCGCGACCGATTTTCTCGCGCGCATCGGCGAACTCGCCGCGGCCGCGCTGGCGCGGCTGCTGCCCGAGCCGCATTAGGATGCCATCCATTCCCACGAGGCAGGCCGGTTTCGCGCGTCACGGGTCGGGCGATGCGCGGTGGAGCCACTGAGATGGACGCCCCCAGTGAGGATGCCGCGTTGATCGCGGCTTACCTCGCGCACGTGCGGGTGGAAAAGCGCCTGGCCGCGCGCACGCAGGCGCTCTACGCGGCGCACCTGGCGACGCTGCAGCGGCGGGCGCAGGCCGCGGGGCTGGCGCTGACGGCCGTGCGCGAGGACACGGTGCGGCGCTGGCTCGCGCAGCTGCACGCCGCGGGGCAGTCGCCGCGCACGCTCGCGCTGGTGTTGTCGGCGTGGCGCGGCTTTTACGACTGGCTGGGCCGGCAGGGGCGCATCGACCACCATCCCGTGCGCGGGGTGCGCGCGCCCAAGGCCGGGCGACCGCTGCCGAAGGCGTTGCCGGTGGAAGCCGCGCTGCGGCTGGTGCAGGCGGTGCCGGAGGACGGGGCGTCGTGTGGTGCGTTACCGGGGAATGCCGCGACGGGCGGGGAGGCGGCCGAGGCGGAGACGTCCGCTCAAGCCCGTGCCGAATACGTGCGCGACCGCGCGATGGTGGAGCTGCTGTACGGCAGCGGACTGCGGCTGGGCGAGCTGCTGGGGTTGGACGTGGCCCCGGGGCCGCAGGCCCGCGGCTGGGTCGACGCGGACGCTGGCGAGGCGCACGTGACGGGCAAGGGCGGCAAGCGCCGCACCGTGCCCGTGACGCCCGCGGCGCTGGCCGCGCTGGCCGAGTGGTGCCGGGCGCGCGCGCTGCTCGCGCGGCCGGCGGGCGAACCCGCGCTGTTCGTCGGCGCGCGCGGGGAGCGCCTGAGCCCCCAGGTGGCGCGCCGACGGCTCGCCGCGTGGGCCGCCCGCGCGGGGCTGGACGTGCACGTGCACCCGCACATGCTGCGCCACAGCTTTGCCAGCCATGTGCTGCAGTCCAGCGGCGACCTGCGCGGCGTGCAGGAGCTGCTCGGCCACGCCAGCATCGCCAGCACCCAGGTCTACACGCGACTGGACTTTCAGCACCTCAGCCGCGTGTACGAGGCGGCGCACCCGCGCGCGCGCCGAAGCGGGGCGGGTGAGCGCTCGGGCGAACGGCCGGGCAAACATGGTGGTGTCGCGGCGGCGGGCGGGTCGGGCAATACCCCGCCGTGTTTGTCGGATACCGATGCGCGCAATAATGGATCGGGGGCAACAACCGCCTCTATGGATGACATGAGGAGATGAAGATGAAGTCCCTTTGGCGCTGGTGGGTGTCGTTTGTTTCCGTCCTGATGTTGGCCGTCTCCGTGCAAGCGGCCGAACCGATCAAGGTCGTCTACCACATGAGCGAGGGCATCCCGCAGGCCTCGCGCGCGATCCAGAATATCCGCAACCACCTTGCCGCGGACCCGACCGCCAAGATCGTCGTCGTCACGCACGGGCTGGGCATCGACTTCCTGCTCGAAGGGGCGACCAACCAGATGGAGCAGCCGTTTGCCGGCGCGGTGGCGGATCTGGCCAACAAGGGCGTGGAGTTCCGCGTCTGCAACAACACCCTGGTGGCGCGCAAGATCGACGCCAGCAAGCTGGTGCCGGAAGCCAAGATCGTGCCTTCCGGCGTGGCCGAAGTCGCCAAGCTGCAGGCCCGCGAGGGCTTCGTCTACCTGCGGCCGTAAGCCCGGCATCGGCGGGGGTGGGACAATCCACCCCATGAAGACGATCCGACTGAAAGCGGGCAAGGAACGCTCGCTGCTGCGCCGCCACCCGTGGGTGTTCGACGGCGCCATCGACCGCGGCCGCGCCGACCCCGGTGAGACGGTGCGGGTGGAGAGCGCCGAAGGGCGTTTCCTCGCCTGGGGGGCGTACGCGCCCAGCTCCAAGATCCGCGTGCGGGTGTGGAGCTTCGACGAGGCCGAGCGCATCGACGCGGGGTTTTTCGAGCGGCGGTTGCGCACCGCCGCCGCCCTGCGCGAGCGGCTGGCCATCGACAGCGACGGCGTGCGCTTGGTGCATGGTGAATCGGATGGGCTGCCCGGGTTGATCGTTGACCGCTACGGCGAGACATTGGTCGCGCAGTTCGGCAGCAGCGGTGTCGAGCGGCACAAGGCGGTGATCGCGGACGCGCTGCTGCGCGTGACGGGCCTGGCGCGCCTGTACGAGCGCTCGGACGCGAGCGTGCGCCAGCGCGAGGGGCTGCCGCCGGTGACCGGCTGGCTGCGCGGCGGCGGTGCCACCGAATGCGTGATCCACGAAAACGGCTGGCGCCTGAGCCTGGACGTGGCCGAGGGGCACAAAACGGGCTACTACCTGGACCAGCGCGACAGCCGGCGCGACTGTGCCGCGTGGACGCGGCGCTTCGGGTTCGCAGACGTCCTCAACTGCTACAGCTACACGGGGGGCTTCACGGTCGCGGCGCTGTCCGGCGGCGCGCGCCACGTGACCTCGATCGACTCCTCGGCGGCGGCGCTGGCGCGGGCGCGGGACAACGTCGCGCTCAACGGGTTCGACCCCGGGCGCTGCACGTTTGTCGATGCCGACGTCAACGCGAGCCTGCGCGCCTTTCTGGCCGAGGGGCGGCGTTTCGACGCCATTGTGCTCGATCCGCCGAAGCTCGCGCCCTCCGCGGCGCACGTCGAGCGGGCCGCCCGTGCGTACAAGGATGTCAACCGGTTGGGATTCAAGTTGCTGAACCCCGGTGGGGTGTTGTTCACCTATTCGTGCTCCGGCGCGGTCGGGGTGGAGCTGTTCCAGAAAATCGTCGCCAGCGCCGCCGACGAGGCGGGTGTGGACGCGACGATCCTGGCACGCCACGGCGGCGCGCCGGATCACCCGACGGGGCTGGCCTTCCCGGAGGGCGAGTACCTCAAGGGGCTGGTGGTCTGGCGGCGGCCCTGAAGCCCCCGGTGACGACCGCGACGCACGCCGGGGGTGTGGCGTCCGTCCGCGCGTGATGGGCGGCGGCGCGCACCGAGCGCACGGGCGGTCGCGCCGCTCGATGGCAGCGGGGCGCACAGGGCTTGACGGCCTCGCTACACTGATGTCATGGCACTGATCCCCGCAACCATCCTCACCGGCTTTCTCGGCTCGGGCAAGACGACCCTGCTCAAGCGCGTCCTCACGGAGGCGCACGGGCAGCGAATCGCCGTCATCGAAAACGAGTTCGGTGAAGAAAACATCGACAACGACATCCTGGTGGCCGACACCGAGGAGCAGATCATCCAGATGAGCAACGGCTGCGTCTGCTGCACGATCCGCGAGGACCTGCGCAGCACGCTGTCGCTGCTGGCAGCCAAGCGGCGCAAGGGGCTGCTCGCGTTCGACCGGGTCATCATCGAGACCACCGGGCTGGCCGACCCGGGGCCGGTGGCGCAAACGTTCTTCATGGACGATGAGGTCGCCGAGACCTACCTGCTCGACGGGATTCTCACGCTGGTCGACGCCAAGCACGCGCAGCAGCAGCTCGACGAGCGGCAGGAGGCGCGCCGCCAGGTCGGGTTTGCGGACCAGATCTTCATCAGCAAGGCCGACCTCGTGTCGGCCGAGGAGCTCGACGCGCTCGTGCACCGCCTCAAACACATGAACCCGCGCGCGCCGATCGAGACGGTGCACTTCGGGCAGGTGCCGCTGGCCAAGGTGCTCGATCTGCGCGGCTTCAACCTCAACGCCAAGCTGGAGATCGACCCGGATTTCCTGAAAGCCGACGGGCACGATCACCATGATCACCACGACCACCGCCACTGTGACCACGACCACGGTCACTGCGCGCACGACCATGACCATCACCACGGGCACGGTCACGCCAAGCACCACCACCACCACGACGACGACGTCAAGAGCTTCGTGTGGCGCAGTGAGCGGCCGTTCGATCCGCACAAGCTGGAGGACTTTCTCGGGGCGGTGGTGCAGGTCTGGGGACCGAAGCTGCTGCGCTACAAGGGCGTGCTGCACATGCAGGGCACCGACCGCAAAGTGATCTTCCAGGGGGTGCACCAGCTCATGGGCAGCGACCTGGGGCCGGTGTGGAAGCCCGGTGAGAAGCGCGAGAGCAAAATGGTCTTCATCGGCATCGATCTGCCCCGCGACATCCTCGTGCAGGGGCTGGAGCAGTCGCTCGCCTGACGCGGCTGTGGCGGCGTGGCAACGCGGCCCCGGCGTCCCCGCCGACAGCGCTTACAATCGGCCCCCATTCCAAACGGGTGGACCGGACGGCGGGGAGGCCGCACCGGCTGCCGTCATGCGGCGACACCCGTACCGCCAGAGGAGATGCGTCGTGAACAGCCGCTCGTCATCCCGTGAGGCTGGCCCGTCCGGAACCGGGCCCGTCGCGGCCCCCGCGACGGGTGACGCCAAGCCGCGCGCGCCGCGCAAGCCGTCCGCTGCGGCTTCCCGCCGGGCCGAGAAGGCCGCGATGCACGCCCAGACCACCGAGGCGGTGGCGCCGACGCACGACCCGCGCGCTGCCAAAGCCAGTTACGCACCCGAACCCGTCATGACCACGATCGCCACGCCCGCTGCCGCGCTGCGCAAGGATCCGGCCCGCGCCGACAACTGGAAAACCGTGCCGCTGGAGCAGTTGACCGACGCCGACATCCTCGCGATGCCGGATTCGGAATACATGAACGACGTGCAGCTCGCCTACTTCCGCCGCAAGCTGCTGGCCCTCAAGCAGGATATCCTGAACAACGCCGGCGAGACCACCGAGCACCTGCGCGAAGACACGGTGATCGTGCCCGACCCGGCCGACCGGGCGACCATCGAAGAGGAGCACGCGCTGGAGCTGCGCACGCGCGACCGCGAGCGTAAGCTGCTCAAGAAGATCGAGCAGGCGCTCGCGCGCATCGACAGCGGCGACTACGGCTACTGCGAAGAGACCGGCGAGCCGATCGGCGTGGGGCGCTTGCTCGCGCGCCCGACCGCGAGTCTGTCGATCGAGGCGCAGCAGCGCCGCGAGCTGAAGCAAAAGCTCTTCGGCGACTGAGACCCCGCCGCCCGCCGGCGGCTGCCCCCGCGCCATGCAGGCTCCTCCTCCCACCCCCGACGACCGCGGCGGCTGGTGGAGCCGGGTGTGGCGCCGCGTGCTGCCGGGCGCGGCGGATGGCGCGGCCGTGCGCGGCTGGCAGGAAGAGCGCCAGGCGCTCAAGGCGGCGATGGCGCGCAAGCGCCGCAACGACCGCGTTCGCCACGAGGAACTCAACGAGCTGCGCGCGCTGATGCGCGCGCAGCAGGCCGCCAAGGCAGCCCAGGGCGTCGCGTCCGGGGAGTCCTCCAGCCATCCGTCAAGCGATGGTGGGCGCAGCGGCTGGGCACGGCCGCGCCGCGACCGGTCGCGCACGATCGAACAGATCGCCCGCATCGAGGCGCAGATGGCGCAGCACTGGTCGTCGCGCGCCACGCCGGCGCCCGCGGTGCGCATCGGCGCACCGCAGCCGGCGCATCCGGCGCCGGTGGTGCCGGGGCACCTGCAGGCGCGTGGCATGCACATCGACCTGGTCGGCGTCGAGCCGTCCCCGCCGCACGACGACGGGGACGTTGCGCTGTCGCATCCCGCGCTGACGCAGGCGGCGGTGTTGTTCGCCAACGGGCGCATCGACGAGGCGCGCCAGGCGCTCGAGGCGCTGCAGGCGCAGGAGGTGCGCTCGCCGCTGGCGCGCGAGGCGGGGGTGCTGCTGCTGGACCTGCTGTGGGCCAGCGGCGACGTCGAGGGGTTCGAAGACTGGGCGGCGGAGTGGGCCGATCGCTTTCGGTTGCCGATTCCACACTGGCCGGCGACGCTGCCGCCCGCGGCGCCCGCCCCCGCGCCGGTCGCCGAGACGCCCGCGCCGCCATCGGCGGTCGCGGTGTGGGTGTGCCCGTCGCTGCTCGACGCCGATGCGGTGGCCGCGCTCGCGGCGGCGCTGGACCGCGACGGCGTGCAAGGCTGGATCGACTGGTCGGCCCTCACGTCGGCCGATACCGAGGCGGCGCAGCGTTTGACCGCGCTGTTCGAGCGCTGGGCCGAGCGGCCGCTCGAGCAGCACTGGTGCGGCAGCGCCGTGCTGCGCCGGCGCCTCAAGGCCAGCACACCGTCGGGGCGGCGCGAGAACCCCGCGCTGTGGTGGCGGCTGCGGCTGGCGACGCTGCGCCTGCTGGGGCGGCGAGACGAGTTCGACCTGGTGGCGCTGGACTACTGCGTGACCTACGGCGAGCTGCCCCCGGCCTGGCGCGATCCGGTGGCACGCGTCCTGCCGGCCGAGCGGCTGCCGGATGAGGTCACGGTGGCGGCACCGACCGCCGCCGATGCAAACCCCGTATCGGCCGGTGCCGAGCCGCTGGCCTGGCCCACCATCGTCGCGGCAGCGACGAGCGCGTCCGAAACCGAGTTTCCGGCCATGCCCACGCAGCAGATGGCGTGGGAGGTGTCGACCCAACTCGACGCGGCCACGGCGCGAGTGTGCCTCGAGGGGGTGTTGCAGGGGGACGCGGCCGCGGCGCTGGCCGCGCTGGATCAGGCGGTCGCGGCGGCGCTGCCGGCATCGGCGGACAGCGGTTCCACGCAAGGGGCCCCGGCGCCCGCGGTGCTGCGGGTCGACCTGCGGCGGCTGCAGCGCATCGACTTTGCCGCCGCCGGGGCGCTGCTGCAGTGGCTGCTGGCGGCGCGCGCGCGCGGCTTGCGCGTCGAGCTCGACGGGGTGCCGCATTTGATCGCGGCGCTGTTTCAGGTGGTCGGCATCACCGACGCGGCCACCGTGCGGCTGCGACAATACTGAGCATGGAACATCCAACTGCAGACCGTGCCGTCTTTCACGGCACGACGATCGTGTGCGTGCGCCGCCCGGACCCCGCCGACGCCGGCCGCTGGCAGGTCGCGATGGGCGGCGACGGACAGGTGACGCTGGGGCACATCGTCGTCAAGGCCAGCGCCCGCAAGGTGCGCCGCCTCTACCGCGACCAGGTGCTGGCGGGCTTTGCCGGGGCCACCGCCGACGCCTTCACGCTGTTCGAACGCTTCGAGGCCAAGCTGGAAAAACACCAGGGCCACCTCGTGCGCGCCGCGGTGGAGCTGACCAAGGACTGGCGCACCGACCGCGTGCTGCGCCGGCTGGAGGCGATGCTGGCCGTGGCTGACCGCAGCACGAGCCTGGTCATCACCGGCAACGGCGACGTGCTGGAGCCCGAGCACGGCATCGTCGCCATCGGCTCCGGCGGCGCCTACGCGCAGGCGGCCGCGAAGGCGCTGCTGGACCACACGGCGTTGTCCGCCGAGGCCGTCGTGCGCGAGGCGTTGCGCATCGCCGGCGACCTGTGCATCTACACCAACCAGCACCACACCGTGGAGGTGCTCGCATGAGCGCGGCCATGACCCCACAAGAGATCGTCTCCGAGCTCGACGCCCACATCATCGGCCAGCGCGCGGCCAAGCACGCGGTGGCGATCGCGCTGCGCAACCGCTGGCGGCGCCAGCAGGTGGACCCGAAGCTGCGGCCCGAGATCACACCGAAAAATATCCTGATGATCGGCCCGACGGGCGTCGGCAAGACCGAAATCGCGCGCCGCCTGGCCAAGCTGGCCAACGCCCCGTTCATCAAGGTCGAAGCGACCAAATTCACCGAGGTCGGCTACGTCGGCAAGGACGTGGACAGCATCGTCCGCGACCTGGCCGATATCGCCGTCAAGCAGACGCGCGAGGCGGCGATGGCGCGTGTGCGCACCCGCGCCGAGGACGCGGCGGAGGACCGCATCCTGGACGCGCTGCTGCCGCCGCCGCGCGACGGCGAGGTGGACCGCGACAGCGCCGCGCGGCAGGCGTTTCGTAAGAAGCTGCGCGAGGGACAGCTCGACGACAAGGAGATCGACATCGAGCTGGCGGCCCCGCAGCCGCATCTGGAGGTGATGACCCCCGCCGGGATGGAGGAGATGGCCGAGCAGCTCAAGGGTCTGTTCGGGCAGCTCAATCTCGGGCGGCGCAAGACGCGGCGGCTGCGCATCGCCGAGGCGCGCCGGCTGCTCGTCGAGGAGGAGGCCGCCAAGCTCGTCAACGAGGAGGAAATCCGCACCGAGGCGATCCACAACCTCGAGCAAAACGGCATCGTCTTCATCGACGAGATCGACAAGGTGGCCACGCGCAGCGAGGTCGGCGGCGCGGACGTGTCGCGCCAGGGCGTGCAGCGCGACCTGCTGCCGCTGGTGGAGGGCACGACCGTCTCGACCAAGTACGGGCCGGTGAAGACGGACCACATCCTCTTCATCGCCAGCGGTGCGTTTCACCTCAGCAAGCCGAGCGACCTGATTCCCGAGCTGCAGGGGCGTTTTCCCATCCGCGTCGAGCTGCAGCCGCTGTCGGTGCAGGATTTCGAGGCGATCCTGACGCAGACGCACGCGAGCCTGGTGCGCCAGTACCAGGCGCTGCTGGCCACCGAGGGGGTGAATCTCGTTTTCACCGACGACGCCATCCGCCGCATCGCCACCATCGCTTACGAGGTCAACGAGCGCACCGAGAACATCGGCGCGCGGCGGCTGGCCACGGTGATGGAGCACTTGCTCGACGACATCAGCTTCGACGCGGCGCGCCTGAGCGGCCAGACCGTCACGGTCGACGCCGCCACGGTGGACGCGCGGCTGGGCGAGCTGGCGCGCAACGAAGATTTGTCGCGTTTCATCCTCTGACGCGGGGTATTTGCCACGGGTGGCCCCCGCGGGGCGGCGGCTCGAGGGGCTGTGGCCGGGGCGCGCGACCTCGGTCATCACCTGACGTGATGCAGCGCCTGTGGGGCGGTGGCCGAGTCGTCTCGCATTTGCGGCGGGAAGGCCACACGTCCCGGGTGTCGGCCGCGGTGGCACCTCTCTTTAGATGCCGCTTTGAGAGCGGTTTTCAAAGGCTTGATTTTCTGGGTTTTTTGTGAGGCCGACTCGTCTTGCGAGTCGGCCTCAAGTCTTTGATTTGCCAAGCAAAGACGCCGCTGACCCTTGTCGTGCCCAGGGTTTTGGTGATACAGTGGGAAGAAGTGCAAAAAAGTGGTGAAAAGTGGTTTTTTGTCTCTGGGCTTGACCCGTGTTCCAAGGTGCCTCGTCCCTCAGTCTCGATGCCAAGGGTCGGCTGTCCGTGCCGACCCGGCACCGTGACGTCCTGAGCGCGACGGCGGCGGGCCAGCTCACCATCACCAAGCACCCTCATGGTTGTCTGATGATTTTTCCGCGTCCCGAGTGGGAGGCGTTTCGCCAGCGCATCGCGCAGCTGCCGATGTCGGCGCAGTGGTGGAAGCGCATCTTTCTCGGCAACGCGCAGGATGTGGAGATGGACGCGCAGGGGCGCGTGCTGATCGCGCCCGAGCTGCGCGCCGCCGCCGGCATCACCAAGGAGGCGATGCTGCTGGGCATGGGCAACCACTTCGAGCTGTGGGACGCGGCGACCTACGCGGCGCAGGAGGCCGAGGCGATGCGTGGGGAGATGCCCGAGGCCTTCAAGGACTTTTCTTTCTGAGGGCACCGGCGGTGCAGATGACACTGACCCATCGCACCGTCCTGTTGAACGAAGCGGTCGAGGCCCTTCAGATCCAACCGGACGGACACTACATCGACGCGACCTTCGGCCGCGGCGGGCACAGCCGCGCGATCCTGGCGCGCCTGTCGCCGGCCGGCCGTCTGACGGTGTTCGACCGGGACCCGGCGGCGATCGAAGGCGCGCGCGCGCTCGCCGCCGCGGACGCGCGCGTGGACGTGCGGCACGCGAGCTTTGCGACGCTCGCCGACGAGCCGGCAGAGAGTGCCGACGGGTTGCTGCTCGACCTGGGGGTCAGCTCGCCGCAGCTCGACGACCCGGCGCGCGGCTTTTCTTTCCGCCATGACGGGCCGCTGGACATGCGCATGGACCCCACGCGCGGCATCAGTGCGGCCGATTGGCTCGCCACGGCCACGGTGGCCGAGATGACGGAGGTGATTCGTGACTACGGCGAAGAGCGGTTTGCTGCATCGGTTGCAAAGGCGATTGATCGTCGCCGACAGGAACGGGGGCCTGTTCGAACCACCCGCGAGCTGGCCGAGGTCGTGGCTGGCGCGGTCAAAACCCGCGAGCCGGGCAAGGACCCTGCAACGCGCACATTTCAGGCTATTCGGATTCACGTCAACGCCGAGCTTGAAGCGCTACAACGGGCGCTGAATGCGGCGCTGCGGGTGTTGCGCCCTGGCGGGCGGCTGGTGGTGATCAGCTTTCACTCGCTGGAGGACCGGCTGGTCAAGCGCTTTCTGGTCGCGCACGCGCGGCCGGCGGTGGACCGGCGCGCGCCGATGGTCGAGCCGCCCCCGCCGCTGCTGGCCGACGTGTCGCGCACGCTCCCGTCGGCGCAGGAGGTGGCGGACAACCCGCGCGCACGCAGCGCGGTGATGCGTTCGGCCACCCGCACGGCCGCACCGCTGGGCGCGGCCGCGATGGCGATCGGAGGGCGGGGCTGATGCGCGGGTGGCTGGTGCTCCTCGCGGCGCTGCTCGCGAGCAGCTTCTACCTCGTGACGCTGCAGTACGAGTCGCGGCGGCTGTACGTGGCCAAGGAGCGGGCGCATGCGCAGGCGATGCAGCTCGCCGCCGAGCACGAGCGGCTGGTGGCGCAGCAGCGCGCGCTCACGGCCCCCGCGCGCGTGCAGCAGATCGCGCAGCGCGAACTGCAGATGCGCCCGGCCCACCCCGGCATCACCGAGTACGTGACGCTGGCGTCGGGCGAAGCGGGCGGGGAGGCGCGGCGATGAAGCGCAAACCGCTGGCCGCGAGCGCGCGCAGCATTCCGTACGGCAGCAGCCCGCTGCTGACCAGTGCCACGCCGGCGTGGCGCAGCCGCTTCATCGTCGCGATGCTGGCGCTGGGGTTCGTCGGGCTGGCGGGCCGTGCGGCGTACGTGCAGGTGATCGGCAACGACTTTTTCCAGCGCCAGGGTGAAGTGCGCTACGCGCGCACGCTGGAGCTGCCGGCCAGCCGTGGCCGCATCCTCGACCGCAACGGGATGATTCTGGCCACCAGCGTCGTCGCGCAAAGTGTCTGGGCGGACCCGGAAGACGTCGACCGCGACCACCCGCGGCTCGCCGAGGCGGCGCGCTTGCTCGGCATGCCGCTGGCCGAGCTGCGCCGGCGGCTGGAGGTGGGCGAGCGCAACTTCGTCTGGATCAAGCGCCAGGTCGACGAGCCCATCGCGCGCCAGGTGCAGGCTCTGGGCATCAAGGGCCTGTACCTGCGCAAGGAGTACAAGCGCCAGTATCCGCAGGGCGAGGCGGTGGCGCACGTGGTGGGCTTCACCAACGTCGAGGACCGCGGGCAGGAGGGGGTGGAGCTGGCGTTCGACCGCACGTTGAGCGGCCGCCCGGGCTCGCGTCGCGTCATCAAGGACCGGCTCGGCCGCATCGTCGAAGACGTGCGCGATGTCGTGCCGCCCGTGGACGGGAAGGACCTGCAGCTCTCGATCGACGCGAAGGTGCAGTTCTTCGCCTACCAGCGCCTCAAGGAGGCGGTGCAGCAGCACAACGCGCGCTCCGGCAGCGCGGTGGTGCTCGACGCGCAGACCGGCGAGGTGTTGGCGCTGGCCAACTACCCAAGTTTCAACCCCAACGACCGGCGAGGGCTCACCGGCGAGCAGCTGCGCAACCGGGCGCTGACCGACAGCTTCGAGCCCGGCTCGACGATGAAGCCTTTCATCGCCGCGCTGGCGCTGGACAAGGGGCTGGTGACGCCCGAGACGCCAATCCCGACTGCGCCGGGGCGGCTGCAGATGGCGGGGTTCACGATCTCGGATGTGCATCCGTACGGTGTGCTGACGGTGGCCGAGGTGATCCAGAAGTCGAGCAACGTCGGCACCGTGAAGATGGCGATGCAGCTGCCGCCGCGCGACATGTGGGAGGCGTACGCGCAGGCGGGCTTCGGCCACAAACCCGAGGTGCCGTTTCCGGGCGCGACCAGCGGCCGGCTGCGCGCTTACAAGACGTGGCGCCCGATCGAGCAGGCGACGATGAGCTACGGCTACGGCCTGTCGGTGTCGCTGCTGCAGCTCGCGCAGGCGTACACGGTGTTCGCGCGCGACGGCGATCGCGTGCCGCTGACGCTGCTGCGCACGGAGCAGCCGGTGCCGGGCGTGCGCGTGTACCGCCCCGAGACCGCGCACGCGGTGCGGCGCATGTTGCAGATGGCCGCCGGGCCGGGCGGTACCGCGCAGCTGGCGCAGACCGTGGGCTACTCCGTCGGCGGCAAGACGGGCACCGCGCGCAAACAGGAAGGCCGCGGCTACGCCGCGCGCAAGTACCGCAGCTTTTTCGTCGGCCTGGCCCCGATCGAGCAGCCGCGCGTGGTCATCGCGGTGATGGTCGACGAGCCCAGCAACGGCGTGATCTACGGCGGCGCGGTGGCCGCGCCGGTGTTTTCGGATGTGGCACAGCAGACGCTGCGCCTGTTGGGGGTGCAGCCCGACATGCGGGTGCAGCCGCAGATCGTCGCGCATGCCATCGAGGAGGAGCCGGTCTGATGTTCGTGGCGTCGTTTACGGATCTGCGCGACGTGGTGGCGTGGCTGCGTGCCCGCGGTGCCACGGGCCTGAGCGCGGACAGCCGTACGCTGCGGCCGGGCGAGGCGTTCATCGCGTGGCCCGGCGCGAACGCCTGGCCCTACGTGCGCGCGGCGCTGGACGCCGGGGCGCCGGCCGCGGTCGTCGAGTGCGATGGGCTGGGCAACTGGCTGATGGCACATCCCGAGCAGGGGTTCGAGGTGGTGCCGTGGCGCAGCGGCAGCACGCGGCATCCGGTGGCGACGATTCCGTACATGCGCCAAAGCGGCGGCATTCTGGCCAGCACGTTCTGGGGCGACCCGAGCGCCGCGCTGGACGTCATCGCGGTGACCGGCACCAACGGCAAGACCTCCACCGCGTGGTGGACGGCGCAGTGGTTGCAGGCCGTGGGGGTCTCCGCCGGCCTGATCGGCACGCTGGGCGTCGGGCGGCCGGGCGCGGCGCTCGTGCCCACCGGGTTGACGACGCCGGATCCGGTGACGCTGCAGCGTGCGCTGCACACCTTCGTCACCGAAGGCGCGCGCGCCGTGGTGCTGGAGGCGTCGTCGATCGGGATCGAAGAGCGGCGGCTCGACGGCACTTACGTCCACACCGCGATCTACACGAACCTCACGCGCGACCACCTGGACTACCACGGCACGATGGCGGCGTACTGGGCCGCCAAGCGCCGCCTGTTCGACTGGGAGGGGTTACGTGTGGCGGTGGTGTGCGTGGACGACGCGCACGGGCGTGAGCTCGCTGCGGCGCTGCAGCCGCGTGTGGCGCGCGGCGCGCTCGATCTGTGGACTTACACCACCTCGGCGGACGCCCCTGCGGCGCGGCTGCGGCTGCACGCGCGGCAGTGGTTGCCGTCGGGCGTGCGCTTCACCGTCGCCGAGGGGGAGGTTCACACGACGCTGACGCTGCCGGTGATCGGCGACCACAACCTGGCCAACCTGCTCGCGGTGATGGCCGTGTTGCGCAGCCGCGGGGTCGAGTGGCCCGCGATCGTCGCCGCGAGCCCAGCGCTGACCGCGGTGCCGGGGCGCTTGCAGTCGGCGTGGGACCCGGCCGACGGCCCTGACGAGGGGCTGCCGCTGGTGCTGGTCGACTACGCGCACACGCCGGACGCGGTGGAAAAGGTGCTGCAGGCGCTGCGGCCGCTGGCGCAGCAGCGGGGGGGACGCCTGTGGTGCGTGCTCGGCTGCGGCGGGGACCGCGACCCGGGCAAGCGTCCGCTGATGGCGGCTGCCGCCGAGCGCGGCGCGGATCGCGTCGTGCTGACCAGCGACAACCCGCGCAGCGAAGACCCGCTGCACATCCTCGCGCAGATGCGCGCCGGGCTGCATGCGCCCGATGCGGCGTGGGTCGAGCCGGACCGCGCGCGCGCGATCGCGCAGGCCGTGGCACAGGCCGACGCGCGCGACGTCGTGCTGCTGGCGGGCAAGGGGCACGAGGATTACCAGGAGATCGCGGGCGAGCGGCGGCCGTTTTCCGACCGCGAACACGGCCGCGCGGCGCTGCGCCGTCGGCGGGAGGGCGGCGCATGAGCACGACGGGGGTGGCGGTGGAACACGCGCCGATGGCGGGCCTGGGCACGCTGTTGCTGGCGCTGCCGGGGGCGCGCGCGGTGGGGCCGGCCGCAGCCGTCGAGGCGCTGGCGCCGACGCGTGTGCACACCGACACGCGCACGCTGCGCTCTGGCGACCTGTTCGTCGCGCTGCGCGGTGAGCGCTTCGACGCGCACGATTTTCTGCCGCAGGCGGCCGCCACGGGCGCCGTCGGCGCAGTGGCCGAGTGCGGGCTGGCCGCGGCGGGGCTGGTGGGCGTCGAGGTGCCGGACAGCCGCGCGGCGCTCGGCGCGCTGGCCGCGGCGTGGCGCGCGCGCTGGACGGGGCCGCTCGTTGCGGTGACCGGCAGCAACGGCAAGACCACCGTGACGCAGATGACCGCCGCGATTTTGCGCGCGGCGGCGGGCGAGGCGGCGCTGGCCACGCAGGGCAACCTGAACAACGACATCGGCGTGCCGCTGACGCTGCTGCGCCTGCGCCCCGCGCACCGGATGGCGGTCGTCGAGCTGGGCATGAACCATCCGGGCGAGATCGCGGCGCTGGCGGCCATCGCCCGGCCGACGGTGGCGCTGGTCAACAACGCGCAGCGCGAGCACCAGGAATTTATGGCCAGCGTCGAGGCGGTGGCGCGCGAAAACGGTGCCGTGATCGAAGCCCTGCCGGCGGACGGCACCGCGGTGTTTCCGGCCGACGACGCGTACACGCCGCTGTGGCGCGCGCTGGCCGCGGGGCGGCGTGTGCTGACGTTCGGCGGGGCGGCGGCCGACGTGCGCGCCGACGCGCGCTGGAGCGATGGCACCTGGGCCCTGCGGGTGACGACGCCGGCGGGCGTGTTCGAGACGCGCGTGGCCATCGCCGGGCGCCACCACGTGCGCAACGCGCTGGCGGCCACCGCCTGCGCGCTGGCGGCCGGGGTGCCGCTGGACGCGATCGCCGCGGGGCTCGCCGCGTTCGAGCCGGTGGCGGGGCGCTGCCGCACGCAGTCGCTGACGCTGGCCGGCGCGCGCTGGACCGTGGTGGACGACACCTACAACGCCAACCCGGACTCGGTGCGGGCGGCGCTCGAGGTGCTCGCCGAGCTGCCCGCGCCGCGCTGGGCGGTGCTGGGCGACATGGGCGAGGTGGGAGAACAGGCGCTGGCTTTCCACGACGAGGTGCTGCGCCACGCGCTGGCGTTGGGTATCGAGCGCGTCTGGCTGGCCGGTGAATGGATGGGCCGCGCGGCCGCCGCGCTGCCGGCCGGCGCCCGGGCGGTGCGCCACTTCGGGTCGGTGGACGCGCTGCTCGCGGCGCTGCCGGGTGCCGTGCCGCCCGGTGGCGGGAGTCTGCTGGTCAAGGGGTCGCGCTTCATGCGCATGGAGCGGGTCATCGGCGCCGTCGAGGCGCTGGCCCGTGGCGGACACGAGGAGGGGCCAACCCATGCTGCCTAGTCTGGCGCAATGGCTGCAGGGCGTATGGCCCGAGCTGGGGTTTTTGCGCGTTTTCCAGTACCTGACGTTTCGCGCCGTGATGGCGGCGATGACCGCGCTGCTGGTCGGCATCGCCGCCGGGCCGTGGTTCATCCGGCGGCTCACCGCGCTCAAGATCGGTCAGCCCGTGCGCGCCTACGGCGTGCAGAGCCACCTGAGCAAAAGCGGCACGCCGACGATGGGCGGCGTGCTGATCCTGTTTGCGATCACGGTGGCGACGCTGCTGTGGTTCGAGTGGATCAACCGCTTCGTGTGGATCGTGCTCGCGGTGACGCTGGCGATGGGCGCGATCGGCTGGGTCGACGACTGGCGCAAAGTCGTGCGCAAGGACCCGGAGGGCATGCGCTCGCGCGAGAAGTACTTCTGGCAGTCGGTGATCGGGCTCGCCGCAGCGTTCTATCTCGTGTTTGCCATCTCCGAGGGCTCCAACGCGCGGGTGTGGGCGCTCTTTACCGACTGGATCCGCTCCGGTTTCACGATCGACCTGCCGCAGCAGGCCGGGCTGATGGTGCCGTTTTTCAAGGAGGTGAGCTACCCGCTGGGCGTCACCGGCTTCGTGTTGCTGACCTACCTGGTCATCGTCGGGTCGAGCAATGCGGTCAACCTCACCGACGGCTTGGATGGTCTCGCGATCATGCCGGTGGTGATGGTGGGCTCGGCGCTGGGCGTCTTCGCCTATGTCACGGGTAACGCGGTGTTTGCGCGCTACCTGCTGCTGCCCTACATCCCGGGCACGGGTGAGGTGCTCGTGTTCTGCGCCGCGATGGCGGGGGCGGGGCTCGCGTTTCTGTGGTTCAACGCGTACCCGGCGCAGGTCTTCATGGGGGACGTCGGCGCGCTCGCGCTGGGCGGGGCGCTGGGCACGATCGCCGTCATCGTGCGGCAGGAGATCGTGCTCGCCATCATGGGCGGCATCTTTGTCGCCGAGGCCGTCTCCGTGATGCTGCAGGTGGGCTGGTTCAAGTACACCAAGCGCCGCTATGGCGAGGGGCGCCGCCTGCTGAAGATGGCCCCGCTGCACCACCACTTCGAAAAGTCCGGCTGGCGCGAGACGCAGGTGGTCGTGCGCTTTTGGATCATCACGATGCTGCTGTGCCTCGTGGGTCTTTCGACGCTGAAGCTGCGATGAGTGCGATGCCCTGGACCCACGACTGTCTGCCCGGTGTGCGCGAGCGCGACGCGCTCGTGCTGGGGCTGGGTGCGAGCGGCCTCGCGATGGCGCGCTGGCTGCACGCGGCGGGCGCGCGCGTGACGGTGGCCGACACCCGTCCCGCGCCGCCACAGGCCGCCGCGCTGGCCGCCGCGGCCCCGGGCAGCACGCTGCTGACCGGCGTGGCGCTGGACGCCGCGTTGTTTGCCCGCGCGCGGTGGGCGCTGGTGGTGCGCAGTCCCGGGCTGGCACCGGCGCAGTTTGCCGCGCTGGCGCAGGCCGCCGCGGCGGTCGGCGTGCCGCTACGCGGCGAGCTGGACCTCTTTGCCGGCGCGCTGCGCGCGCTGGCCGAGGCGTGCGACTATCGCCCCGCGGTGCTGGCCATCACCGGCACCAACGGCAAGACGACCACCACGGCGCTGACCGGCCACCTGCTGCGCGCGCTGGGCTGGGACGTAGCGGTGGCGGGCAACATCGGCCCGGCGCTGCTCGACACACTGGCGGAGCGGCTGCAGAGCGCGACGTTGCCGCGCGCCTGGGTGTTGGAGCTCTCGAGCTTTCAGCTCGACGGCGTGGAGGGATTCGAGCCGACGGCGGCGACGGTGCTCAACGTCACGCAGGACCACCTCGACTGGCACGGGTCGATGGCCGCCTACGCCGCGGCCAAGGCGCGCATCTTTGGCGCGCAGGGGCTGATGGTGCTCAACCGCGACGACCCCATCGTCGCGGCGTGGACACCGCCCGACGTGGCGCAGGGCCGCGGCGCGCGCGCCCGCACGGTTCCGGCGCGGCCGTGGACGAGCTTCGGGGTCGGGGTGCCGACCCGGCCCGGGGATTGGGGGTTGCAGGCCGTCAACGGCATCACCTGGCTGGTACGCGCCCGCCCGGACGACGAGGGCGCGGCTGGCGCCGGTGAGGCGGTGTCACTGCAACACCTGATGCCGGCCGAGGCGTTGCGCATCCAGGGCCGGCACAACGCCACCAACGCGCTGGCGGCGCTGGCGCTGGCCACCGCGGCGGGGGCGCCGCTCGCGCCGCTGCTGCACGCGCTGCGCGACTACCGCGGCGAGCCGCACCGGGTCGAGTCGGTGGCCATCGTGCGCGACGTGGAGTACATCGACGACAGCAAGGGCACGAACGTCGGCGCGACGCTGGCGGCACTCGAGGGCCTGGGGCCGCAGCGCCGGCTGGTGGTGATCCTGGGCGGCGACGGCAAGGGGCAGGACTTTGCGCCGCTTGCCGGGCCGGTGGCGCGGTATGCGCGCGCGGTCGCGCTGATCGGGCGCGACGCCCCGGCCATCGACGCGACGTTGGCCGACACCGGCGTGCCGCGCGCGCGTTTTGACGATCTGCCCGCGGCCGTGCGCTGGTGTGCGGCGCAGGCGCAGCCCGGCGACGCGGTGCTACTGTCGCCGGCGTGCGCAAGCCTCGATATGTTCCGCGACTACGCGCACCGCGCGCAGGTGTTCGTGGACACGGTGCGCGCGCTGCAGCAGGAGGAGGGCACGCCCGCATGAGCACGCGCGCACGCTTCGCTGCTGTGCCCGCCGCGCTGCGGCGGATGTTTGGCCGCTGGTTGCCGGGTCACGAGGCCGCCGCAGCGGGCGCGGGCGGCGCCGAGATGCCGGTGCGCCTGATGCGGCGCGACTGGGCACGCCCCGCCGCCCCGGCCGCGCGCGTCAGCGGCGTCGACCACGCGCTGCTGGCCGTGGTGCTGGCCCTGCTGTGCTGGGGGACGGTGATGGTGTATTCGGCGTCGGTGGCGCTGCCGGACAACCCGCGCTTTGCCAGCTACAGCCCGCTGCATTTCCTGCTGCGGCACGCGCTGGCCATCGGCATCGGCGCGCTCGCCGGCTTCATCGCGTTCCAGGTGCCCACCGACCAGTGGCAGCGCTGGGCCAACCCGCTGTTCCTGCTGGCGCTGGCGCTGCTGGTCGTCGTGCTCATTCCCTTCATCGGCAAGGGCGTCAACGGCGCGCGCCGCTGGATCCCGCTCGGGGTGATGAATTTCCAGCCCTCCGAATTGGCCAAGTTCGCGGTGCTGCTGTACGCCGCCGGTTACATGGTGCGGCGCATGGAGGTCAAGGAGAAATTTTTCCGCGCGGTGTGGCCGATGGCCGTGGCGGTCGGTGTGGTGGGCGTGCTGCTGCTGGCCGAGCCGGACATGGGCGCGTTCATGGTGATCGCGGTGATCGCGATGGGCATTCTGTTTCTCGGCGGCGTCAACGCGCGCATGTTCTTTCTGATCGCGCTGGTGGTCGTCGCGGCGTTTGCCGCGGTGGTGCTGACCAACGAGTGGCGGCGCGAGCGCATCTTCGCCTACCTCGACCCGTGGAGCGAGCAGCACGCGCTGGGCAAGGGGTACCAGCTCACCCACGCGCTGATCGCGCTGGGGCGCGGCGAGTGGTTCGGCGTCGGGCTGGGCGCCAGCGTCGAGAAACTGCACTGGCTGCCGGAGGCGCACACCGACTTCCTGCTCGCGGTGATCGGGGAAGAGTTCGGCTTCGTCGGCGTGTTGACGCTGATCGGGCTCTTTTTGTGGCTGACGCGCCGCATCATGCAGATCGGCCGCCAGGCCGTGGCGCTGGACCGGGTATTCGCCGGGCTGGCCGCGCAGGGCGTCGGGCTGTGGATCGGCTTTCAGTCGTTCATCAACATCGGCGTCAACCTGGGCGCCTTGCCGACCAAGGGGCTGACGCTGCCGTTCATGAGCTACGGTGGCTCGGCGATCCTGATGAATCTGGTGGCCATTGCGTTCGTGCTGCGCGTGGACTGGGAAAACAAGACCCTGATGCACGGAGGCCGCACATGACGCCGCGCTGCGCACTGGTGATGGCCGGCGGCACCGGCGGGCACATCTTCCCGGGGCTCGCGGTGGCGGAGGCGCTGCGTGCCGAAGGCTGGCGCGTGCACTGGCTGGGTGCGCCCGGCGGCATGGAGGCGCGCCTCGTGCCGCCGCGCGGCTTTGCGTTCGAGGCGGTCGATTTCGGCGGCGTGCGCGGCAAAGGCGCGCTGACGCTGGCGCTGCTGCCGCTGCGGCTGCTGCGCGCGTTCTGGCAGGCCTGGCGCGTCGTGCGCCGGGTGCGGCCGGACGTCGTCGTGGGGCTGGGGGGCTACATCACGTTTCCGGGCGGCATGATGGGGGTGCTCGCGGGCCGTCCGCTCGTGCTGCACGAGCAGAACTCGGTGGCGGGGCTGGCCAACCGGGTGCTCGCCCACGTCGCGGACCGGGTGTTCTGCGCGTTTCCGCAGGCGCTGCCAGGCGGCGAGTGGATCGGCAACCCGTTGCGCGAGGCGTTCGTGCGTCAGCCGCCGCCGGCCGAGCGCTTCGCCGGCCGGGTGGGGCCGCTGCGCCTGCTGGTGGTGGGCGGCAGCCTCGGCGCGCAGGCGCTCAACACCCTCGTGCCGCAGGCGCTCGCGCGCCTGCCGGTGGAGCGGCGGCCGATCGTGCGGCACCAGAGCGGCGAGCGGCACCTGCAGGCGCTGCGCGACGCGTACGCCGCCGCGGGGGTTGAGGCGCAGTGCGAGGCCTTCATCGACGACACCGCGAGCGCCTACGCCGAGGCGGACGTGATCATCGCCCGCGCGGGGGCCAGCACCGTGACCGAAATCGCCGCGGTCGGCGCAGCGGCGCTGTTCGTCCCCTTCCCGCACGCGGTGGACGACCACCAGACCACCAACGCGCGCTTCCTCGCCGACGCGGGTGCGGCGTGGCTGCGTCAGCAATCGGACCTCACCCCCGAGTGGCTGGCCGACTGGCTCGCCAGCCTGACGCGCGAGGACCTGCGCCAGCGCGCCGAGCGCGCCCACGCGCAGCGCAAGACCGACGCCGTCGACGCGCTGGTGCGCGCCTGCACGGCGCTGGCCGACCGAGAACCGAACCGAACCCGTCCATGAAACACGCGATCCGTCACATCCACTTCGTTGGCATCGGCGGTGCCGGCATGAGCGGCATCGCCGAGGTGCTGCTGACGCAGGGCTACACCGTCTCCGGCTCCGACCTGGCCGAAAGCGCCGCGACGCAGCGGTTGCGGCAACTAGGCGCGCGCGTGCTGCTCGGCCACGACGCCGCGCACATCGACGGTGCCGACTGCGTCGTCGTCTCCACCGCCGTCAAGCCCGACAACCCGGAGGTGCAGGCGGCCCACGCCCGGCGGCTGCCGGTGGTGCCGCGCGCGGTGATGCTGGCCGAGCTGATGCGCATGAAGAAGGGCATCGCCATCGCCGGCACGCACGGCAAGACGACGACCACCAGCCTGGTGGCCAGCGTGCTCGCGGCCGCGGGGCTGGACCCGACCTTCGTCATTGGCGGACGGCTCAACAGCGCCGGGGCCAACGCGCGTCTGGGGCAGGGCGAGTACATCGTCGTCGAGGCCGACGAGTCCGACGCGTCGTTCCTGAACCTGCTGCCCGTGATGGCGGTGGTGACCAACATCGACGCCGACCACATGGACACCTACGGCCACGACTTCGGCCGGCTGCAGCAGGCGTTCGTGGACTTTTTGCACCGCATGCCGTTCTACGGCACCGCGGTGGTGTGCGTCGACGACCCGCACGTGCGCGCGCTGCTGCCGGCGATCCAGCGGCCGGTGACGCCGTATGGCTTGAGCGACGACGCGCAGGTGCGCGCGCTGGACGTGCGCGCGGTCGGGGCCCAGATGCACTTTCGCGTGCAGCGGCGCAACGGGATCGCGCTGCCGGACCTGGAGGTGGTGCTCAACCTGCCGGGCGAGCACAACGTGCGCAACGCGCTGGCGGCGATCGCCATCGCGGTGGAGTTGGGGGTGCCGGATGCGGCCGTGCTGCAGGCGCTGGCCGAGTTCAAGGGCGTGGGGCGGCGTTTTCAGCGCCATGGCGAGGTGGCGCTGCCCGCGGGCGGCACCGCCACGCTCATCGACGACTACGGCCACCACCCGGTGGAGATGGCCGCGACGATGACCGCGGCGCGCGGGGCCTTCCCCGGGCGGCGGCTGGTGCTGGCGTTCCAGCCGCACCGCTACACGCGCACGCGCGACTGCTTCGAGGACTTCGTGCACGTGCTGGGGCAGGCCGACGCGGTGCTGCTGACCGAGGTCTACGCGGCGGGCGAGGCGCCGATCGTGGCCGCCGACGGCCGCAGCCTGGCGCGCGCCTTGCGCGTCGCCGGTCGTGTGGAGCCGCTGTTCGTCGCCGACGTGGCCGAGCTGCCCCGCGCCATCCTCGACAACGCGCGTGACGGCGACGTCGTGCTGTGCATGGGCGCGGGCTCGATCGGGGCCGTGGCGGCGCAGGTGGTGGCGCTGGCGGCCCAGACCGCGCCGCAGGCCCCAAACGCCCAGGCCGCGGCATCGGTTGCGCCCGCCGGGGAGGCCGTGGCATGACCGCGCTGACCCGACTGGCCCCGGTGACCGTGGACCCGCGTGCGTTGGGCAAGGTGGCGGTGCTGATGGGCGGCCACTCGGCCGAGCGCGAGGTGTCGCTGATGTCGGGCAGCGGGGTGCTGGCCGCGCTGCGCCGCGCCGGGGTCGATGCGCACGCGTTCGACCCGGCCGAACGGCCGCTGTGGGATCTGACGCGCGAGGGGTTCGCGCGCGCGTTCATTGCGCTGCACGGGCGCTTTGGCGAGGACGGCACCGTGCAGGGCGCGCTGGAGCTGATGGGCATCCCGTACACGGGGTCCGGCGTGCTCGCCTCCAGCGTCGCGATGGACAAGGTGATGACCAAGCGGATCTGGCGTGCTGAGGGGCTGCCGACGCCCGACTGGCGCCAGGTCGACAGCGTTGCCGAGACGCAGGCCGCGTTCGACGCGCTGGGCGCGCCGATGATCGTCAAGCCCGCGCGCGAGGGCTCCACCATCGGGCTGACCAAGGTCACGTCGCGCGAGCAGTGCGCCGCGGCGTATCGGCTCGCGGCGCAGCACGACCCGGAGGTGCTGTGCGAGCAGTTCATCGCCGGCGACGAGGTGACCTGCCCGGTGCTCGGCAGCGGCGCGGCAGCACAGGCGCTGCCGGTGATCCGCATCGTCGCCCCCGGCGGCAACTACGACTACCAGAACAAATATTTCAGCGATGAGACGCGCTACCTGGTGCCGTGCGACCTGCCCGCGGGCGAGGAGGGGGCGATCCAGGCGCTGGTGCTGGCGGCGTACCGCACGCTCGGCTGCCGCGGCTGGGCGCGCGCGGACGTGATGATCGATGCCGCGACACGGCGGCCGTACCTGCTCGAGATCAACACCGCGCCAGGGATGACCGGGCACTCGCTGGTGCCGATGTCGGCGCGCGCCGCCGGGCTGGACTACGACGCGCTGTGCCTGCGGCTGCTGGCCGACGCCGCGCTGGACAACCCGCTGCCTGCGGTTCGCCGGGGGGAGGGACGCTGACCATGGCCCGTCGCGCCGCCCCCGCCGCGATGCCGTTGCCCGCCGACGTGCGTTGGATGAACGCCGTCGCGGCGGTGCTGTTGACCGCCGTTGCGTTGGCAGCGGGAGTGGGGGTGGTGGCCTGGATGGCGCGCCAGCCGATGTGGACGCTGCGCGGCATCACGCTCGTGGGGGACGTGGCGCATCAGAACGCGGTGACGGTGCGAGCCCTCGTGGTGCCGCACCTGCGCGGCACGTTCCTGACGCTCGATCTGGCGGCGGCGCGCGAGCGCTTCGAGGCGCTGCCATGGGTGCGGGAGGCGGTCGTCGAGCGCCAATTCCCGAACCGGCTGCGCGTGACGCTGCGCGAACACGAGGCGCTGGCCTGGTGGGGCGAGCCGGGTGCCGGGCAGCTCGTGAGCGTGCGCGGGGAAGTGTTCGAGGCCGACCCCGACGACCCGGCGGCCGACCAATGGAGCACGCTGGCGGGGCCCAGCGCCGAGGCCGAGACGGTGGTGGCGATGTATCGGCGGCTGCAGCCCCTGGTGGCGCGGCTGGGACGCGACATCGAGCGCCTGACCCTCACCGAGCGCGGCGCGTGGCAGCTGCGCCTCGATGGCGGCGCGCCCATCGAACTCGGCCGCGGCGAGGCCGACGCCGTCGAGCGCCTACAGCGCTTCGTCACCACCCAGACCGCGCTGCGCGCCCGCTACGGCGCGCGCGACATCGTCAGTGCCGATCTGCGCTACCCCAACGGCTACGCGCTGCAGCTGCGCGGCGTCACGACCGAGCCCGTGCCCGTGCGCCCGAAAGGGGCGATGCCGGCGGCAATCCCTTCTCCGAACCCCCTTTCCCGCTGAACGCATCATGGCCAAGGAATACAAGGACATCGTGGTCGGACTCGACATCGGCACCGCCAAGATCATGGTGGTGGTGGCCGAGGTGCTGCCCGGCGGCGACCTCAAGCTCGCCGGGCTGGGCGTGGCACCCAGCAACGGCCTCAAGCGCGGCGTGGTCGTCAACATCGACGCCACGGTGGCCAGCATCCAGCAGGCGCTCAAAGAGGCCGAGCTGATGGCCGACTGCCGCATCATGCGTGTCTACACCGGCATCACCGGCAGCCACATCCGCGGCATCAACTCCAGCGGCATGGTGGCGATCAAGGACCGCGAGGTCAGCCCCGCCGACGTCGCGCGCGTCATCGAGACCGCCAAGGCGATCAACATCTCCACCGACCAGCGCCTGCTGCTGGTCGAGCCGCAGGAGTTCATCATCGATGGGCAGGAGGTCAAAGAGCCCATCGGCATGAGCGGCATCCGGCTCGAGGCCAAGGTGCACATCGTCACCGGCGCCGGCAGTGCCGCGGAAAACATCCTCAAGTGCGTGCGCCGCTGCGGGCTGGAGGTCGAGCAGCTGATGCTCAACCCGCTTGCCTCCGCCCAGGCGGTGCTGACCGACGACGAAAAGGAGCTCGGTGTGGCGCTCGTCGACATCGGCGCCGGCACCACCGATGTGGCGATCTTTGCGGGCGGCGCCATCCGCCACACCGCGGTGATCCCGATCGCGGGGGACCTGATCACCAACGACATCGCGATGGCGCTGCGCACGCCGACCAAGGATGCCGAGGACATCAAGGTCGAGAGTGGCTGCGCCAAGCAGCTGCTGGCCGACCCGGAGCAGCAGGTGGAAGTACCGGGCCTGGGCGACCGCGGCCCGCGGCTGCTCAGCCGCCAGGCGCTCGCCGGCGTGATCGAGCCGCGCGTCGAGGAAATCTTCGCGCTGGTGCAGCAGGTGATCCGCGAGTCCGGGCACGAGGAGCTGCTCTCCAGCGGCATCGTGCTCACGGGCGGCAGCGCGGTGATGCCCGGCATGGTCGAGCTGGGCGAGGACATTTTTCTCAAGCCCGTGCGGCGCGGCGTGCCCCAGTACGCCGGCGTCCTGGGCGACATGGTCGCGCAGCCGCGGGCGGCGACCGTCATGGGTTTGCTCGAGGAGGCGCGCCTGGCGCGCCTGCGCGGGCAGAAGGTGGCGCAGAAGGCGGGTTCGGTCGGGGGCCTGCTGACGCGCGTCAAAGAGTGGTTCGTCGGCAATTTCTGAACCGTCACACAGGCAAGGAGCGTTTCATGGGTATCGAAATGATCGAAGTCGAGGAGTTCAACCGGGGCACGCAGATCAAGGTGATCGGCGTCGGCGGCGGCGGCAGCAACGCCGTCGAGCACATGATCCAGAGCCGCGTGCAGGGGGTCGAATTCATCTGCGCCAACACCGACGCGCAGGCACTGGCGCGCTCGTCGGCGCACCGGCTGATCCAGCTCGGGCGCACGGGGCTGGGCGCCGGCAGCAAGCCGGACAAGGGGCGCGAGGCCGCGCTGATGGCCGAAGCCGACATCCGCGAGGCGATCGAAGGCGCGCACATGCTGTTCATCACCGCCGGCATGGGCGGCGGCACCGGCACCGGCGCCGCCCCGGTGATCGCCCGCATGGCCAAGGAGATGGGGATCCTGACCGTCGGCGTCGTGACCAAGCCCTTCGACTGGGAGGGCGGCCGGCGCATGGCCAACGCCGAGGAGGGCCTGGCCGAGCTGGAGCAAAACGTCGACTCCCTCATCGTCGTGCTCAACGACAAACTGCACGAGGAGCTGGGCGAGGACGTGACGCAGGACGAGGCCTTCGCCGCCGCGAACGACGTGCTGAAGAACGCGGTGGGCGGCATCGCCGAGATCATCAACGTCGAGGCGCTGGTCAACGTCGACTTCGAGGACGTGCGCACCGTGATGGGCGAGCCGGGCAAGGCGATGATGGGCACCGCGGTGGCCAGCGGTCCGGACCGTGCGCGCATCGCCGCCGAGCAGGCCGTCGCCTGCCCGTTGCTGGAGGGGGTGGACATGCGTGGCGCCAAGGGCGTGCTGGTGCTCATCAGCGCGGCCAAGGGGTCGCTCAAGCTGTCCGAATCCAAGCTGGCGATGAACACCATCCGCGCGTTTGCCGCGCCCGATGCGCACGTCATCTACGGCACCGCCTACGACGAGTCGCTGGGCGATGCGCTGCGCGTGACGGTGGTTGCCACCGGGCTGTCGCGCAACGGTCAGCGCCAGCCGCTCACCGTCGTGCAGTCGCAGCCGCAGCAGGGGCTGCGCACCGGCACCGACAACATGCCGTTCATCCCGACGCTGAACCAGGCGGTCGCCGGCGCCGGGGCGGCCGGCGGCACGGGTGTGGCCAGCGGCGCCGCGGGCGGCAACCCGGCCGTGCCCAGCGTGTGGCGCACCCGCAGCGCGGCGGCGCGCGTCGAGGCGCTGGCCTCCAGCGGCATGGACGACTTCGAAATCCCCGCCTTCCTGCGCAAGCAGGCGGACTGAGCGCCGCGCGCGGGATACGCTCTTGCCACCCCCGGTGGGCCGTCTGGCCGACGCGGCCCACCGGCTGCCCCCGTCATCGCGGGGGCATGTGTGTCATCGCCGGCGCGGATCCGACCCCGCGCCTACAATGCCAACCATGATTGCGCAACGCACCCTCAAGACCCTCACGCGCGCCGTGGGCGTGGGCCTGCACAGCGGCGAACGGGTCGAGCTGACGCTGCGCCCGGCGCCGCCGGACACCGGCATCGTCTTTCGCCGCATCGACCTGGCCGAGCCGGTCGACATCCCGGTCAGCGCCACGGCCGTGACCGACACGCGGCTGGCCTCCACCCTGTCGCGCGGCGGCGTGCGCGTGCACACGGTCGAGCACCTGATGAGCGCGTGTGCGGGGCTGGGTATTGACAACCTCTACATCGACATCACGGCCGAGGAGGTGCCCATCCTCGACGGCTCGGCCGCGTCGTTCGTGTACCTGCTGCACAGCGCGGGCATCGTCACCCAACCCGCGCCGCGGCGCTTTCTGCGCGTCAAGCGAGCGGTGGAAGTGCGCGAGGGGGAGGGCCGCACGCTCAAGTGGGCGCGGCTCGAGCCCTATCACGGCTTCAAGCTGCGCTTCGAGATCGAGTTCGACCACCCTGCGGTCAGTGCCACCGGGCAGTGTGTGGAGTTCGACCTCGGCAGCGGCCAGTACGCGCGCGAGATCGCGCGCGCGCGCACCTTCGGCTTCACGCGGGATGTGGAAGCGATGCGCTCGCAGGGCCTGGCGCTGGGCGGCGGGCTCGACAATGCCATCGTGCTCGACGACGTCAAGGTGCTCAACGCCGACGGGCTGCGCTACGACGACGAGTTTGCCAAGCACAAGATTCTGGACGCGATGGGCGACCTCTACCTGGTGGGTCATCCGCTGCTGGCGGCGTACAGCGCCTACCGCTCCGGCCACGCGCTCAACAACCGGCTGCTGCGGGCGCTGCTGGCCGAGTCCGACGCGTATGAAATCGTGACCTTCGACGACGAGGCGCGGGCGCCGCGGGGCTTCGCCCAGCTCGCGCTGGTGACCTGAGCGGCGGGGAGACGGCGATGTTCCTGCTGCGCACCGTGATGTTCGCGCTGCTGGGGGCGTCCGCGCTGTGCTTCGCCTTCTACCTGGGCACGGGTCGGCGGCACTACCTGCGCTGGGGCATCGTGATCCTGAAATGGACGGTGATCGCGGCGCTGGGCTTTTTCGGCGTCCTCATTCTCGGGCGTATCGTTTGAGGCCCGGCTGCGGGCTGCGCTGCTGCGCCAGCCCTGGCAGCCAGCGTTGTGGCGCCTGTGGCGTCAGCCGCCGTTTCAGCCACCGTCAATAGCTGCGCCCGTCCTTGTAGGCCGCGTGCGTGCGGGCGCGCAGCGGCGCCACCCGGCCGATCGCCTGCGTCGTGCGCGCCACCTGCGCGTGCGTAATGCACAGGCCCAACGCGTCGGCCGCGTCCTTGCCCGGCAGCCCCGGCAGGTCCAGCAGCCGGCGCACCATCTCCTGCACTTGGTGCTTCTGCGCCTTGCCGTAGCCGACGACGGCTTTTTTGAGCTGCAGCGCGGTGTATTCCGCCACCGGCAGGTCGTGCGCGACGAGGGCGGTCAGACAGCAGCCGCGCGCCTGCCCCAGGATCAGCGTCGCCTGCGGGTTGACGTTGACAAAGACGATCTCCAGCGCCGCCACGGTGGGCTGGTAGCGCCGCACCACCTCGCCGATGCCGTCGAACAGCGTGCGCAGCCGCTGCGGCAGCAGCGCGCCGTCGTCGGGGCTGGTGCGGATGGTGCCGCTGGCCACGTAGCGCAGGTGGGGCCCGTCGACGTCCACCACGCCAAAGCCGGTGGCGGTCAGGCCCGGGTCGATACCGAGGATGCGCATGGCGGCGATCTTAGCGCCCCGGGAAGACGAAACTTCCTTGTACCGGATCCATCGGCGCCCTGTGGCTCAGGGTACCCGCACCGCATCCATGCGCGCGAGGATCGTCTGGCTACGGCTGGTGAGGTAGCCGCTGCTGGCAAACACCTTTTCGTAGCGCTTGGGGGCGGGCAGCAGCACCGCGAGCCGCGCGGCCTCGGCCGCGGTCAGGCGCGCCGCGGACTTGCGGTAGTAACGCTGGGCCGCCGCCTCGGCGCCGAAGATGCCCTCGCCCCATTCGACCGCGTTGAGGTAGAGCTCCAGGATGCGGCGCTTGTCGAGAAACGCTTCCAGCATCCACGCGAGCAGCAGCTCCTGCCCCTTGCGCCACAGCGTGCGCTCGCCGGAGAGCAGCAGGTTTTTGGCTAGCTGCTGGGTGATGGTGGAGCCACCCGCGAGCCGCGCGGGCCGCACGTGCGCGTTGCCGCGCCGTTGCGCCTGGGCCAGCCGCCGCTCGTTGCGTTCGCGCGCAGCCTGGATGGCGTCCCAGTCGACGCCGAAATGGTCGACGAACCCCGCATCCTCCGACGCGATGACGGCGCGCCGCAGCGCAGGGGCGATCTGTTCGTAGGGCACCCAGCGCTGGCGCCACGCGCCCACGCCTTTGCCGTCGCGCGCCAGCCGCCACGCCTCGGAGCGCTGAAACGCGGTGCTCTGTGGGTCCACGACCGCCAGCAGCGCGATGCGGGCGGCAAAAAAGACCTGCAGCGCCATGGCGGCGACGCCGATCCACACCAGCGCGGATCCCAGCGTGCGCCACCACCGGCGTGGGCGGGCAGCGGCGGGGCCGGCGCGGCCATCACGCGCGACGGGCGGGGGGCGTCGGACGGCGGCGGGCATCGCGCGGCTCCCGGCTCAGCGCATGCTGCCCATTTGCGTCTGCAGGCCGCCCTCGCGCGTGAAGCGAAAGCGCGAGACGACGACGATCTGGTCGGCGCGCTGGCGCATCGCGGCGTTGAAGCGCGCGAACTGCAGGCTGCGCACGATGGCCTGCGCACGGCTGTCGAGGTAGGGGATGCCGGAGCTTTGCACGACCTCGGTGTCGAGCACGCGCCCGTCGTGGTTGACGGTGATGACCATGGTCAGCTCGCCGTAGAGCTTGCGCCCGCCCTGCTCGGGGAACTGGGCGGTGCCGCGGTCCTCGATGCGCCGGCGCAGCTCGTCGTAATACAGCGCGTACACCTCCTCGCGCGTCGCGGGGCTGATATAGCGCTTGCGCGGACGGGCGTTTTCCTCCTGGATGCGCTTTTCGATCTCCGCCAGCGCCTTCACCAGCGCCTGTCGGCGCTGCTCGCGCGCCTGGGCCTCGCTGGCCTGTGCCGGTTGCGGCGCGCTGCTCAGGCGCGCGATTTCCTGCCGCAGTTGCGCAAGCAGCCGATTTTGCTGCTCCTTCATCGCTTCGATGCGCTGCTCGTCTTCGTCGAGCGCATCGCCGGCGCGCATCACCATCGCCGGCGGCAGCGGCGAGGTGGCGCGGCCGCGCTCGGCGTCGCCCCCGCCCGCGAGGTTCGCTTGCGCGATCGCCTGAGGCCGCTGCGGGGCCTCGTCGCCCTTGGCATTGACGAGGATGACCTCCAGCGGCGTGTCCTGCAACACCCGCTCGGGCCGTAGCGGCGGCGCGAAGCGCACCGTCAGCACCACCGCGTGCACCGCGAGCGACAGGGCCAGCGCCCACGGCAGCGGGTCGGCGCGCAGGCTGGCACCGAAGGTGTCGAGCAGGCGGGGCATGGCCATCGTCAGCAAGACCGAGCGGGGTTCAGCCAGCGGCGGGGGGGCTCGCGTCCGTGGCGTCGTCGGCTTCGTCCACGGCGACGGCGATCGCCAGCGGCGCGGCCAGCGGCTCCTCGACTTCGCCCTCCAGCGTGTCTTCGGCCTCGGTCACCGGCTCGACGCTGCCCAGCCGTTCGACCACGGTGCCGTTGACCTCCAGCGTCAGCTCGTCGATCGCGCCCAGCCGCACGCGCACGCGCTCGCCGCGCTGCAGCCCATCGGTGCCGAGCGCCGGGAACACGAGCGGCAACGTCTCGGCGCGCACGAGGTTGTCCTTCAGGTACGCGGCTTCCAGTTCGCCGATGCCCTGCTGGCGCAGGTAGCGCAGCGTCCAGTAGCGCTCCATGCTGCTCTGGAACTGCCCATAGGCCGTGTACGCCGCGTCGAACGCGCTGATGACGGCCATCAGCGCGGCGTCCTTGGGCTTGAAGGGGGCGGCCAGTGCGGCCGTGGCGCCATGCCGGGCACAGGCGATGAGCTGCCACTGGTTGACGAGGTCCGTGTAGCGCCGCAGCGGCGAGGTGCTCCACGCGTAGCAGGGCACGCCGATGCCCGCGTGCGGCAGCGGCTTGGTGCCCATGCGCACCTTGACGCCGGGAGCGAGGCTCGCCTGACTGCGGTAGATGCCAGGCACGCCCAGGTCGGCGAGCCAGCGGCCCCAGGTGCTGTTGGCCAGGATCATCGCCTCGGCGACGATCAAATCGAGCGGCGCGCCGCGCGAGCGCGTGCCGATGACGACGGTTTCCTCGCCCGTGGGCTCGTCGCCGCTGACACCCTCGAGCTTGAAGGTGTAGTCGGGGCGCGTGAAGGTTTCGGGCCGGCCACGTACGGCCTCGCGCCGCGCCTTGCACGCCTGCGCCAGCCGCCACAGGAACGCGAGCGTCGGCCGCAGCGCCGCGACTTCCTCCGGCAGCGGGGCGGCCGCCGGCGCCGCCGGGTCTTCCAGCCACGCGGGCGTGATGGCGGCGTCGAGCTGGTCGTGGCGCAGGTTGTGGGTGATCGGCACGCGCTCGACGCGCGTGACGGCCTCGCGCACCTCCAGCGTCGCCTCGTCGATCGTCAGGTACAACGAAAGGGCCGGGCGGGCGCCACCGGCTTGCAGCGTGTAGGTCTGCACCACCGCGTCGGGCAGCATCGTGATCTTGTGCCCGGGCATGTAGACGGTGGAGAGGCGCTCGCGCGCCACGCGATCGAGCGGGCTGTCGGGCGCGATCGCCAGGCCCGGCGCCGCGATGTGGATGCCCAGCGTCACCGTGCCGCTGCCCAAGCCGCGCAGGCTCAGCGCGTCGTCGATCTCGGTGGTGCTGGAGTCGTCGATCGAGAATGCGGCCACCCCGTCGGCCAGCGGCAAGTCCTGCGGCGCGGGCGGTGCCTCCAGGGTGGGGAAGCCCGTGCCACGTGGAAAATGCTCGTGCAAAAAGCGCTGCCAGTGGAACTGGTAGGCGCTGGTGATGGCCCCCGCGCGCTGCAGCAGCGCCAGCGGGGCGAGGTGCGTCTCGCGCGCCGCGTGCACGACGGCCTTGTATTCCGGCGCGTTCTTGTCCGGCTTGAAGAGGATGCGGTAGAGCTGCTCGCGGATCGGCGCGGGGCACTCGCCGGCGGCCAGCGCCGCGGCCCAGGCGTCGATTTGTGCCTGCACGGCCTTTTTGCGCTCGATCGCGGCCAGCGCCTGCCGCAGCACGTCGGCGCTCGCTTTGCGAAAGCGCCCCTTGCCGGCGCGGCGGAAATAGTGTGGCGCCTCGTGCAGGCGCAGCAGCATCGCCGCCTGTTGCGCAACGGAGGCGCCGGCGCCGAAATACTCACGCGCCAGCTCCTCGAAGCCGAAGTCGGCTTCGGGCGCAAACTCCCACGCGAGGTCGAGGTCGATCTCCGCGGCGAGCGCGCCGGCCTGCGCCAGCAGCGCATCGGGCGCGGGCTGGTCGAACGTCAGCAGCACGTGGGCCGCTTTGACCTTAAGCCGCTTGCCCGACGCCAGCTCGATCTGGTGCGAGGCTTCGGCAGAGGACAACACGCGGCCGGCATGCAGCTTGCCGGCGTCTTCGAACAGGGCGAACAACGTCCAGACTCTCGGGCACGTGCGCCGCCACCGGCGGCGCAGGGGTTGGCAAAAAACAATCCCCCAAGTGTAGCGACTCGCGCCCTGTGTGCGGCGCCCGGGCGCGTCAGGCTGCGCGCACCGGTGCCGGGGTGGGCGGTGCGAGCCAGCGCAGCAGCGCGCGCAGCGTGACGCCATACAGCGGCAGCAGCGCCACCAGGCTGAAGGCGAGCTTGGTCAGGTAGTCGACGGTGGCGATTTCCACCCAGTGCTCGGCCATGAACGCGTCGCTGCTGCGGTGGAACGCCACCGAGAAGAACACGAAGGTGTCCAGCAGGCCCCCGACCACGGTGGATGCGGCCGGCGCGACCCACCACTGCGGCAGGCGCCGCAGCCAGGTGAAGACCGTGATGTCGGCGAGCTGCCCGATCACATACGCGACGAAACTCGCCAGCGCGATGCGAAAGACAAAGCCATTGAACTCGCCCAGCGCCGTCCAGCCATTGAAGCGGCCTTCGAAGAACAGCACCGAGACGACGTACGACGCGACCAGCGCCGGCACCATCACGCGCGCGACGACGCGCCGTGCGGCCGGCGCGCCGATCAGGCGCACGGTCAGGTCGGTGATGACGAAGATCAGCGGGAACGTAAACGCCCCCCACGTCGTGTGCACGCCGAACAATTCGAACGGCAGCTGCACGAGATAGTTGCTGGCGATGATGACGGCGATGTGCAGGGCCACCAACGTGGGCAGCCCGAGCCAGCCGGGCCGCTGGCCGGCGCTCGAGAGGGTCGAGGTCATGACGGCGTCCTTTTTTTGATGGATGGGGTGAGGGAACCCATCGGGATGGGGCAGCAATGATAGCGCACGGCCGCGTGCCACACGCGGGTGACATCCGGCGCTGGCGGGGGGTGACGAGGGGGTAAACCGCAGGATACCGCTGGCCCCCGGGGGGGGGCGCGTATCCCACTGCGCGCTATCCCCACGCGCGCACGATGTCGAGCGCCTGCTCGATGCGCTCGACCGGGTGCACTTCCATCGCCGCCAACAGCTCGCGCGTCGCGGCGTCGGGCTTGCGCGGCACGTTGGCCGCGGGTACCAGCGCGACACGAAAGCCGAGCTTGGCCGCCTCGCGCAGCCGCTCCAGCCCGCGCGGGGCCGGGCGCACCTCGCCCGCCAGCCCCACTTCGCCAAAGGCGACGAAACGCTGGGGCAGCGCCCGCCCACGCAGCGACGACTGAATCGCCAGCAGCACGGCCAGATCGGCCGCGGGCTCCGCGATGCGCACACCGCCCACCGCGTTGACGAAGACATCCTGGTCGGCGCACGCCACGCCCGCGTGCCGGTGCAGCACCGCCAGCAGCATCGCCAGCCGGTCGCGCTCCAGCCCGACCGACAGCCGCCGCGGCGACACGCCCCCCGCGTCGACCAGCGCCTGGATTTCCACCAGCAACGGGCGCGTGCCCTCCAGCGTCACCAGCACGCAGCTACCGGGCACGGGTTGCGCGTGCTGGCTCAGGAACAGCGCGCTCGGGTTGCTCACGCCCTTCAAGCCCCGCTCGGTCATCGCGAAGACGCCCATCTCGTTGACGGCGCCGAAGCGGTTCTTGATCGCGCGCACGAGGCGAAAGCTGCTGTGCGTGTCGCCCTCGAAGTACAGCACGGTGTCGACCATGTGCTCCAGCACGCGCGGACCGGCCAGCGCTCCTTCCTTCGTCACGTGCCCCACCAGCACCAGCGTCGTGCCGTCGCGCCCGCCGTCGCCGCCTGCCTTGGCCAGCCGCGTCAGGTGCGCCGCGCACTCGCGCACCTGCGCCACCGACCCCGGCGCGGAGCTGAGCTGCTCGGTGTAGACGGTCTGGATCGAATCGATCACCGCCACCGCGGGGCGCTCGCGCTCCAGCGTCGCGAGGATGCGCTCGAGCTGGATTTCCGCCAGCACCGGCACCTGGCTGTCGGCCAGGCCCAGGCGGCGCGCGCGCAGCGCGACCTGCGCGCCGCTCTCCTCGCCGGTGACGTACAGCGTCGGCAGCCCCGCGCGCTGCAGCGCGTCCAGCGCCTGCAGCAGCAGCGTGGATTTGCCGATGCCCGGGTCGCCGCCGATCAGCACCACCGCGCCGGCGACGATGCCACCGCCCAGCACCCGGTCCAGCTCCGGCAGCCCGGTGGGCGTGCGTTGCACGTCGGCGGCCTCGATCTCGGCCAGCCGCGCCAGCGTCCCGTGGCTGGCCAGCCCCTGGCGCAGGGCGCTCAGGCGGTGCTTGCCGGCGACCGGCTCGGCCACCGTCTCGACCAGCGTGTTCCACGCCCCGCAGTGCGGGCACTTGCCGAGCCAGCGCGGGCTGCTGCCGCCGCACTCGCTGCAGGTGTAGATCGTTTTGTCCTTGGCCATGTCAGCGCGCGAGCCGCAGGTGGTCGATGACCGCGTCCAGGTGATCCGCGAAGTCCGACAGCGCGTGGTCGCTGCCGGGCACGATGTGATGAGGGCTGCCGGGGTAGCGCGCCACCATCTCGCGCCAGTCGAGCACCTCGTCGCCGGTGGCCGCGACCAGCAGCACGCGCGCCGGGTCGGGCAGTGGGCTGACCACCAGTTCGCGCAGCTCCAGTACGTATTCCGGGCGGAAAAAGAACCGTTCCTCCGGGTCGTGCCAAGCGGTTTGCTCGCCGATGTGGGCGGCGAGGTCGCGCGCCGGGTCCACCGCGGGGTTGAGCAGCACCGCGCGGCAGCCGGTCAGCGCTGCCAGCCGCGTGGCATAAAACCCGCCGAGCGACGAGCCCACCACCGCCATCGCCGCGCGCGGCCAGTCGGCCACCGTCTGCTCGATCAGCGCCCACGCCGCGGCGGGCGACGGCGGCAGTTGTGGGCAGCACCAGGTCACGCGCGGGTGGTCGCGCGCCACCCGCGCGGCCATCATCTGCGCTTTGAACGAGCGCGGCGACGAGCGGAACCCATGCAGGTACAGCAGGTGCGTCACGGTCGCGGGGTCGGGGGGCAGGGCGGCGACGGTCGTCATGCCGCGCAGCATAATCCAAGCCCCATGGCTGCTGTGCTGCAAAAACCCCCGCTGCGTGCCCGCCTCGCGCCGCTCGTGCGTGGCTACGACGGGCAGTTTCTGCTCGCGGCTGCGGTGCTGGCGCTGCTCGGCCAGTTCATCATGGTGTCGGTGGCGTACGACATCCCGGGCCGCGTGGCGGACCACGCGCGCAACCTGCTAATCGCCGTCGTGGTCATGGTGGTGGTGGCGCAGGTGCCGCCGCAGCGCCTGCAGTCGCTGGCGGTCCCCACCTATGTCGTCGGGGTCGTCTTGCTGGTCGCGGTGGAGCTCATCGGCGTGACGCGCAAGGGGGCGCAGCGCTGGCTGGATCTGGGCGTGATCACGATCCAGCCCAGCGAGCTGATGAAGATCGCGATGCCGCTGATGCTGGCGTGGTGGTTCCAGCGCCGCGAGGGGCGGCTCGCGCCGGTGGACTTCGTGGTGGCGGGCGCGCTGCTCGCGCTGCCGGTGGGGCTGATCCTGCTGCAGCCGGACCTGGGCACCGCGCTGCTGGTGCTGGCGTCGGGGCTGTTTGTGATCTATTTTGCCGGCTTGCCCTGGCGGCTGATCGTGCCACCGCTGCTGCTGGGCGTGGGGGGCATTGTCGTGCTGGTCGTCATGGAGCCGCAGTGGTGCGCGCCGGGCGTGGACTGGGTCGTGCTGCACGAGTACCAGCGCCAGCGCGTGTGCACACTGCTCGACCCGACGCGCGACCCGCTGGGCAAGGGGTTTCACATCTTGCAGGGGCTGATTGCGATCGGCTCTGGCGGGCTGTGGGGCAAGGGGTTTCAGTCCGGCACGCAGACGCACCTGGACTTCGTGCCCGAGCGCAGCACGGACTTCATCTTTGCCGCGTTTGCCGAGGAGTTCGGTTTCGTCGGCGTGCTGGCGCTGCTCGGGGCGTATGCCTATTTCATCGCGCGCGGGCTGCTACTGGCCTCGGAGGCGTCCACGCTCTTCGGGCGGCTGCTGGCCGGGGCGCTGATCCTGGTGCAGTTCGTCTACGCGTTCGTCAACATCGGCATGGTCAGCGGCATCCTGCCCGTGGTGGGGGTGCCGCTGCCGTTCGTCAGCTACGGCGGTACGGCGATGGTGACGCTGGGCGCGAGCCTGGGGCTGATGCTGTCGGTGGGCCGCTACAAACGGCTGATACCCGGTTGAGGCTGCATCGGGTGCCAGTGAGCGGCGCGCAGGACTCACCGGAACCAATCGCCGCGCCGGCGCGTGTTGCGTCGGCATCTGCTGCGGATGCTTGGCTGTTGCCTTGGGGGGACGCAATGTCGCTGGTTCTCGGTGCCTGCCGCGATGGCACCCCGCGGTAGGCGGTTTTCCCAGCACGATAGCCCGCCCCTGCCTACAATCGCCGCATGATCGCGATCGAACCCACTTTGGAGCGCCTGGCCACGGCGCGCTCGCTGCTGCTCGACCCGTATGGGCTGGACGAAGGCCACCTGCGCCGCGCGCTGTCGGCCATCCTGGCGCCGGGCGTGGACGATGCGGATCTGTATTTCCAGTACACGCGCAGCGAAGGCTGGAGCCTGGAGGAGGGCATCGTCAAGACCGGCAGTTTCAGCATCGACCAGGGCGTCGGTGTGCGCGCGGTCAGCGGCGACAAAACGGCCTTCGCATACTCGGACGACTTGTCGTGGGCCGCGCTGCGCGAGGCGGCCGAGAGCGTGCGCGCCATCGGCCGCCAGGGCGGCAGCCAGACCGCGCACGTTGGCCGGCGGCGCCCGCGCACGGCCGTGGCGCCGTCGCGGCAGCTCTATGCCCCGCACGATCCGATCGGGACGCTCGACAGCGCGGCCAAGGTGGCGCTGCTGGAGCGCGTGGAGCGCATGGCGCGTGCGCGCGACCCGCGCATCGTGCAGGTGATGGCGGGCCTGGCGGCGGAATACGACGTGGTGCTGGTGGCGCGCGCCGACGGGGTGCTGGCCGCGGACGTGCGGCCGCTGGTGCGCCTGTCGCTCACCGTCATCGCGCAGCAGGGCGAGCGGCGCGAGGTCGGCTCCTCCGGCGGCGGTGGCCGCGTCGGGCTGGAATATTTCGACGAGGCGCGGCTGGTCGCGTACGTGGACGAGGCGGTGCAGGCGGCACTGACCAACCTGGAATCCCGCCCGGCCCCGGCCGGCGAGATGACCGTGGTGTTGGGCCCCGGTTGGCCCGGCGTGCTGCTGCACGAGGCGGTGGGCCACGGGCTGGAGGGCGACTTCAACCGCAAGGGTTCGAGCGCGTTTGCCGGCCGCATCGGCGAGCGCGTCGCCGCCAAGGGCGTCACCGTGCTGGATGATGGCACGCTGGAGGGACGCCGCGGCTCGCTCAACGTCGACGACGAAGGCTGCGCCACGCAGCGCAACGTCCTGATCGAAGACGGCATCCTGCGCGGCTATCTGCAGGACCGGCTCAACGCGCGCCTGATGGGGGTGGCCCCCACCGGCAACGGGCGGCGCGAAAGCTACGCCCACCTGCCGATGCCGCGCATGACCAACACCTACATGCTGGCCGGTGACCGCGACCCGCAGGAGATCGTCGCCAGCGTCAAGCGTGGCCTGTACGCGACGCAGTTCGGCGGCGGGCAGGTCGACATCACCAGTGGCAAGTTCGTCTTTTCCGCCAGCAGCGCGTGGTGGGTGGAGAACGGCCGCCCGGTCTACCCGGTCAAGGGCGCGACGATCATCGGCAGCGGGCCGGAGGCGCTCAAGCGCGTCGTGATGATCGGCAACGACCTGGCGCTCGACAGCGGCATCGGTACCTGCGGCAAGGAGGGGCAAAGCGTCCCCGTCGGGGTCGGGCAGCCGACGCTGCGGCTCGATGGCCTGACCGTCGGGGGTACTGCCTGAGCGGCGCGCGGACTGTGGCGCGCGCGCGACGCCGATCGCCGTCACCGGTGCCCGTTGTCAGCCCCGTGTCATCGGCCCTGTGGTAGCATGTTCGCCATGCAGATGCGCGCCTTTTACTTTGGCTACTTTTGGTTCTCACGCGTCACCGACGGCAGAGAGGATTGAAAGCGCCCAAAGACAAGGCCCCCAACACTCCCAACCGTCGGTGACCCCACCGGCGGTTTTTTTTCGCCCTGTTTTCCAACAAAGGAGCCATCCATGAGCCCCAGCCCCAACAAGGCCAGCAGCACCGACGTCTGGTATCCGCACCCGGCCGACCGCACCAGCCAGACCGACGACCAACGCATCGAGGACATCACCGTGCTGCCGCCGCCCGAGCACCTGATCCGCTTCTTCCCGATTCGCGGCACCGCCATCGAAAAGCTCATCATGCACACACGGCGGGCCATTCACCACATCTTGCACGGCAAAGACGATCGCTTGCTGGTCATCATCGGGCCGTGCTCGATCCACGACCCGGCCGCGGCGATGGAGTACGCGCGGCTGCTCAAGGAGCAGCGCGACCGCCACGCCGACACGCTGGAGGTGGTGATGCGGGTGTACTTCGAAAAACCGCGCACGACGGTGGGCTGGAAGGGCCTGATCAACGACCCGTACCTGGACGAGAGCTTCCGCATCGACGAGGGGCTGCGCATCGCGCGCCAGCTGCTCATCGAGATCAATCGGCTGGGCCTGCCCGCGGCGAGCGAGTTTCTCGACGTCATCAGCCCGCAGTACATCGCGGACCTCATCTCGTGGGGCGCAATCGGCGCGCGCACGACCGAAAGCCAGGTGCACCGCGAGCTCGCGTCGGGCCTGAGTGCGCCGATCGGCTTCAAAAACGGGACGGACGGCAATATCCGCATCGCCACCGACGCCATCCTCGCGGCGAGCCGCCCGCACCACTTCCTCTCCGTGCACAAGAACGGCCAGGTGGCGATCGTGCAGACCAAGGGCAACCCGGACTGCCACGTGATTCTGCGCGGCGGCAAGCTGCCTAACTATGACGCCGAGAGTGTGCGCATCGCCTGCCAGCAGCTGGCGGATGCCAAGCTGCCCGCGCGCGTGATGGTCGATTGCAGCCACGGCAACAGCCAGAAGCAGCACGAGCGCCAGATCGACGTCGCGCGCGACGTCGCACAGCAAATCGCCGGCGGCTCGCAGCAGGTGTTCGGCGTGATGGTCGAGAGCCACCTGCGCGCCGGAGCCCAGAAGTTCACCCCGGGCAAGGACGACCCCGCCAAGCTCACGTATGGGCAGAGCATCACGGACGCCTGCATCGACTGGACGCAGTCGGTGCAGGTGCTGGAGCTGCTCAGCGACGCGGTGCGGGCGCGGCGCGCGCACCGCAAGTAAGCCCCGATGCCCCCGCGTATGGCGGTGTTCGCGGGGTGTCGCCTGCCGCACCGCCGTATACCGGTCCCCGTGTGCGCAGGGTGGGTTCGCCAACGCCACCGCCGAATCCACCCCTTCCTCCCGTCCCGGTGTGCGCAGGGTGGCGGCAACGCCACGGATTGCGCCCCGGTGCGCACCTGCCCCGTCCTCGCGTGCGGGGAGGCGATGGCGTTGCGTTCGGCGCCCCCGCCCCCCCGTGCGGTATCGGGTGTAAGATGGATCGCCCCGACCCTTGATTTGGCAGACCACCATGCGCAGCCACGTGATCGTTCACTTTGGCCCGGAACAGGAGTACACGCTGGACCTCGACGAGGTGCAGCCGATGCCGCACGACCTCGCGCGCGGCTGGCTGGATCAGCAGTTCACCGAGCTGGGCTGTGAGCCGCTGCGCCTGAGCGGCAAGGTGCTGACTGCGGACAAGCTGCTCGCGGTCGCTCAGGCGGTGGGCCCCGAGCGCTTTGCCAATTCTGCACATCGCCCGTGGGCGATGGTGTACGCCCGCGCGGCCAGCAGCCTGCTGGGCAAGCCGGTCGTCAAGGTGGACGTGCCGGCGCTGACCGTCGGTTATTGAGCCGCCGGCGCTGTCGCCGGTGCCGCCCCGGCGGTGTCGGCGGCGCGCGCTTCCAGCGCGGCCACCAGCCGCGCGTGCACGCCACCGAACGCCCCGTTGCTCATGCACAGCAGGTGGTCGCCCGGTCGCACCGCCGCCATCACCTGCTGCACCAGCGTGTCGATGTCCGGCGCGACCTGCGCGCGCACGCCCAACGGCGCCAGCGCCGCCGCGGCGTCCCAGTCCAGCCCGCCCGCGTGGCAAAACGCGAGCGCCGTCCCTTCCAGCGCCCACGGCAGCTGGTCTTTCATCGTGCCGCGCTTCATCGTGTTGGAGCGCGGCTCGAAGATGGCGACAATCCGCTCGTGTGCGCGCCCATCGCGCGCGAGCCGCCGGCGCAGCCCGTCGATCGTCGTGCGCATCGCCGTGGGGTGGTGGGCGAAGTCGTCGTACACCGTGACGGCGCCGCCCGGCAGCGCGACGCGGCCGCGCACCTCCAGTCGCCGCCGAACATTTTGAAACGCCGCCAGCGCCTCGGCGGCGGCGGCTGGCGCCACGCCCAGGTGTTCGGCCGCGGCGATGGCCGCCAGCGCGTTGAGCTGGTTGTGCACGCCGGCGAGCGACCAGCGCACCCGCGCCACCGGTTGGCCAGCGCGCCAGACGGTGAAATCCTCCGGCTCGCCCTCGGCCGTGTAGTCGCTGTTGGCGGCACCAAAAGTGCGCAGCTCGCTCCACAGCCCTTGGTGCAGCACGCGCGCGAGGCTCTCCTCCAGCCCGTTGGCGATGACCCGTCCGCTGGCCGGGACAGTGCGCAGCAGGTGGTGAAACTGCCGCTCGATCGCCGCGAGGTCGTCGAAGATGTCGGCGTGGTCGAACTCGAGGTTGTTGAGCACCGCGGTGCGCGGCCGGTAGTGCACGAACTTGCTGCGTTTGTCGAAAAACGCGGTGTCGTACTCGTCGGCCTCGATGACGAACGGCGTGCGCTCGCCGTCCGTGGGCAGACGCCCGAGCCGCGCCGACACGCCAAAGTTCAGCGGAACCCCGCCGACCAGAAAGCCCGGGTGCATCCCCGCGTGCTCCAGGATCCACGCCAGCATCGCCGTCGTCGTCGTCTTGCCGTGGGTGCCGGCGACGGCCAGCACGTGGCGGCCGTGCAGGATGTGCTCGCCCAGCCACTGCGGGCCGCTGGTGTAGCGCGCGCCGCTGTCGAGAATCGCCTCCATCAGCGGAAATTTGGGCGAACCGTCCGGCCCGCGCGCGCGGCTCACCACATTGCCCACGACGAAGACGTCCGGCCCGCGCGCGCGGCTCACCACATTGCCCACGACGAAGACGTCCGGCCGCAGCGCGAGCTGCTCCGCCCCGTAGCCCTCGATCAGCTCGATGCCGAGCGCGCGCAGCTGGTCGCTCATCGGCGGGTAGACGCCGGCGTCGCAGCCGGTCACGCGGTGGCCCGCCTCGCGGGCCAGTGCGGCCAGCCCGCCCATGAAGGTGCCGCAGATGCCCAGAATGTGGATGTGCATCCCGGCATTATCGCGGGCGGGCGACGCCGTTTCGGCCGATCGCCGACAATGCAAGCATGGACGACGACACGCAACGCGAGCTGGCCGCGGTGGCGGCCGCGCTGATGGTAGACGAGGGACTGGAGGTGCGCCGGGCGGTGCAACGGGCGCTCGCGCAGCTGCGCCTGCCGCCGCGCACGCCCACCCCCGGGCCGGCGTTGCTCGACGCCGCGGTGCGCGAGCACCTGGCGATCTTCCACGCCGACACCCAGCCGGCCGAGCTGCGCGCGCTGCGCGAGACGGCGCTCGCATGGATGGAGCGGCTCGCGGATTTTCAGCCGCACGTCGGCGGCGCGGTGTGGCACGGCACGGCCACGCGCCGCTCGGACATCCACCTGCAGCTCTTCACGGACGACCCGAAGGCGGTGGAGATCGCGCTGATCAACGCGGGCGTGTCGTACGACACGCAAAGCGCGCGCGGGCTGCACGGACGCACCGCCGAGGTGTTGACGCTTGCGGTGCGCTGCGACGGCCTGGGCGAGACGGTTGGGCTGCACCTGTGGGTCAACGATACCAACGCGCTGCGCGGTGCCCGCCTGCCGGATGCGCTGGGCCGGGTGCCGCGCGGCAGCGCGGCCGAGTTGCGGGCGCTGCTGGCGCGTGCGGATACCGATGCCGAAAAGGACGCGACATGATGCAACGACGCGCGTGGACGGTCGGCGTCGCGGCGGCGGCCGCCGCTGCGGGGGCCGGGGTGGCGTGGTGGCGCCTTACCCCACGCGAGGCGGCGGCCGATGCCGAGACCACGCTGTGGGCGATGACCTGGGAGCGGCCCGAGGGCGGGACGCTGGCGGCGGCGGATTTCCGCGGCCGGCCGCTGCTCGTCAACTTCTGGGCCACGTGGTGCCCGCCCTGCGTGGAGGAGCTGCCGCTGCTGGACCGTTTCTATCGCGAGCGGCAGGGCAGCGGCTGGGTGGTGCTGGCGCTCGCCATCGACCAGCCCAGCGCGGTGCGGCAGTTCCTGCAGCGCCAGCCACTGTCGTTTCCGGTGGGGCTGGCTGGCTTTGGTGGCACCGAACTCGCGCGCGCGATGGGCAACGCCACCGGCGCGCTGCCGTTCAGCGTGGTACTGGACCGCGCGGGGCGCATCGCCCAGCGCAAGCTGGGGCAGGTGCACGCGCAGGACCTGCGCGCCTGGGCCGACGCGATCTGATCCGCCGGCAGCCGACGGCTCCGGGGGGCGCGGACCTAGCCGGCGGTGCCGGCGCCGGGAACCCCGTCGAGGTGCGCGCGCAACGCCGCCGCCGGCATCGGCCGGGCGAACCAGAACCCCTGGCAGTGGTCGCAGCCGAGCGAGCGCAGCCGGTGCAGCTGCTCGGCGCGTTCCACCCCCTCGGCGACCACCTCCATCGCCAGCGCGTGACCCATCTGCACGATCGCGGCGACGATTGCGGCGTCGGCCTCGTCTTCGGGCATCGCGGCAATGAAGGTGCGGTCGATCTTGAGCCGGTGCAGCGGGAAGCGCTTCAGGTACGCCAGGCTCGAAAACCCCGTGCCGAAGTCGTCCAGCGACAGCGTCACGCCCAGCGCCGCGAGTGAGCGCAGCTTGGCCAGCGCCTCCTCGGCGTCGCGGATCAGGATCGACTCGGTCAGCTCCAGCTCCAGCAGCCGCGGTGGCAGCCCGTGCCGCTGCAGCGCCTGTGCCACATCCTGCACGAAGTGCGGTTGCTGGAACTGCAGCGCCGAGACGTTGACCGCCACTTGCAGCGGTCGGCCCTCGGCGGCCCAACGGGCGGCCTGCGCCACCGCGGTGTCCAGCACCCACGCCCCCAGCGCGGCGATCAGCCCCGTCTCCTCGGCGATCGGGATGAAGGCGCCGGGCATCACCAGTCCGGTGCCGGGCCGGTGCCAGCGGATCAGCGCCTCACAGCCGTCTATCTGGCCGGTGCGCACCGTGACCCGCGGCTGGTAGTGCAGCTCGAATTCGCCGCGGTGCAGCCCTTCGCGCAGCGCGTGGTCGGTCTGCACGCGCGCAAGCAGCTCCGTGCTCATCTGCGGCTGATAGAAGCGGTAATGCCCCTTGCCGCGTTCCTTGACCTGGTACATCGCCGTGTCGGCGCAGCGAATCAGCGCGTCGAGCGACGTGCCATCCTGCGGGTACATCGCGATGCCGATGCTGCAAGACAGCGTGAACTGCATCTCGTCGATCGTCACCGGCTGGGTCACGGCAGCGATCATGCGTTGGGCAGCCTTTTCCGCGGCGCCCTGGTCGGCGGCGTGCAGGTGGATGACGAACTCGTCGCCGCCCAGGCGCGCGAGCGTGTCGGTCTGGCGCAGGCAGCGCTGCAGCCGCGCCGCCACTTCGACGAGCACCTGGTCGCCGAACAGGTGGCCCAGCGAATCGTTGATACTCTTGAAGCGGTCCAGGTCCAGAAAGAGCAGCGCAAAGCCGTCGCCGCTGCGCTGGGCGAGCCGGATCGCGTGCCCGACGCGCTCGTCCAGCATCAGCCGGTTCGGCAGCCCGGTCAACGGGTCGGTGTAGGCGAGCTGCTCGATGCGGCGCTGCGCCTCGAGCTTTTCCGACAGATCCTTGGCGAACAGCACCGTGTTGAGGACGCGGCCGCCGTCGTCGCGCAGCAACACCCACGAGGTCCACAGCGGCACCCCGGGGCCGCTGTCACGCCGCAGCCAGAGCTCGCTCTCCCAGTAGCCCTGCTGCGCAAGGGCGGCATCGCGTTGCGCGGCCCAGTCGGGGTTGCGGGCCGATTGCAGCAACGCGTCGACCGGGTCGCCCTGGGCATCTCCGGGCCCCAGACCGGCGAGCCGCTGCGCGGCCGGGTTGCAGGCCACGATGCGCCGCGCCGCGTCGGTGACGATGATCGCGTCCAGGCTGGACTCGAACACCTGGGCCGCCAGCCGCAGCTTGGCCTCGGTGGCGGCGCGTTCGGTGATGTCGCGAAACACGTACACCCGCCCGATCGGGCGTCCGCGCGCGAGCTGCGGCCGCGAGGCGCGCTCCAGCAGCCGGCCGTTGCGCAGCGGGATCAGGTCGTGCGCCTCCCGCAACGGCGAGCGCTGCAGCTCGTTGAGCCGCGCCTGGAAACCCGCCGCATCCGGCACGCACGCCGCCAGGTGCCCCCAGACCGCGGCGTCGTCGGGCTGCGTCAGCAGCGCCTCCGGCAGCGCCCACAGCGTGGCAAAGGTGCGGTTGAAAGCGCGGATGTGCCCGTCGAGGTCGCACACCAGGATGCCGTCCGAGGTGGACTCGAGCGCCGCGCGCAATTCGGCCAGCAGCGTTTCCAGGTGCTGCCGCGTGCGCTCGGCGGCGTGGAGGTCCTGCATCGCCACCAGCACCTGGGGCGCGCCCCCGTTGGGGTGGATGGGGCTGAAGCGCCGCTGCACCCGCAGCAGCGTGCCGTCGGCGCGCCGCAGCGAGGTTTGCGACTCCAGCGTCTGCACGATGCCGGCCTGCCATTCGTCCCAGTAGGTGGCGTCCTGGGGTTCCGGCAGCCACTCCCGGATGCGGGAGCCGACCATCGCCTCGCGCTGGCTGCCCGCCAGCCGCACCGCGGCGGCGTTGACGGAGACGATGCACTCGCTGGCCGGGTCCACCACCAGCACGGCTTCCAGCAGCCCCTCGGTGAGCGGCGCGCAGTGCAGAATGCTCATGGCCCATCCCCCCTCGTCGCGTCGTCGGCGCGCAACGCCCGCTCGAAGAAATAGTAGTAGCGCGGGCGTGGTTCCAGGTAGTCCAGCGCGGCGCGCGGCAACTGGTCCGCGCGCAGGCTGCGCTGAATCGACAGGTCCGGGGTGGTCTGCAGGTCGAGCAGTAGCGCTTCGCTGCGCGGCACGCGCGGATCGTGCACGAGTACGCGCGGTTTGAGCGGCCGCGCGGCGTTGACCGTGTGCACCTGCGCATAGCGCCCGTCGCTGAGCTGCACGATCGACCCCGGGGGGTACACCCCCAGCATGCGGATGAAGGCGCTGAGCGTCGGCGGATCGAACCGGGCCTTCTGCATGGCAAACAGGTGCGCCAGCGCCTCGTGGGGCGTCAGCGCGCGCACCGGGTTCGGCGGGTTGCACAGCCCGTCGTAGCGGTTGACCAGCGCCAGGATGTGCGATGCCGTCCCCATCTCGCTGCCCGCACAGCCGCGCGGAAAGCCGCTGCCGTCGGCGGCTTCGTGGTGCTGCGCGATTGCCAGCAGCGCCGTCGCGTCCAGCCCCATCGCGCGGCCCAGCGCCACGCCGTGCGCGACGTGCTCCTCGTACGCCTTGAGCTGCGCGGGCGTGAACGCCTCGTCCTTGAACCGTACGATGTCCGGCAGGCGGGTCTTGCCGACGTCGTGCAGAAAGGCCGCCACGCCGAGCGACTGCAGCGCCGCCGCGTCCAGCCCCATCGCGCGCCCGAGCAGCAGCGACAGCACCGTCACGTTCATCGCGTGCTGCGCTCCGCGCTCGCCCTGCACGTCGCCCAGCAGCCGAATCGCGGACTCACCCTGGGTGTCCATCGCGGTGAGGATGGCGTCGATGCCGTTGCGTGCCTGCTCGCCCGCCGCCAGCGGGTCGTGCTCGAGGGTGTCCAGCACCGCGCGGTAGCGCCGCGTGCCCTCCGCGTACTGGCGCTCGCACAGGGCGAGCGTGCGGCGCTGATCGGCCAGCGCCCGGGCGCGCGCTCGCGCGGCCTCGGTGGCGGGGTCGGGTGCCGCGTCCGCGGGGGCTGCGACGGAGGAGCTGCTCGCGGCCGTCGTCTCGGTCGTCTGGACCTCGTCGAACTCGCTGCGCGCGGGGTCGATGCGCACACGGCTCAGTCCCAACCCCCGGATGGTGTCGATCTGTCGCGGCGAGGTGATGCGGAAATGGTTGCGCGGAAACGGATGCGCCATCCAGCCCAGGTCGAGCAGGACAAAGTGTCCAACCCGCAGATCCGACACAGGGATCAGTGGCAAGGTCGGTTCAGGCACGTTCCGAATCTCCGAAAAATACGTCTTCAGGAGGCTGATTATCGCGACGAAGACCCGAAACAAGGGGGACAATCGCACCATCCGTCCGCGGCCGGCACTTCTGCTGGCGCGGGCGATCACGCCCCACCCGCCCACGCGTTTGCATGTACGTACCGCTGCCCATCGATGAAGTCACGCTGGGGGAGCCCCTTCCCGTGGATGTCTGGGACCCCCACGGCCGGCTGTTGCTGCGTCGGGGCAACGCCATCCGGGACGCCCACCACCGTGAGTGGCTCGTGATGCACAACCCGCAGGTCCGCGCGGAGGACTTTCGGCACTGGACGTTTCGCTACACCGCGGCGATCGACCGGGCGCTGCGCAGCGACCAGCCACTGGAAAAGATCGCCGGCGTCACGCGGCCGATGGGCTTCGACGACACCGTCGACATCGAGCCCGACGCCCGGCCGCTGGAGGAGATCTGGGCCGATCTGCACGCCAGCCTCACGCTGCTGCTGCACCAGGGCGAACAGGCGCAGGACTTCACCGACCGTTTCCTGCGCATCGAGCAGCGCATGCGCACGCTGCTGCGCTCGCGCGTGGACGACAGCCTGTTCGTGCTCGCGCAGATGCTGTTCGACCGCGCGATGGGCTACAGCGCCAGCCATGCACTGATGTGTGCGGTGATCGTGCGGCTGGTGGCGCAGACGCTGGGCTGGGACGAGGCGCGCCAGCGCAGCCTGCAGCGCGCCGCGCTGACGATGAACCTGGGCATGGCGCGGCTGCATGACGACCTGGCGCGGCAGGACACGCCGTTGACCCCGGAGCAGCGCCGCGCCGTGCTCGAGCACCCGCTGCGCGGCGAAGCGACGCTGCGCCGCCTGGGCGTGCGGGATGCCCTGTGGCTGGAATTGGTACGCGACCACCATGAGCAGGTGGGCGGCACGGGCTACCCTCACGGCCGCGTCGACGTCCCGCCGGCGGTACAGCTGCTGCACATGACGGATGTGTACGTGGCGCGCATCAGTCCGCGCCGGACGCGCGCAGGACTGCCGGCACCGCGCGCGGCCCGGGATGTCTACCTGGATGCGAGCGGGATGCCGACGCCCCTCGGGGCGTCGTTCGTCAAGACGCTGGGGCTGTATCTGCCCGGCACCTATGTGGAACTCGCCAGCGGTGAAACGGCTGTCGTCGCGCGCCGCGGCGTGCGGGCCAACACCCCGCTCGTCTTCGCGATCGTGGGCCGCGAAGGACTGCCGCGCGGCGAGCCGCCACTGCGCGACACCGCGGACCGTACGTACGAGGTGCGTCGCGCCGTCCCGGCCGACGACGTCAAGGTGAGGCTGCAGCCGACGCGGTTGCTGGCGCGGCTTTAGTCCACACGGGCCCACGCCCGGCCGAAGTTTTTACCGCCGATCCCTTGCGGTCAACGACTGGTGAACGGCCGTATCGGGTGGCATAGGGTGTCACCCGTCATGTCAGAGGGCTTCAGCGCCGGATAAGTACTTGGGTGTCGAACTGCTATTGGCCGACGCATAGCTGGCGACCGATCGCGGTGCGCCGGGTTTGCGATGGCGGCTCGCCAAAGAGCGCTTTGTATTCCTGCCCAAAATGCCCCATGTGCCAAAACCCCCATTGGGCCGCCACATCCGCGATGCTGAGGTGGGCAAGATCAGGGTCTTGCAGCGCGCGCCGTACCGCGTTGAGGCGCACCTCGCGCAAGTATGCAGCGGGACTAATGCCCAGCACGGTGTCGAAGCAATTGTGCAGTGTGCGCCGGGTCACGTGCAGGGCTGCACAGAGCTGTGACAAGTGCAAAAAATCCTGCGGGCGATCCAAGATGAGCTGCCGGGCTCGCCGGACCAATGTACGGCGACGCCGATGACTGGGTTCGTCCGCCGCCGAATGACGCGAGGCCTGTGGTACGAGCAGGTCGCACACCATGCCCACGATGGCATGGTGCATCGCGTGATAGCTGGCGCGGTGTTGCAGGACGTGGGGGTTTTTCTCCAGATTGCGTAACACCTCGCGTACCAAACCGGCCAGCCTCTGGCGCTGCACGGCACCGAGGGAGTGCAAACGCGCCGCAGCCAACGCATCGGCTGTCCACGCCGAATCGCTGGGCACCCCTTCACGCCAGGACAGGTGTTGCTGTAGGTCCTGCAGATCCAGCACCACGCCGTAGAGTCCCATGGCAGCCGGTACCAGGAGGTCGAAGGGCTGTTCGTCGCTGGCCCACATTGCGGCACAGTCGGTGACGCTGCGCCCCATGAAGCGCAGTCCGTCGTAAGACGGCGTCGAAGGTAAGCCGATCCAAATACCACCGTGCCAAGGCTTGCAGTACTGCACGGTAGCGCACGAGGCCCACTCTTCAAAAACCTGCAAGCCCGGGGCGGTCAGCTCCCGTACTTCGCCCTGGAAAGGGCCTCGGGAGACTTGCTCGTACTCCTGATCCCAGGATTGGAGTTGCCGAGCGTGTACGTGCACGTCCTCGGTGCGTTTGAGCCGAAATCGGGCAAAGGAACTGCCGCCGCCGCACGCGGCGTACTCCATGATGGTGCACCTACATTGTCGTTGTCAGCGGAGTATCAAGAATCGTGCCAGTTTGGCCCCTAGGGAATACCCGTAGACCCTATCCCTTTTGAGCAAAAATTTGCGGGCCGCCCTGTTTTTGCTCAGTCGGGATAGCGTTGCCGTGGTGCGGTTGCTCAGAATGTCCACACGATGTACCAGTCACCAGCGACTGGGCGGTTGGCAGCGGACGAAAGATGGAGGGCGTGATGTCATCGGCACCGACACAAGTGGCGCGCGAGCTCAAGCCGGTCCTCGGAGTGTTTTCACTTTGGGGTATCGCAGTGGGGCTCGTGATCTCTGGCGAATATTTCGGTTGGAGTTACGGCTGGGCCACGGCGGGTACGCTGGGCTTCTTGGTGGCGACAGCATTTGTTGCGTTGATGTATACGACTTTTATTTTTAGCTTTACCGAGCTATCGACCGCGATACCGCATGCCGGAGGGCCATTTGCATATGCGCGGCGTGCATTTGGGCCAACCGGAGGTTTCGTCGCTGGCTTTGCCACGCTGGTGGAATTTATTTTTGCTCCGCCCGCGATCTCCTTGGCGATCGGAGCCTACCTCAATGTCCAGTTCCCTCAGCTCGATCCACGCTGGGTGGCTGTTGCTGCTTATATTGTATTTATTGCGTTGAATTCTATTGGCGTGGGGATAGCCGCTACTTTTGAATTGTTTGTCACCCTGTTGGCGGTTGTGGAGTTGTTGGTTTTTGCCGGTGTGGTGGCTCCGGGCTGGTCGCTGGCTAATTTTGTTTCCCATGGTTGGGCCGGGGCGGACGGCTTTACCTGGGAAGCTGCCGGTGGCATCTTTGCGGCGATACCGTTTGCCATTTGGTTTTTCTTGGCGATCGAAGGGGCGGCGATGGCGGCCGAAGAGGCGCGCGAGCCACGGCGGACGATACCGATCGCCTATATCGCTGGAATTTTGACGCTCGTTGCGCTGGCGTTTCTGGTCATGATCATGGCCGGTGGAGTAGGTGATTGGCGGGATCTGTCCAATATCAATGACCCATTGCCGCAGGCAATGAAGCGCGTCGTGGGTGAGGGCAGCGTATGGATGCACATGCTTGTATGGATCGGTCTCTTTGGATTGGTTGCGTCATTCCATGGCATCATTCTCGGTTATTCTCGCCAAATGTACGCTTTGGCGCGCGCCGGATATCTGCCACCATATTTTGCCAAGGTGCATCCGCGCTTTCGTACGCCCGTGCGCGCGCTGATTGGTGGTGGTATCGTCGGCGTGTTGGCCGTCTTCAGCGATCAGTGGGTGACGTTTGGTGGTCAGCCATTGACAGCCAACATCGTCACGATGGCAGTATTGGGTGCGTTGGTTATGTATATCGTTTCGATGGCCGCTCTGTTTCGGCTGCGGCAACGTGAACCCCATCTGCCACGGCCGTTCAAGGCGCCGTTTTACCCCGTTTTCCCTGCGATCGCGCTTATCGGTGGTATCGCCTGTCTGGCTGCCGTCATTTACTATAACCCGGCGCTCAGTGCGCTGTTTGTTGGTCTGATGGGGCTGGGTTTCGTGTATTTTCGGATGACGCATCGGCAGCGTGCAGCGGCGGCCTTCGATGAGATGCTGATGGGGCAAGGGGAACGAGACGAGTCATCGGCAATGCCCGCAGGGTCCATTGTGGGCGCGTTTACGGACGGTGTCTCGCGTACTTGACGGAAGTAGCCATGCGTTATTGCGTTGATGTGGCGGGTGTTCGCTATCGATTCGAAAGTCTGCGCGAGCTGTTGGCAAAAGCCTCGCCACTTCGGTCCGGAGACTGTCTGGCTGGGTTGGCGGCCGATAGCGAACAAGAGCGTATGGCGGCACGCTGGGTTTTGGCGGAGGTGCCGCTGCGGCAGTTTCTTGAGGAACCGGTGGTCCCTTATGAAGTCGATGAGATCACCCGTTTGATCATCGACACCCATGACGCCGCCGCGTTTGCGCCGGTAGCGTCGATGACCGTCGGTGCATTTCGCGACTGGTTACTCAGCGACGCGGCCAGTGGTGACACGTTGCGCACATTGGCTCCCGGGTTGACGCCAGAGATGGTGGCGGCGGTCAGCAAGCTCATGCGTAACCTGGACCTGATGCTGGTCGCCAAGCGCTGCGAGGTGGTCACGCGTTTTCGCAATACGTTGGGTCTGCGTGGGCGACTGGCCGTGCGCTTGCAGCCTAACCACCCCACGGACGACCCGTCGGGCATTGCCGCCAGTATCGTCGATGGCTTGCTGCTGGGCGCGGGCGACGCCGTCATCGGCGTCAACCCGGCGTCAGACAGTGTGCCGGACTTGGTGCGCTTGCAGCACTTGTTGGCTGACATTGTCGAGCGCGGTGAAATTCCCACCCAGACCTGTGTGCTCACGCATGTGACCAACACCATGCAGGCGATGGAAGTGGGGGCCCCAGTCGACCTGGTGTTTCAGTCGATCGCTGGCACGGAAGCCGCCAACAGATCTTTTGGGATCGATTTGGCGTTGCTCGATGAGGCGCACGCCATGGCGCAGGCACAGCAGCGCGGCACGGTTGGCGACAACGTCATGTATTTTGAAACAGGCCAAGGCAGTGCACTGTCTGCGCAAGCCCACCATGGCGTAGATCAGCAAACCTGCGAGGCGCGCGCCTACGCCGTCGCTCGCCGTTACCGACCTTTGCTCGTTAACACCGTGGTTGGCTTTATTGGGCCCGAGTATTTGTACGACGGCAAACAAATTATTCGCGCAGGGTTGGAGGATCACTTTTGCGGCAAATTACTGGGTTTGCCAATGGGGTGTGATATTTGCTATACGAACCATGCCGAGGCGGATCAAAACGACATGGACAACCTGTTGGGGTTGCTGGCCAGTGCTGGGGTCAATTTTGTGATTGGAGTGCCAGGTGCTGACGATGTCATGCTCAACTACCAGAGCACCTCGTTTCACGACGCGCTGTCGGTTCGGCAGCTCTTGGGGCTGAGGTGCGCGCCGGAGTTTGAAGCGTGGCTGCACAAGATGGGCATTGTGGATGACGACGGCCAACCCTGTACTGTCAACGCCGTAGCACAGCTGGCGCAAACCTTGGGGGCCCTGCCGCAGCCTGTATGAAGCCTGTTGAATTTATGGCGGAATCAGAAGGAGTCGTGGTGCCAACCGGGCCCACCTCTGCGCTGGCCCCATCGGTTTGGGAGAGGTTGCGCGAGCACACGCCCGCGCGAATCGGCCTGGGGCGTTGCGGTGTGGGACTGCCCACGGCGGAGCTGTTGCGATTTGGGCTGGCACACGCTCAAGCCCGTGACGCTGTCCATGTGCCGCTGGATATCACCACCTTGGTGCATGCGTTGCGCGACGATGGGTGGCCTGAGCCGCTGGTACTGCATAGCCGCGCCGGTACCCGGCGCGATTATTTGCTGCGCCCAGATTGGGGGCGTCGGCTGGACGAACCCAGCGTGCGGCTCTTGCAGAAGGTGAGTGGCAAGGGACCTTGCCCGGATTTGGTTTTGGTCGTGGCTGATGGTTTGTCTGCGTTGGGTATTCAACGCCACGCCGTCGCGCTGCTGCGTGCCATTCGCGACGTGCAGGAGCCGGATTGGGTGCTGGCACCACCCGTAGTGGTCGAGCAAGGGCGCGTGGCCGTTGGCGACGAAATCGGCGAGCTACTGGAGGCGCAGATGGTTGCCGTCATCATCGGCGAGCGGCCCGGATTGAGCTCGCCCGATAGCCTTGGTATTTATCTTACGTACCAGCCCCGTGTGGGGTGCCGCGACGCGCAGCGCAACTGCATTTCGAATGTTCGACCCGAAGGGCAAGATTTGGTAATCGCAGCCAAGCGCTTGATGTGGCTCGCACGCGAAGCTCGGCGTCAGGGTTGCACGGGCGTTGCGCTAAAGGACATGAGCGGGCTGCCACTGACGCGCGCCGACATACTCGATGCGCCCGCGAGCTCGGAGGCGCTCACAAGTCAACGCCGGTGATGGCCGGCACCGGATGTTTGGTCGGATTACCGCAAGCTCCAGCTTGCAGTGTCAGTCCAAACCTGAATTGAACCTACATATGACAAATGTGGTCGGGGTGAGAGGATTCGAACCTCCGGCCTCTACGTCCCGAACGTAGCGCTCTACCAGGCTAAGCTACACCCCGAATGCCAACCGCAACAGAGCCGCCCATGTCACGCGCGGCGCGTCAGCAGTTGAGCCGCTAATTGTAGCAGAGCTTCGCGGTACTTCTCGCGCACCGCATCGCCGGGCGGCAGTGCCTGCGCCGCCGCGATGGCGCGTTGCGCCTCGGCGGCCGCGTGGGCGCGCGCCTCGGCCAGCCCGCCGCTGCGGCGCACGATGGCCAGGATCTCGTCGAGCCGCTGCGTGCCACCGGTCTCGATCGCGGTGCGGATCAGCGCCGCTTCCGGTTCGGTGCAGCGGCGCAGCGTGCAGATGACGGGCAGCGTCACCTTGCCTTCGCGCAGGTCGTCGCCAAGGTTCTTGCCCAGCTCGGCGGTGTCGCCCTCGTAGTCGAGCACGTCGTCGACGATCTGGAACGCGGCACCCAGCGCCTGCCCGTAGGTGGCGCAGGCCTCCTCCGTGGCGGGGTCGGCACCGGCCAGTATCGCCGCCAGCCGGGCGCTCGCCTCGAACAGTTTGGCCGTTTTGGCGCGGATGACGCGCAGGTACGCCGCTTCGTCCAGGTGCGCGTCGTGCATGTTCATCAGCTGCAGCACCTCGCCTTCGGCGATCACGTTGGTCGCGTCGGCCAGCACGCGCATGATGCGCATCTCGCCGCAGTCCACCATCATCTGGAAGGCGCGCGAGTACAGGAAATCCCCCACCAGCACGCTGGCGGCGTTGCCGAACACCTGGTTGGCGGTGTCGCGGCCGCGCCGCAGGGTGGACTCGTCCACCACATCGTCGTGCAGCAGCGTGGCGGTGTGGATGAACTCGACGACGGCGGCCAGCGTGTGGCGGCGCGCATCGGTGCAGCCCAGCGCCCCGCACACCAGCAGCAGCAGCGCGGGCCGCACGCGCTTGCCGCCCGCGCCGATGATGTAGTGCGCCACCTGTCCGACCAGTGGCACCTCGCTGCCGAGCCGTTGCTGGATGACCGCGTCGACGGCGCGCATCTCGTCGGCGATCAGGGTCAGCGCTGGGGAGGGGGCGGCGGTTGTATTCAAGATGAGCGGCGAAGATGAGCGGCGCGACAGGAGCCCGATGCGGGCCAAAACCCATGGGGACAGTCGGACGGGGGCGGCGGTCAAGCGCGGCCGCCGTCTCCACCCTGTCCACGGGCTGATGGCGCCAATTATAGGAACGCCCCATGCGCGGCCCCGGCGGCCTATAATGCGCGCGTCTGCCGAGGAGCGTTGCAGCGTGCCGCACCGATGCCGTGCGGCGGCGAGGCTCGTCAGACGGCCGCCCGATGTCCGGGCGGTTTCGTGACAACGACGCTCACCCACCGACGTGGCGTGAGCAGTGTCCAGCGCCAGCGGTGGTGAACCGACCTGTCAGGAGTCACTGCCCATGAACGCACCGCTGAAACATCCCCTGCCCACCGATTGCGTGATCGCCGACATCGGCCTGGCCGAATGGGGGCGCAAGGAAATCCGCATCGCCGAAACCGAAATGCCCGGGTTGATGGCGATCCGCGAGGAATACGCCGCCAGCCAGCCCCTCAAGGGCGCGCGCATCGCCGGCAGCCTGCACATGACCATCCAGACCGCCGTGCTGATCGAGACGCTGCAGGCGTTGGGGGCGCGGGTGCGCTGGGCGTCGTGCAATATTTTTTCGACGCAGGACCACGCGGCCGCCGCGATCGCCGCGGCCGGCACGCCGGTATTCGCGTTCAAGGGCGAGACGCTGGAGCAGTATTGGGACTACACGCACCGGATTTTCGAGTTCGGCCCGGCGGGCGCGCCCGACGAAGGCCCCAACATGATCCTGGACGACGGCGGCGATGCGACGCTGCTGATGCACCTGGGCGTCAAGGCCGAGCGCGATCCCTCGGTGCTCGACCACCCGCACAGCGAGGAGGAGCGCGTGCTCTTCGCCGCGATCCGCGCCCGGCTGGCGCAGGACCCGACGTGGTACAGCCGCAAGAGCGCGCAGATCATCGGCGTGACCGAGGAAACCACCACCGGCGTCAACCGGCTCAAGCAGATGGCCGCGCGCGGTGAGCTGATGTTTCGCGCGATCAACGTCAACGACAGCGTCACGAAGAGCAAGTTCGACAATCTCTACGGCTGCCGCGAGTCGCTGGTCGATGGCATCAAGCGCGCCACCGACGTGATGATCGCCGGCAAGATCGCGGTGGTGTGCGGCTACGGCGACGTCGGCAAGGGCAGCGCGCAGGCGCTGCGGGCGCTGTCGGCCCAGGTGTGGGTGACCGAGATCGACCCGATTTGCGCGCTGCAGGCGGCGATGGAAGGCTACAAGGTCGTGACGATGGACTACGCCGCCGACAAGGCCGACATCTTCGTCACCGCCACCGGCAACAAGCACGTCATCACCTACGAACACATGGCCCGCATGAAGGACCAGGCCATCGTGTGCAACATTGGCCACTTCGACAACGAGATCGACGTGGCGTCGCTGGAGGCGCGCTGCCGCTGGGAGGAAATCAAGCCCCAGGTCGATCACGTGATCTTCGAGGACGGCAAGCGCATCATCCTGCTGGCCAAGGGTCGGCTGGTCAACCTGGGCTGCGCCACGGGTCATCCGAGCTACGTGATGAGCAGCTCGTTTGCCAACCAGACCATCGCGCAGATCGAGCTCTACAGCCACCGCGACTACTACGAAAAAGGCAAGGTCTACGTGCTGCCCAAGCATCTGGACGAGAAGGTGGCGCGGCTGCAGCTGAAAAAACTCGGCGCGATGCTGACCGAGCTCACGGACGAACAGGCCGCCTACATCGGCGTGCCGAAGGAGGGGCCGTACAAGCCCGACACCTACCGCTACTGAGGGCGCGGCGCGGTGCGCGCGGACCAGTGGCTGGTGCAACGGGGGCTCGCGCCCACGCGCTCGGCGGCGCAGCGGCTCATCGAGCGCGGCGCGGTGCGCTGGCGCGCCGGCCCCGACGCGCCGTGGCAGCCGGTGCGCAAGGCCGGTGACGCCGTGCCGCCCACGGCCGACGTCGTGCTGGCCGACGATGCCGAGCTGCGTTACGTCTCGCGCGGCGGGCTCAAGCTTGCCGGGGCGCTGGCACACACCGGGCTGGACGTGCGCGGCTGGCGCTGCCTCGACGTGGGCCAGAGCACGGGCGGATTCACCGACTGCCTGCTGCAGGCGGGGGCGGCGCGTGTCGTTGGCGTCGACGTCGGGCATGGGCAGTTGCACGAGCGGCTGCGCGCCGATCCGCGCGTGGTGGCCATCGAGCGCTGCAACGCGCGCACGCTGGACGCGGCCGCGCTGCTCCAGGCCGGGGGGGCCGACGCGGCACCGCCCTTCGACCTCATCGTCGGCGACCTGTCGTTCATCTCACAGACGCTGGTGTGGCCGGCGCTCGTGCCGCTGCTCGCACCGCACGGCCAGATGCTGATGCTGGTCAAGCCCCAGTTCGAGCTGCAACCGGCCGACATCGGCAAGGGCGGGCTGGTCAAGGACGCCGCCGCTTACGGCCGGGTGCGCGCGCGCATCGAACAGGCCGCGACGGCGCTGGGGTTGCGGCTGCGCAACTACTTCGACAGCCCGATCGCCGGCGGCGACGGTAACCGGGAGTTTTTTGCATGGCTTTGTCGTTGAGTTTCGAGTTTTTTCCGCCGAAGACACCGGAGGGCGCCGCCAAGCTGCGTGCCGCGCGCCAGCGGCTCTACGCCGCACGCCCGGATTTCTGTTCCGTCACCTATGGCGCGGGCGGCTCCACGCAGGAGGGGACCTTCGCCACCGTCGCCGAGATCCTGGCCGAAGGGGTGAGCGCGGCGGCGCATTTCTCGTGCATCGGTGCCACGCGCGAGCGCGTGCGCGCGCAACTGGCGCAGCTGCAGGCCATGGGCGTGAAGCGCCTGGTCGCGCTGCGTGGCGACCTGCCCAGCGGCTACGGGTTGGGCGGCGCGTTCACCTATGCGCGCGATCTGGTGGCCTTCATCCGCGCCGAGTTCGGCGATGCGTTTCACATCGAGGTAGCGGCCTACCCCGAGATGCACCCGCAGGCCCGCTCGCCGCAGGCCGACCTGCAGGCCTTCGCCGAGAAGGTGCGCGCGGGGGCTGACTCGGCCATCACGCAGTATTTTTTCAACACGGACGCGTACTTCCGCTTCGTCGACGACGCCTATGCGCTCGGCGTGGACGTGCCGATCGTGCCCGGCATCATGCCCATCACCAACGCGAGCCAGCTGCTGCGCTTTTCCGACGCCTGCGGGGCGGAGGTGCCGCGCTGGATCCGGCTGCGGCTGCAGAGCTACGGCGACGACGTGGCGTCGATCCGCGCCTTCGGGCTGGACGTGGTGACCGATCTGTGCGACCAGTTGCGCACCGCCGGGGTGCCGGGCCTGCACTTTTACACGATGAACCAGGCCGACACGACGCTCGCGATCCTGCAGCGACTGGACCTGCTGCCGGACGTTGCTTGAGCGCGCGCCGCTAGCGGCGCGCCGACGTCAGCGGTCCGTACCATGCGCTGGCGTGGGCACCGGTGTTTCTGGCGTCGGTCGTTGGGCCCACCATCAGCCGTCGTTGACGACGCGGTGCCGTTGGCGAGCCGACGTCGGGACTTCAACGCGGGGAAGCATCTGCCGTTATGACAGCAGATCTTGCAAGCTCGTGGCACTGAGCATGCCAGCGAGCCAGCGCTCGAGCTCGGCGTCAGTGGCTGCCGCCAGCCGCGCGTGCGCCCAGTCGGGCAGCTCGCCAAAGCGCAGCCGCGCCTGCAGCGCCACCGCCTTGGCCAGGCCCTGGTGCTGGCCTTGTTCGATACCCTCTTCCACCGCCTGGTCGTACCACCGGTCGAGTTTTTCGTGTAGCTTCATCGTGGGCTCCAACAGGTCGGGCAGGGCTTGCAGCTCATCGAGTATCCTACCCCGGCGGCGGCTGCGGCGCAACCAGTGCTTGAGCCACACGGTCAAGTGGCGGCGCAGTGGCGCGGACGCCTCGTCGGCCAGCCACTGCTGCAGCGCCTGAAGCAGCCGGCTGAGCTCTTCGCGGCTTTGCCCCTGCTCGAGCTCGAAGATGGCTTGCGCGAGGTTGGCGGTGGCGGGCACTTCGTGGCGCACGAGACGCGCCTGCTCCAGCAGCACGTACTTCAGGTGCGGCACATAAGGCAGCAGCGTGGGCAGCGAGTCGTCAAAGAGCTCAGCGGCTTCGGTGGGGGCTGTCCAGCGCGCCTCGCCGCTGTGGAGCACGACGGGCAGCAACAGCGGGAGGCTTCCGTCGTCGTTGCGCTGGTTCTCGCGGACAAGGTGCTGGGCCAGCAGCGCCACATAGCCCAGCATGCGCAGCGCCATGTGGGGCTCCACCGCCTGCTGGAACTCCAGCAGCAGGTACACCCACACCCAACGCTGGCCGACACGCAGCCGCCACACCATATCGTCGTGGCGCTGGCGCTCGCGCTCGTCCACATAGCTGGCGTTGACGCGCTCGAGTGTGGAGAAGTCGGCCTGCTCCCACGGCCCTGGAACGTAGGCGCGCAGCAGGTCGGCGACGAGGCGCGGTTCGCCAAAGAGCCACTTGTAGCTGCCGTCTGGGGTGCTCATCCGCGGCATCTTACGGCAGCATCCTTGGCGCGGGCCGGTCGTCATCGCCCGTGGGTATATCGATCTGATGAATCGGTATTCGACAACTGGTCCCGCGATGCGCTATGGTGCGTGCCGTGGCCCCTGCCGCGGTGCGGTGGGCCGTTTCGTTGACCGATCTTTTTCTGACCCGTTCGACAGGAGACCCCGATGCGCTTCGAGACCCAGGCCGTGCACGCCGGCTACCGCCCCGACCCCACCACCAAGGCCGTGGTGCCGCCGATCTACCAGACCGTGGCGTATGCGTTCGACAGCGCACAGCACGGCGCCGACCTGTTCGACCTCAAGGTGCCGGGCAATATCTACACCCGCATCATGAACCCGACGCAGGCGGTGCTGGAGGAGCGCCTCGCCGCGCTCGAAGGGGGTGTCGGCGCGCTGGCGCTCGCTTCCGGCCAGGCGGCCATCACCTACGCCATCCAGACCATCGCCGAGGCGGGCGACAACATCGTCTCCGCCAGCGCGCTCTACGGCGGCACGTACAACCTGTTCGCCCACACGCTGCCGCAGTACGGCATCGCGGTGCGCTTTGCCGACAGCGACCGGCCCGAGACGTTCGAGCCGCTGATCGATGCGCGCACCAAAGCGATCTACTGCGAATCGATGGGCAACCCGCGCGGCAACGTCACCGACATCGCCGCGCTGGCCGCGATCGCGCACCGCCACGGCGTGCCGCTGATCGTCGACAACACCGTGCCCAGCCCTTACCTGTGCCGCCCGTTCGAGCACGGGGCCGATATCGTCGTGCACTCGCTGACCAAATACCTGGGCGGCCACGGCAACAGCGTCGGCGGCGCCATCGTCGATTCGGGCCGCTTCCCGTGGGCCGAGCACAAGGCGCGCTTCCGTCGCCTCAACGAACCCGACGTGAGTTACCACGGCGTGGTCTATACCGAGGCGCTGGGGCCTGCGGCCTACATCGGGCGGGCGCGCGTCGTGCCGCTGCGCAACATGGGCGCGGCGATCTCGCCGTTCAACGCCTTCCTGATCCTGCAGGGCATCGAGACGCTGCCGCTGCGCATGGACCGCATCTGCGACAACACGCTGGCGGTGGCGCAGTTCCTGCGCGCGCACCCCAAGGTGCGCTGGGTGCGCTACGCCGGGCTGCCCGACGACCCGTACCACGCGCTGGCACAGCGCTACCTGGGCGGCCGCGCCTCGGGGTTGCTGACGTTTGGCATCGAAGGCGGCCGCGCCGCGGGCGAGCGCTTCCTGGATGCGCTGCAACTCTTCACGCGGCTGGTCAACATCGGCGACGTGCGTTCGCTGGCCACGCATCCGGCCTCGACCACGCACCGGCAACTCTCGCCCGAGGAGCTGGCCCAGGCCGGCGTGACGGAAGACACCGTGCGCCTGTGCGTGGGCATCGAGCACATCGAGGACCTGAAGGCCGATCTGGCGCAGGCGCTGGCGGCGGCGTGAGGCTGGGGGGCCCACTTCAGGGTAATTCCGGGGGCACCAATGGGGTTGAGCCCCGTCGCCACCTGCTACGCTTGCGCCCACAGGAGTGACGGATGCGGGCGGCCCACTTTCCTGAGAGGGCTGCCGGTGTGCTTTTTTGATTCAAAAAATGATTTTCGGCCCCCAACCCCAAGGACTCCCCTATTCAGGCCCCGCGTCAAACGGCATCTCTTGCGCAGCCGGATCGTTGCGCCAGGCGCAGGGCATTTTTGCGCCCGCCGTGGCGCTGATGCGCCGGCTGCGCTTCCCGGCCAAGTCGCTGGTCATTTCCGCGTGCTTCGTGGCGCCTTTGGTGTTGCTGGCGGTTTTGTGGTGGCGCGCCGAGTCGCAGTCGATCGAGCTGGCCCAGCGCGAGTCCGCCGGGGCCGCTTACCTGCAGCATGTGCTGCCGGTGATCCGGCTGGCACAGCAGCAGCGCGTGCTCGCGGATTTGATCGTGCTGGGTGTCCCGAACGCCGCCGAGCAGCGCCGCGCCAGCGGCGAGGCGCTGCGCCAGGCCCTGCAGGCCCTGCGCGAACGCGACGCGGCGGTGGGGGCGCTGCTGCAAACCGAAGCGCACATCGCGCGCCTGGTGGCGGGGGTCGAGGAGCAGTTGCAGGATGGCGCGGGGGCCCCATCGGTGTCGGCCGTCACGGCCGCGTTGCGCCTGTGGGAGCACGTCGCCGAGACCTCGGGCCTGTTGCTCGACCCGGAGCCCGTGACCTATTACCTGATGGCGGCGGCGGTGGCCGACATGCCGGAAGCGCTGATCGCCGTGTCGCAGGCGCGGCGTTTGGGTGCCTTTCAGCTTCGCTCCCCCAACGAAGAGACGGCGCGCCGCTTCGCGGAACAGCTGTCGCGCCTCGAAATCTCGATCGAACGCGCGGCCCGCAGCAATGCCCTGCACCTGCGTGCGCACGGCGATCCAGTGGAGGATCCGCCGGCATTGGTGGCGGCGCGTCAGATGGTCAAGCACGGGCGCGAGGAAATTCTGGCCGACCTGGCCAGCGACGACCCGGCGGAATACTTTCAGCGGCACGACCAGACGGTCGAAGGCCTGTTTGCGTTTGTCGATGAGGCCCTGACGGAGCTCGAGGCCCTGACCCGCGAGCGTGCGCAGGCCTTGGTCACAAGCGTGATCGCCGCTGCGGGCGTCGTGTGCGTGTCGCTGCTGGCGGCGCTGTACTTGTTCGTCGGGTTCTACCGCGTCAACCGCGGGGGGCTGGCGGTGGTGGCGTGCCACCTGGATCGCATGGCGCAGGGCGACTTGCGCGACGTGCCACCACCGCCGTGGGGACGCGACGAGCCGGCCGATCTGATCGTCAACCTCCGTCAAGCGTACGACGCGCTGCGCGGTCTCATTCAGGACGTCACCCGCGCCAGCGAAGCCATTTTGCACGTCGCCGACCAGGCCAGCGCCGGCGCGGCCCAGCTGCGGGATCGGGCCCAGTCGACGGCTGCGAGTCTGGAGGAACAGGCCGCCGCGATGGAAGAGATCACCGCGACCCTCCAGCACGGACTGGAGCGGGTGCAGCATTGCCGGGACAGCGCAGCGCGCAACGCGGCGCTGGCCGAAGAGGGCGGGCGCGTCACCGGGCAGGTCGTGCAGACCATGCACACCATCCGCGGCTCGGCCGACCGCATCGGCGCCATCACCGGCACGATCGACAGCATCGCCTTCCAGACCAACATTCTGGCGCTCAATGCGGCGGTGGAGGCGGCGCGGGCTGGTGAGGCCGGTCGCGGTTTTGCGGTCGTCGCGGCCGAGGTGCGCAACCTGGCCCAGCGCAGTGCACAAGCGGCGCGGGAGATCAAGGCGCTCATCGACGAGAGCCTGCAGCAGATCGGTGCCGGGGTGCAGGTGGTCGAATCGGCCGGGCAGACCATGCGCGATATCGTGGCCTCTTCGGCCACGGTGCAGCAGCAGTTGCAGGAAATCGACGTCGGCGCACGCGAGCAGGCCGCCGGGATCGAGCAGGCCGGACGGGCCGTGCAGGAAATCGAGCGCGACACCCAACAGAATCAACTGCTGGTGGAGCAGACCGTGCAGCAAAGCGATACGCTGCGCGAGCAGGCCCAGCGGTTGCAAGACAAGGTGTCGGCTTTCCGGCTCCCCGCGACGGCCTGAAACGGGCTTGATGTCTCCATTTGTAGCGGACGCAGCGCCCGGCGCCGTGCGTTGGCGAGGTCGCTGACGCGGCGCCCACTCAGGGCTCGCCAGTGACGACGGACCAGTCCGCCCCGCGGCCCTGGCGCAGGCGGTCCAGCACCCACGGCAGCGCCTCGCGCAGTTGCGCGGCCAGCGTGTACGGCGGGTTGATCACGAAAACGCCGCTGGCGCGTAGCCCCCCGACGGCGTGGCCCTGCGCCGCCTGCGCCTTGTGCTGCGCATCGGCGGCGGCGCCGACGGCGAGTTCCGCCTGCAGCCAGGGGCGCCCCGCGCGCTGCGCGAGCGCGCGCAGCCGGCGCGGCAGCACGTGCGCCTCGCTGCGGCCGATCACCGGGTACCACACGAGGTAGCAGCCGGACGCGAAGCGCCGCAGCGCGTCGGCCACGACCGCGGCCACCTGCGGATAGTCGGTTTTCAGTTCGTAGCTCGGGTCGATCAGCACCAGCGCGCGGCGCGATAGCGGGGGCAGCAGTGCCTTCAGGCCCTCGAAGCCGTTGTCGCGCCGCAGCGTGATCGCCGCTCGGGGGGTGCGCTCGCGCCACGCGCGCACGGCGCGGTCCAGCAGGCGGCCATCGGTGGGGTGCAGCTCGAACAGCGTCAGCCGGTCCTGCGCTCGCAGCAGCGCCTGCAGCAGGGCGGGCGATCCGGGGTATTGGCGCAGGGCGCCATCCGGGTTCAGGTCCTGCACACGGCCCAGGTAGTCGGCCACCGCGGCGGGGACGGGCAGCCCCGCCGCCGGGGCCGCCGCAGCCGCGTTCCAGAGCGCCCCGATGCCGTGGGTGGCCTCGCCGGAGGTGCGGGCCTGTTCCTGATCCAGCCGGTACAGCCCCGCGCCCGCGTGCGTGTCCACCAGCAGCAGCCCGCCCTCCTTGTGCTGCAGGTGCCGCAGCGCGGCCAGCAGTGTCAGGTGCTTGAGCACGTCGGCGTGGTTGCCGGCGTGGAAGGCGTGGCGGTAGCTGAACATGGCCCGATGGTAGCCGACGGGCCGGCCACCGTCAGGCCGTGGTGGCGAGCCACGCGCGCGAATTCGTCCGCCGTCAATGGGTGGCCGTCGTGGTAGCCCTGCGCCTCGTCAGCCACGGTGGCCATGATGGGATAGGCCGGGATTGTCCCGGCGCGGCGAACGGGGCGCCTTGACCGGGGTCAAGGACCACGATCGCGCCGAATGTTGATAGAATGCGCGGTTCGCAGCGAAAAGCAGGGCCCCGCGGCGATATCGACACCCCACCTCAGAGGCCGCCAGCAGAAGCGGCACCGACCGTGGAAAAGGGTCCGCCCAAACCACAGGAAAGCAACCATGACCAAAACCTTCAGCGCCAAGCCCGCTGAGGTGGTGCATGAGTGGTTTGTGATTGACGCCACCGACAAGGTGCTCGGACGTGTCGCCAGCGAAGTGGCACGCCGACTGCGCGGCAAGCACAAGGCCATCTACACCCCTCACGTTGACACGGGCGATTTCATCATCGTCGTCAACGCCGACAAGATCAAGGTCACGGGCAACAAGGCCCTGGACAAGATCTACTACCGCCACACCGGTTACCCGGGCGGGATCCGTTCGATCAATTTCCGCGACATGCAGGCCAAGCACCCCGGCCGCGCGCTGGAAAAGGCCGTCAAGGGCATGCTGCCCAAGGGGCCGCTGGGCTACGCCATGATCAAGAAGCTCAAGGTCTACGCCGGCCCCGAGCATCCGCACGGCGCCCAGCAGCCCAAGGTTCTGGACATCTAAGGAGCGGCCATGATTGGTGAATGGAACAACGGCACGGGCCGTCGCAAGTCCAGCGTCGCGCGCGTGTTCCTCAAGAAGGGCTCCGGCAAGATCACGATCAACGGTCGCGACATCCAGGATTATTTCGGTCGCGAAACGTCGATCATGATCGCCAAGCAGCCGCTGGTGCTGACCAACCACCTCGAGACGTTCGACATCATGGTCAACGTCCACGGCGGTGGTGAGTCGGGTCAGGCCGGCGCGGTGCGCCACGGCATCACCCGTGCGCTGATCGACTACGACGCGAGCCTCAAGCCCGCGCTGAGCGCGGCTGGCTTCGTCACCCGCGACGCCCGCGAGGTGGAGCGCAAGAAGGTCGGTCTGCGCAAGGCCCGTCGCGCCAAGCAGTTCAGCAAGCGCTGATCCTGGCGCTGGCGGCCTGTCCGGCCCGACCGGGCAGCCGCCACGACACCCCAACGACCGGATGGGCGACGAGCCCCCGTCCGCTGTCCGCCCCCAAGCGATGGCACGCCCCGCTTGGGGGTTTTTGCTGGGCGGTGGGTTCGTGCCCGCGGGCGTGGGTCCACTCGCACGAAGCGCGGCTCGACGGCTGCCCGTGTGGTTCCGTGTCCTCTGGTGCGGGTTTGCCCGGCCGCTGCCCGATGGCGGCAATCGCACTGCCGGCAGCAGGGGCATTGGCCGGCCTCCGTTTGGGCCGTGCGCGCGCCGTTTGTTATCCTCCGACTCATCACGTTTCAAGGAAGCTTGCCATGTCCGCTGTCGCCGAAACCGTCTCTGCCCCCGAGAACGCCGAAATGCCGGCGCCGCTGATCTTCACCGACGCGGCGGCCGCGAAGGTGGCCGAACTGATCGCCGAGGAGGGCAACCCGGACCTGAAGCTGCGCGTCTTCGTGCAGGGTGGCGGTTGCTCGGGCTTTCAGTACGGCTTCACGTTCGACGAGGTCGTCAACGAGGACGACACGCAGATGACCAAGAACGGGGTCACGCTGCTGATCGACGCGATGAGCTACCAGTACCTGGTCGGCGCCGAGATCGACTACAAGGAAGACCTGCAGGGGGCGCAGTTCGTCATCCGCAACCCCAACGCGACGACCACCTGCGGCTGCGGTTCGAGCTTCAGCGTCGGTTGAGCCGCGCCCGGTGCGGTGGGGCGCGGGGTATGCCCGTCCCACCGCATGAGGAAATCTCGCCGTTCCGGTGCGGGTGGCAAACTGCCGCGCCTTTTATCCGACCGGGTAAATGGCCCCCAGCAGGCGCGGGCCGCGGGCACCGGTGACGTCCGGGACGTTGCCGAACCGTCCGCACAGGGCCTCGCGGGCCAGCCACGCAAAGGCCGCCGCCTCCACCCACTGCGGGGGCCAGCCGGCGCTGGCGGTCGTCTCTACCGTTATGGACGGCAGGCGGGCGCGCAGCGCGTCCAGCAACGCGCCGTTGTGCGCGCCGCCGCCGCACACCAGCACCCGCCGCGGCGCTTCCCCGCCCCAGTCCGCCCCCAAGACGGCGCGGGCGATGGTCTCGGCCGTCAGCGCCACCAGCGTGGCCTGGACATCCGCGGGCCGGGCGGGTCCGTGGCGTGCCAGCGCCGCGTCCAGCCAGCCCAGGTGAAAGTGGTCCCGCCCGGTGCTGCGCGCCCCGGTGCGATGGAAATACGGGTCGGCGAGCAGCTCGGCCAGCAGCGCCGGCAGCACCCGGCCGGTTCGGCTCCAGGCGCCGTCGGCGTCGTAGCGCGCCCCGGTGTGCCGTTCGCACCAGCCGTCCAGCAGCACGTTGCCCGGGCCGGTGTCCAGCCCGCGCACGCCGCCGTCGGCGCGCATGGCGGTGAGGTTCGCGATGCCGCCGATGTTCACGACCGCCAGCGCCTCACCCGCGCGGCCGAAGGCGGCGCGGTGGAACGCCGGCACCAGCGGGGCCCCCTGGCCCCCGGCGGCGATGTCGCGGCTGCGGAAGTCCGCGACGACCGTGATGCTAGTAGCTTCGGCCAGCCGCGCCGGCGCGAGGAGCTGCAGGGTGTACGGGGCCTCGTCCGGGCGCAGCCGCGGGTGACCGGGGGGCATGTGTCGCACCGTCTGCCCGTGCGCGCCGATCGCGGCGACCTCCGCCGGCGTGAGGGTGGCGGCGGTCAGCAGCCGCTGCACCACGGTGGCATAGAGGTCGGCCAGCGCGGCGCCGGCCTGTGCTGCGCGGTGCAGCTCGTCGTTCCCGGGCTGTTGCAGCGCCAGCAGCGCGTCGCGCAGCGGCGCTGGCATGACGACGCTCGCATCGGCGAGCACGCGGCCCGCGGCCCCCGCGCCGTCGTCGAACTGCACCAGCACGCCATCGACGCCGTCAAGCGACGTACCCGACATCAACCCGATGCAGCGCACGGTCGGGTCAGGCTTTACTCGGCGCTGGCCTGCACGATGGTGGCCGCCGCGGCGAGCTGCTCGCGCATCGTGCTGGCCACCTGCTCGAACGCGGAGCGCCAGCGCGCCTCGATCGGTTCGCCACCACCGTTGTCGCGCGCGATCGTCAGTGGGTCGCGGTGCACGCCACCGACGATATATTCGAAGTGCAGGTGGGGGCCGGTGGCGGTGCCGGTGGCACCAACAGCGCCCAGCGTCTGGCCCTGCTCGACGCGCTGGCCCTTGCGCACGTCGATGCGGCTCAGGTGCGCGTACAGCGTTTTGCGCTGATTGTTGTGCTGCAAGATGACGACGTTGCCGTAGCCCCGCTGCCAGCCGGCGAACTCGACGGTGGCGTCGGCGACGCTGCGCACCGGCGTACCGGTCGGGGCCGAGTAATCAACGCCGAGGTGGGCACGCCGGTCGCCGTAGACCGGGTGGAAGCGCATCCCGTAGCCGCTCGTGACGCGCGAGAACGCCAGCGGCGACGCCAGGAACGCGCGCTGCAGGCTCTCCCCCTGCAGCGTGTAGTAGCCGCCCTTGCCGCCGGGCGGCTGGAACCACACGAGCTGGTGGCGACGCCCCGCGTTGACGAACTCCGCCCCGAGCAGCCGGCCGTGGCGCAGCACCTCGCCGTCGCCTTCCAGGGCTTCGTACACGACGTGAAAGGTGTCGCCCGCGCGCAGGTCACGCCGGAAGTCGATCTCGCCGGAAAAGAGGTCGGCGAGCTGTGACGCGATGCTGTCCGGCAGCCGCACCGCGTCGGTGGCGGCGAAGAGCGAGGTGCGGATCGTGCCGCTGGCCAGCCGCACGGACGCGGTGAACGCGGGCGATTCCAGCCGCGCACGCAGCGCCCCGCCCGCGCGCTCCACCGACAGGCGCTGGAACGTGGGCGCGTCGTCACGCGGCAGCCAGCGGGCCGTCAAGCGCAACAGCCGACCGTCGTCGTCCACCTCGGCGCTGACGAGCTTGCCCGGGCGGCCGCGCCACAGCTCCGCCGCGGTGCGGTCGCGTCGGAGAAATTCGGTTGCCTCGCGATCGTCGACGCCAAGCCGCTGCAGCAGCGTGCCCAGCGTGTCGTCGCGCCGGGTGACCTCCGTGCGGTACAGCACGAAGGGTGCCGCTACCGGCACCTCGGCCAAGTCAGCCGCCTCCCGGGTCAGGAGGTCGAGCGGTTCGACGATTTCGCGCCGCGGCATCGCGTCGACCGCGGCGTCCAGCGGACCGGTGCCGAAGGCCGTCACACCCGTGCCCAGCAGCAGCGCCCCGAGCGCCGCCATGACCCGCCGGGGGTGGCGGCGCAGCCGTTGCGCCCATTTCTGCCATTCTTCAACCATCGTGCCGTCTTCCGTGGGTGGGCGGGCATCGCCAGCCGGCAAATACCACCCGGGCCGTCGACCTGCGGGGCAGGTCGGCGCAGCGCATGGAACAGGAGAGCCGCCGACTACAATCGGCCATCGGGTGCCCACTCAGGCAGGGCACCACCGGCCGTGCGGCGGGCAATGGGGCGCAGTATACCCGGCACCGCGGCACCGTCACCTGGGCAAACCCTCATGAATATTTCCACAGTATCCGCTGCCCACCCCGAGGGGGTGGACGAGGCCCTGCAGGGCGCCTCCGACGCCGTGCGCGAAGCGCTGGCCGTGACGCTGCGCGGCTGCGACGAGCTGCTGCCGGTGGCGGACTGGGTGCGCAAGCTGCGCCGCAGCGAGGCCACGGGCCAGCCGCTGCGCATCAAGCTGGGGCTGGATCCCACGGCGCCCGACATTCACCTGGGCCACACCGTGGTGCTCAACAAGATGCGCCAGCTGCAGGACCTGGGGCACACGGTGATCTTTCTGATCGGCGACTTCACGTCGCTGATCGGCGACCCGTCCGGGCGCAACGCGACGCGCCCGCCGCTGACGCCGGAGCAGATCCAGGCCAACGCCGAAACGTACTACCGCCAGGCCAGCCTGGTGCTGGACCCCGCGCGCACCGAGATCCGCTACAACAGCGAGTGGAGCGACGCGCTGGGCGCGCGCGGGATGATCCAGCTCGCGGCCAAGTACACGGTCGCGCGCATGATGGAGCGCGATGACTTCACGAAGCGCTTCAAGGCTGGCACGCCGATTTCGATCCACGAGTTTCTCTACCCGTTGATGCAGGGCTACGACTCGGTGGCGCTGAAGAGTGACCTCGAGCTGGGCGGTACCGACCAGAAGTTCAACCTGCTGATGGGGCGCCATTTGCAGCAGGAATACGGGCAGGAGCCGCAGTGCATCCTGACCATGCCGCTGCTGGAGGGGCTCGACGGCGTCGAGAAGATGTCCAAGTCCAAGGGCAACTACATCGGCATCACCGAAGACGCCAACACGATGTTCGCCAAGGTGCTCTCCATCAGCGACGAGCTGATGTGGCGCTGGTACCCGCTGCTGTCGTTCCGCTCGATGGCCGAGATCGAGCGGCTCCAGCAGGAAGTCGCGCAGGGCCGCAACCCGAAGGAGGTGAAGGTGCTGCTCGCGCGCGAGATCACCGCGCGCTTCCATGGCGCGGCGGCGGCCGAGGCGGCGCAGCAGGATTTCGAACTGCGCTCGCGCGGCGGTGTGCCGGACCAGATCCCCGAGGTGACGCTCAGCGGCGCGCCGATGGGCATCGGCGTGCTGCTGAAGTCCGCGGGGCTCGCGCCCTCGACCAGCGAGGCCAACCGACTCATCGATGGCGGCGGCGTGCGCATCGACGGTGGTGTGGTGAGCGACAAGGGCCTGAAGCTGTCCGCCGGCACCTACGTCGTGCAGGTCGGCAAGCGCAAGTTCGCGCGGGTGACGCTCGTGTGAGCGGGGGCGACGGCGTGCCAGCCCGCGGACGGGCACCCCGACGATGACGGCCCTCTGGCAGCGACTCACCCCGCAGCGGCTGCTGGCCGTCTCGGTCGGCGTCGCGCTGGCGACGATTGCGCTCAAGACGCTGGCGTGGTGGCTGACCGGTTCGGTCGGGCTGCTGTCCGACGCGATGGAGTCCATCGTCAACCTGGCGGCGGCGCTGTTCGGGCTGTGGATGGTGACGGTCGCGGCGCGGCCCGCCGACGACGACCACCCCTATGGCCACCACAAGGCGGAGTATTTCTCGTCCGGGTTCGAGGGTATTTTGATCATCGTGGCGGCGGCGGGGATCGTCTGGGCGGCGCTGCAGCGGCTGTGGGACCCGCAGCCGCTGCAGCGGCTGGACTGGGGGCTGGCGCTGTCGGTGGCGAGCTCGGCCCTCAACGGGGGCCTCGCGTGGGTCATGCTGCGCGCAGCGCGCGTGCACCGCTCGCTGGCACTGGAGGCGGATGCGCGCCACCTGTTCACCGACGTGTGGACCTCGGCCGGCGTCGTGGTCGGGCTGGCGCTGGCGTGGGCGAGCGGCTGGCTGTGGCTGGACCCGGTGGTCGCGATCGGGGTTGCGCTCAACATCGCGCGCGAAGGGGGGCACCTGCTGTGGCGATCCAGTCAAGGGTTGATGGATGAGGCCGTGGAGCCGGAGGTGCGCGCCGCGATCGACGCGGTGCTGGCGGGCTTTGCGCACCAGCGCGATGGGGTGGACATCGTGCGCTTCGACCACGTGCACACGCGCAAGGCCGGGCAGCGCCGCTACGTGGACCTGCACATGCACATGCCGGCGGGCTGGACGCTGGGGCGCGCGGCGGCGCTGCGCGCCAGCGTCGAGCAGGCGCTGATGAGCGCGGTGCCGGGGCTGCGCGCGACGATCCAGCTACTGCCCAACGACGTCGAAGCGCACTTCGACGACCCGCACGACCTCAAGTGACGCGGTCCGCGTAGGGGTTCGGAAAACCCAGCCGGGCGAGGATCGCGATCTCGCGCGCTTCCATCGCCTCGGCGTCGGCTTCGCTGGTTTCGTGGTCCCACCCCTGGGCGTGCAGCGCGCCGTGCACCAGCAGGTGGGCGTAGTGCGCCCGCAGGGGCTTGCCCTGTTCGGCGGCTTCGCGCGCCACCACCGGCGCGCACAGCACCAGATCGGCCACGACCACCGGTTCGTGCGCGTAGTCGAAGGTCAGCACGTTGGTGGCGTAGTCCTTGTGCCGGTAGTCGCGGTTGAGCGTGCGGCCCTCGTCGGCGTCGACGATGCGCACGGTGAGCTCGCCCGGGCGCTCCAGCGCGTGGCGCAGCCAGCGCGCGACCGCGTGGCGTGGCAACGCGGCACGGTGTTCGGCCACGCCGTCGAAGCGGGCGAATTGCAGCGACAGGGTCAGGGGCGGCAGGGTCATCGGTTCACGCCGTGGCGGGTGGGCGGGCTTCGTAGGCGTCGACGATGCGCGCGACCAGCGGGTGGCGCACGACGTCGGCGCTGGTCAGGCGCGCGAACGCGATGCCCTGCACGCGGCGCAAGACGCGCTCGGCGTCGATCAGGCCCGACAGTTGCGAGCGCGGCAGGTCGATCTGGCTGACGTCGCCGGTGACCACGGCCTTGGAGCCGAAGCCGATGCGCGTCAGGAACATCTTCATCTGCTCGGGCGTGGTGTTTTGGGCCTCGTCGAGGATGACGAACGCGTGGTTGAGCGTGCGCCCGCGCATGAAGGCCAGCGGCGCGATCTCGATTTGCTGCCGCTCCAGCGCCTTTTGCACCGCCTCGAACCCCATCAGGTCGTACAGCGCGTCAAAGAGCGGGCGCAGGTACGGGTCGACTTTTTGCGCGAGATCGCCCGGCAGAAAGCCGAGGCGCTCCCCCGCCTCCACCGCCGGTCGCGTCAGCACCAGGCGCTGCACGGCGCTGCGCTGCAACGCGTCCACCGCGCACGCCACGGCCAGGTAGGTCTTGCCGGTGCCCGCCGGCCCGATGCCAAACGTGATGTCGTGACTCGCAATGGCGGCCAGGTAGTGGGCCTGGTTCGCGGTGCGGCCGCGGATTTCGCCGCGGCGGGTCTGCAGCACCGGTCCGGCGTTGCCGGGGGCGGCGGCCGGACCGTCGCCGGCGAGCATCAGTTGCACCGTCTCGGCGGCGATCGGCTCGCGTGCCAGCTCGTACAGCGCCTGCAGCACCTCCATCGCTTGGCTGGCCGCGGCCTTGGGGCCCTCGACGCGGAAATGCTCCGCGCGGCGCGCAATGCGCACCTGCAGCGCCGCCTCCACGGTGCGCAGGTGCTGGTCCAGCGGACCGCACAGGTGGGACAGCCGCACGTTGTCGGCGGGGGTGAAGGCGTGGCGCAGGATCAAGCCGATAATTCCCGGAATTCGAGGACGAGGCCCCAATGATAGGCAAACTCACCGGCACGCTGCTGGACAAGCACCCGCCGCAGATCCTGATCGACTGCCACGGCGTCGGCTACGAGGTCGAGGTGCCGATGAGCACCTTCTACGGGCTGCCGGCCAGCGGCGAGCGCGTGTCGCTGCTGACGCACTTCGTCGTGCGCGAGGACGCGCAGATCCTGTTTGGCTTTGCCACCGTGGCGGAGCGCGCGGCGTTTCGCGAGCTGATCAAGATCAGCGGGGTGGGGCCGCGCACGGCGCTGGCGCTGCTGTCGGGCCTGAGCGTGGCGGAGCTGGCGCAGGCGGTGGCCACGCAGGAGACGGGCCGTCTGGTCAAAATCCCGGGGATCGGCAAAAAGACCGCGGAGCGGCTGCTGCTGGAGCTCAAGGGCAAGCTCGCCCCGGCGCTGGCACCGGTGCCCGCGGCCCCGGCGAGCGACGCGCACGCCGACATCCAGCAAGCGCTGCTGGCGCTGGGCTACAGCGAGCGCGAAGCCGCCGCGGCGCTCAAGGCGCTGCCCGCCGACGTGGGGGTCAGCGATGGCATCAAGCTGGCGCTGAAGGCGCTCGCGAAGTGAGGAGCCGCCCGTGAGCATCGAGACCGACGATTTTGCCCCGGCGCCGCGGCAGCGGCTGGTGTCCGCGGTGCCCGAGTCCGCGCGCGAGGAGGCGCTGGAGCGCGCGCTGCGCCCGAAGGGCCTGACCGAATACGTCGGGCAAGCCAAGGTGCGCGAGCAGCTGGAGATCTTCATCGGCGCGGCCAAGAAGCGCGGCGAGGCGCTGGACCACGTGCTGCTGTTCGGCCCGCCGGGGCTAGGCAAGACGACGCTGTCGCACATCATCGCGCACGAGCTGGGCGTCAACCTGCGCCAGACCAGCGGCCCCGTGCTGGAAAAGCCCAAGGACCTCGCGGCGTTGCTGACCAACCTGGAGCCCAACGACGTCCTCTTCATCGACGAGATCCACCGCCTCTCGCCGGTGGTGGAGGAGATCCTCTACCCGGCACTGGAGGACTACCAGATCGACATCATGATCGGCGAGGGGCCGGCGGCGCGCTCGATCAAGCTGGATTTGCAGCCGTTCACGCTGGTGGGCGCGACCACGCGCGCAGGGATGCTGACCAACCCGCTGCGCGACCGCTTCGGCATCGTGGCGCGGCTGGAGTTCTACACGGCGGAGGAACTGGCGCGCATCGTGACGCGCTCGGCCGGGCTGCTCGGTGCGCCGATCGAGCCCGAAGGCGCTTTCGAGATCGCGCGGCGCTCGCGCGGCACGCCGCGGATTGCCAACCGGCTGCTGCGCCGCGTGCGCGACTACGCCGAGGTCAAGGGCAGCGGCACCATCACGCAGGAGATGGCCAACCGGGCGTTGGCGATGCTGGACGTCGATCCGCTGGGCTTCGACCTGATGGACCGCAAGCTGCTGGAAGCGGTGATCCACAAGTTCGACGGTGGCCCGGTGGGGCTGGACAACATCGCGGCGAGCATCGGCGAGGAGCCGGGCACGATCGAAGACGTGATCGAGCCGTACCTGATCCAACAGGGCTACTTGCAGCGCACCCCACGCGGGCGCTGCGCGACGCTGGCCGCGTACCGGCACCTCGGGCTGCAGCCGCCGGCGCGCGACGGCGGGCTGTTCGGCGACGCGGCCTGAGTGGCTTGGGCGCGACTCCTGCGCGGCACCCGGGCGGCCGCGCGTCGTCAGGCCGCCGCGGTTTCGTCGCGCGGGCCGGCCTCGTCGGCCTCCTCCAGATGCCGCGTGTCGCCCCACGACAGCAGCGCAAAGCCGCTGTCCGCGGTCCACAGCACGCGGTGGATCGCGGCGTTGCCCATCGCCCAGGCGCGCGGGGCCTGCAGGTCCACGCCGGTGGCCGCGCGATAGAGGATGTCGAGCACGCCGCCGTGGGCGACGACGACGATCTGCGCGCCGGGGTGACGCGCGGCCAGTTCGGCGAACGTGCCCTCGACCCGCGCGCGCAGCTCCAGCAGCGACTCGCCCCCCGGTGGCGCGAAGTCCGGCACGCGCGCCTTCCACGCGCGCACCACGTCCGGGTGCTCGCGCTCCAGCTCGGCCCAGGTGCGGCCTTGGAACGCGCCGAAGTGCCGCTCGCGCAAGCCCGTGTGCGTCTGCAGTGGCAGGCCGCGCGCGCGGGCGATGGCGGCGGCCGTCTCGCGGGCGCGCGCCAGATCGCTCGCGTACACCGCCTCGATCGGCTCGCCCGCGAGCGCGGCGGCGGTGCGTTCGGCCTGCCAGCGCCCGGTGTCGTTGAGCGGGATGTCGAGCTGTCCCTGGATGCGGGCGTCGCGGTTCCAGGCGGTCTCGCCATGCCGGATGGCGAGGATGCGGGTCACGTGCATGGGCGGCCTTGCTGCGGCGGGTCGGAAATGCCTAGAATGGTAGCGGCTCCGGCTGCTACCGGCCGGTCTGCACCCCATCCTGAAAGCGCCCCCATGAGCAGCACCGCATTCCAGAAAGAGGTCGACGAGCGCACCAACCTGACCGGCTCCAACAAGTTCGAAATGTTGCTGTTTCGCCTCGGCCGCGCGCCGGGCAGCGGACAGTCGGAGCTGTTCGGCATCAACGTGTTCAAGGTGCGCGAAATCGTCGCGATGCCCGCACTGACCGCGATGGCGGGCGCGCCACAGCACGTGCTCGGGATGGTCAACCTGCGCGGGCAGGTGATCCCGGTGATCGACCTGCCGGCCGTCATCGGCTGCACGCCGGAGACGGGGCTCAACCTCATGCTGGTCACCGAGTTCGCGCGCACCACCCAGGCGTTCGCCGCCGAGTCGGTCGAGGACATCGTGCGGCTGGACTGGGGCAAGATCCTGCCGGCCGACCACACGGCGTCGGTCGCGCGCGGGCTGGTCACCAGCATCGCGCGGCTCGACGATGGGCAGGGCGGCGTCAAGCTGGTGCAGATCCTGGACGTTGAGTCGATCCTGCAGCGCGTCATGCCCAGTGAGTCGATCGAGGTCAAGAAGGAGGACGTCGGCACCGGCCCGATGCTCAAGCCCGGTGCCGTGGTGTTGGCCGCCGACGATTCGTTCGTCGCCCGCACGATGATCGAGCAGGAGCTCAAGACGCTGGGGCTGCCGTTCATCATGACCAAGAACGGCCAGGAGGCGTGGGCGACGCTGCAGGACCTGGCCGCCGACTGCAAGGCCAAGGGCGTGCCGGTCACCGACCGCGTGGCGGTGGTGCTGAGCGACCTCGAGATGCCGGAGATGGACGGCTTTACGCTGACGCGCCAGATCAAGGGCGATCCGACGCTGCGCACGATCCCCGTGGTCATCCACTCGTCGCTGACCGGGGACACGAACGAGCAGCACGTGCAGCGCGCCGGCGCCGACGGCTACGTCGCCAAGTTCGCGGCCAAGGAGCTGGCCGACACGCTGCGGCAGGTGCTGAGCCGCTCGCCGGCGACGGTCTGACGCACAGGCCGCAGCCCACTGTGGCGCAGACGGCGGACGGGTCAGGGGGCGCCGTTGCGAAGGGGCCGTGGCGCGGGCCACGGGCCAACGCGCCACGCGGCGTGCTCGTTACTCGGCGCGCGGCTGCTCGATCACGACCCGCCGGGGCCCCGCCGGTGGCGTCGGAAAGCCGTCCAGCGCCGCGCGCAGCAGCGCCGTCCACTGCGCGGGCCCGTCCGCCCACGGGCCGTCCTGGGTCGCGCGCGTCTCGTATACCACCTCGCCGCGGCGGCGGTCGCGCACGGTGAGGGCGACCTCACGCACGTAGTACGGGGGGCGCAGGTTCCAGTGCAGGCCGATGCCGCTGACCACGCCGCGGCCGACGACGATCTGCCCGTACGGCATCCAGCTCGGCCGCGGCTCCGGTGTGTCCCACGGCGCGTACGGATAGCGCACCGAGCGCGCGACGATCTGCACGCCCCACGGCACGGCGGCCTGCGCGCCGTCGGCGGCCGCCTCGGCCCGGCGCAGACCGTGTTCAGCGAGCACGGGCTCGGCCAGCTTTTCCAGTGTCTCCTGTTCGCGCGCGGCGTCGCCGCTGCGCTGCGAGGGCAGGCGCTCGAACACGTAGCGGTCACCGGGGGCGGGACGCGCCGATTCCGCCCACGCGGCCTGGCTGCGCACCTCGTGCTCGAGCCGCAGCGGCGCGGCACAGCCCGCCACGAGGGCGGCGACGACACCGATCGTCGCGATGGTCATCCAGCCCCGGATCCGGTTCATCGCTGTCGCTCCACCGCACCACCCGTGACGCCGGCCACCGGTGTCAGATGAGACCCTCACCGGAGGCCTCCGGCGTCAGCGCAAACACCGGCCGCGGCCGGTTCGCGGCGGGCCGTGCTGTCTCGTCGTCGTCATCGTCCGGCGTGAACGCCGGTGCCGGCAGCGCTTCCTCGTCGAACGCGAGGTCGCCGTCGGCGGCAGGCCGGCCCGTTGCGCGCACATTCGCAAAGTCGTACAGCGCACGGTCCATCAGGTGGCTGGGGACGACGTTTTGCAGCGCCTTGAGCATGTTCGCGACGCGGCCGGGGAAGCGCTTGTCCCACTCGCGCAGCAGATCCCCGACCTGCTTGCGCTGCAGGTGCTGCTGGCTGCCGCACAGGTTGCACGGGATGATCGGGAACTGCCGCACCTCGGCCCAGCGGATCAGGTCTTTTTCCGGCACGTAGGCCAGGGGCCGGATCACCACGTGCTCGCCGTTGTCGCTGACGAGCTTCGGGGGCATGCCCTTGAGCTTGGCGCCAAAAAACATGTTCAGCAGCAGCGTCTGCAGGATGTCATCGCGGTGGTGGCCCAGCGCGATCTTGGTCGCGCCCAGCTCGCGCGCGACGCGGTAGAGGATCCCCCGCCGCAGCCGGCTGCACAGGCTGCACATCGTCTTGCCCTCGGGGATCACCTTCTTGACGATCGAGTAGGTGTCCTGCGTCTCGATGTGGAACGGGATACCGAGCTGGCGCAGGTAGTTGGGCAGCACGTCCGCCGGAAAGCCCGGCTGGCGTTGGTCCAGGTTGACGGCGATCAGCTCGAAGCGCGCAGGTGCGCGCCGCTGCAGCCGCATCAGGATGTCGAGCAGCGAATAGCTGTCCTTGCCGCCGGAGAGGCAGACCATCACCCGGTCGCCGTCCTCGATCATGCGGTAGTCGTCGATCGCTTGGCCGACCAGGCGGCACAGGCGCTTTTCCAGCTTGCGGTTTTCGAACGCGACATCCATGGGGCGCGATTGTCGCGCATCCCTCGTCGGCGTGTCGTGGCGGTGCCGAGAGGCCGACGGACGGACGGGCCAGGCGCGCGCCGGCCGACGACCGCTGCAGCGCGGTGTTGTCTCGCGTTCGCAGCGCTCGTCAACGGCACGGAACGCCGCGGGCCACGCAAAACGTCTTCGTGCCGGACCGAGGGGGGCTAGGGGGCTTCGCGCCTCACCACTGCCCGCATTCCATGCGGATCGCGACCTCGCAGTCGTCGAAGATTTCGAGCTTGGCGATGCGCACGCGCACGCCGATCACACCCGGCAGCTGCATCAGGCGCGTGGCGAGCTTGCCGATTAGCGTCTCCAGCAGGTTGACGTGCTCCGCGGTGCACTCGTCGATGATGATCTGGCGCACCTTGCGGTAGTCCAGCACGTGCCGGATATCGTCGTCGTGCGGCTGCAGCGGCTGCAAGCCCTGGTTCAGCTCCGCGTCCACCTGGATGGGCTGCGGCCCCTGCCGCTCGTGGTCCAGGATGCCGAGGTTGGCGTGAAAGCGCAGCCCGGTGAGCGTGAGCACCTGGCGGCCGATCTTGTGCTGGTGGGGCGGCGGGACGGGGGGCATCACGTCAGGCAGGAAAAATCGCGCTCGAAGCGCCACAGATGCTGGCCGCCGTCGACGAGCAGGTGGGTGCCGGTGAGCGAGCGGTTGTCCAGCGCGAAGCGCACCGCGTCGGCGACGTCTTCCGGGGTCGATGAGCGTCCCAGCGGCGCCTGCCGGTGCAGGCGCTCGAACGCCTCGCCCTGCAGCGTCGCGCTGGTCAGGGTCAGGCCCGGCGCCACCCCCACCACCCGCACCCACGGCGCCAGCGCCAGCGCCAGCATCTCGGTCGCGGTGCGCAGCGCGGCCTTGGACAGTGTGTAGCTGAAGAAGTCCGGGTTCAGGTTCCACAGCTTCTGGTCCAGCAGGTTGACGACACACGCGCGGGCGCGCAGTGCCTCGCGCGTCGCGTCGTCGGGGGCGGCGGCGACGCGTGCCGTCCAATGCGCGTACAGCCCCTGTGCGAGCAGCACCGGCGCGGCGGTATTGGGCGCCCAGTGCTGCTGCAGGCTGTCGTGCCCGGCGGTGAGCCCGTCGTCGAACTCGAAGCGCGAGGCGGAGTTTACCACCGCCTGCAGCCCGCCAAAGTGCGCGACCACCGCCGGCACCAGCGCGCGGCACGCGGCCTCGTCGGCGAGGTCGGCCGCAAACGCCTCGGCTTCTACGCCACGGGCACGCGCCGCGGCCACGGTTTCGCGTGCCTCGTTCGCCGACGCGCGGTAGTGCACCGCCACGTGCCAGCCTGCCTCGGCCAGCGTCAGGGCGATCGCGCGGCCGAGCCGCCGCCCCGCCCCGGTGACGAGGGCGACGCGCGGCAGTGGCGGGGTGCAGGGTTCGGCCATGGGTGATGGGGTGACAGTGGACGGTGCGCCGGGGCATGCCGCGGCGGTGCGGGCACAATCATGCCATGCCCGATACCGCTGCACCCGCTGCTCCTGCCGAATCCGCCGTCCGTGCCGCGCTGCACGCGGCCGGCGGCTGGCTGCCCTTCGAGCGCGTGATGGCGCTGGCGCTGTACGCGCCGGGGGCGGGCTACTACGCGCGGGGTGAGGCGATCTTCGGCCTCGCGCCCGGCGATGGCAGCGACTTCGTCACGGCGCCGGTGCTCAGCCCCCGCTTCGGGGCGACGCTGGCGCGGCAGGTGGCGCAGGCGCTGGCCACGACCGGTACCGGAGCCGTGTGGGAGTTCGGCGCCGGCAACGGCGCGCTCGCGGCGCAGGTGTTGGCCGCGCTGGACGCCGCCCGGCCGGCGGATGCGGCGCCGGTGGCGTACCACATCGTCGAGCTGTCGGGCGCGCTGCGGGCGCGGCAGGCCGAGCGGCTCGCCGCCTGGGGCGAGCGCGTGACGTGGCACGAGCGGTTGCCCGACGCGATCGAGGGCGTGGTGATCGGCAACGAGGTGCTGGATGCGATGCCCGTGGTGCTGCTGCACCGCGTCGGCGGGCGCTGGCACGAGCGCGGCGTGGCGTGGGACGAGGACGCGCAGCGCCTCGTCTGGGCCGACCGCCCCACCGACCGGCGGCCGCCGGTCGCCATCGAGGGCGAGCACGACTACCTGACTGAAATCCACCCGCAGGCCGAGGCCTTCGTGCGCACGGTGGGCGAGCGGCTGCGGCGCGGCGCGGCGTTCTTCATCGACTACGGCTTTCCGGAGCACGAGTATTACCACCCGCAGCGCGCGATGGGCACGCTGATGTGTCACCGCGCGCACCGCGCGGACGCCGATGTGCTGGCCGATCTGGGCGCGAAGGACATCACCGCGCACGTCAACTTCACCGGCATCGCGCTGGCGGCGCAGGAAGCCGGGCTGGAGGTGCTCGGCTACACCAGCCAGGGGCGCTTTCTGCTCAACGCGGGGTTGCTCGACGGGCTGGACGACGCGCCACTGCCCGAGCGCACGATGGCGCTCAAGCTCGTGCACGAGCACGAGATGGGCGAGCTGTTCAAGGTCATCGGGCTGGCCCCGCCCGGCAGCAGCCGCGGCTGGGTGCCCGTGGGCTTTGCCCACGGCGACCGCACGCACACGCTGTAAAGGATGCTGTGAAGGGGCGGCGCCCATGATCCGCTGGCTGCTGGTCGTCCTGCTGGCGCTGGTGCTGTTCAACGGCGTGATGCCGTGGCTGCGGCGCTGGGGCTTTGGGCGGCTGCCCGGGGATTTTCAGTTCCGGCTGTTCGGGCGGGAGTGGTTCATCCCGCTGGCCAGCACGGTGTTGCTGAGCCTGCTGGCGGCGGCGATCGCCCGTTGGATTTGACGAGCCGCCACCCCCCGGATGGGGAGCCGTGCCCACATCGGTCACCCCGCCCGCACCGGCCTGCATCGTCGTTTCTCCGCGCTTGACAGAAAAGACGGTTACTCAGACCCTCCTCACCGCATCCGCCACGGAGTTGCCCCGATGACCACCGAATCCCTGCACGTCGTGTGCCCCCATTGCCACACCACCAACCGCGTGCGCGCCGACCAGCTCGGCCAGACGCCGGACTGCGGGCGCTGCCATCAGCCGTTGTTCGACGGTCATCCGGTCGAACTCGACGCTGCGGCGTTCGAGCGGCACATCGGCCGCAGCCAGATCCCGGTGCTGGTGGACTTCTGGGCGCCGTGGTGTGGTCCGTGCCGCATGATGGCGCCGCACTTCGAGGCCGCGGCGCGTCAGCTCGAACCCCACGTGCGGCTGGCCAAGGTCAACACCGAGGCCGAGCCGGAACTGGCCGCGCGCTTTGGCATCCGCAGCATTCCGACGCTGGCGCTGTTCGTCGGCGGCCGCGAAGTCGCGCGGCAGGCCGGCGCGATGGGGCAGGCGGACCTGGTGCGCTGGACGCAGGCCGCGCTGGCGCAGGCGCGCTGACGGCGCTCGACCCCCGCGACCCGGTCAACCCGGGCGCCCTGACGGGTCATCTGGGCGGGATGGATCGCACGTCCCGTCCCTACTGTTCCCGCACGTTTTTGTCTTCTTTCCTCCCACGCAAAGGGAGCGGTGCGGGAAGGCAATACCTTTTCGTACCGGATCCATCATCCTCACGACCGTCAGCCGATGGCCTGTGCGACCGCCAGCTCGCGCGCGTGCGCGATGGCCGCGGCGATGCGCGGGCCCAGGTTGCGCGCGGTCGGGTGCTGCGCCTGCACGCGTTGCGCAATTGCTTGCGTGTCCACCGCCTGTGCCGCGCGCAGTGCTGCAAGCAAGCGGGCGGCTTGCGGGTAGGGGTCGTCTTCGTGGTGCAAGCGCCCGCGCGCGTCGCATTCGCACGCCAGCAGCACCTGCTCGAAGCGCTGCGGCCGGCGCAGCGCGTCGCAGCGCTGCAGCAGCCACAGCGTCGCCGCGGCACCGAGCGACGCGCAACGGTGGATATGCCCGTGCTCGCGCGCGACGACGTCGGCCAGTTCGTGGCACTCGCGCGGCACGCGCCAGCGCTCGCTCACGGCGCGCAGCAGCTTCGCGCTGCGCTCCTCGTGTCCCAGGTGGCGCGGCAGGATGTCTGGCGGCGTCGTGCCCTTGCCGAGGTCGTGGCACAGACACGCGTAGCGCACCGGCAGCGGCGCGCCCAGCCGCGCGCTCATGTCCAGCACCATCTCCAGGTGCACGCCGGTGTCCACCTCCGGGTGGTAGTCGGCGCGCTGTGGCACCCCCCACAGGCGATCGACCTCCGGCAGCAGCACGCGCAGCGCCCCGCAGTCGCGCAGCACCTGCAGCATGCGAGAGGGGCGCTGCTCCATCAGCCCGCGCGAGAGCTCCTGCCACACGCGCTCGGGCACGAGGTGATCGACCTCGCCGTCGGCCACCATCTGCCGCATCAGCGCCATCGTCTCGGGCGCGACGGTGAAGTCGGGCCAGCGCGCGGCAAAGCGCGCCATGCGCAGGATGCGCACCGGGTCTTCGGCGAATGCCGGGGTGACGTGGCGCAGCACCTTGGCCCGCAGGTCGCGCTGTCCTCCGTACGGGTCCACCAGGCGCGGGTCGGCCGGGTCGAAGCGCCCGTCGGCGCCCAGCGCCGCGACGGGCAGCGCCATCGCGTTGATCGTCAGGTCGCGCCGCGCCAGGTCCTGTTCCAGCGTCACGCCCGGGTCCGCGTGGAAGGCGAAGCCGTGGTAGCCGCGGGCCGTCTTGCGCTCCGTGCGCGCCAGCGCGTACTCCTCGCGCGTCACGGGGTGCAGGAAGACCGGAAAATCCCGCCCGACCGGCAGATACCCGGCCGCCACCATCGCCTCTGGCGTGGCGCCGACGACGACCCAGTCCCGGTCGGCGTGTGCGGTGCCGTCCGGCCGCCGGTGCGGCAGGTGAAAGTGGCCAAGCAGGCCGTCGCGCACGGCGCCGCCGACGAGGTAGATCTCCATCGCACAGGGGTGTCCGCCGGATCACACCGGACGGACGCAGGGCTCAGGCGTACTTTTCGAGGATGCGCGTCGAGCGCTCCACCTCGCGCAGCGTGTCGTCGTCGGAGACCGCCACCGACTCCATCACCGAGCACGCCATCATGCGGAAAAACGCCTTGTCCATCGCCTTGCGGGCGGCGGACATCTGCTGCGCGATGTCTTCGCAGGGGCGGCCGGCTTCGACCATCTCGATCAGCGCGCGCACCTGACCCTCGATGCGCTTGAGCCGGTTGACCACGTCGCGCTGGTGTTCGCTGCGATAGCGCGCCGACGGCACGCTGCCCTGCAGGGGCGGGACGGGGCGCGAGGATTCGCCGGGGGGGGTGTCGGGCATGGTGTCGCCTCGGGAAAGATCACAGATTGGGGCAAGTGTGCCAAAAAAACGGCCGTGCGCGATGCAGGACCGCTGCAAGCCGTGCCGATATTGACGTTTTGAGCATCTTGCCTCATCCCTGATGATCATACCCCACAGGGTAATTCTGGGTGCCGGGTGGGGCGGTTGGTCGATACGATCGGCTGGTCTCGATCTCTCGGCGCACTTGCCGCTGGGCCTGACCGCGTAAGCCGACGGCGGCATGAACGCATTCTGCGCGATGGTCAATATTCTGGCCCCGGGCGTGATCGGGGAGCGCATCACGCTTGGTGCCAACTGTGGGCCGGACAAGCGGTCGGCATGGATATTCGCGCTGTGGCACGGGGCGGCGCAAGACCCCCGTCGGCCCGAGTGTCGATTTCGCCACCATGGCGATGAATCCGACCGGGCCCCGCATCGGCATGCACCCAATCGGGCTTGGGGTGCCGTACAGCCACAAGGCGCGCTCTGGGGAGCCTGACGGGCCGCCGTCCCGCGCGGGGTGGCGGCCCTTTTTTTGTTGGGTGTCGTTTCAGCGGCGCAGGTGCGCGGTGCGCCGCAGGCCGATCAGCGGGTCGGCCGGGCCGTCCAGGTCGAGGTAGCGCGCCGCGACCGGCTCGACGGCGCTTGGCGTGATGCCGAGCTCGCGCAGTGTCGGCAGCGTGCCGGTGGCGACGTTGTCCACCTCCATCGAGCGCAGGTTGTCGGTGGTCAGCAGCGGCTCGCCCGGCAGCCACTCCATCAGCAGCGCCTGGAAATAGGCCACGGCCCGCGGCAGGGGGATGACCGGGCGCGGGTGGCCGCTGAGTCGGCCGGCCAGCCGCACCAGGTCCGCCAGCGTCCACACCTCGGGGCCGACGGCCTCGTAGGTCTGGCCGATGCTGTCGTCGCGCTGCAGGGCGTGGACGATGGCCTGGGCGACGTCGCCCACCCAGACGGGCTGGAAGCGCGCGTGCGCGCCCGCCAGCGGCACGAACGGCAGGCTGCGCTGCAGCCGCGCAAAGAGGTTGAGGAAGCGGTCCTCCGCCCCGAAGATGACGCTCGGGCGCAGTACCGTCAGCGCCAGGCCGGCCTCGGCCACGTGGCGCAGCGCCACCTCGCCCTCGCCCTTGCTGCGCAGGTAGTTCGACGGTCCCGCGGGGCTGGCTCCGAGGGCGCTGACGTGCACCAGCCGGCGCACGCCCGCGGCGAGCATCGCCTCGGCCAGGCGCTGCGGCAGCGCGACGTGCACCTCCTCGAAACGGCGTCGGTTGCCATGCAGCACCGCGATCAGGTTGACCACCGCGTCGTGGCCCGGCAGCAGCCGCTCGAGCACGCGGTCGTCGTGCACGTTGGCCGCGACGACGTCGACCATTGGCAGCATCTGCACCGCCTTGGCGTGTTCCAGGTGCCGTGTCGGCACGGTGACGCGCACCCCCTGACGGGTGAGCCGTTCGCAGAGATGGCGGCCGACGAAGCCAGTGCCGCCCAGTACCAGCACGTGTTTCATGGTGACCTCGCTTGCGCTGACGCCGTGGCGTCGCGTCACGTCACGGCAGTTCGGTGTCGGGCGCGCGCGCGGTGGCCAGCCGCGGGCCGATGCGCCCGAGCCGGGTGCTCAGGCGTTGCGGTTCGCCGCTGAGGATGGCGGCGTAGACCGTGGTGTTGGCCAGCACCTGCTTGACGTAGTCCCGTGTCTCGTCGAACGGGATGTTCTCGATCCACACCGCCGCCTCGAGCGTCGGGCCCTGCCGCCACTGTCGGGCGCGCCCCGGCCCCGCATTGTAGGCCGCCGCCGCCAGCGCCATCGACCCCTCGAAGTCGTCGAGCACGAGCTTCAAGTACGCGGTGCCGATGCGCACGTTGGTGTCCGGGTCGGTGATCTGGTCGGGCTCGAAGCTGGTCAAGCCAATCTTGCGCGCGGTCCAGCGCGCGGTCGCCGGCATCACCTGCATCAGGCCCGACGCCCCGACGTGCGAGCGCGCGTCCATCACGAAGCGGCTCTCCTGGCGGATGAGGCCGTAGACATACGCCGGGTCCAGTCCGATGGCCTGCGCGTGCTTCGTCACCAGCTCGCGCAGCGGCGTGGGGTAGCGTTGGCCGATGTGGACCGCGTCGCGCGTGCGCGTGCTGGTGTTGATGCAGCGGTCCCACACGCCGCGCTCGCACGCCCACTCGGCGGCGGCGAGCAGCTCGCGCTCACCCAGCCCGCCCGGGCGGTGCAGTGCGATTTCGTAATGCCACTCGCGCACGCCCTCGGTGCGCAGGCCGATGTCGATCGCCCGCAGCGCGCGCTGCAGCCCGGCGTTGGCGCGGACGGCCGCGCGTTCCGCGGCGGTGGGCGGTGGTGGCGCCGGTGGCAGCGCGAGGGGCCGACCCAGCGCCTCGGCGGCGAGCTGCTCATAGAACCCGCCGCTGCCCGCGATGCGTTCATACAGCGACCGCGCGGCCGCCGCATCGTCGGCCCGACCGCTGGCCGCCAGCGCGCGCGCAAGCCAGTAGGTCCACACCGGCTCGCGCCGGCGCGGCTCGTCCAGCGCCTCGATGGCGCGTCGCACGGTCGTCCAGTCACCGGCGCGTAGCGCGGCGCGTGCCTGCCACACGCGCCATTCATCAGGCAGCGGGGCGTCGGCCGCCCGCGCAAAGTACGCGAGCGCCTCATCCGACAGCCGCTGCGCGGCGCGTTTGCCGATCGCGCCCCACACCCACGCGCGCTCCTCGTCGGTCAGTTGTGCACGCCAGCGCAGGTGGGCGGCTTCCGCGGCGGCCTCGGCGGGGTTCACCGTCGCCAGGCGGATGAGCGCTAGCGTCACGATCTCCTTCGTGCGGTGACGCACGGCGGTCAGCTTGTCGTCCAGGTAGCGCTGCGGCGCGGCGTAGGCGCGCTCGACCAGCGGCACCCATTCGGGGTCGAGCAGGCCGACCGCCTGGGTGGCGACCGCCAGCCGCCCCGCTTCCACGCCCAGGCGTGCCCGCTGCCACGCGACGTCGCGCGGCAGCGCCCCGGCCTCGATGAGCCGCTGCGCGGCCGCGGCGCACCCGGGCATCGCCTGGCGCTGCGTCAGCCACGCCTGCCGCACCTCGGGGGCGATGTCGGCCGCCGACGCACGGCCCGTGGCCCAGCGGGCCAGCGCGGTGTAGCAGCGCACCTCCGCATCGTCGTTCATGCGAAACGCCGCCGCTTCCCGCAGCAGCGCTTCCCATGCCTGCCGCTGCCCGAGTACGAGCAGCCAGTCGTTGCGCAGCCGGTCTTCCCAATACGTATCACGCCAGCGAGCGAGAAACGCCTGCACCTCCTCGGCGCTGGCGCGCTCCAGCCGTGCGCGCAGCGTCCAGTACGCGGCGAGCGGCTCGAGCGGGTCGCCGGCGACCCGCGGCAGCAGCGCCGCGAGGCGGCTGGCGTCCCCCTTCTGGAACGCCGCGCGCATCTCGAGCAGCGCGGCGCGGGCGGCGTCCGGCGCTGCCGCCTGCGTGGAGGCGGATGGGGCCGCAGAAGCGGGGGGCGATACGGTGGCCCGCGCGGGCTGAACCACCAGCCCAGCCGTCCCCAGCGCGAGCGCGGCAAGCACCGTGCGCCCTGCGGGTAAGATGGCGGCGACCGCCCGGTGCCAGCGGGTGGTGGCGGGGGCGACGCGTCGTCCCCGGGAGCGTTTCCGAACCGGATCCATGAGGGCGATTATGGAGAACATCGACCCCGCGCGCCAGCGCCCACCGCTCGACCCGGCGGCCGCGAAGCGCCAGTGGCGCGAGCGGCTGGTGGCCGAACGGCTGCGCCTGCCGGACCGCCTCGCGCGCAACGAGGCGCTGCAGCGCGTCATGCGGGTGTGGATGGTCGGCCGCGTGGACACCGTCGTCGGGGCGTACTGGCCGATCAAGGGCGAATTCGACCCCCTGCCGGCGCTGCACCGCTGGCAGGAGGCGGCCGATGTCGAGGACGCCACACAAGCCCGCCAGCGCCGCCGCATCGCCCTGCCGGTGATCGACAAGGTGGCCAAGACGCTGCGCTTTCACGTCTGGTACCCGGGCTGTCCGACGGAAGCGGACGCCTACGGCATCCCCAAGCCCAAGGACACCGAGGTCGTGCAGCCGACGCTGTTGTTCGTGCCCTGCGTGGGCTACGGGCCCGGGGGCACGCGGCTCGGCTACGGCGGGGGGTTTTATGACCGCACGCTCGCCGCGCTGCAGCCGCGACCGTTCACGGTCGGACTGGCGTATGCCAACGCGTTCGTGCCCTGGCTGCAGCCGGAGCCGCACGACGTGCCGCTGGACGCGATCCTGACCGACCAGGGGGTGGTCTGGCCGGTGGAGGCAGAGTAGCGCGGCCGGAGGCGCGTCGAGGGGGCAAGGCCAGCGTCACGGAAGGGGGCGGGTGCCCACCACCGGCTACGGGTGCGGCGTGCCCGTGTGCAGGTCGCGGCGCGCGTGCAGCCGCTCGTGCCGCAGCAAGTACAGCCCGGCGCCGATGACCACCGCCGCGCCCAGCAGCGTCGGGGCGTCGGGCCAGACACCCCACAGCGCCACGTCCAGCGCCACGCCCCAGACGAGCGCGGTGTATTCGAAGGGCGCGACGGCGCTCGCCTGCCCGTGGCGGAAAGCCTCGGTGATGGCGATCTGCGCGACGAAGCCCGTCGCCGCCAGCGCCAGCAGCCACGGGGCGTGTTCCGCGCGCACGGGCTGCCAGTGCGGCCACGCGAGCGCCGTGCCCCCGGCGGCCAGCGCCACCATCGACCACCACACCAGGCTGTCCGGTGCGTCGGTGCGGCAGGCCAGCCGTCCCAGCACGGCCGACGCCGCGTAGCACGCGGCGGACAGCAGCACCGCCAGCCCCGCCCACCCCAGGAACGCGCCCGGGGCCGGACGCAGCGCGATCACGACCCCCACCAAACCCGCCACGATGGCCGCGAGGTGGGCGCGGCGCACGCGCTCGCCGAGGATCGGGATCGCCAGCAGCGTGATCAGCAGCGGCGCGACGAAAAACAGCGTGTACGCGTTGGCCAGCGGCAGCGACTGCAGCCCCCACGTGAAGCTGGTCAGCATCACCACGGCCAGCACGCCGCGTGCGGCGTGCAGCGGCCAGCGCACGCGCCACACGCGCGCCCAGCTGCGCCGCCACGCGAGGTAGCCCAGCACCAGCGGCAGCGCGGTCCAGCCGCGCAGCGCCGCCACCTGCGTGGCCGGGTAGTGCGCGCTCAGCGTTTTCAGCACGCTGTCCATCAGCGCGAAGAACCCCACCGCCACCACCATGGCGACAATACTGCGCACATTGCCGCTCCCCATTGCTGCGGCGGACCATCGAACCTGCATGGCCGCAGTATCCCACGGCGCCGAGGGTGGTCAGACGTTGCGCCGGTATTGGCCGCCTACCTCGAACAGCGCCTGCGTGATCTGACCGAGTGAGCAGCACCGCACCGCGTCCATCAGCACTTCGAAGACGTTGCGGTTGTCGATGACGGCGTCCTTGAGGCGCTGCAGCATCGCCGGCGCCTCGTGCGCGTGGCGGGCGTGGAAGTCGCGCAGGCGCGCGAGCTGCGACTGCTTTTCCTCCTCGGTGGAGCGGGCGAGCTCCAGCGACTCGGGGATCGGGTCACCGTGTGGGTTGCGGAACGTGTTGACGCCGATGATGGGCAGCTCGCCGGTGTGCTTGAGCATCTCGTAGTGCATGCTCTCGTCCTGGATCTTGCCGCGCTGGTAGCCGGTCTCCATCGCGCCCAGCACGCCGCCGCGTTCGGCGATGCGCTCGAATTCGGCCAGCACCGCCTCTTCCACGAGTTCGGTCAGCTCCTCGATGATGAAGGCGCCCTGGTTGGGGTTTTCGTTCTTCGCCAGCCCCCACTCGCGGTTGATGATGAGCTGGATCGCCATCGCACGGCGCACCGATTCCTCGGTGGGCGTCGTGATCGCCTCGTCGTAGGCGTTGGTGTGCAGGCTGTTGCAGTTGTCGTAAATCGCAATCAGCGCCTGCAGCGTGGTGCGGATGTCGTTGAAGGCGATTTCCTGCGCGTGCAGGCTGCGGCCGCTGGTCTGGATGTGGTATTTGAGCTTCTGGCTGCGCTCGTTGGCGCCGTACTTGTCGCGCATCGCCACCGCCCAGATGCGGCGCGCCACGCGGCCCAGCACCGTGTACTCGGGGTCCATGCCGTTGCTGAAGAAGAACGACAGGTTGGGCGCAAAGTCGTCGATGTGCATCCCGCGCGCCAGGTACGACTCCACGTAGGTGAAGCCGTTGGCCAGCGTAAACGCGAGCTGGCTGATGGGGTTGGCGCCCGCTTCGGCGATGTGGTAACCCGAGATCGACACCGAGTAGAAATTGCGCACGTTGTGGTGGACGAAATACTCCTGGATGTCGCCCATCACCTTCAGGCTGAACTCGGTGGAGAACAGGCAGGTGTTCTGGCCCTGGTCTTCTTTCAGGATGTCGGCCTGCACCGTGCCGCGGACGTTTTCCAGCACCCACGCCTTGATCTTGGCGATTTCGGTGTCGGTGGGCTCGCGGCCGTTGTCGGCGCGGAACTTGTCGATCTGCTGGTCGATGGCGGTGTTGAAAAACATCGCCAGGATCGTCGGCGCGGGGCCGTTGATCGTCATCGACACGCTGGTGGCCGGGTCGCACAGATCGAAGCCCGAATACAGCACCTTCATGTCGTCCAGCGTCGCGATGCTGACGCCCGAGTTGCCGATCTTGCCGTAGATGTCGGGCCGCGGGTCGGGGTCGTGTCCGTAGAGCGTGACCGAATCGAACGCGGTGGACAGCCGCTTGGCGGGCATGCCCTCCGACAGCAGCTTGAAGCGCCGGTTGGTGCGGAAGGCGTCGCCCTCGCCCGCGAACATGCGCGTGGGGTCTTCGTTTTCGCGCTTGAAGGCGAACACGCCCGCGGTGTAGGGGAAGCTGCCCGGCACGTTTTCCAGCATCAGCCACTGCAGCAGCTCGCCGTGGTCCTCGTACTTGGGCAGCACCACCTTGCGGATCTTGTTGCCCGAGAGCGTCGTGTGCGTCAGCCGCGTGCGGACTTCCTTGTCGCGGATCTTGACGACGTACTCGTCACCCGCATAAGCCTTTTGCATGTCGGGCCATTGCGCGAGCAGCTTGCGCGCGTCGGCGTCGAGCCGCTCCTCGCGCTGCTGGGCGAGGTCGAGCGCCGCCTCGGCCGCCTTGGGCCGGTGCGGCTTGTCGACGCTGAGCATCGTGGCCGCGGCGCGAAGCTGCTGGATCTCGCGCGCCAGCCGCGCCTGCTGACGCACGCGGCGCTTGTAGGCGCGCACGGTGTCGGCGATCTCGGCCAGGTAACGGCTGCGCTGCGGCGGCACGATCGCGTGCAACTGGCTGCTGTGGCGCGTCGTGACGCGTGGCAGGCGGCCGCCGTCGGCCCCGAGCGGCAGCGGCAGCCCCAGCGCCGCCAGCCGCGGCAGCATCGCCTGGTACAGGGCCGTGACCCCGTCGTCGTTGAAGCGCGCCGCCATCGTGCCAAAGACCGGCATCTGCTCCGGCGCCACGCCCCACGCCTCACGGTTGCGCTGCACCTGCTTGCGCACGTCGCGCAGCGCGTCCAGCGCCCCCTTGCGGTCGAATTTGTTGATCGCGATGAACTCGGCGAAGTCGAGCATGTCGATCTTCTCGAGCTGGCTGGCCGCGCCGAACTCCGGCGTCATCACGTACAGCGGCACGTCCACGTGCGGCACGATCGCCGCGTCGCCCTGCCCGATGCCGGACGTTTCGACGACCACGAGGTCGAAGCCCGCCACCTTGCATGCGGCGATCACGTCGGGCAGCGCCGCCGAGATTTCGCTGCCGAAGTCGCGCGTCGCGAGGCTGCGCATGTACACGCGCGGCCCCTGCTGCCACGGGCCGATCGCGTTCATGCGGATGCGGTCGCCCAGCAGCGCGCCACCGCTCTTGCGGCGGCTCGGGTCGATGCTGATGACGGCGATGCGCAGCTGGTCGTCCTGGTCCAGCCGCAGGCGGCGGATCAGTTCGTCCGTCAGGCTCGACTTGCCCGCGCCGCCCGTGCCGGTGATGCCGAGCACCGGCACGCGTGTGGCGGCCGCGGCCTCGCGCACCTGCGCCAGCAGCGCCGGGTCGGCACGGCCGTTTTCCACCGCGGTGATCCACTGCGCGAGCGCGCGCCACGCCGCGTCCGTGTGGCCGCGCAGCGCTTCGAGCGTGGTCGGCGCGAATTCGGACAAATCCCGGTCGCAGCGCATCAGCATCTCGCCGATCATCCCCTGCAGCCCCATGCGCTGGCCGTCTTCGGGGCTGTAGATGCGGGCGACGCCATAGTCCATCAGCTCGCGGATTTCGCTGGGCACGATCACCCCGCCGCCGCCGCCGAAGACGAGCACGTGCGCGCCGCCGCGCGCGCGCAGCTGGTCGACCATGTATTTGAAATACTCGACGTGCCCGCCCTGGTAGGAGCTGACCGCCACCCCCTGCACGTCCTCCTGCAGCGCGGCGGTGACCACCTCGTCGACGCTGCGGTTGTGGCCCAGGTGGATCACCTCCGCCCCCATGCTCTGCAGGATGCGGCGCATGATGTTGATCGCCGCGTCGTGTCCGTCGAACAGGCTGGCGGCGGTGACGAAGCGCACTTTGTTGGTGGGGCGGTATTGGGCGAGGGCTTGGTAATCGGCGTTGAGCTGGGTCACGGGGGTCTCCTCTGCGCTGGCGTGGGGGGCAGTGGCGTGTGGTGCCGCCGTTTGGGCCGTAATGTGGCCCCTTCAGATTGACGTTTACGTAAACGTCAAAATATTAGCGGACTTTGACGCCATTGCCAATCGGCTTTGGCGAGGGCGGCGCACGCGTTACGATGTGCGCTGCCATGAACCCGATCCAGCTCTTCGACCCCGATTCGTGCACGTACACCTACGTGCTTTTCGACGTGGACACGCGCGACGCCGTCATCATCGACCCGGTGGATGAGCAGCTCGAGCGCGACCTGCAGGTGCTGCGCGAGTACGGGTTGCGCCTGCAGTGGGTGATCGAGACCCACGCCCACGCGGACCACATCACGAGCGCGCTGCGGCTCGCCGAGCACACCGGCGCGCACACGGCCGCGCCGGCCGCCTGCGGCATCACGACCGTGCACCGCGCGCTGCGCGATGGCGATGAGATCCCGTTTGGTGCGCAGCGCCTGCGCGCGCTCGCCACGCCCGGCCACACCGCCGGCAGCATGAGCTACCTGTGGGAACACGCGGGACAGCGACACGTCTTCACTGGCGATGCGCTGCTCATCGAAGGGTGCGGTCGCACCGACTTTCAGTCCGGCGACGCCGGCACCCTGTACGACAGCATCACGCGTGTGTTGTTCGCGCTGCCGGACGACACCATCGTCTGGCCCGGGCACGACTACCACGGCCGCACGCACTCGACCATCGGGCACGAGAAGGCGCACAACCCGCGCCTTGCGGGCCGCTCGCGCGACGAGTTCATCGCGCTGATGAACGGGCTGAACCTGCCGCGGCCGCGTCGCATGGACGAGGCGGTACCGGCCAACCTGCGCGGCGGCGTGCGACACGACGCGGCCGGCGCCGAGCTGGAGGTGCCGCGACCTGCGCAGGGCTACGCCGGGGACGTCGCGCCGACGCTGGCGTGGCAGTGGGTGCAGGCGGGGCGGGCGCGGCTCGTGGACGTGCGCACCGACGCGGAGCGCGAGTGGGTCGGCTACGTGCCGGGGGCCGTGCCGCTGGCCTGGAAGCAGTGGCCCGGCATGCAGCCCAACCCGGCCTTTGACGACGGCGTGCGGGCGCTGCTCGCGCAGGACGACCGGCCGCTGCTGATGCTGTGCCGCAGCGGGGCGCGCTCGATCGCGGCGGCACGACGCGCGACCGAACTGGGCGCGACCGCCTACAACATTCTCGAGGGTTTCGAGGGCGACCTCGACGAGCATGGGCACCGGGGGCAGCGCGGGGGCTGGCGCCACCGTGGGCTGCCTTGGCGCCAGAACTGACGCGCCCACTGTCCGGTGCCGGCCAAGCGGGGCGCAGCGCGGGTTTATGATGTTTTCATGACGACCGTGCCGCCCCCCGCGCCCGATGCGGTCCACCGCACCGCCGACACCTTGCTCGCGCTGGACGTGGGCAACACGCGCCTGAAGTGGGCGCTGTACGAAGCGCCGCATCCGGGCGCGCGGCTGTTGGCGCACGGCGTGCAGTTTCTCGAGAATATCGAGACACTGGCCGAAGGCGACTGGCGCGCGTTGCGCGCCCCGCGCTGGGTGCTGGGCAGCATCGTCGCCGGCGCGGGCGTGCGCTACCGCGTCGAGGAGCAGCTCGAACTCTGGGACGCCCCCGTGCAGTGGGTGGTGCCCAGCCAAGCGGAAGCGGGCCTCGTCAACGGTTACGACCACCCGGCGCGGCTCGGGCCGGACCGCTGGGTGGCGATGATCGGCGCGCGCCAGCGGTTGCTGGCCCGCGGTGAGCAGCGGCCGTGCGTGGTGGTAATGGTCGGCACCGCGGTGACGGTGGAGGCCATCGACGCGGGCGGGCGGTTCCTCGGCGGCATCATCCTGCCGGGGCACGGCATCATGCTGCGCGCGCTGGAGTCCGGCACAGCGGGCTTGCACGTTCCCACCGGGGAGGTGCGGGCGTTTCCCACCAACACCAGCGACGCGCTCACGAGCGGTGGGACGTTCGCGATCGCCGGTGCCGTGCAGCGCATGTGGGACAACCTGCGCGCCCACAGCGGGCAGGAGCCGGTGTGCCTGATGACCGGCGGCGCCGGGTGGAAGATGGCGCCGCACATGACGGTGCCGTTCGAGCTGGTCGAGGGGTTGATCTTCGACGGGCTGCTCACGATTGCGCGGGAGCGGTTTGGGGCCGCGCCAGCCAGCGCTTCGCCAGCGTCACCCAGAACGTCGCCCCCAGCGGAATCAGCGCATCGTTGAAGTCGTAGCGCGGGTTGTGCAGCGTGCACGGCCCCGCGTCGTGGCCGGGTCCGTAGTCCGCGCGGTGTGCCCCGTCACCATTGCCGATGAACACATACGCGCCGGGCCGGGCCTGCAGCATGTAGGCGAAGTCCTCGGCCCCCATCGTCGGCTCCTGCGCCACCACGCGCTCGGGCCCGACGATGTCGCGCATGACCTCGGCGGCGAAGGCCGCCTCCGGCGCGTGGTTGACGGTGGGCGGATAGTTGCGCCGGAAGTGAAAGTCCACCTGCACGCCGAACGCGGCGCCGATGCCCTCGGTGAGCGCGCGCATGCGCGCCTCGATCAGGTCGAGCGTCTCCACCGTGAACGTGCGCACCGTGCCCTGGATCTCGCAGTGGTCGGGCACGACGTTGGTGGTCTCGCCCGCGTGGATCATCGTCACTGAGATCACGCCCGGCTCCACCGGCCGCAGGTTGCGCGTCAGGATCGTCTGGAACGCCTGCACCAGCTGGCACGCCACCGGCACCGGGTCCACCGTGGTGTGCGGCAGCGCCGCATGACCCCCCTTGCCGCGCAGCGTGATGCGGAACTCGTTGCTGGAGGCCATCACCGGCCCGGGGCTGACGGCGAACGTTCCCACCGGCAGCCCGGGCCAGTTGTGCATGCCGAACACCGCTTCCACGGGGAAGCGCTCGAACAGCCCGTCGGCGATCATCTCGCGCGCGCCACCGCCGCCTTCCTCGGCCGGCTGGAAGATCAGCACCACCGTGCCGTCGAAGTCGCGCTGCTGCGCCAGGTGTTGCGCCGCGGCCAGCAGCATCGCGGTGTGGCCGTCGTGCCCGCACGCGTGCATGCGCCCCGGGTGGCGGCTCGCGTGGTCGAAGGTGTTGAGCTCCGTCATCGGCAGCGCGTCCATGTCCGCGCGCAGGCCCACGGCGCGGCCACACGCCCCGCCGTCGCGCCCGTGGAGGACGCCGACCACCCCGGTTTTGCCCAACCCCCAGTGGACGGGGATGCCCCACTCGCCAAGCAGCGCCGCCACCCGCTCGGCGGTGCGCACCTCCTCGAAGCACAACTCCGGGTGCGCGTGCAGATCCCGGCGGATGGCGGCAAACGCCGCCGCCTGCGCGACGATGGGCTCGATCAGCTTCATGCGGTCATGCTAACGTGAAACGATGCGCCCGTGTGCCTGTGCGGGTGTTCGGCAGCCTATTGCTCCGGCACGGTTTTGTCTTGAATCCCCCGCTTCCCTTACGAGCACGGAACGCTGCGGGAGTGTCAAAACTTCTTCGTACCGGATCAATAGTGGTCCGGGGGATGCGTGAGCTGGAGCCGGCGCGCTGCAAGGGGATGGCGACGGTGGCGTACCATGCGCGCATGTCATGCCGTCACGCCCGGCGACGACGGCGTGTCGCTGCGTGACGTACCATGCGCGCATGTCAGCCGATCCCCCTTTTGTCGCCGCCGGTGCCGCAAGCGCAGACACCGCGCGCACCGTCATCGGTGCCTGCCCCCACGACTGTCCGGATACCTGCTCGTTCGTCACGACCGTGCACGACGGCCGCGCGGTGCGGCTGCAGGGCAACCCCGACCACGCGCAAACCGGTGGCGTGCTGTGCACCAAGGTCAGCCGTTATCTGGAGCGGGTTTATCACCCGGATCGCCTGCGGCAGCCGCTGCGCTGCGTGGGGCCCAAAGGGGCGGGGTGCTTCGAGCCGGTGACGTGGGACGAGGCGCTAGACGACATCGCGGCGCGGCTGCGCGCGATCGCCGCGCGTGACCCGCAGGCCATTCTGCCGTACAGCTACGCGGGCACGATGGGGCTGGTGCAGGGCGAGGCGATGGCCGCGCGCTTCTTCCACCGGCTCGGGGCGTCGCTGCTGGACCGAACCATCTGTGCATCGGCCGGGGCGGCGGGGCTCGCTTACACGCTCGGCGGCAAGGTCGGCATGCGGGTGGAGCACTTCGCCGAGAGCAAACTGATCCTGATCTGGGGCAGCAACAGCATCGGCAGCAACCTGCACTTCTGGCGCTACGCCCAACAGGCCAAGCGCGCGGGCGCGCGCCTGGTGTGCATCGACCCGCGCCGCACCGAAACCGCCGAAAAATGCCACGCGCACCTCGCCCTGCTGCCCGGCACCGACGCGGCACTGGCCTATGCGCTGATGCACGAATGCATCGTGCACGGCTGGGTCGATGACGACTACGTGCAGCGCCACACGCTGGGGCGGGAGGCGCTGCGCGAACGTGCCCTGCAGTGGCCGCCGGCGCGCGCGGCGGCGGTGTGCGGGCTGCCCGTGGAGCAGATCACGGCGCTGGCGCGCGACATCGGCGCGTGTGTCGAGCGGCGCGACCCGGTGGCCATCCGTCTCAACTACGGCATGCAGCGCGTGCGCGGCGGGGCCAACGCGGTGCGCGCCGTGGCCTGTCTGCCCACCGTGATCGGGGCGTGGCGGCACCGCGCCGGCGGCCTGCTGCTGTCGAGCTCCGGCTGGTACCCGGTGCAGCGCGACGTGCTGTACCGGCCGGACCTCTTGCAGCGCAGCCCCTGCCCGCAGCCGCGCGTCATCAACATGAGCACGATCGGGGACGCGCTGCTGCGTCCCGCCTCGCCGGACTTCGGCCCGGCGATCGAGGCGCTCATCGTCTACAACAGCAACCCCGTGGCGGTGGCACCAGAGTCGCGTCGGGTGGTGCAGGGCTTCGCGCGCGAGGACCTGTTCACCGTCGTGCTCGAGCAGTTCCAGACCGACACGGCCGACTACGCCGACTACGTCCTGCCCGCTACCACGCAGCTCGAACACTGGGACATCCACCTGAGTTACGGGCACACCGACGTGCTGCTCAACCGCCCGGCAATCGCGCCGCTGGCACAGGCGCGGCCCAACACCTGGGTGTTTCGGGAGCTGGCGCGGCGCATGGGCTTTGACGAACCGTGCTTTGCCGACGACGACCTGACGCTGTGCCGCCAGGCATTTGGCGATGCGGTGGACTTCGAAACCCTGCTGCGCGAGGGCCACGCGCCGCTGGCGGTGCCCGACGCGCCGTTTGCCAATGGGGGGTTCCCCACGCCGTCGGGCAAGTTTGAATTTGCCAGCCCGCGGCTGGCTGCGCAGGGGCTGGATCCGCTGCCGGCGGTGTTGCCGAATCACGAACCGCCCGGCGCTGACCCGCGCCACCCGCTGGCGATGATTTCGCCGCCGGCGCGCAACTTTCTGAACTCGACCTTCGTCAACGTCACGTCGCTGCGCGACGCCGAGGGCGAGCCGGTGCTGGAGATGCACCCGGACGACGCCGCCCCGCGCGGTATCGCCGATGGCGACTGGGTGGAGGTCTTCAACGACCGCGGCCGCCACCGCACCCGCGCGCGCCTGAATGGCCGCGCGCGCCCCGGCGTGGTGGTCGGCTTGGGGATTTGGTGGCGCAAGTTCGGCGCGGACGGCACCAACGTCAACGAACTGACCAGCCAAGCGCTGACCGACCTCGGCGGCGGTCCGACGTTCTACGACTGCGCGGTCGAGGTGCTGCGCGTGGCGGCTGTTACCCCCGCGCGCGGCTGACCGTCGCCCCCCCCCCCCGGGCGCGCTGACCAGCCCAGCACGCGCATACTGCGCGGCGGCCGACCTCCCGAGTGCGCTGACCAGCCAAGGCGGTAGCGCTGAATCCTCCGTGTCGGCCAGCGCCGCGTGCGCACCGTCGCTCGTGACAGGCGAGCCCCCCTGCGGCGATCGTTTACTCCAGCGTTTCCACCAGCGCCGCATAGCGGCGCATGGCCTCCTCGCGTGCCACGCCTTTGAGCTTGGTCCATGCGTCCCACTTGGCCCGCGCGACCACGTCGGTCAGGCTGGGTTTGGGCGTGGTGTTGTCGCCCTCCGTGGCCTGCTTGTAAAGGGCGTAGAGCTGCAGCAGCGTGTTGTTGTCGGGGCGCTGGGTGAGCGTGGGGATGCGCTGCAGCGCGGCTTCGAAAGCGGCTTGGATGTCGGTACTCATATTGCAATCATAGTACGAACGTTCGTTCGATGATGGATGCGTGTCGGCATGACAGTGATCTGTCGTTGTGCCCGTTGCTTTGCCGGTATCGCGCATCTTGGGTGTGTCCATCGGCTGCGCAGCACCGATGGCCCGCGCCGACGGCTCGTCGGCCGTTGGTCTATCGTCCGCGATACCCGGCCGAGGGTGGCGGGGTCTCCGTCAGAGACGATGGGGTACTGCCGCGGGCCGTGTGGCGCGCGAGCTCCTGGCCATAGCTGCTCCCGTCCACGCGCAAGCCTTCGACAGACAGCCGTTCGGCGGTCTTGGGGCCGATCCCCCGCACGCGCGCCTGCAGGTCCGCCCAGCTCGTGAACGGCCGGGCCTGGCGGGCTTCGATCACCCGCTGCGCGAGCACCGGCCCGATCCCCGGCAGGGCTGCGAGGTCGGCCGCACTGGCGCGGTTGACCTCGACCACGGGGCCGGCCGCCAGCGCTGACCACCCAATGATCCAACCAGCGACCAGCGCCGCCCCATACCGCCACAGGTGCCCTTTTGCCATTACATCCTCCCTGACCGGTTATCCACATGCATCGTAGAGAGAGGGCTCCTGGGGCGCAACTGGATATCCGTACAAAAGCAGCGCCGCGCAGCGGGGATGAGAGCCGGCGACGGGGCCAGCAGGCTTCGAACAAGATATTCCCGACAGGCTCTTGCCCACGGCCAGCGCTTCACCCAACCGGCCGCGCCATATGCGGCCTGAGTCCCCTCCATAGGCGGGCTCGCACCCACAAAAATTCGGACAGCCCCCATGGCGCGACCCACGCGTCTGACGCGTAAACTTCCTGCCATTTCTGCTTTCGTGCTTCATTCCATGACCCTCCTCGTCACCGGCGGTGTCGGCTTCATCGGCAGCAACTTCGTCCTCGACTGGTTTCGGTGCAGCGACGAACCCATCGTCAACCTCGACAAACTCACCTACGCCGGCAACCGCGAGAACCTCGCCGCGCTCGAAGGCGATGCGCGCCACACCTTCGTGCAGGGCGACATCGGCGACCGCGCGCTGCTGGAGCGGCTGCTGGCCGAGCATCGCCCGCGGGCGGTGGTCAACTTTGCTGCTGAAAGCCATGTCGACCGCTCCATCCATGGGCCGGAGGATTTCATCCAGACCAACGTGGTGGGCACCTTCCGGCTGCTGGAGGCGGTGCGGGCCTATTGGTCCACGCTGCCCGAAGCCGAACGGCCAGCGTTTCGCTTTCTGCATGTGAGCACCGACGAGGTCTACGGCAGCCTCTCCCCGACCGACCCGCCCTTTGCCGAGACCAACCGCTACGAACCCAACAGCCCCTACAGCGCCAGCAAAGCCGCGAGCGACCACCTCGTGCGTGCGTGGCACCACACCTACGGCCTGCCGGTGCTCACCACCAACTGCTCCAACAACTACGGGCCGTACCACTTTCCGGAGAAGCTCATCCCGCTCATCATCGTCAACGCGCTCGCGGGCAAACCGCTGCCCGTCTACGGCGACGGCCAGCAGGTGCGCGACTGGCTCTACGTTGGCGACCACTGCAGCGCCATCCGCCGTGTGTTGGAGGCCGGCACGCCGGGCCAGACCTACAACATCGGCGGCCGCAGCGAAAAAACCAACCTCGAGGTCGTGCGCACCGTTTGCGCCCTGCTCGACGAACTCGCCCCGGCACCGCAGCGCGGCGTGCGCGACGCGCGCAGCGGTGCGCCCGTCGAACGCTACGAGCAGCTCATCACCTTCGTCGCCGACCGCCCAGGGCACGACCGGCGCTACGCGATGGATATCCGCAAAATCGAGCGCGAACTGGGCTGGCGGCCGGCCGAGACCTTCGAGAGCGGCATCCGCAAGACCGTGCAGTGGTACCTCGACCACCCGCAGTGGGTGGCGCGCGTGCAAAGCGGCGCGTACCGCCAGTGGGTCGCTCAGCAGTATGCCATATGACTGTTGGCTCGGAGCCACAATGTGGTTCTAGCGTGCTTTAAAGAAAACGACATTCGGCTAACATGTTGGCCGCCAACAGCTAGGAGGTTACCCGTGAGCCAGACTCTTCGTATTTTTCCCGCGAGTGGGCGTCTACTGCGTACACTTGGGCTGATTGCAGTGATCAGTCTGGGTGCACTAAGTAACAACGCACGGTCAGAGGAAAATAAACTGCCCTCACTATCTGCTTTCTCCTCTGCAGCATCGCGGGCGATGCCCGAGTTAAAACAGGAAAACAAGCGGATAGAAATCGTCGCCGATCCTTACGTTTTTAGCCTCTCTGAGCCCAATCCATCGGAACAGTTGCTCAGAAAAGATCAAGGGCCTGTATTGCAAATTGGATACGGCCGTGTCGATGAGCGGGTGGGTGCGGCATCTAATCTGGCGCAAAAGTTGTCTTGGAAGCGAGACTCTGTTGGAAATTGGCAGTCGTCGCTCAGGTTGATATCTCCCAAGGCGGGGGCGTTGCGGGCGCGACTCAGTTTTTCGCGTATAGATCCGCGGAGTCGGCTTTATTTTATTCAGGAAGACGGGCAGGTACTGCTGGAAAAAGATGGTTTCAATATTATTGAATCGTCTGCGCGAGATTCAGACTTGGGGGTAGTGAAAAACGGCCGTTATTCGGTAGTGTCGCCTACAGCCCAAGGGGAGAGTCTGACGGTCGTCTTTGTTTTGCCTGGCGCGCTCGATAAGGATAAATTTGAGGTCTCCGTTGATTGGGTATCGCATTTTGCCGAGTCGGTAGAAAAGACGCTCGACAGCCAGATTGGCGAGTCTCTCGTTTGCCAGCGAAACATTGCGTGTGCGGCGGATCCGGATCAAAGAGCAGGCCGGAGCGTTGCGCGCCTTGTTTTTAGTGACCCGGCATCCGGTGCGAGCTACCTCTGCACAGGCACCCTGCTCAACAACAGAAGGCAAGATTTTACACCGTATTTGTTGACTGCTAGTCATTGCATCGCCAGCCAGTCATTTGCATCGACATTGGAGGCATGGTGGAATTATCAGGCTCCCGCTTGCTCGTCTGCAACGATGTCGAGTGAGGCATTTGTCACGCGGGGTGGGGGTCTTTTGTTGTCGGCTCAGTCGGCTCAGGATACAACATTGATTCAATTGAACCAGGTGCCTGCTGGCAATGTTGTTTTTGCGGCATGGGATGCAAATGTTCAGTCGCTAATGCAATCGGTCGCTGGCATTCATCACCCACGGGGAGATTTGAAAAAAATCAGTTTCGGTACAAATGGTGGGTATTTGAGTTGCGCAGATAGCTCTGGCGGATCGTTTTCGTGTAGCGAGTCCACGGCTGCCGTCGGGGATTACCATGGAGTCCTATGGGATGTCGGGACGACGGAGCCTGGCAGTAGCGGCTCCTCTCTTTTCCGTTCTGTCGGTGGGGATCGTTACGTGATTGGTGTTCTTCGGGGTGGGACATCTGCTTGTTCTGGCTCTGTTTCTGTATATGGAAGATTTGATAAGGCTTTTCAGAATGGTCTGAAAAAATGGCTGGATCCCGTTGTGAGTCTTCCTCCTCGAAATCCTGTTTATCGGTTTTACAACGATCTCACCCGGTCCCATTTCTTTACTATCAGTAAGACGGAGCGCGATTTTGTGGTTGCAAACTACCCATCGTTTCGGTACGAAGGGATAGCATTTTATGCGTACCCATCCAAGCAGACTGGTGTGCGCACAGTTTATCGTTTTTATAACACCTCCACGGGTGCCCACTTTTACACTATCAGTGAAGCGGAGCGTGATCATGTAAGAAAAACATATCCCCAGTTCCTCTATGAGGGGGAGGCGTGGTTCGTAGGTGATTCTGTTACCGGTGTTCCGCTGTATCGATTCTACAATCAAGCCGCTGGCGCGCATTTCTACACCACTAATCAACAAGAGCGGGATTTCATTATTGCGAACTATCCGTCATATTTGTATGAAGGGGTGGCTTATTATGTTTGGGCGACGGAGAAATAGTTGAGTTGTGGTGTGAAGGTGGATTCATCGTTCGCCGATGAGGTGACCAGCCGGATTTTGCTGTTCGGAAAGGGCGGGCAAGTTGGTTGGGAGCTGCAGCGAAGCCTAGCCATCGTTGGCGACGTGATAGCGCTCGAGCGAGCCGGTGGACGCCTGCCTGGGTGCGCCGAAGCGTTATGCGGTGACCTCAGCGACCTGGATGGGCTGCGGCGCACGGTCGCAGTCGTGCGCCCCACGGCGATCGTCAACGCCGCGGCTTACACCGCGGTCGACCGGGCGGAAACCGACACCGCGCGGGCGCACCGCGTCAACGCCGAGGCACCCGCCGTGCTTGCGCAGGTGGCCGCGGAGATGGGGGCTTGGCTCGTGCACTACAGCACGGACTACGTGTTCGATGGCAGCGGAGAGCGGCCCTGGCGCGAGGACGACCTCACCGGCCCGCTCAACGCCTACGGCCGCACCAAGCTGGCCGGCGAGGACGCCATTCGCGCCAGCGGTTGCCAGCACCTGATTCTGCGCACGCAATGGGTTTACGGTGCGCGCGGGGGCAACTTTGCGCGCACGATATTGCGCCTGGCGCGCGAGCGCGAGCGCCTGACCGTCGTCGATGACCAGTATGGTGCCCCGACCGGGGCGGACCTCATCGCCGACGTCACCGCTCACGCACTGCGGCACGTGCTCGCCACCGGGGTGGGTGGGGGAACCTACCACCTCGCCGCCGCGGGCGTCACCACGTGGCACGGCTATGCCACCGTGCTGATCGACGCCGCGCGCCGACGCTGGCCCGACGCCGGCTGGCGCGTGCAAGCGATCGATCCGGTGCCGAGCAGCGCCTTTCCCACCCCCGCGCGCCGGCCGCACAACGCGCGCCTCGACACCAGCCGCCTGCAACAGACCTTCGGGCTGCGTTTGCCAGCTTGGGAAGAGGGGGTGCGGCGGTGCGCCGAATGGCTGGTGGGCTTTTGATCGCGGCCGTCGCAGGCTGCATTCTGGTTTACGCCGTCGTCCCACGACTCGCTGGCAAAAATACCACGTCGTGAGGCAACCGCGTGCGTTTTTCTTGACGCGCTGCCTGATGCATGTTATCGTTTTTGAGGAAAATAAAAATAGGAGGTTCCGTGAATCGTCTTCTCATGACTGGGGCGATAGTCGCCTCGACATTGGCCGGATTGGCGGGGTGCTCGCACGCCCCGATTCCGGTTGCTGAAAACTTTCCTTACACGTCACAACTCAAGGTTCGATCCGCCGGCCACTGGGACGCTGTGGCGCAGCACGTCGTCGCCAACACACTGGTGCGGCTGGGGTCGGCGGGTGACGCGGGCCAACCGATCCAGGTGAAATTGCCGGCGCAGCCCTCGACGTTCGACCGTGCTTTCCGCGAGCTGCTGATCACGCGCATGGTCAACCAGGGTAAGACCGTTGTCGAGCGTGAAGATGCTCCGTTAAAAGTTAGCTACGAGGCGCAGGTCATCCGGCACAACAGCGACCGGCCGCACCTCATCCCGGGCCTCTTTACGGCCGTGACGGCTGGTGTCTATGTCGCGCATTACTTGGGTGTGCACGCTCATCGGGACGCGGCGATGGTCGGTGGATTGGGGTACGCAGCCATCGCGGATCTGGCGCGCAGCCAATACAGTGGGGGGCCCACCCACACCGAGGTCATCCTCACCACGACCATTATGCAAGGCGACCGGTACGTCGCCCGCAACACCGACGTGTACTACGTCGAGGACAGTGACGCCACGCTGTTTCAGGTGGTTCGTGGTCCGGCCACGCGCGATTACAAGGTAGTGTCGCAATGAAACGCCTCGTTGTATCGCTGATCGCTGCTGCCGCTGCGTTTACGTTGGCCGGCTGCGTGACCACCGCCAAGCCGAATGGACCGACCTACGAGGAAGCTGCGTCCCACCCCTTCCTGCAGGCGAACCGTGATGCTGTGGGCAAGCTGCTCGCTGGCCTGCCGCCGGGGATGGTTTCGCCTCTGCTCGTGGCAACCATCGTTGACGTCAACGATCTGCGCGTCTCGTCGCCGCTGGGCCGTACCTTGTCCGAGCAGTACAGCTCCGCAGCTGCGGCTGCCGGTATCGACGTGCGCGAGATGAAGCTGCGCGGTGACGTCTTCGTGCGCGAGCAAACCGGCGAGCTGTTGCTCTCGCGAGAAATTAAGGACATCGCCCGCGTCCATCAAGCCACGGCCGTTCTGGTGGGAACCTACTCGGTGGCCGGGCAGTACGTCTACGTCAACATCAAGCTCGTGCGGTCCGAGACGGGCCAGATCCTGCGCGGGTATGATTACGCGCTGCCAATGGACCGCGACGTGCAGCGTTTGGTGCGCAAGTCCGCCGAAGCGCTTTGACGTCGCGGCCTGAGCGCGGCGGATTGCATCCAGATTCCAGTGAGCCGCTTGGTGCGAGCCAAGCGGCGTTTTCCCATGCGCAAAGGTATCGTTTTGGCGGGTGGCTCCGGCACCCGGCTGCACCCGGCCACGCTCGCGGTCAGCAAACAGCTGCTGCCGGTGTACGACAAGCCGATGGTGTACTACCCGCTGAGCACCTTGATGCTCGCCGGGATTCGTGAGGTGCTCATCATCAGCACCCCGCAGGACACGCCGCGCTTCGAACAGCTGCTGGGCGACGGCAGCCAGTGGGGCATGCGGCTGCAGTACGCCGTCCAACCCCGGCCGGAAGGGCTGGCACAAGCGTTCATCATCGGCGCGGACTTCGTCGCCGGCCACCCGAGCGCCCTCGTGCTGGGGGACAACATCTTTTACGGCCACGACCTGCAGCCCCTGCTGCGCGCGGCCGACGCGCAGACCGAAGGTGCCACCATCTTTGCCTACCACGTGCACGACCCGCAGCGCTACGGCGTCGTCGCCTTCGACGCCGAGGGGCGGGCGACCAGCATCGAAGAAAAACCCGCGCAGCCTAAATCCAACTACGCCGTGACCGGCCTGTATTTCTACGACGAGCAGGTCGTCGACATCGCCCGCCGTGTGCGCCCCAGCGCCCGCGGCGAGCTCGAAATCACCGATGTCAACCGCGCGTACCTCGAGCGCGGACAGCTGTCGGTGCAGATCATGCAGCGCGGCTACGCGTGGCTCGACACCGGTACGCACGACAGCCTGCTGGATGCCGGCCACTTCATCGCCACCATCGAGCGCCGCCAGGGCCTCAAGATCGCTTGTCCCGAGGAGGTGGCGTGGCGCAACGGCTGGATCGACGATGCGCAGCTGCAGCGTCTGGCCGAGCCGCTCGCCAAGAGCGGCTACGGCCAATACCTGCTGGGTCTGCTGGGGTGAGGTGCACGATGCCGTATACCGTGATCCCCACCGACATCCCCGACGTGCTGATCCTCGAGCCCAAGGTCTTTGGGGACGCGCGCGGGTTTTTCTTCGAGAGCTATAACCAGCGCGATTTCGAGGCGGCCACCGGTCTGCACGGCCTCACGTTCGTGCAGGACAACCACAGCCGCAGTCGCCGCGGTGTGCTGCGCGGGCTGCACTACCAACTGCCGCCGAAAGCGCAGGGCAAACTCGTGCGCGTTGTGCGCGGTGCGGTGTTCGACGTGGCGGTCGATATCCGGCGCGATTCGCCCACGTTCGGCCGCTGGGTGGGTGTGGAGCTCAGCGAATCGAACCACCGGCAACTGTGGATTCCGCCGGGGTTCGCGCACGGCTTTCTCGTGCTCAGCGACGAGGCGGACTTCCTCTACAAAACCACTGACTACTACAGTCCCGCGCACGAGCGCTGTATCCGGTGGGACGATCCGACGCTGGCGATAGAGTGGCCACTTGCTGAGGATGCGCCCCTCATTTCAGCGAAAGACGCGGCAGGCGTCGATTTCTCGCAGGCGTGTCTATTGTGAACGGCGTTGCTGTCTCGATCGTATCCCATGGGCACGGCTCGCAACTGTTGCCATTATTGCAGCGGATCGCGCGGGAAGGCTCTCGGGTGCGGCGGGTTTGGTTGACGTTTGATATTCCCGATCCTCAATGGCAATCTGCGCTGTGTTCCCAGATCTGGCCCTTCGACTTGAGGTTGCGAAACAATAGCCAGTCCAGGTCGTTTGCTGAAAATCATAATCAGGCGTTCAGGGCGGAGCAACATCTTGGCGAAAGTATCCCGGACTATTGGTGGGTGCTCAATCCGGATGTGACGTGGAATGATTTGATTTTGGAAAAGCTTATTCCGTATATGACGCCGTCGGACGTGGGTCTGGTTTGTCCGAGGCAGTTGGATTTGATCGGTAATGAACAAGACTTTGCTCGCGAACTGCCGACCCCGACTCGAATTTTTTACCGAATTCTGTGTCGCCTGATGGGTCGAGGGGGGCGTCCGCACAAGACGCCGGATTGGGTGAATGGTGCATGTATGCTGGTGCGCGGCAGTGCCTATGACGCTATTGGGGGGTTTGATGAAAAATACCGATTGTATGTTGAGGATGTTGATTTTTGTTTGCGATTGCAACTTGCTGGTTACAGTATAGGGGTGGCATCAGATGTTATCGTTCAGCATGTCGGACAGCGTCGCAGTCGTTACAGTCTGCGTCATGCTGTTTGGCATATAAGCGGGCTTTGCCGTTTGTGGCGTTCTGAGGTATATCGCCAGTACCAATCCCGTCGTCGCCACAAATGGTCAATCTGAGTGAATGTGATGAATATCGCCACGACGACTGCTCTTCCTGTCTCCCGCCGGCCGCTGTTGGGCGAAATTTTGGTTGCAGCTGGCAAGCTACAGCCGCGCGATTTGGATCGTGCGCTGCTGGCCCAGCGCGAGACACCTCAAACGCAGTTGGGTCAATTGCTCGTGCGCTTGGGGCTCGTCACGGAGTCGGATGTCCTGCAGGCGTTGGCTGAGCAGTTGAGTATCCCCGTCGTGACATTGGACGAGCTTCCGCCGTTTCCTGTGGAAGTGCCGGGTTTGATGCCGGAGTTTCAGCGCGCCCAGTTGGTTTATCCCATGGCGCTGCAAGACGAGGTTTTGACGGTTGCGGTGGCGCACCCAGAAGACGACTTTTTGCGCAAAGCGCTGCAGATGGTAACCGGTGCGCGCCTCGATCTGCGGCTAGCGTCTGAGGCGGATCTCGAAAAAGCCCTGCAAGGATCGCTGGTAAGTGCGGAGTCGGAAGATGCGCCTGATGGCATCGATGACACCGACGCCGCAGAATTTGTAGAGCACCTCAAGGACCTCGCCAGCGAAGCGCCTGTCATTCGCCGGGTGAACCAGATGATTGCGCGCGTCGTCGACCTGCGTGCCTCCGATATTCACCTTGAGCCTTTCGACGATGGGCTGCATGTGCGGTATCGGGTCGATGGTCAGATTCAGTTGCATGAGCGCTTGTCACCGAACCTGTCCGCCGCGGTGACTTCGCGTGTCAAGCTCATGGCGCATCTGGATATCGCGGAACGGCGTTTGCCGCAGGACGGACGTATTCGAACCCGTGTCAAGGGTCGAGAGCTTGATTTGCGTGTGTCAACCGTGCCGACCGCCCATGGCGAGAGCGTTGTCATGCGGGTACTGGACCGTTCATCGGTTCGGCTGGAATTGGATGAAATGGGCTTTGCCGCGGATACGCTGGCTGCTTGGCGTCGCCTGCTCGATCATCCCTACGGGATCGTGCTGGTGACGGGGCCGACTGGGTCGGGTAAGACCACCACCCTTTACGCGTCCCTGGCCAAGCTCGATGCCAATGCCCAGAAAATCATCACGGTCGAGGACCCGGTGGAGTATCAACTCCCGGGGATCAACCAGATCCAGATTCATTCGGCCATCGGACTCACCTTTGCCCGCGCCCTGAGGGCGATCTTGCGGCAGGATCCCGATATCATCATGATCGGCGAAATGCGCGATACGGAAACCGCGCAGATCGCGGTCCAGTCGGCCCTCACAGGGCATTTGGTGTTCTCCACTTTGCACACCAATACAGCGGCCGGAGCAATCGTGCGGTTGCAAGACATGGGTGTGGAGCGTTATCTGATCACATCCAGCGTCATCGGTGTGCTGTCTCAGCGCTTGGTGCGACAACTTTGTGTCCATTGCAAAGCGCCATATGAGCCCCCGCCCGCCCTGCTGGAAAGCCTTGGTTTCGGGCGCTTGGACGTCGCCAATCCGACGTTTTGTCGGGCGGTCGGATGCGAGCGCTGTCGTGGAACGGGCTACTGGGGGCGCACGGGAGTACACGAACTGTTGGTGCTCAACGATGAGCTCCGTCGCCGCATTCTGGATGGGAGTGACACCAGCGCGCTTCACGCGCATGCGGTTCAAGCGGGCATGCGCAGTCTTTTTGAAGACGCGCTGCTGAAAGCGGCGCAGGGGCTCACCAGCTTGGAGGAAGTCCTGCGCGTGGCGCAGGAGCACACCGATGCGTGAATACCGGTATCAGGGGGTGGATGCGCGAGGCCAGCCGGTCGTGGGGGTACTGGCAGCCAGCGATGCCGCGGACGCGCTGCGGCGTTTGCTAAGCCAAAGTGTCGCCGTTCACCGCCTGGATGAAGCAGACGGGGCTTCGCCCCCTGCGCCTCAGGCAGTGGCCCACGCAGGGACCTCTGCGTCCGCGGGCACCGCGCGGTTTTCGTTGCGTCGCCGGGCGGGTCAAAAGTTCAAGCGTCGCGACATCCAGCTCTACACAGGCGAACTGCTCACCATGCTGCGGGCAGGGCTATCACTCGATCGCGCCCTGCGCTTGCTGGAGCAACTCGCGCTGCCGACCGAGCTGCTGCACATCAATCAACAGCTGTTGGACGATATCAAGGCGGGTCAGTCCTTCAGTCGGGCCTTGGCCAAACATCCGCAGGCATTCGACGATTTCTACATCAACATGGTTCGCACCGGCGAAATCAGCGGCCAGATGGCTGATGCGTTGGCCCGCGTGCTAGACCATCTCGAGCGTGTTCGCCAGCTCCGCGACAAGGCACTGGCCGCCGCCACGTATCCGGCCATACTGGCTGTCGTGGCGGTGTTGTCGCTGCTCATCATGCTCGTGTATGTGGTGCCACAATTTCGGCAGGTATTCGGTGATATGGGGGATCGCCTGCCCGTGGCGACGCGAGCGGTGATGGCGCTCAGCCAAGCCGTTACCGATCACGCCCCGGAACTCGCGGTGGGGATACTGGTGGGATGCGTCGCCATGGTGGCGTGGTGGCGCTCCCCATCAGGGCGACTGCGTTGGTTGCGCTGGCAATACCGGTGGCCGGTGTTGGGTGTTCTACGGCTCCAGTACGAACAAGCCCTCTTCGCCCGCACCCTTGGGACACTGCTGAGCAGTGGGGTCAGCCTCGTGACCGCCTTGACGATCGCCGAGGGCGCCTTCCGTAACCCAGAGCATCGTCAGCGATTGCACCGTGTGATGGCTGACGTCAAGCAAGGGCGACGCTTGGCCGACGCGCTGGCGGAGCTTGCGATCTTCGACACGCTCTCTGTCAATCTTGTCCGGGTGGGTGAAGAGACCGGGCGCCTTGCCGGCATGTGGCAGGAGGTCGGCCATATCCTGGAGCGCGACGTGCAGGCCAGGCTGCAGCGGTTGCTCACCCTGCTGGAGCCCGTGCTCATTTTGGTCTTGGGTGCAATCATCGCGGGTATCATCATCTCGATCCTGCTGGGCATCCTGTCCGTCAACGACCTCGCCCTATAATCTGCCGATGAAACCCAAGGGCTTATCTTTCGAACATCGGGGCTCGGTATCTCCCCGGCGGGGGGCTGGCTTCACCCTCGTTGAGTTGCTGGTCGTTCTCGTCATCCTGACGCTGCTGGCCGGTCTCGTGGGGCCACGCTTCCTGAATCAGCTTGGCGGTGCCAAAAGCAAGACCGCTGCGGTCCAGATTGCGGACCTCGAAAAAGGTCTCGACCTTTTCAAGCTGGACGTAGGCCGCTACCCGACCACCGAAGAGGGCTTGCAGGCCCTGGTGACAGCGCCCGCGGGGGTCAAGGTGTGGAACGGCCCGTACATCAAAGGCAACGTGCCGGTCGATCCGTGGGGACGGCCGTACCGCTACACCATGCAGAACGGCCGCATCGAGATCGTCTCGCTCGGCGCTGACGGTGCCCCAGGCGGAGAAGGGGAGGATGCTGATATCCGCAACAGCCCATAGCGCCGGCTGGACCGTTCGCCGTGGCCCTCGAAACCGGCGTTCCAGCGCCGGTTTCACGTTGGTGGAGCTGCTCGTCGTTCTGTTGATCATGGGCATGGTGGCAGGCGGAGCCGGCGTTGCGATCGACCGCTGGCAGCGTCACGCCGCCTACCGTGAAACCGCCAACCGGATCGAGCGGGGGCTTCGCCTCGCCCAGGATCAGGCCGCGCGAACCGGTCGGCCGGTGGCGTACGTATTCGACCTGCAGGCGCGTCGGCATGGCGTTTGGATGCCCACCGCAGCCGAACCGCGCTGGGACGGCACCTGGCCGGCGGATCTACAGTTACGCGTGACCGTTGCCGAAGGGGCCGTGCCTGCCCCGTGGTTAGGGATCGTCTACATGCCAGACGGCGGTGGTACCGGGGGCACTGTCGACCTGCTGCGCGCCCCGGAGGTGGGGGCGCGCCTTCGGATCGACTGGATGACGGGCAGCCTGCAGCGCCAGGAGCTCACGCCGTGAAGCCGTCCCGACGACGTTCCGTAAAGAGTCGGTTGCAACGGGGTTTCACCGTTCTTGAGGTGCTCGTGGCCCTCACCATCATGGGCTTTTCCATCGCCTTGCTCTATCGGAGTCTGGGTGACAGCGTCCAGAAAGGGGCGGATCTGATCGAGCGGCAAAGCGCCCTCATCGCGCTGCAGGGCCTGCTCGACGCATTTCCGGATCGTCTCCCGGGTGGCGACTGGTCTCAGCCAGAGCAGGCCGGATCCCTGGGCTGGCAAATCGAACCCGCTGTGCAGGATGTGCCCCCCGCGACGATAGAGCCGTTGCAGGAAACGCCGGTCGTCTCATCGGGTGGGGATATCGAGCAGCCGCTACCCGTGCGAATGACCGTTCGCTGGGGCTCGGGCCGCACGCTCAGTGTCCTCACCTGGCGCCTGCCCCCCCCGGTGCCGCGGGATACGCGGCCATGACCGCACGTCTCGGTGGGCGGGGCTTCACGTTGGTGGAGGTGCTGGTCGCCCTCGTGTTGCTGACCTTGCTCACGGTGGGGGTGGCGGGCGGGGTGCGTGCCGTGGGTGACACCCAGGCCCGGGTCCAGCGACTAGCCGATCGCGTTGAACACATGGCGGCTGTCCATCGTTGGCTCATGGCCGCTGCAGCGCATCCTGTCCGCGCGGTTGAAGACGTGTCGGGTGCGGGCATGCGGCGATTGCGCTTTCAGCTCGCCCAAGACAGCCTCACTTGGGTGGGTCTGATGCCCCCGCGCCCTGCCATGGGGGGCGAAACCGAATTCCGCCTTGCGCCGGAGGCGCACCCTGAAGATCCCCAGCGATTGCAACTCGTGCTGCGCTACCGTCCGCGTGGCGACACATCCACGGACGAGGCGACAGACTGGACACAAGCCGCGCGTGAGGTCTTGGTGGCCGATCTCGCTTACATTCGCATCGAGGTGCAGGGGAGGCGCCCAACCAACTGGCCGCCCGCGCAGCCGTGGCAAGACGACTGGCGGACCGATTGGCCCTCTGAAGCCGTCGAGTTCCCGCGTGCGATCCGCCTGTTGATTGAAGACGACCGAGGCCCATGGCCGCCCCTGCTGGTACCGATCATGCCCACCCTGCCGAGTGTCGAGCCGCTCGAGAGAGCCGTCATCGGTGGAGGCAGTGTCCGGAGGTAGCCGTGGGGCGTCACGCCTGTCTATCCGGTATCCCCGCAACGTCCGACCGTGCCGCTTACGCTGGCGGGATGGCCATCGTCGCCGTCCTCTGGATCATGGCGGCCCTCATCAGCGCCGCCGTTGCCCTGACCGCCTGGGTGCGTGATCGGGCGGCTCAGCGTTTCCAGGAAACCGCCACGGTGCACGCCACGGCGGTCGCGCAAGCCGCCTTGCTGCAATTGCTCGCGCACCCCAGCGCACAGGCCGACGGCCCCATACGTCGCTGGCGCGTCACCATCGGGAAAGACGAGGTGCTGATCCAGCGCACCTCTGCCCACGGTGCCGTCGATCTCAACCACGCGCCCGCCGACCTGATACAGGCTGTGTTGCGCCATGCAGGGGGGCTCGATGCTGGCGAGGCGCAGCGCTGGGCGCAGGCGATTGTCGACATCCGCCAGCGCGCAGCCGCCCAATCCCGGCCGGCGTTTCAGTCGGTGCAGGATCTCTTGCAGCGCCCGGGACTGCCGCTGCACCTCTGGCTCCAAGTAGAATATGCGCTGACCGTTGACAGCGGGGACGCGGCCGTCGATCCCTACGCGGCGTCGCCCGCCGTCCTGCTCTGCCTCGCCCAGGGCGATGCGGCGCGGGCCGCGCAATGGGCGCTGGCGCAGTCCAACGCCGCTCCCATGGACACCACCGCGATACCGGCCCAGTGGTTGCGGCAAGGCTCCTCAAACCGCTGGGTGTGGACCGCGCGCGTCGCCATGGGAGAGGGCCAGGAGCTGCAGCTCTCCTGGCTCGTGGAGCGCGCCGGTGCCCCGTGGCCGTGGCGGTTGCTCAAGCAAACCACGCGTGTGGCGCAGCCTCAGCCCGATGCGCCCACCCCAACCTGACACCATGCCCACACTGTCCGAAGCCTCCCCTCTGCTGCGCGCAATGCGGGCGCTGTGGCGCATGCTGGTTTCCCGCGTGGCCCATGGCCTGCGGCCCGCGGCCCTCGTCAGTATCCAAACCGAAGCGGCGCAGGATGCGTCAACCGTGCTCGTGGACCTGGACGGGCGTGTCCTCGATCCGCCGCCCCACCGCTGGCGGCGGTGGGGGGTGCGGCACTGGCCTGCTCGCTCGGTTCCCGAGGAGCTGGTGTTGCGCAAGTCCTGGCATCAGCCACCGATGGAGCCGGCCGCCCAGCGCGCGGCCATCGAGCTGCGGGGGCAGCTCCAGAGCCCCTTTCCCCCGCGGGACACCTTGTTTTTCTGGCGTGCCTTTTCCCAACCCGATGGGCACACCCTCGTGCACGCAGCGTGGCTGTCGCGGGAGCGAGTGGCCGCTGCCCTGCCGGACGAGCCGGGCAAAACCCCACTCTCCGTCTGGCTGGCACTGCCGCCCGGCGGGCCACAATGGGTGCCGGTGCCCGATGCGGCCTGGCAGCGCGTGCGGCGCTGGTGCCGCTGGCGCAGCGCCCTCAACGGCGTGCTCTGGGTGGGGGCGCTGGCGCTTATGCTCGCCGCGGCCCTCAGCCCCAGCTGGCACCTGCGCGCCCGTGTCCTCGACGCCACGGCGCAGTGGGCGGCCCTACAGCCGATGGCCGCGCCCGCGCTGGCCAGTCGGGAACAACTCACCCATGCGGTCGAGCACATCCGGGCCTTCGACGAGTTGGCCGCTCAGCGGCGCGATCCCGTTCTGGTGCTCGACTGGCTCACGGCCCAGCTCCCCGACGACACCCACGTCAGCGAATTCGAGCTGGACGGCTCCACCCTGCGCATACAAGGCCTCACCCCCAACGCCGCGGCGCTCATGCGCCGCCTGGGCGAGCAGCCCGGAGTGGCCAGTGTCAGCGCCACCCGCGCGGCCACCAAAGTCCTGGGACTGGGCAAAGAATCCTACGCGATCGAAATCCGATTCGGCGTCGATCCCTTGGCACCCGGCGCAACAGCCGCCAGTACCCCCCAGCCGACCAGCGCGACGCCATGAACCACGCCCAACGTGATACCCATGAGGCCCCCGCGCCGGCACCGCGTGCCGCGCGGTGGTGGTTCGCTCTGCGCCAAGCGTTGCCGTCACTGGCGCTGCTGCTCCTCGTGTTGGCGCCATTGGCCATCGGCGGTGCGTACGTCTACCAAAAACACCGCTATGCCCTCGGCGTCCTGGACGACCTGCAGCCCCGCTATGCCCGTCTGCTCGGCCTGCAACAAAGCGCGGACACGTTGGCACAGCGCGCGCAGCTCGCCCAGGTCGCGCTGCAACAGCGCCTCTACCCGGCGGACGCCGACCCGGGTGCCACCGCCAACGAAGCCCTCCAGCGTGCCCGCGCGCTGTTGGAGGAGGCTGGCCTCAGCATCGAAGTCAGCCAAACCGCTCCCGTGCAAGACGAAGGCCCGGCCCTGCAGCGCATCGGCCTGACCTTCACCGCCGAGGGCGACATGGCCGCCATCGTCGCCGGCATGCAAAAACTCCAGGCCGCCCAGCCCGTCATCGGCGTCCTCAAGACCACCATCCGTCCTGCTGGCCTGACACCGCCCAGCAGCAACCCCAAACTCAAAGTCCAGCTCCAGCTGGCGGTTTGGAAACCCCGATCATGATCCGCTGGCTGCCCCTGACCTCCGCGCGTATCGCTGGCGTCCTCCTGTTCGCGGCCGCGCTGGCCACTGCGCTCCAGTGGCTGCGACCCACGGGGTACGAGAGCGCGCCGCCCGACGCGTGGCTGACCTGGGCGCAAAGCGCCGACCCCTGGGCCATCCTGCGCGATCCCCGCTCGGCCATACGGCCGTATCAACCGCGTTGGTTACCCCCGTCGCCCATCCTCCCGGCCATCCCCGACGCCCCGGCGCCGTGGACCACGACCACCGTGGGTACCGCGGCGATGTTGGAGCGGCCCCTCTTCGTGCCCAATCGCCGCCCGCCGCCACCGCCGCCCCCGCCCGAGGCCGCCGCGCCCCCCGATCCCCTGCAGGGGGCCGTGCTCGTGGGGACGATGGCGGGCGAGCGCCCCATCGCCATCGTCCGCCTGGGCGACGGCACGCGCCGCCTCGCGGTCGGTGCCGACGTCGGCGGCTGGACGCTCAACGCGGTCGAACCCACGCAGGCCACCTTCGCCCGTGGGGACGAAACCCGCACCCTGGCGCTGACCGCCGCGCCGCTTGGGGCGCCCAATCCGCAAGCGCAGGCGGCCGCGCCCACCGGCGCTGCGGCGGCCCCTGCTGGCGCGACGCAGAACCTGCCGCCCAACCTGCAGGAAGTGCTCGAGCGGACCCGGCGCGAAATGGAAGCCCGTGCCCGCGCTCGTGCCGCGGCGGGCCTGCCGCCGTTGCGCTAACCCCCCAGACCCATGCAGCCCCACGTGTACCCACGACACCCTCCCGCCATGACGCTGCCGATTCACCCCTCCCGCCGCCCGTCCGCCCCTGCTGAGTGGCGGCGTACGGCCGCCGCCGCGGCGGCCATGCTCACGCTGTTCGCTGCCGCCGGTTGTGCGACGGTGCCCGGCCCCGCCGCCGACGCACAGCCGCCCGGCGAGTCGGCACCATCCCAAACGCCCGTGGCGGCCCTCGCCGTGCCTGCCGATGCCGGTGATACCGCCGCGTCGGTGTCCTCCGCGCCGACCGCGCCACGTGACGACGCGCCGGCCGTGGCAGCACGGCCCGGCGAACGCCTGCTGCGCGGCAACGACCGCGTCGTCGCCCCCAACCGTGCTGCGGCCGTGTCCGGGGCCAACACCGCGCTGCGCTTCGAGGCCGCCCCTCTGCCCGACGTCGTCCACGCCATCCTGCGCGAGCTGCTGCAGGTCAACTACGTCGTCCACCCCCCGCTCAACGGCACCGTGACCCTCTCCACGGGCCAGCCCGTCAGCGCCGAGCGCGCCCTCGTGCTGCTGGAGGCGGCGCTGCAGGCCAACGGTTACCAGATGGTGCGCGACCCCGCCGGCACCTACCACGTCGGCAAGGCCGAGCAGCTGCGCGCCGTCGTCCCCGGCGTCGCCGTGCGCGACCCCGGCACCGCCGCGCCGCTGCCCGCCGGGCAGGGCGTCCTCGTCGTGCCGCTGCGCTACATCGGCGCAGCCGAGATGGCCGCCATCCTGCGCCCCTTCATGCCCGACGGCGCGCTCGCCCGTGTCGACGGCCTGCGCAACCTTCTCGTCTTTCAGGGCACGCGCAGCCAGATCGACGGCTGGCTCGACCTCGTGCAAACCTTCGACGTCGACCTGCTGCGTGGCATGTCGGTCGGCGTCTTCCCGCTGCAGCACGTCAGCGCCCGCGACGTCGAAGCCGCGCTGCGCCTGCTCGCCGCGCCCGGCGGCGGCGCGGCGGCGCGCGCGTCCGCGCCCGTGGCGACAGGGCAGGGCGGGGCGGCAGCCCCCAACACCGCCACGCCCGCTGCCGAAACCGCGCTCTCCAACGCCCCCTTCCCGCTGCTGGGGGCCGTGCGCGTGCTGCCGCTCGAGCGTGCCAACGCCGTCGTCGTCGTCAGCCCCCGCGCCGAATACCTCGACCTTGCGCGCGAATGGATCGCCAAGCTCGACGTGCCAGGTCTCGGCGGCAGCGACAACCAGCTCTTCGTCTACCGCGTGCAAAACGGCAACGCCCGCCACCTGGCTGACGTGCTGGCTGGTCTCTTTGGTGCCGGCCCCGCCACCCCGCAGCCCAGCAGCGGCGTCGCCCCCGGTGCCACGCCCACCACCGCCACCAGCGCCACCAGCGGGGGCAACTTCGCCAGCCTGCCCGCCGCGGCGGGCCAAAGCGCCCAACCCGCCGCCAGCCCCGCCGTCACCCTGAGCGGCGGCCTGCGCGTCATGGCCGACCAGTACAACAACGCCATCCTCGTCTGGGGCAGCGCCGGCCAGTACCGCCAGATCGAACAAGCCCTCAAGCGCCTCGACGCCGCCCCCACCCAGGTCCTCATCGAAGCCTCCATCATCGAAGTCCAGCTCGTCGACGACCTGCAATACGGCATCCAGTGGTACTTCACCGACCGCCACGGCAGCAACAGCGGCAGCGGCGTCCTGAGCGCCCTGGCCAACCTGGGCAACGCCTCCGGCGCCTTCACCTACACCCTGCGCGGGGCTGATGGCAACATCCGGGCCGTGCTCAACGCGCTGGCCGAAAAATCCCTCATCAAAGTCATCTCCAGCCCCAGCCTGATGGTGCTGGACAACCACACCGCCAGCATCGTCGTCGGCAACCAGCAGCCCGTGCGCACGTCCGAGACCGTCACCACCGGCGGCAACGTCACCACCAGCATCACCTACAAAGACACCGGCGTCAGCCTCACCGTCACCCCCTCCGTCAACGCGGGCGACATCGTCAGCCTGCAACTGCAGCAGGCCGTCACCGACGTCGGCGCCATCGACACCGCCACCGGCCAGCGCGCCTTCCTGCAGCGCCAGATCGGCAGCCGCGTCGCCGTGCGCTCCGGCGAAACGCTGGTGCTGGGCGGCCTCATCCGCGACAACAGCACCGCCGGCAACGCCGGCCTCCCCATCGCCAAAGACATCCCGCTGTTCGGCTGGCTCTTCGGCGCGCAAAACCGCAGCGCCAACCGCACCGAGCTGCTCGTCCTCATCACCCCGCGCGTGCTGCGCAGCGCCGACGACAGCGCCGCCATTGCGCAGGAGCTGCGCCAGCGCATGCAAACCCTGCTGGGTTCGGGCCTGCACAGCACGCTCCCGCCACCGGGCGTGACCACGCCGCCGGCGGCCCAATCGCAACCTGCCATCCGACCATGAAGCCACGAACCATGCCCACCCCGCACCCCCTCGTACCCATTGTCGCCACCGCCCGGGCCGACAGCGCAGTCGCGCCCCCTGCGCGGGCCAAGCGCCGCCTCGCCACCGCGGCCACGGTCGCCGCAGTGCTCGCCGCCACCGTGGCCGGCTGCGCTACCGTCCCGGCCGACCCCGTCGCCGCGGCCGAAGCCGTCGTGCGCACCCGCGCGCAACAGCGCGCCGACGCCATCGTCCGCGGCGACGCCGCGGCCGCCTACGCCCTGGCCGCCCCCAGCTACCGGCGCCTGGTCACACCGGAGGTCTACGCCACCCGCCGTGCCGCCGCGCCCGTGCAGTGGAAAAGCGCACGCGTGCACGACGTGCAGTGCCCCCTGCAGGACGGGCTGCACCCGCCCGTGCGCTGCGCCGTGCGGCTGGAAGTCACCAGCGAGCCGCGCCTGCCCCTGCCCGCCAGCCTACGCGCCCCCATCACCGGCTTCGTGCAGGAAACCTGGGTGCTCAGCGATGGCCAGTGGTGGGTGTTGGAAGAACTCTGATGGCGGTCCACGGATGGCATCCTAGGGTAGACCCCTATGTCGCATCGCTGCAACACTGTCAACGAATGGCGATTCGTCCCGTGGTGTGCCCCCCGGCTTGTGCTACAGTAAGTGGCGCGAGTTGTTCTTCACATTCGCGAGTCAACCACAACTCTGGAGGTTCCATGAAAAAGTCTTCCATCGCACTCGGCGTCGCCGCGTTGATGGCTGGTGCGGCTCAAGCTGGTATCGTTCAAGGTAGCGCGAGCACCATCGCGGTCAACCCCAACGGCATCGGCCACAAGCTGGTCATCCCCTACTTCACCACGCAGGGCAACAACGCCACCCTCATCAATATCGTCAACACCGACCGCACCAACGGCAAGGCCGTGAAGGTGCGCTTCCGCGGTGCCGCCAACTCCGACGACCTGTACGACTTCCAGGTGCTGCTGTCGCCGGGCGATGTGTGGACCGCTGCGCTGACGCAGGGTGCCGATGGTCGCACGCAGTTGACCACCTCGGATAACTCCTGCACGCGTCCGGCCTCGGTCAACGGGTCCTTCCTCACCGGTCGTCTGGACCCCAACAGCACCCGTTCGCTGGAAGAGCAAACCCGCGAAGGCTATGTCGAAATCATCAACATGGCCGATATTAATTCCACCTCAGCCCTTTTTACGGCCATCAAGCACGGCAGCAACGGCAAGCCCGGCAACTGCAACGCCGCTGCGGTGACGGCGCTGGACGACGATAACCTGGGTCAGGCGTCTGCGACGGCTTCATACACGGCGTTGGGCCTGAGTTTCCCGAGCACCGGTCTGACGGCCGACTGGATCATCATCAACCAGGCCACCACGGCGGCGTGGTCCGGTTCCGCCACGGCGTTCGAGGCGCGTGGTGGTACTCCTGCTGCTGCCACCACCGCCAACATCGTTTATTTCCCGCAGTCGGGCTCTGGCGTCTCGACGACCACCGCGGGCCTGTACAGCTCTGACCCGCTGTTCATCAACGGTGACGTCCAGGCGGCGTATTACGACTTCCCGGATCTGTCGACGCCTTACATCAATAGCGTCACCGCGGCCGGTGTGTATCGCAACACACTCGCTAGCACTATTGCCCGCTCGTCGGTCATCAACGAGTTCGTGACCAGCGATGCCATTGCCGCCCAGACCGACTTGGTGTTTAGCCAGCCGCTGCGTCGCTACTACGCGGCCGTGACCTACGGCGCCACCGCTGGGGTCGTGCGCGTCAACAGCGTCGGTGCTGTCGTGTCGACGGGTGAGGTGTACACGAGCAACAACACCGCGCTCATCAACCGCGTGCTGTGCGTGCGTCGCCCGACGGATAGCCAGTTGTTGGCGTTTGCCGCGTTCGACCGTGAAGAGCAGACGCTGACGCCGAGCGGTGCCGTGATCTCCCCGGGCACCCCGACGCAGTTCAACATCTGCGGCGAAGTGGCGGTGACCTCGATCAACGCGGGCGACAACACCCAGCCGTCGGCGCTGAGCGCGACGCTGGCCCGCAACAACATCGAGCTGCCGTTCGCCGACGGTTGGATCCGCTTCAACACGACGCTGGATCCGGTGGACCAAGTCGGCACTGCTCCGAATGTTGTGACGGGCCTGCCGATCATCGGCAACGCGCACCTGCGTGCCGCCAACGGCGCGGTCAACTACGGCTTCACGTGGCCGCACAAGTACAATAACTGATCGATGTGACGTGACGGTGGCGGCGCGCCGCCACCGGTTGATTCGCGAATGGATGGGGGCCTCGTGCCCCCATTTTTGCTTTTGGTCGCGCATCGCGCGGCGGGGAGTCCCGCCATTTCGTTTTTGTTATCCTTACGCCTTTGTTCGCATGCGCTCCTGTTTCCTGTCGCGCTCACCAGCGAGCGCCCGCTTGCGAGCACGCTGGATGCCGTGGGTGATACCCGCGTACGGCGCCGGCCGCGCCCCAGCGCGTCACTCACCTGCAAGGCCCCCATCGCATAAGGGATGGACCGCTCGTCTTTCGCGTTGATCATGATGACCCGCTTGGTTTTTGCTACCTCCTTTCTCCCCGCTTCGGCGTCGTTCCGCCCGGGCCGGTTGGCGCGCGGGCTGTGCGCGCTGGCGCTGTGTGCCACCCCGGCGATGGCGCAAACCTTGCTGCAGCACCCGCAGGCCCGCTTGGAGGTCGACGATTTGCTCGCGGACTGGGCGCGCCTGCCCGCCGCGCAACAGTCGCTGGTGCGCACCAACCCCGGCGCCATCCGCCAGCAGGCCGACGCGCTGCTGGTGCGCCGCGTGCTGGCCGAGCGCGCGCTGTCCGAGGGGCTGGCCAACGATCCGCTGGTGCAGCGCCAGCTGCAGATCGCCCGCGAACGTGTGCTGTCGGACGCACTGCTGGCGCGCGTGGACGCCCGCGCGGTGGCCGACCCCAAGGCGGTGGAGGACATGGCGCGCCTGCGCTATCAGGCGCAGCCGGAGCGCTTCGCCGTGCCGGAGCAGGTGCGCGTGCGCCACATCCTGCTCACCGGCGACGACGCCGAGGCCCGGGCGCAGGCGCTGCTGGCGCAGCTGCGCAGCGGGGCGCTGAGCTTCGAGGCCGCCGCGCGCGAACACTCCAAGGACCCCGGCAGCGCCGCCCGCGGCGGGGATTTGGGCTTTTTCGGCCGCGGCCGCATGGTGGCCCCGTTCGAGGAGGCCGCCTTCGCGCTGCAGCAGCCCGGCGATCTCGCCGGCCCGGTGCGCACCGATTTTGGCGTGCACGTGCTACAACTGGTGGAGCGCCGCCCCGCGGGCAGGTTGCCGTTCGACGAGGTGCGCGACACGCTGGTGCAGGAGGTGGAGCGCGCCTTGCGCAACCAGGCCCGCACCGAGCTGCGCGACGGCATCCTCAAGGAGGTGACGGCCGACGACGCGGCCATCGCCAACCTGGTGGAACCCGCGCCCGCGCAGTGACGGCCCCGCACCCGTCCGGTTCCCCGTGGCAGCCGCTGCGCCGCGCGTGGGCGCAGCGGCATGTATTGCGCGCGTTGCTGTGGCGGCAGTGGCGCGACCGCTACGCTGGCAGCGCCCTGGGGCTGGCGTGGGCGGTATTGCAGCCGCTGGCGCAATTGGCGGTGTATGCGCTGGTGTTCCAGTGGGTGTTTCAGGTGCGGCTGCCGCAGGCCGCACCGGGCCAGCCGTATGTGGTGTGGCTGGCGCTGACGCTGTGGCCGTGGTTGGCCCTGCAGGATGCGCTGGTGCGAGGGGCGGGGGCCGTCGTGCAACAGGCAGCGTTGGTGCAAAAGGTGGCCTTCAGCAGCGCATGGCTGGTGGTGGCCGCGGTGGGCGCGGCGTTTGCCCTGCACGCCGTGGGCCACGCGGTGGTGCTGGCGGTCTTGTGGGCGCTGGGGGCGCGGTTTTCCGGCTGGGGCTTGCTGTGGCAGTGGCCGCTGGTGTGGCTGGCGCTGCTGCTGGTGGCGCTGGGTGCGGCGTTCTGGCTGGCCGCCGCGCAGGTGTACGTGCGCGATATCGAGCCGCTGCTGCCACAGGTGCTGCCGCTGCTGATGTACGCGAGCCCGGTGCTCTACCCGCTGGCGTTGGTGCCCGCCGCGCTGCAGCCCGTCGTGGCGGCCAACCCGCTGACGGGGCTGCTGGAGCCGCTGCGCGCTGCGGCGTTGGGCTTGGGGCCCGGTTGGTCCGCGTCCCAGGCGGCGCTGGCGCTGGCGCTGTGCGCGGGGTGGGCGGCGCTGGGGTGGTGGGGGTTTGACCGCCTGTCGGCGGATTTCGAGGACGCGCTGTGAGCGCCTTGGCCACCGGGACGGATGCCGCCCCCGTGTCGCCGGGCGGTGCGCTGGCGCGTGGGCCGCAGATGGCGCCGGGTGACGTGCTGGTCGAGCTGCGCGGCGTCGGCAAGGACTATCCGCTGGCACAGGGCTGGCGGCGCTGGGCGCTGTTGTGGTCGGCGTGGCGGCGGCAGCCCCCGGCGGGTGCGGTATTCACGGCGCTCGATGGGGTGGACCTGACGCTGCGCCGCGGGCAGTCGTTGGGCGTCATCGGTGTCAACGGCGCGGGCAAATCGACGCTGCTCAAGCTGGTGGCGGGCGTGGCGCGTCCCACGCGCGGGCAGGTGCTGCGCCACGCGCGCGTAGCGGCCCTGTTGGAGCTGGGCGCGGGTTTCCACCCCGAGTATTCCGGGCGTGACAACGCGCTGCTGGCGTGCGCGTTGCAGGGGCTGTCCGCCGCGCAGGCGCGCGCCGCCTTGCCCGAGATTCTGGCTTTTGCCGACATCGGCGCGCACATCGACCTGCCGCTCAAGACGTACTCCAGCGGGATGGTGGTGCGGCTGGGCTTTGCGGTGATGACGGTGCTGCGCCCACAGGTGCTCATCACCGACGAGGTGCTGGCCGTGGGGGACGAGGCGTTCCAGAAAAAATGCATGGCGTGGATGGAGCGCTACCTCGCCGACGGTGGCACGCTGTTGCTCGTATCCCACGGGATGTACCATGTGCAAAAACTCTGCGCCCACGCGCTGTGGTTGCACCAGGGCCGTGTGCAGGCATACGGCGACGCGTTGGCGGTGACGCGCGACTACCTGGCCTGGCACGAGCAGCGCATGGCCCGCAGCGCCGCGGTAACGGCTCCGCCAGCGGAGGCGGCGGCGCTGCAACAGGCCGGGGCGGCGGCCCCGTATCGGGTGCTGCACGCCTGGGTCAACGGTGCGCCTGCATCGGATGGGGTGGTGGTGGCCACCGGTCAGCCGCTCACCGTCAGCGGCGTGGTGCTGGCCCCCGATGGCGGCGATCCCCATGTGGCCGTCGGTTGGGCGCGTGCCGATGGCAGCGCGATTTACGGCACGGTCACGGACATGGCGGGGGTGCGCGTGCAGCGGCTGGATGCCCAGCATCACGGCTTTGCCCTGCGGTTCGAGTCGCTGCCGCTGTTGCCCGGGCGCTACGAGCTGCGGCTGCACGCGATGGATCCCCCGGCGCTGCGGCTGTTCGATCATGTGCACATTCCCGTGCAAGTCGTGGGCGACACGCGGGAGCTGGGCGTGGTGCGGCTGCCGCACCGGTGGCTGGCAGTGCCCCCGGACGGGGCACCCGACCCCGCGGTCGGCTGGCCCGGCTGGCCGCTTTGCGACAATAGCGCTTTTGACCGTTGACATCACAGGGATACGACGTACCCATGAAACCGGCCACGCCCACTCGCGTCTCCGTGCCCACCGCCGACGGGTATTTCCAGCAGGGGTTTGCCGCGCACCGCGTGGGTGATGTGACGGCGGCCCAGCGGATGTACGAACTCGCGCTGACGCTGGACCGGCAGCACGGCCCGGCGTTGCACATGCTGGGCATCACGCTGGCGCAGCAGGGCCGTTACGCCGACGCGCTGGAGCCGTTGCGCCGCGCCGCGCGGCGGCTGCCCAACGATTTTTCGGTGCACAACAACCTGGGCAACGCGCTGGTGAAGGTGGAGCAGTACGCGGACGCGTTGCGCGCGTTCGACCGCGCACTGGCGCTGTCCCCTGGGCACGTGCAGGTGCTCAACAACCGCGGCAATGCGCTCTACGGGCTGGGGCGCTACGCCGACGCCATCGCCAGCTACCGTGCCGCCATCGATGCCGCGCCCGATTATGCGGACGCGATGGCCAACCTGGCCAAGGCGTTGCTACAGGCGGGGCAGCCCCATGAGGCGCTGCGGTGGGCAGAGCAAGCGGTGGCGCTGGCCCCGCAGCGGCCCACGGGGCACGTGGCCAAGGGCTGGGCGCTGCTGGCGCTGGACAAGCCGAGCGAAGGCGCGCTGGCCGTGGGCCAGTGGCAGGTGCAGGACGACAACCATGCCGAGGCGCAATACTGCCGCGGGCGTTGCGCCGCCGCGCTGCACCGTTACGACCTGGCGTACCCGGCGCTGCAGCGCGCGTACGCGCTGGACCCCAAGTTGCCGGAGCTGCTGGAGTCATTGGCGGACGTTGCCGGGCGCGTCGGCGAGCACGAGGCGGCTGCCCGCTACGCCGCCACGCTGCGCGAGCGCGCGGCGCAGGGCGACGCCATACAGGCGATGGCGGCGCTGGCCGCGCAGAGCGAGGTGCTGGACTGGACCGATTACGCCGCGCTGCGCGATCAGGTGCGGCAGGCCGCCGCCGAGGGCAAGCCCTATCGCGCCTCACCGTTCAAGGCCCTGCAGGTGTGGGACGATCCCGCCGTGCAGCGCCGCATGGCCCGCGATTACGCGTTGGCAGTGGGCTGCGCGGCGGATGGGGGCCGCGGCCACGCGTGGCCCGCACCGGTGGCTGACCGCATCCGGGTGGCGTACCTGTCGGCGGATTTCCGTGAGCATCCGACCACCCGCTTGGCGGCCGCCACGTGGGAGGCTCACTGCCGGCAGGGCTTCGAGTGGATTGGGGTGTATTTCGGCCCGGCACGTGACGCCGAAAAGGACGCGCTGCACGCGCGCGCCCGCGCGGCGTTCGACCGCTTCGAGGTCATCACGGACATGGACGACGACGCGGCGTTGGCACACCTGCGCGCGCTGGACATCGATATCGCGGTGGACCTGATGGGCTACACGCGTTTTGCGCGCGCCGGGCTGCTGGCCCGCCGCGTGGCACCGGTGCAGGCGGCGTATCTGGGCTACCCGGGCACGACGGGGATGGACGCCATCGACTACCTGCTGGCGGACCGCTGGGTGGCACCGCGCGAAGCGTGGCCCCATTTTTCGGAGCGGGTGGTGTGGTTGCCCACGACGTATCAGGCCAACAACCGCGAGCGCGTGGCGGCCGAACCGCTCCCGGCGCGCGCGCAGTGGGGGTTGCCGGAGTCGGCGTTGGTGCTGGCCTGTTTCAACAACCCGGCCAAAATCCAGCCGGAAACTTTTGCCTGCTGGATGCAGATCCTTCGGCAGGTGCCCGACGCCGTGCTGTGGCTGCTGGCCACGCACGCGGGGGTCGAGCAGAACTTGCGCGCCTATGCGGCCGAAGCCGGCGTCGAGCCCTCGCGTCTGGTGTTCGCGCCCAAAACCGGGCACGCCGAGCACATGGCGCGCCACGTGCTGGCGGACCTGTTCCTGGACACGTGGCCGTACAACGCCCACACCACGGCGGCCGATGCGCTGTGGATGGGCGTGCCGGTGCTCACGATGGCGGGCCACGCGTTTGCGGCCCGGGTGGCGGCGAGCCTGCTCGACGCGGTGGGTTTGCCCGAGTTGATCACCGACACGCCAGAGGCGTATGTGCAAGCGGCGGTGGCGCTGGCACAGGATGCCCCGCGCCGCCAGCGCTTGCGCGAGCAACTGCTCGCTGCCCGTCACACCGCCCCGCTGTTCGATGCGGCCTTGCGCGCGCGCGAGCTGGAGGCGGCGTTTCGCATGATGCACGAGCGGCGCATGCAAGGGTTGTCGCCCGCGCCGCTGGAGGTGCCGCCGCAGGCGACACGGGCATGACGGGGCAGGTGTGAGCACGTCGTCGTCCCCCGTCTGGGTGGTCGTCCCCGTCTACCGGGGGCTGGAGGCCGTTCAGCGCTGTTTGCAAAGCGTCACCGCCGCGCAGAATCGCGTGCCGTGGCGGCTGCTGGTCATCGACGACGCCTCGCCCGAGCCCGCCCTGCGGGATTGGTTGCAGGCGTGGCGCACACAACAGTCCGGCCGCGTGCTGGTGCAGCGCAACGCGCGCAACCTGGGCTTCGTCCGAACGGCCAACAAGGGCCTCGCCCTGGCCATGGCGGAAGGGGCGGATGTGGTCTTGCTCAACAGCGACACGCAGGTGGCGCACGGCTGGCTCGATCGGCTGCACGCCGCGGCACACCGCGCCGACGACATCGGCACAACCACGCCGTGGTCCAACAATGCCACGATCTTCAGCTATCCCGCTTACCCAGAAGGGGGCGAGCTGCCAGCGGGGTTTGACGTTCACCGCATGGATGCGTTGTGTGCCCAGACGCTGCGCGCTCAGGCGGTCGACGTGCCCACGGCACACGGGTTTTGCATGTATATCCGGAGCCCATGCCTGATCCAGACCGGGTTGTTCGACGCCGACGCTTTCGGGCGGGGGTACGGCGAGGAAAATGACTTTTGTCTGCGTGCCTCTGCGCTCGGTTGGCGGCACGTGCACGCGCTGGATGTATACGTGCAGCACGAAGGCAGCGTCAGTTTTGGTGCGGAGCGGGCCGCGCTGGTGGCGCACGCCGCAGGGGTCATCCGCGCGCGTTATCCCGATTACGACGAGCGGATTCAGGCTTACCTGCGGACCGATCCGACGGCCGCGGCGCGGCAGGCGCTGGACGCGGCTCTGGCGTCATGGCGCGGGGGTGCCAATACCCCAACGGAGGATCGGGTCGATGCGCCGCGCGCCGCGCGTTGGCAACGGTGGCTGCGGTGCGTGCGTTGGGGCCGAAGCGGCTCGCAGCCATGAGTGTGCGCTCGTGGTGGGCGTATCGGGCGCTGCCGGCGCTGGCTGCCCGCCTCGGGCCCCGTGCTGAATCTTGGCTGCCACCGCCATCCGGCGACGTGCAAGCGGGTGCGCTGGCGGCAAAGGCCGCGGCGGCCGCCGTGAAGGACGAGCGCGACAGCGCGGCACCCGAAGCCGACCCGGCACCGTTTGCGATGCGACAGGCGCGTTACCTCTTGGCCGACCGGGTGGATGTGTACGCCATGACCGCCGTGGGCGCGGCGGGGCTGACGCGCTGGGCGCGAATCGAGGGCGATCTCCCGAAGCGCGGCGCGTACCTGGCGCTGACGTTGCATTACGGGGCGGGCATGTGGGCACATGCGGCGTTCGGTGAGGCGCACCGCGCCAGCCGGTGGCTCTACGCACCCGTCGCGCCGCCTGCCGACCGGTGGATGGCGTGGCTGATCCAGCGACGATTGGAGGCGTTGCAGCGTGTGATGGGCCACGCACCATTGCCAACGGGCGGTAGCGCTTCGCAAATCGTGCGGTGGTGGCAGTCCGGAGGAGGGGTGATGGCGCTGTACGATGTGCCCGTCCACGGACACCGCCGCTGTGTTCGCCTGAATACACGCCGACTGGGCCCCGTGTTTATTCCCTTGGGGTTGTTTCAAATGGCGGCGCAAAATCGCGTGCCGGTCTATTTTTACCGGTGCTGGATCAGCGCCCCGGATGGTTTGCGACGTGTACGAATCGCGCCACCGTTGTGCACGGACGACATTGGCGTTTTGCTCCGCCATGCTGCCGCATGGTGGGATGAGGCGCTGGACCATGACGCTGCGGCATGGCATTTCTGGCCAGGGCTGAGCCATTTCCAGCGCGCGCCAACGGGGGCCGTGATTCACGAACCCGACGAAATCTGAAATCGCTGCGACCACTGACGGGCGGCCCGCATCGCGGGCCGCTCGACGAGTCGGTAGCTCAGCTCGGCGCACAGCGCGGTGGTGCCGAGGACGATGAGCAGGGACGTCACGATTTGCGATTTGATTTCGGGCCAGCCCATCAATGCCGCGTACATGACGGGGAGGTGCCACAAGTACAGTCCGTAGCTGCGTTCTCCCATCCACTGCATCCAACGGCTGTCTAGCACGGTTCGATGCGTGGAGGCGGCGAACCCGGCGACCACCAGCGCCAGACACCCGGACAGCGCGGTGTTCCAAAACACGAGCAGGACCCCGCCGCGCCAGTAGGTGCCGATGTTGGTCATCAAGATGATATTGCAGGCGACGACTCCGGTGAGGCCGAGAGCGATCCAGTGTCGCGGCGACCGGACGTATGACGATCGCATCCATTCAGAGGCGCACATTCCAAATACAAAGCTACTGAGTACGCCAGCCGTGGTATCGAGTTTATATACAGAACCACTGTAGTCATCAAGAGAAAGCGTCAAGATGACGCCTTGGCGCCAAGCGGCCGTCAGCAAAATGGCAAGAAGCAAAACAACGCGCCACCCGACCCTGCGCATGAGCACAAGTAGGAACGGTAGGATCAAATAAAAGATCAGCTCGACGGGAAGGGTCCACCAAACACCGTTCACCGGTGCATGCATGCCAGGAGGCAGGTGTAGCCACAGAAGGATCTGTGGCCACAGGGGCTGCTCGAGCGGGTTGAGCGGCCAGCCCGGTAGCAAGGCGCCCGCCGCGCAGAGAACGCCGAGCTGCGCCCACACGGCGGGGTAGATCCGCGCGCTCCGTCGCAACAGGTAAGGTACAAGCACGTGCTCAGAAAGTGGGCGCGGGCTGTACGCGAGTGCCGTCGTCAATAGGTAGCCGGACAGCACAAAAAAAAGAAAAACGCCCTCGAATCCCAAGCTGTATAAGAGGGTTGGGTTCAACCATGCAACTTCGGGAACGCTCCATTGCGCTAACCGCGCATTGGCATCAGAAAAAAGTAAACTCCAGTGAAAAAGAAGAACGGCGAGGGCCGCGATTCCCCGCAAACCATGCAGCGGGGTGATAAACGAAAAAGAGGCGGTTGACGTGGCGGAAGGCATAGAAAACTGACGGCTGAGGGGGCGGGGTGTCGCGCGCTGCCGGGTTGAGTTAGGGCGGCGAACGTGGGGGCTGACGCCCTGCGCCCGTTGGACCGCGATACGCCGCATCCCGGATAATCCGTGCTGTGACCGCGACTGTCCGTACGCCCTCTGAACCGACCGCTGCCGCCGCGCGTCAGGCTTCCCCGTGGGTGTTGCATATCGTACCCCCGAACGGCGGCGGTGTAGACCGATGGATTCGAGACGCACTCTCCGCGCGTCCCGATGACAGCGTGTTGCATGTCAGCGACCGACAGTGGGTGCTGGAACTGCCAGGACATCGGTTTTTTCCGTTGAACCCAACGGACGAGCAGCAAGTGGCGGCGGCGATCGGCAGGCCAAGCTGCATTCACCTTCATTCTCTACAGGGTCCAGTCATGCATGCGGCGCTAGGCCTTCGCGGTTGGTTCGGCGCCGACGTGGGTATCACGGTGCACGATGTGGGCTTCGCGACACCCGATGCGCTGCAGGCACAGCGCATCACGTTACTGCGAGAGGCGAAATGGCTGGTCGTCCCCACCCGCTTTATGCGGGACACACTCGAAGCCTGGTGGGGCCGCTGCGCGGACGGACAGCGGTTGCCACCTCTCCATGTGATCCCCAACGGATGGAGGCCGCTTCAACCCTCCTCGTTGTCCCCGCGTGTGTCGGCGCACGACCGCTACGAAGTGGCCATGGTGGGCGCGATCGGAGCACACAAGGGCCTCGCGTTTGCCAACGCGGTCGCCAAGGCGTTGCCCGATGGCGTGCGCATCGTGTTGATCGGATACGCAGAAGGGACCTTGACGCCCGGATGGCTGGTGCCTGACCGCCTGTGGGTGCACGGCGTATTTCAGCCCGAGGCGTTGGAGGAGCTCTTGTCCACGTACGGCGCACGGGTCGTGTGGTTTGCCCCCGGTGTACCGGAAAGTTTTTGCTATGCATTATCCGACGTTTGGCAAGCGGGATGGCCTGCGATCGTGCCTGACATCGGCGCATTAGGGGAGCGTATGCGAGCCCAGGGTTTTGGCTGTACATACGACCCGAGCCTTTCCGTGGAGGGGGTTGCAACGCTCCTGACGGATTGGCTGAAGGATCCACCGTACCAACCCCGTCAAGACCGTCCGGTGGAGCGAGAGCCGAGTCTGGCTGAGACGATGGAGCAATTCGGGGTTTTATACACCGAAAGGTCGCAGGCGATGCAAGAATCGATATTTCCGGATGAAAATCAACTGCAGCGACTGGCTCAACAACATCTGGATAGCGCATTTTTTCGAAAAGAAATTCTGCGACTGCAAGAGGAGCTTATGCTGAGCAGGGAGCGAGTGAAAGCGCAAGAGGATAGAAATAGCGCATTGCTCCAAGAGCTCCAGCGGCTCGCGACATTGTATGATGCACGAGGGAATTGGATTTTAAAGCTGGAGGCTGATATCGAATCATTGCAGCGGAGTTTGGCTAATTGCCCTACGGTGGAAAGTCCGAAGGGGTTGGGCCATCGCGTGCGAGAAATGCTAAATCGTGTTTTAAGGAAAAATGGTGTATCGACCGATGATTGAAGTGATAACGGTTGTCTACCGTGCAAACATAGATGACCTGCGACAGTCGCTGACAATATTCGCGGGGGCGCGTAAGGCGGGTGTACCGCTAAGCTGGTGCATATGGCACAACGATGACGAAAAGCGATCTACATCCTACACAGAGTTGTATGAGGAGGCGAAGCGTCTCGAAGTCCCGCTTCGCGTGGAAGGCGGGATTGGTAATCTCGGCTTTGGTCGCGGAATCAACGCGGCATTGACGGCGACGGAAGCCAAATACGTCCTCCTGCTCAATCAAGATGCGAGCCCGGAGCCGGGTTCCATTGAGGCGCTGTGGAGTGAGGTTGCATCTGATAGCGTCGACGTCGCAGCGTGGGAAATGCGACAAATCCCCTATGAGCATCCCAAAAGATACAATCCCGTTACACTCGAGGCTGAGTGGGTGAGTGGTGCAGCAGTTTTGCTACGCGTCGATGCCATGCGAGCGGTTGGAGGCTTTGAGCCACGGATATTCATGTATGGGGAAGATGTCGATCTTTCGTGGCGACTTCGCTGTAAGGGCTGGCGGTTGCGTTATTTGCCTCGCTGTACTGTCATTCATAAAACATATTCAGCGCCGGATGAAGTAAAGCCCTTGCAAGTGATCGAGGGTATTTTTGCAAATCTATGTTTGCGCGCGCGATTTTCCGGTCGACGCCGTGTTTTGGAGGGGCTGATGATGGCGCTTGGAGAGCTCTTCGTGCCCGCATCATTCCCCGGGCGGCGTCGAGGAATTGTTCGCGCGATACTCAAGTTTTTCCGAAATTATTCATATTTTCGAAATACGCACCATTCGTCACCGACTTTTGAGCCGATTTTCAATGGTTGGGGTTTCGAGGAACGCCGTGAAGGGGCGTTTTTCGAGCTGCGCTCCGCGCAAGAGTGGGCGACAAAGCCGCAGCCGCTGGTGTCGGTGCTGGTCCGCACGCACAAGCGCCCGGCTTTGTTGCGTCAAGCGCTGGCTTCCGTAGCCAATCAGACCTGGCGTAATCTGGAAGTCGTCGTCGTGGAAGACGGCTCAAGCGAGGGGGAGACCGTTTGCAACGCATTTCGGGACAAATTGACGATCCGCTATGTTCGCCTTTCACCGGCTGTGGGGCGGGCGGCGGCGGGTAATCGTGCGTTGGCGGAGGCGCGTGGAGAATGGCTCTGTTTCCTAGACGACGACGATCTCCTGTTTTCTGATCATATCGAGGTTTTGGTACAGACGGTGCAGGAAAGCGGATTGCTTGGGGCCTATGCTCTGGCGTGGCGAGTCTTTTGTCGGACAGAGGATAACGAGCGAGGCGTGATTCGGGAGATATGGCACGATACGTTTCCTGATGAGCCCTTTTCACGTTATGTTTTGTGGCGTCACAATTTCATGCCGATCCAGTCAGTGCTCTTTCATCGCTCGTTGTATGAGCGTTATGGTGGCTTTGCCGTCGATATGGATCAGCTCGAGGACTGGAACTTATGGACGCGCTACACACTGGAAAATGATTTCGTGCAAGTTCGAAAAGTCACCTCACTGTATCGCGTGCCGGCCGATCCCGATCATTCGGCGCGTCGTCAGGCACTGTTGGATGCGGCCTACGAGGACGCGCTTAAACGGCAGCGTTCGATGAAGTTTTTGGCGGACCCGGAGATGATTCGAACAATGGCTTATGCGTACGCAAAGAGTAACGCTCTGATTCATCTTGGTGAGGATCAGGTGCGGCGAGTTTTCAACTCTGTTCCATATTTGCGCCGTGTTGCATCTTTGCGACATGTTTTGCAAAGGCGTTTTGGGCGAAAGTGAGTTACGGAAAAATCGTGGCAAGAGGTGGCTTTTCATTCTCGCGTTTGCAAGCGGGGTCGCCCGGATAAGTTTATCCGATCCGCGGTTTTCCGAAGAGAAGATTTCTGGCCCAACCTTTAAATCCCAAGTGTTTGTGCCTATTTTCCTTCTTGTCATTGATTGACGGGGCGGACGATGGGTCTGTCCCTTTTATGGCTTCGATGGCGGCATGATAGTCGGGCGACCACGGCCAATCACAAGTGATTGTAAGCGTTCCGCCAAGTGCTCCCCAGGAACGAACAATTTCTGGGGGTATCGGCAAAGTAAATTGGGGGTCGGAGCCGGTCAGAATCATGCGTGAAAATGGAGCGCTACCGCTTTCGAGTGAGCCAATGTGGATGTCATAATGCTCGGTTTTTTGAAGTTGAAGGTGTGCGGTTTTGCTGGGTTTCCACTCCCACAGAAGGTTTTGAGCTCGATCGGTGAGCGTTATCCGCCGTAAATTCCAGTAGCCTGGACGGTCCGCGGGGTCGAGGCGTAGCCGTTCGCACCGTGTGTTGGCATCTATGGTGAACTTTATTTCTTGGCAGGATCGCCCCATGGTACCGAGTGCGCACATGCGGTGACGCTCGGAGAATCCTGTGCCGTCGTCGATGTACAAACTGATGACATAACTGGCCATACTGGCATCATCGTTGTCAATGCTTTCACGTAAGGTAGGAAGATCGGGACGATCCGCGGGCGCGGCACGTATTATCCATTGATAGGCATGGGTATGTGGCTGGGCTAATAAATATTTCCCAACGGCTGGGGGTAAATTATCAAAAGGCCGGGAAAATTCGGTTTCATGCCAGGGTTGTTTGATTGGCTCTGCGGATATGGCGTGCCACCCGCATTCCGTTAGTGTTTTAATAAAAGACTGGCGCGTAAAAAATCGAACGTGCGTCCTGTCCAGCAAGCCTTCAGGGCGATATTGCCATTGCCCGTGAATTAAGTCGGCGATGAGGCCGGCATAAGATGCATTCGGGATTGAAACGAGTAACTCACCACAGTCAGTCAGAAGGGCGCGACACTGAACTAATAGCGCTTCCGGATTACGCAAGTGTTCAAGGACGTCTCCGCAGACAACCCATCGATAGCGGCGTTTGCCTACGAGTGCGAGGAGGTCCACAGATTCGAGGTCGGCTATCCAGCAATGTTGATAGAATCCTGCGGCCTGAGACGCTTCCTCCTCGTTGTGGGTGACGCCGTCTAGGGTCACGGATCGGTGAAGGCGGGTGCGAAGGTAGCGTCCGAGGGATCCTGGCCCCATACCGAGGTCCAAGATGTCACCCGGGGCCTGGAGGATGTGTGTGGCAAGGCGTACGAGCGACGCGGAGGATCGGGTGTCGAGTCGCCGTTCGTATAGGTGTACTTTTTCCGTCATCGTGACAGTGATTGGAAGTTCATGAGTGAGCGGGGCTTCGGTTGCAGTCGTCCGCGCCAGTGCGGCATGAGACGCCGTGCGCTCGTGATGTCGGCATTGACGGTTATTGCGGGCCGAGCGACCGGTCGGACGTGGAAGTTTACAGACGATCGCGGAGTAGTGCACATCGGAAACCGTAATCCGCCGAACGACGCCGGTACCGTGACATGGTTGGGGCCAGACAACGATATACCCCCTCCTGAAGTCGTTCCGCCCCCCACGGCGCTGCCCCGTTACCGGGATGTGCGGGACGCGTTGAACGCAGCGGCGAAGATGAATCGGTTAGACCCGGCAATGGTGACGGCTGTGGCAGCGGTGGAGTCGGCTTTTGATGCGAAAGCCATATCGAAAAAGGGTGCGGTCGGACTGATGCAAGTCATGCCCGCAACGGCTTTACGTTATGGCCTTACATCTGCTAACCAAAGCGACGTTGTTGAACAGTTGCTTGACCCCTGGTTGAATGCAAATATGGGGGCGTTGATACTGGCGGATTTGATGCGTAAAATGAATCGTAAAGTGGAGCTGGTATTGGCAGCCTACAACGCTGGAGAAGGAGCGGTAAAGCGCTTTGGTTCAGCAATACCGCCCTTTTTGGAGACGGAGCGTTATGTTATGAAGGTCTTGAAGTTATATGCCGCATGGTATGGTATGTAGCTTTCTTTGATAGCCGCCATTTTGTGTTGACACGCCGCAACCGCCAGTGATTATACAGCTCGTTCTCGCATTCGTCGCATCATATCTGGGGTGCTTCTTTATTTTTAAAAGTTCGCTTGGTCGGATAGGGCGATATCCACATGATCGGCCTCAAAGATTTCATTACGGAGAGGTCTCAAGGCTCGGTGGACTAGCCGTGGGCGTGTCGTTCATATCGGTCGGTCTTTTCGCAGTCAATCTGGGGCTTTATAACTCCCAAAAAATAAACGACCCGTTGAGATGGTGGGTTTGTACGGCGATTGCGGTGGCGCCAGCGTGGATCGCCGGGATCGTAGAAGATGTCACACATCGTGTGCCACCGGGTTTGCGGTTGCTGGCGACAGCGACATCCGCCGTTCTATTGGCGATATTTCTGGAATTGCGCGTAGTCCGAACGGATTTTCCGATTCTTGATTCCCTTTTAGGTCGTTATTCATTTCTGGGAACGAGCCTCGCGGCTCTTGCTATCCTCGCGATGACGCATGCCTTCAATATTATCGACGGATACAACGGCCTCGCCAGCACGGTAACGATGATGATTTTGATCGTGTTGGCTTATGTGGCGATGAAGGTAGGGGACTGGCATTATATGGCGGTTTTTGTTATTTTATTGGGGGCTACAATAGCCTTCTGGTTTTGGAATTATCCCCGGGGACTTTTGTTCATTGGCGATGGTGGTGCCTATTTGTGGGGAATTGTTATAGCTGTAGGGTCGATAGCGCTTGTGCAGCGCAATGAGGCGGTCTCGCCATGGTTTCCAGTGTTGTTGTTAGCATATCCGATATTGGAGGTTGTGTTTTCAACGTACCGTAAGATTGCAAGGGGGCAATCGCCAAGCATTGCAGATGCGTTGCACTTGCATCAGTTGATATACAGGAGGATTGTTAGGGCGACCATCGCTAGCAACAGTGCGCGTCAAATGCTGTTGCGAAATAGTCGAACCTCTCCGTATTTGTGGGGGGTGGCTATTATCGCTGTAATGCCGGCGATGCTGTTTTGGCAAAATACAGAAATTCTAATTCCTTTCTTTGTTGGTTTTGCATTTTTATACGTGATCCTGTATGTTTCCATTGTTCGGTTTAAAGTTCCAAAATGGCTAAAGCGCTGAGGAGTGAATGATGAGGGTGAATCGCATTTGGAATTTTTTATTCGTGCTCGTCCTCGCGGCGGGGGTCGCCTCCGTCTATGTATGGGGAATAAAGTATGGATACGTGTTTGATGACTTAAGGCTGGTCGATGGAACCATCCAATTGGATAAGCCGTACGCGCTTTCTCTCTCGTATCGTTCACTTTGGGTTCTAAGTTACCCTTGGATCCACCAGACGTTAGGCGAGAGCATCGTTTGGCAGCGGGTTTTCAATTTGGTGTTGCATGCAGGAAATGGTGTGCTGGTGTTTTTGCTGGCAAAAAGATTTTTGATGCATGCAATTAGCGAAGAGTGCTATAGCAGCGGGGTGTCGAGCGCGGCGTGGTTTGATGCTAATGCGCACAAGGCGTCGTTCACGTTGTATGCCGCGGTAATTCTATGGGTTCTCAATCCTGTTGCAGTATACGCGGTGGCATACCTGATTCAGCGGTCGACGCTGATGGCAACGATGTTTATCTTACTGTTCATGCTCAGCTATATTGAGGCGTTGCGTGGACTCCGTTGGTTATATGTGGTCGCCGCAGTAAGTTACGTGTTTGTACTGCTGTCTAAAGAGCATGGGGCCTCGGCCATTTTATTGACGTTGCCGTTGTATGTTTATTTTCGGAGACCGGAAAAGCGTACGCTCCTACGTGTCGGAGGCGTGTTGTTTTTGCTTTTTATGGCGGTCGTAGGGTTTGTTTTAACGAGAAAGGGTTGGAAACTTGGAGCGGCCACCGAGGATATGGTGCAGCCGTTTCTGGAAAGCCTGAGGCAACTCGGAAGTTTTTCAGATTTGGAAATTTATGTCTTTAGTGTCATCAATCAGATGTCATTATTTTTTCGCTATGCCTTCCTCTGGATTATTCCGTGGGTGGGTTGGATGAGTATAGATATTCGTGTCCCGTTCCCTACACAGTGGTTTAGTATTCAACTTTTGGGGGCGCTCGGTTACTTGGGGTTGGTGATCTATGCGATGTGGGTGATGGCTACCCGCCGTGGATTTGTGTCCCTCTTGGGTATTGTGGTTCTAATTCCGGCGGTCCTGTTTGTAACGGAATTTGCGTATGTCCGATTGCAGGAGCCGTTCGTGCTTTATCGTAGTTACATGTGGTTCTTCACGTTGCCGGTGCTCGCGTGGCTGGCTGTGTATTATCTGTCGGAGTTTCGATCGGTCGTTTTGGGGGTGCTGGTTATCTTAATATTTGGTTTTACGCTACTCTCCTATGAAAGGGTGGGAAGCTTTAGAAATGAGTACACCGTTTGGAAGGATGCGGTCGAAAAGCTCGACTTAAATGCGGGTAGTAACGTGTTTGGGCGCTGGCGTGCTCCATTAAATTTCTCTTTGGCGTTGATTAATATGGGCAGTAATGAGGAGGGTTTGCGGTATGCTGCATTATCAGATCGGCTTGGGGCGCCGAATGGTCTTGCTAAATTTAATCAGGCGGCTGCACTAAGTAATTTGGGTCAGTTGGAGGCGGCATTGGATTTCTACAATAAGGCGGAGCTTGACGGATTTACGTTGAAGGGGAGTCTCTACAAGGATAAAGGGCTTGTTCTAGCGAAGCTTGGCCGTTATGATGACGCGCTTGAGAATTTTGATTTGGCCCTAACTTTGTTGACGAGAGAGAGTGAGCGATCGCAAACATTATTGGCGGCAGGGCGCGCTGCCAACTCGGCTGGTGAGTATCGCCGAGCCATTTCATATTACCAGCAACTTTCGGAGCTACAGCCCGACGCTACAGCAGTTCCCATTGGGGTTGCATTTGCAAATTACAAATTGGGCAATGTCGATGCGGCACTCGATGCGTTGAATCGCTCTCTGGCTAAGAAGCCGACGGCGGAGGTTTTGCATGCAAGGGCATTTATTTTTAAAGAGCTTGGCAATAAAGGTCGCGCGTTGAATGATATCAATGTTGCGATAGTGCTGGCGCCGCAGAACCCAATTTATCAGCAGTTTCGAGACCAAATTCTCAAAGATTGAATGCGCGCTGCAGGGGCGGCGGCGTCCTAATACCTGTTTTATAGGGGAAAAACAAAGGGTTAAGCCGCCGCCATTTTGAGGTATGACGGAGGCATTGCTCCTTTGGCGGTCTTCGTGGGCCCAGTTGGCCGGAGTGTCGATGGAGACACCCCGCGCTGCGCGTCATTCGCGATGGCAAGCCGAAGTGCATCAACGGTTGCGGCGCGCCCAACCAAAACGGTGCCAAGCGATCGAGGCCGTCATGGGTCGCTTGAAGGTTAATCAGCGCACGGATCGCTGCCCCGTGCGGGACGGCAGAGGCGATCGGCCTTATGCGATGCCGTGCGCCACCGAGTAAAACGTCCGCTGGCTGTGGCGTATGATTGCCAAGGAGGGTATGCGAGCCTTGTCCTCGCCTCTCGCGCGCCTGATGTCGATGGCCGCGTTGGGGCGAAGATTGATCGCATTGGTCCCGTCTAACCCGCAGCTGTTCGTCGGATGAATAGATCAGGGGCAACTGCCCAGTTGCCCCGACGTCACCGGCTTGTGGATGAGTTGTTAGTCCCCGGGCGGGACGTGCTGCGGTCGCGTGAGAGGTTTTACTGTTTTAGCCCCGCCAGATCCCGTAGCACCTGCACCTTGTCGGTGCGCTCCCAGGTGAATTCCGGCTCGTCCCGGCCGAAGTGGCCGTAGGCGGCGGTTTTGCTGTAGATCGGGCGCAGCAGGTCCAGCATCTGGATGATGCCCTTGGGCCGCAGGTCGAAGACCTCGTTGACGATGGCGGCGATTTTCTCGTCCGAGATGACGCCGGTGCCCTCGGTATAAACGGTGACGTTGATCGGGCGCGCCACGCCGATCGCGTAGCTGACCTGGATCTGGCACTGCCGCGCCAGGCCCGCCGCGACGATGTTCTTCGCGACGTAGCGTGCCGCGTAGGCCGCGGAGCGGTCGACTTTGGTGGGGTCTTTGCCGGAGAACGCACCACCGCCGTGCGGGCAGGCGCCACCGTAGGTGTCGACGATGATCTTACGCCCGGTCAGGCCGCAGTCGCCCTGCGGGCCGCCGATGACGAAGCGCCCGGTCGGGTTGATCAGGTAGCGGGTGTCTTTGAGCCACTCCTTGGGCAGGACGGGCTTGATGATCTCTTCGATGCAGGCTTCGATGAACGCCGGCTTCATGTGCTTGCCGTCGCTCATCTCGGGCGAGTGTTGGCTGGAGAGCACGACGGTGTCGATGCTGTGCGGCCGCCCGTCCACGTAGCGCATCGTGATCTGGCTCTTGGCGTCCGGGCGCAGGAAGGGCAGGCGACCGTCCTTGCGCAGCTGGGCCTGGCGCTCGACGATGCGGTGCGCGTAGTAGATCGGCGCCGGCATCAGCTCCGGCGTCTCGTCACAGGCGTAGCCGAACATCAAACCCTGGTCGCCCGCGCCAGTGTTGAGGTAGTCGTCGCTGGCGTGATCGACGCCCTGCGCGATATCGTTGCTCTGCTTGTCGTAGGCGACCAGCACCGCACAGCCCTTGTAGTCGATGCCGTACTCGGTGTTGTCGTAGCCGATGCGCTTGATGGTGTCGCGCGCGACTTGGATGTAGTCGACGTGCGCGTTGGTCGTGATTTCGCCGGCGAGCACCACCAGCCCAGTGTTGCACAGCGTCTCGGCGGCGACGCGCGAGCGCGGGTCCTGCTCGAGGATGGCATCCAGGATCGCGTCCGAGATCTGGTCGGCCACCTTGTCCGGGTGGCCTTCGGAGACGGACTCACTGGTGAAGAGAAAGTCGTTCGCCATGGTGTTTACACTCCGTGTCATGTTGGGTGCCGGCGTTTCGCCGGGCCCGTGTCAAGGGTGTGATGGCGAACGCTTTAGCGGCATTTGTGAATCGCCCGCAAGTAGTTCGGTAACTCGGCGATGGGTGCGATTGTACCCGCCGGGCTCGCAGGCGCACCCGCTGCGTTGCATGTCCATGTTGATGACCCGCCTGTTCCTCTTGCTCGCCCGCTGGCCCCTGTGGGCATTGCACGCCCTGGGCTGGCTCGGTGGGTGGGTGGTGTGGCTGGCCTCGCCCACCTACCGACGGCGCTGGTGGGCGCACACCCGGCTCGCCGGGCTGCGCGGCCGCGCGCGCTGGGCGTCGGTCGGCGCCGCGGGGCAGCAGGTGGCCGAGCTGCCACGCCTGTGGTTCGGCCCGCCGGTGCCCGTGGGTTGGGAGGGGGCGGCGCACATCGACGCGGCGCTGGCGCAGGGCCGCGGGGTGCTGTTTCTGACGCCGCACCTGGGGTGCTTCGAGGTCACGCCACGCGCCTACGCCGAGCGGTTCGGGACACATGCCCCCATTACCGTTTTGTACCGCCCGTCGCGTCAGGCCGCGTTGGATGCGCTGCTGCAGCGGGCCCGCCGGCGTCCCGGCATGGCGGCCGCGCCGACGACGCTGGCCGGTGTGCGGCAGTTGATGCACGCGCTGCGCCGCGGCGAGGCGGTGGGCCTGTTGCCGGATCAGGTGCCGCCCGAAGGGCTCGGCGTGTGGGCGCCGTTTTTCGGCCGCCCCGCGTACACGATGACGCTGGCCGCGCGGCTGGCGCAGCAGCCCGGCGTGCAGGTGCTGCTCGCGTGGGGCGAACGGCTGCCGTGGGGGCGGGGCTACGTGGTGCACGTGCAGCCGTGGGCGCAGGTGATGGACGCGCCGCTGGCGGCCGATCCCGCGCAGGCGGCCGCCCAGATCAACGGCGCGATGGAGCGCCTCATTGCCCGGGCGCCGTCGCAGTACCTGTGGGGCTATGCGCGTTACAAGTCACCCCGCGCGCTGCGCTGACGCCAAGAAGCCGTCGATCAGTCCGATGACCCGCGCGGGGCGCTCGTGCAGCAGCCAGTGCGACGCGTCGGGCAGGCGCTCGATGCGCAGATCCGGAACCCACGCGTCCAGCCCATCGAGCAGCCCCGGCAGCAGCGCCTGATCCCGCATGCCCCAGATCACCAGCGTGGGCACGCGCACGTGCAGCAGGGCATTCGGCAGCGTCACGCCGGCGGCGGCCGGGTCGTCCGCGGTCGGCGGGCGCAGCGGCGAAGCGACGTAGTAATTCAGTCCCCCCTGCAGGCCGTGCGCCCACGCCGCCTCGTATTGGGTTTGCAAGGCTGGGGTCAGCCACGCCGACGTGTCGGACATGCCGCGAAAAAAGGCCCACAGCTTGGCGTAGCCATCGGCGCGCAGGCGCTCGGCCGCCTCGGGGCGGCAGAGGAAGTTCATGTAGGCACTGGCGGCCTGCTGCGCGGGCGACTCGCGCAGATCCCGCCAGAAGGTACCGGGGTGCGGGGAATTCAGAATGACCAGCCGTTCGAGCCGCTCGGGCTGTGTGGCGGCGAGGTTCCACGCCACCGCGCCGCCCCAGTCGTGCGCGATCAGCCCCGCCACCCGCCCGGGCGTGGGGCCGGCGGCGGTCACCGCGTCGATGAGCGCGGCGATGTCCTGCACGAGGTGGCGCGCCCGGTATGCGTCGGCGTTGGGGGGGCGCGCTGGAGCGCTCGTAGCCGCGCAGGTTGGGCGCGATGCAGCGCCAGCCGCCGTGTTCGGGGGCCGCGAAGTGCGCCAGTGCCTCGTCCCAGACGAACGCGGCTTCCGGGAAGCCGTGCAGGAACAGCAGCACCGGCCGGCCGGGCTGGCCGGCCGCGCGCACGCTCAGCGTGATGCCGTGCGGCAGGGCGAGGTCAAAGGTGTCGATCATGGCAGCGGGCTCCGGGGTGACATGAGGGGCCCGCCGCACCGGGGTCAGGCCGCGGGGGCGGGGTGCGCCCAGTCCCACAGGCGCTGGGCGACCGCGTCCACGCCTTGGCGCTTGAGGGCCGAGAACAGCATCGCATCGCCGCCGGCGGTCTGCAGTCGCGCAATGGACAGCGCCTTGCCTTGCTCCTGGCGTGAGAGCTTGTCCGCCTTGGTCAGCAGCACCAGAAAATCCAGCCCCTGTTCCACGCGGGGGCGGATGATCTCGAGCAGCGCCTCGTCCAACTCGGTCAGGCCCAGCCGTGCATCGCACAGCAGGACGACGGCGCGCAGGTTCGGACGGCTGACGAGGTAGTTCGCCATGACCTGCTGCCAGCGGCGTTTGGCCGCCTGCGGGACGGCGGCGTAGCCATAGCCCGGCAGGTCCGCCAGCACTGCGTCGGTCTGCCCCCCCTTGCCCAGCGCGAAGAGCACGATGCTCTGCGTGCGGCCCGGCATCTTGGAGGCGAACGCGAGCTGCCGCTGCTGCGCCAGTGTGTTGATGCAGGTGGACTTGCCGGCGTTGGAGCGGCCGACGAAAGCGATTTCGGGGACGTCGAGCGCTGGCAGGTGCGGCAGTTGCGGTGCTTCGGTCAGGAAGCGGGCGGTGTGCAGCCACGCGCGGGCACGCGCGGCGGCGTCGATCGGGGCAGAGGTGGGGGATGGTTCGGTCATGGGCGCAGGTGCCGGCATTGTAGAATCCATCACGTCTCGTCGTGCGTCCGCCCCGTCGGCAGGACACGCGTGTTTTTGCGCCTCTCCCGCGTCCCTACCATGAAGCCCATCGTCACGCTCATCGGCGCCGTGTTGGCGGCCACCCTGTCCTGGTCTGCACATGCCCAATCGGCCCAGCCCGACCCCAAGCGCGGTGCCGCCCTGTTCGGCCAGGTCTGCGTGGCCTGTCACGCGGCCGATGGCAACTCGACCACCGCGGCGAATCCGAAGCTCGCGCAGCAGCACCCGGAGTACCTGATCAAGCAGCTCAAGGAGTTCAAATCCGGCAAGCGCGCGAACGCGATCATGGCGGGCTTCGCCGCCCAGCTGTCGGATCAGGACATGGTCGACATCGCCCACTGGCTGGCCAGCCAGAAGGCGACGACCGGCTTCTCGACGAACGCCGAGCTGGTGCGGCTGGGCGAGCGCATCTACCGCGGCGGCATCGTCGACCGCCGCATCCCCGCGTGCGCGGGCTGCCACGGCCCCAGCGGCAGCGGCATTCCGGCCGAGTATCCGCGCCTGAGCGGTCAGCACGCCGAATACACCGCCGCGCAGCTCAAGGCGTTCCGCTCCAACGAGCGCGCGAACAACAAGCCGATGCACGAGATCGCGCGCTACCTGACGGATACCGAAATCGCGGCGTTGGCGGACTACATCGCCGGCCTGCGCTGATCGGTCGGCGCGACCCCACGGGGCGGCGGGTCACCGATGTCGCGGCTCCGTCAAATATCAGTATCCGGTAATATAGGGCGCGAGAGCCGTCCGCTGGACGTGGAACCAACCCCGTGTCCCCGTATCTGAGCCGAGGCAGGCCCGTTGACGGCCTGCCTTTTTTGTCCCGACCCTCCGCATGAGCGCCTCCACCGCCGGTATCGAAATTCCGACACAGTCCCGCCGACTGGCCGCGGTGGTCGAGCTGCTGTCGTCGATGCGCTTTGCGATCGCGCTGCTGACGGTGATCTGCATCGCGTCGGTGGTGGGCACGGTGCTCAAGCAGCACGAGCCGATCAACAACTACGTCAACCAGTTCGGGCCGTTCTGGTCCGAGGTGTTTGGCCGGCTGAGCCTGTATGCGGTCTACAGCGCGTGGTGGTTCCTGCTGATCCTGGCGTTTCTGGTCGTGAGCACGACGCTGTGCATCGTGCGCAACACGCCCAAGATCATGGCCGACCTGCGCCAGTTCAAGGAGCACGTGCACGAGCGCAGTCTGCAGGCCTTTCACCACAAGGCGCAGGCCGAGCTGCCCGAGGCCCCGCGGGCGGCGGCCGAGCGCATCGGTCAGGCGCTGGTGGCGCAGGGCTGGAAGGTGCGGCTGCAGTCGCGCGAGACGCCGACCGGCACGGGCTGGATGGTGGCGGCCAAGGCGGGCGCGGCCAACAAGATCGGCTACCTCGCGGCGCACGCGGCGATCGTCGTCATCTGCATCGGCGGACTGCTCGACGGTGACCTGATGGTGCGGCTGCAGATGGCCTTCGGCGGCAAGGAGCCGTTTCGCGGCGGTGGCGCGATCGCCGAGGTGCCGGACAAGCACCGGTTGAGCGACGCCAACCCGACCTTCCGCGGCAACCTGCTGGTCACCGAGGGCACGCGCGCCGGTGTGGCGGTGCTCGCGCAGCCCGAAGGCGTCATCCTGCAGGAGCTGCCGTTCGACGTCGAATTGAAAAAGTTCATCGTCGAGTATTACGACACCGGCATGCCGCGGCTCTTTGCCAGCGACATCGTGATCCACGACCGCTACACCGGCGAGGCGCGGCCGGCGCGGGTCGAGGTGAACCACCCGGTGGAGCACCGCGGCATCCAGATCTACCAATCCAGCTTCGACGACGGCGGCTCGCTCGTCAAGCTGCGGGCGCTGCCGATGGGGGCGAGCGTGCGGCCGTTCGAGGTGCAGGGCCGCATCGGTGAGGCGACCACGCTGACCAACGGCAGCGAGCGGCTGCGGCTCGAGTTCACGGGGCTGCGCGTCATCAATGTCGAGAACATGGGCAGCGCCAACGCCGCCGCCACCGACGTGCGCGCGGTCGATCTGCGGCAGGCGATCGAGGCGCGCCTCGGCGCGGGTCACAAGACCGTGAGTGAGCGCACGCTGCGCAACGTCGGCCCCAGCGTCACCTACAAGCTGCGCGACGAGGCCGGCCAGGCGCGCGAGTACCACAACTACATGCTGCCGATCGAGCTGGACGGGCAGCGCGTGTACCTGTTGGGCGTGCGCGAAAGCCCCGCGGAGCCGTTCCGCTACCTGCGCGTGCCGGTGGACGACAACGACGCGATGGACGGCTTCCTGCGGCTACGCGCGGCGCTGGCCGATCCGTCGATGCGCGCGGAGGCGGTGCGCCGCTACGTCGCGCAGGCGGCGCAGGGCCAGCCGGCGCCGGTGGCGCAGGCGCTGGCCGGATCGGCGCAGCGCGCGCTGGCGCTCTTCGCGGGCGAGGACCCGGAGATCGAGCGCCTGCCGCACGGCGGCGCGCCCCGGCTGGGCGGGTTGCAGGCGCTGTCGGCCTTCATGGAGGCCAACGTCCCGGAAGCCGAGCGCGAACGCGCCGGCGAGGTGTTGCTGCGCATCCTCAACGGCACGCTGTTCGAGCTGTACCAGCTCAGCCGCGAGCGTGCCGGGCTGCCCGCGGCCGCGCGCGACGACAAGACCGCGAACTTCATGACGCAGGCGGTGCTGAGCCTCTCCGACGCGTTCTTTTACCCCGCGCCGCTGGTGCTGCAGCTGCAGGATTTCGAGCAGGTGCAGGCGAGCGTCTTCCAGGTGGCGCGTGCCCCTGGCAAGACCATTGTCTATCTCGGGTGCGTGTTGCTGATCGTGGGCGTTTTTGCGATGCTGTACGTGCGTGAGCGGCGCCTGTGGGTGTGGCTGGCACCGCAGGACGGCGGCGCCCGCGCCACGATGGCGCTGTCGAGCAACCGCAAGCTGCTCGACGACGACCGGGCTTTCGAACGCCTGCGGGCTTTGTTGACTTCGCCTTGAGACGGAGCGCGTGACATGACGACGATGACGGAGACGATCGATCTGCACCGGCAAAGGGGCACCGAGGCCACCGCCGGGTGGCGCGGCTGGTTGGCGCGGCGCACGCGCTGGGACTGGCTGTACGCAGCGCTGGTCGTGGTGGCGACGGTGGTCGCGTTCGCGGTGTACGGCGAGCGCATGGACGGTTACGAGCGCGCCATCCTGACGGGGACGGCGCCCAGCCTCATCGCGCTGGCGTGGTTCTGGCGCCCGGTGCAGCCGCTCACCGTCGTCGTCGGGGCGCTGTCGTTGCTCGCGATCGGCCTGTACCAGGTGGACGGGCGCGCGGACCTCGCGCGTGCCGATCAGGTCTTCCTGCTGAAATATTTCCTGTCCAGCCAGTCGGCCATCCTGTGGATGAGCGTGCTGTTTTTCATGAGCACGGTGTTCTACTGGATCGGGCTGCTGGCACCGCGCGGCGACACGGCCGAGCGCCTGGGTTCGCGGCTCGCGTGGGTGGCGGTGACGCTGGCGCTGGTGGGCACGATGGTGCGCTGGTACGAGAGCCACCAGATCGGCCCCGGCATCGGTCACATCCCGGTCAGCAACCTGTACGAGGTGTTCGTGCTGTTCGCATGGCTGACTGCGGCGTACTACCTGTACTACGAGGACCGCTACCAGACCCGCCGTATGGGGGCGTTCGCGATGCTGATCGTCAGCGCCGCGGTCGGGTTCCTGCTGTGGTACACCGTCGTGCGCGAGGCGCACCAGATCCAGCCGCTGGTGCCCGCGCTACAGAGCTGGTGGATGAAACTGCACGTGCCCGCGAACTTCATCGGCTACGGCACCTTTGCGATCGCGGCGATGCTGGCGTTCGCCTACCTGATCAAGCAAAGCGCCGCCGAGACGCGCTGGTGGAAGCTCGCGCCGCTGTGGCTGCTGGGCATCGTGCTGTGTTTCGAGCCGCTCGTGTTCCGCCAGGGCGCGGCCGAGAAGGGCGGTGTCTACTGGTCGATCTACTTCGGGGTGTCGGCGCTGATCGTCGGCGGCATCCTCGCCGCGCGCCGGCGTATCGCCGAGCGGCTGCCGAGCCTGCAGGTGCTCGATGACGTGATGTACAAGGCGATCGCCGTCGGCTTTGCGTTCTTCACCATCGCGACGGTGCTGGGTGCGCTGTGGGCCGCCGAGGCGTGGGGCGGCTACTGGAGCTGGGACCCGAAGGAGACCTGGGCGCTGATCGTCTGGCTCAACTACGCGGCGTGGCTGCACATGCGGCTCATGAAAGGGCTGCGCGGGACGGTGGCGGCGTGGTGGGCGCTGGTCGGCTTGGGGATCACGACCTTTGCGTTCCTCGGCGTCAACATGTTCCTGAGCGGCCTGCACAGCTACGGGTCGCTCTGACGCGGGTTTCCGCCATGACGCCGCGGCCCAGCGAGATCACCCCGCGCGCGGTGTACGAGAACCGCCGCGCGTGGTTGCGGCGGGCAGCGGGGCTGTCGGTGGGGGCGGCTTTGGCTCCCGCCGCGCAGCCGGTAACGGCGGGCACAGCGTCCGCGGTCGTCGATCCCGCGCCCCGTCCCGGTCGGCGGCCTCCGCTGCTCGCCACCCCCAGCACCGTGCCCGGGGCGCGCACCGTCGAGGCGCTGACGCCCCACGAGCTGGTCACGCAGTACAACAATTTCTACGAATTCGGCGTCGACAAGGAAGACCCCGCGCGTCTGGCGCACCGCATGCGGCTGCGGCCGTGGACGGTGCAGGTCGACGGGCTCGTCGCCCGGCCGCGTACCTTCGACATCGACGAATTGCTCCGGCTCGCGCCGATGGAGGAGCGCATCTACCGGCTGCGCTGCGTCGAGGGCTGGTCGATGGTGGTGCCCTGGATCGGCTATCCGCTCGCGGCGTTGATCGAGCGCGTGCAGCCGCTGGGCAGCGCCAAGTACGTCGAATTCCACACCCTGGCCGACCGCGAGAGTATGCCGGGCCTGCGCTCGAACGTGCTGCTGTGGCCGTATGTCGAGGGGCTGCGGCTGGACGAGGCGCGCCACCCGTTGACGCTGTTGACCTTCGGGCTCTACGGCGAGCTGCTTCCCGCGCAAAACGGCGCGCCGCTGCGCGTGGTCGTGCCGTGGAAATACGGCTTCAAGAGTAGCAAGTCCATCGTGCGCATCCGCTTCGTCGAGCGCCAGCCCGCGACGGCCTGGACCGTGGCGGCACCGCACGAATACGGCTTTTACGCCAACGTCAATCCGGACGTGCCACACCCGCGCTGGAGCCAGGCCACCGAGCGGCGGCTGGGGCAGGGCGGGCTGTTTGCGCCGCGCATCAAGACGCTGCCGTTCAACGGTTACGCGGAGCAGGTGGGTCACCTCTACGCGGGCATGGACCTGCGGCGCCATTACTGAAACCGAACCGTGCCGGCCGCTGTGAGCGTCAACCGCGCGTTACGTGCGGCCAAGCCGTGGGCGCTGGCGCTGTGTGCCGTGCCGGCGCTGTGGCTGTGGGCGATGGCCCTGGCCGACCGGCTGGGAGCCCATCCGGCCGAGGCGCTGATCCGCGGCCTCGGGGACTGGGCGCTGCGGTTCCTGTGGCTGACGCTGGCGGTGACGCCGCTGCGGTGCTGGACGGGTTGGGGGGCGCTGGCGGGTTGGCGCCGCGGGCTGGGGCTGTGGGCGTTCGCGTACGCCACCGTGCACCTGACGGCGTACGCGTGGCTGGATCAGGGCTGGGACGTGCGTGCGGTGTTGCATGACGTGGCCCAGCGCCCGTTCATCCTCGTTGGGATGCTCGCGATTCTGGGGTTATTGCCGCTGGCGGCCACTTCGTTCGATGCGGCGATCCGGTGGCTCGGCGCACTGCGCTGGCGGCGGCTGCACCGGCTGGTGTACGCGGTCGCGGTGCTCGCCGTCCTGCACTTTTTCTGGATGCGCAGCGGCAAGCGGCTCTACGGCGAGGTGGCCGTTTACGCGGGGATCCTGGCGGTGCTGCTGGGCTGGCGGGTGTGGGACGCCATCAGTCGAGCGCGAGCGCGCGCTCCTGACGCCACAGGTCGCTGACCGATTCGCGGGCGCGGATGAGCTGGGCGCGATCACCACTGACCAGCACTTCCGCCGCCTTGCCGCGGCTGTTGTAGTGGCTCGCCATGCTCATGCAGTAGGCGCCCGCGGAGCCCACCGCGAGCCAGTCGCCGGCCTGCACGGCCAGCGCCCGTTCGCGGCCCAGCCAGTCGCCACTTTCGCACACCGGGCCGACGACGTCCCACACGACCTCGGGGACATCGTGGCGCGGGCGCACCGGCGCGATCGCGTGGTAGGCCTCGTACATCGCCGGGCGCGGCAGGTCGTTCATCGCCGCGTCGACGATCAGGAAATTTTTCGCGGCACCCGGCTTGGTGTAGAGCACTTGGGTGACGCAGATACCGGCGTTGCCCACGAGCGAGCGGCCCGGTTCGAGCAGCAGCCGCCGGTGGCCGTGTCCGCGGGCATCCAGGCGGGCGAGCAGCACCTGCCACAAGGTGTCGGCCGCGGGGGGCTGCTCCCCGCGGTACTCGATGCCCAGCCCGCCGCCCAGGTCCAGGTGGTGCAGCGGGATGCCCGCAGCCTCGATCGCTTCGACCAGGTCGAGCACGCGCTCCAGCGCGTCCAGGTACGGGCCGGTGCTGGTAATCTGCGAGCCGATGTGGCAGTCGATCCCGACGACCTGCAGGGCGGGCAGGCCCGCCGCGTGCCGGTAGGCGTCCAGCGCCTCGTCGTGCGCGATGCCGAATTTGTTGTCCTTCAGGCCCGTAGAGATGTAGGGGTGGGTCTGCGCGTCCACGTCCGGATTGACGCGCAGGCTCACCGGCGCGCGCACACCCAGTTCCCGCGCGACCGCATCGAGGACCTCGAGTTCGGCGCGGCTCTCGACGTTGAAGCAGCCGATGCCGGCCTGCAGGGCGGCACGCATTTCGGCGCGCGTTTTGCCCACGCCCGAAAAAACGATTTTGTCGGGTGCCGCACCCGCGCGCAGCGCCCGCGCGAGTTCCCCGCCCGAGACGATGTCGAACCCGCAGCCCGCGCGCGCAAACACCTCCAGGATGGCCAGCGTCGAGTTGGCCTTCATCGCGTAGCAGATCAGCGCGTCGCGCCGGGCCAGCCCGCGTTGGTAGGCGGCCACCGCGGCGCGCATCGCCGCCGCGGAGTAAACGAACAACGGCGTGCCGTGCGCGCGCGCCAGGTCGGCCACGCGCACGCCCTCCACCCACAGCTCGCCGTCGCGGTAGGCAAAAAACGGTGCGCCCGGCAGGTACGGGGCGGCGGTGTCAGCGTGGGGCATGGGGGGTGGCCTGGGCGCGTGCGGTGGAGGAGGGTGACGGATACGGGGCCGCCGCGTCGGATGCCGCGTCGGCTGCTGCGGTGGGGGCGCCTGTCGGCGGCGCGGCGGTGGCAGGCTCGGGCGGCAGCGTGAGCGGGCCTTTCTGACCACACCCCGACAGGGACAAAGCCAGCCCCGCGGCGCACAGCCACCACCGGGCTCCTACAATGCGGCGGTCTCTCAGCATCCGCGCGATTGTAGTGATGACCGACCTCGAATACCTGGACCGTGCCGAAGCCGTGCTCAAGGCGGTGGAGCTCAACTGCGACCGCCTCAACGAAACGACGGACGCCGACATCGACAACCAGCGCGTCGGCGGGATGGTGACGCTGACCTTTCGCAACGGCAGCCAGATCGTGATCAACCTGCAAAAGCCGCTGCACGAGATCTGGATGGCGTCGCGCTCCGGCGGCTACCACTACCGCTTCGACGGCGAGCGCTGGATGGACACCAAGGGCGCCGGGGAGTTTTTCGCGCATCTGTCGCGCGAGGCGTCGGCCCAGGCGGGCGTGCCGCTGACCTTCACGCCTTGAGGGGGCGCCCTGAGGGGCACCGGCCGCTCACTGCCGGAACAGGTCGAGGATCCCGCGTTTTTCGCCGGGGTCGGTGCCACCGTCCGGCGGCGCGCCCTCCGGCGGCTGCCCGACCGCGTCGTCGAAGCCGAGACGCCGCACGTAGCTGCCGTCGGCGTACTCCTGGTACAGCCAGTCGCCGCCGGCAAAAGCGACGCCGGCTGGTACCGCAATTTCTTGCACGGGGGTGTTGCGCAGTGCCTGCCCCATGAAGTCGATCCAGATCGGCAGCGCCAACCCACCGCCGGTGGCGCGCCGCCCGAGGTTGCGCGGTTGGTCATAACCCAACCAGACCGCGGCAGACAGCGTCGGGTGGTAGCCCACAAACCACGCGTCCTGCGAGTCGTTGGTGGTGCCGGTTTTGCCGTACAGGTCCGGCCGTTTGAGCACGGCCTGTGCCCGCGCCGCGGTGCCGGAGCGGGTGATTTCGTTGAGCAGCTGGCTCATCACGAAGGCGTTGCGCTCGGGCAGCGTGCGGTTGGCTTCGTCCGGTGCCCGCGGCGGCACCTCCAGCAGCACCCGCCCCTTGGCGTCGGCGATGCGGGTGATCAACACCGGCGGCAGATAGTGCCCGCCGTTGGCAAACACCGCATAGCCCGCGGCCATCTCCAGCGGCGTAACGGCACCCGCCCCCAGCGCCATCGTCAGGTACGGCGGGTGCTTGGCCGGATCGAGCCCGAAGCGCGTGATCCACGCCTGCGCCGACTGCGTGCCGACCGCGCGCAGCACGTGGATCGACACCATGTTCTTCGACTTGGCCAGCGCGGTGCGGATGGTCATCGGCCCCTCGTATTGGCCGTCGTAGTTTTTCGGCTCCCACGGCTTGCCGCCTGTGACGCTGGCCGGGAAGAAGAGCGGCGCGTCGTTGACCACCGTCGCGGGCATGATGCCCTTTTCCAGCGCGGCGGAGTAGATGAACGGCTTGAAGCTCGAACCCGGCTGGCGTTGGGACTGCGTGACGCGGTTGAACTTGTTGCGCTCGAAATCGAACCCCCCCACCAGCGCGCGGATGCCGCCATCGCGCGGGTCGACAGCGACGAAGGCGGCCTCCACCTCCGGCAGCTGCGTCAGGTACCACCCCTGCGCGTCCTTGGCGACGCGCACCACCGCGCCCGGGCGCAGCTTCAGGTTTGGCGGCGCGGTTGCGCTCAGGCCCGACCGCACCGACTCCAGCCCGGCGCCGGTGATCTCGATCGGTGTGTCGTCGCCCCGCACCACCACCACTTTGCGCGCATCGGTCGACAGCACCACCGCGGTCAGCAGCGGCTCCTCGTCCGGCACCGCGGCCAGCACGTCGTCGATTGCGGCTTGGCGCGCGGCGGGTTCCTGCGGCAGCTCGATGAAGCGCTCGGGCCCGCGGTAGTGCTGGCGCCGCTCGAACGCCAGCACCCCCTGGCGCACCGCGCGCCACGCGGCGCGCTGCAGGCCCGCGTCGATCGTCGTGTGCACCTGCAGCCCGGCGGTGTAGGCGTCTTCGCCGTAGCGCTCGACGATGGCCTGGCGCACCATTTCCGCGATGTATTCGGCGTGCAGGGCCTGTTCCGCCTCCTGCGGGCGGCGCAGCCGCAGCGGCTCCTCGCGCGCGGCCTTGGCCTCGGCTTCGGTGATGAAGCCGTTTTCCAGCATGCGGTCGATGATGTAGAGCTGGCGCGCGCGCGCGCGCTTGGGGTTGCTGATGGGGTTGTAGGCCGACGGCGCCTTGGGCAGGCCGGCGAGCATCGCCGCCTCCGCGATCGTGAGCTCCTGCAGCGACTTGCCGAAGTAGGTGCGCGCCGCCGCCGCGAAGCCGTACGAGCGGTGCCCGAGGAAGATCTGGTTCATGTAGATCTCGAGGATCTGCTCCTTGGTCAGCAGGTGCTCGAGCTTGAACGTCAGCAGGATTTCGTAGATCTTGCGCAGGTAGCTCTTTTCGCTGGAGAGGTAGACGTTGCGCGCCACCTGCATCGTGATCGTGGATGCCCCCTGGCTCTTGGCCTCGCCGAGGTTGGCCAGCGCCGCGCGCAGCAGGCCGCGGTAGTCCACCCCGCTGTGCTCAAAGAAGCGCGCGTCCTCGATGGCGAGCACCGCGTTGATCATCACGGGCGGGATGTCCTCAAAAGGCACGACGATGCGGCGCTGCTCACCAAACTCCCCCAACAAAGTGCCGTCCCGGGCGTAGATGCGCAGCGGCAGTTTGGGCCGGTAGTCGGCCAGCTCGCTCACATCCGGCAGGTTGGGGTAGGCCATCGCCAGACCGATGGCCAGCAGCATCGCGGCGGACAACGACAACGCACCCAAGACACCGACGATTGAGAACACCCATCGCCGCAACCCGGACCGGGGACGGGGTGACGGTGGAGAGGGTGTGTCGGTGGGCATCAACGATCAGCGGCGGTCGGGGCGACAGCGCTCGGGGTCAACAACCTTGTGAATTATAGGTTGGGGGGCTAGGGGCGCGCGCCACACGTGCACAAGAGGGCTCCATACGAATCGGCCAAAGCTGTCGGTTTCAGGCAACGGATCGCGTGGCACACAACGCCTTTCGCACACCAAATCGGCTCGCAACGGATGATGAAGTGATAGTATTCAGCGGTACGTTGCATGGGCAACGCAACGGGATCGGCGTGTACGCATGCGCGTCCGATTTGGGTGAATTCATTGTCTCTATAAAGGTCGGCAGTTGAAGTCGTTTTGGTGGGCGTTGCGACGTGGGCACGAGCCCCTGCTGGGTATCGACGTCGGGGCATCGGCGATCAAGCTCGTCGAGCTTGGGGGCGAGCTCGATCGACCGACCGTGTTGCGCTGCACAGCGCAGCCGCTCGAGAAGGGGTGGGTGGCCGAAGGCAGTGTCGAGAAATTTGACGAGGTTGCCGACGCGTTACGCCGCCTGTTGCGACTGAGCGGCACCAAAACGCGTCGGGCGGCGCTGGCGTTGCCCAGTGCATCGGTCATTGCGCGCAAGGTCACGGTTCCCGATGGACTCGGCGAAGACGCGTTCGAGGTGCACATCGAATCGGAGGCGGCGCAGCACCTGCCGTTTCCGATCGCCGAAGTGGCGTTGGACTATTGCATTCTGGGGCCATCGCCAGCGGTTGCGGGTGCAATCGAAGTGCTCGTGGTCGCGGCGCGCAAAGACAAAGTCGCCGAACGACAGGGGCTGGCCGAAGCCGTGGGCTTGGAGCCCGTCATCGTCGACGTGGAATCCTACGCTGCACGTCTGGCGGCAGCGCGCATCATACGGACGCTGCCCGAGCAGGGGAAGGGGCGTTTGATCGCCCTTTTCGAAATCGGAACCCTTTCGACATCGCTGCAGGTGCTGCGCGATGACGATGTCATTTACGAGCGCGACCAGCCGATCGGTGGTTTTACGTTGACACAAAGCATCGCGCGTCGCTATGCGCTGTCGACCGAGGACGCGGAGCGCAAAAAGAAAATGGGCACGGAGTTGCCCGCGGATTATCCGCAAAGCGTGCTCCAGCCATTTCTCGAGGCGCTGGCTCAAGAAATGGGCCGCGCGTTGCAGTTCTTTTTTACGAGTACCCCACACAACCGTGTCGATCACGTTCTGCTGTCGGGGGGGACGGCCAGCCTGCCGGGGGTGGCGGATATCGTGGCGAAGGCCACCGGGTTTGACACGCGGGTCCTCGATCCCTTCGAGGGCATGTTGAGCGAGGCGAAGATGGCCGTCGGGCTGGTGCCCACGGCTTTCCTCGTCGCGACAGGACTGGCGTTGCGGAGGTTTTACCCGTGATCACGATCAACCTGTTGCCGCACCGGGAGTGGGAGCGCAAACGCCGTCGCGAGGCGTTTTATCGTGAGCTTGCGATGTCAGCGGTGTTGGGTTTGGCGGTGGCGGCGTTGATCTACACCGCCATGGAGATGCAACTGTCCAATCAGGCCGATCGCAATCGGTTGCTGCAGGAGGAGATTGCCAAGCTCGATGCCCAAATCAAAGAAGTGGCGACGCTGCGTGCCGAGGTCGAGGCACTGAAAGCCCGTCAGCAAGCCGTGCAGGAGCTTCAGAGTGCCCGCAACGGTCCGGTTCGGCTGTTCAACGAACTGGCGCAACGGCTTCCCGAAGGTATCGCGTTGCGTTCCGTCAAGCAGGAGGGCTCGCTTTTGACCATCACCGGCATCGCCCAATCTCAAGAGCGCGTATCGGAACTTTTGCGTCGGCTCAACAACGATGAATCTTCGCTGCGTCAGCCCCAGTTGATCGAGATTGCCGCCGGTAACATCTCGCTGGCGGGCGGAGTCGGGCAACGGCCCGTGTTTCAGTTTTCCATTCGCGCCACACAGGTGAACGCGGAGCCCGGCACGACCGCTGGCGCGGGTGCAACCGATGCTGGATCGGCGGCTCAGAAGCACCCCGCTGACGCGACCTGATGGTGAGAGAATCTGCCGCCATGGAACGAAAACGCCTGTCGATCGATTGGCAGCGATGGCGATCACAATTCGCCCAACTGGATCGCAACGACCCTTCTCGTTGGCCCATTCTGCCAAGGGGATTGTTGCTGTTGGGAGTTGTTGCGCTCATCGTGAGTGTGTTGTGGTTCGCCTGGCTGTCGGGTCAGCGGGAGGCGCTCGACGCCGAGCGCCGTCGCGAAGAGGAGCTGCGGGCGCAGTTTAGTCAAAAGCTTGCCATTGCGGCGCATCGCGATGTCTTGAAGCTTCAGCTCGAAGAAGTGCGCCAGTACGTCACGCTACTGGAAAAGCAGTTGCCCAGCCGAGCGGAAATGGACGCCTTGTTGTCCGATATCAACCAGGCGGGTATCGGCCGGGGATTGCAATTCGAGCTGTTTCGGCCGGGGCAAGAGACGGTCCGCGAATACTACGCGGAGTTGCCCATCACGATCCGGGTCACCGGTCGATATCACGACGTTGGCCAGTTTGTGGCCGACGTGGCGCATCTGTCGCGTATCGTGACGCTGCACGATCTGACGGTCAGTCCACATGCGAAATTGGCCGATCAACTGACGGTGGAGGCGATCGCCCGAACGTACCGCTACCTCGACCCGGACGAGCTCAAGGCCCGCAATGCGGCAGAGAAGAAGAAAGGGGGCGGCAAGTGACGGGGCAATGGAGGCGTGCAGTCGTCGTGTGGTGCGCTGTCGGCGGTCTGTCGCTGTTTTCGGGGTGCATGGGGGCTGACGACGCCGACGTGCGCCAATGGATGGAGGCGCAGCGCCAAATCGCGCCGCGGAAACCGGAGCCTGTGCCGGCACCGGTGGCATTTCGACCTGAACCCTACGGGGCAGCGGAGCTGTTGTCGCCGTTTTCGGACGAACGGTTGGCGCGCGTGTTGCGCCTTCAGGCGGACAGTGCGACCGCGCGTTTGCTCGATGCGGAGCGGAACCGGCCGCGTGAGCCGCTGGAGCAATTTCCGCTCGATGCGATGGAGATGGTGGGCATACTGCAAAAAGGGGCGCGGCGCGTCGCGCTCATTCGCGTCAACGGTGAACTGCACCAGGTGGTCGTGGGTGCCCGTTTGGGGCAAAACCTCGGGCGCGTGACGCGGATCACCGAGTCCGAGGTGGTGCTCAAGGAAATCGTACAAGACGCTGCAGGCGAGTGGGTCGAACGCACCGCGTCGCTGCAGCTTCAGGAAGCCAAGCCATGATCAAGGAATATCCTGCGGTTAACAGGGGGGTGCGAAGGATGCGGTGGTTGCTCGGGTTTACGTTCGCGTACGTCGGTCTGTTGGCCAGCGGTATGGCGCTGGCGCAGCCTGCGATACGGGCGATCACAGCCTCGGTGGCGGGCGACGCGGAGGTTGTCCGCATCGAAACGACGGAGCCCTTGTCGGTGGCGCCGGCGAGTTTTGCAATCCAGACGCCGCCACGGGTGTCGCTGGATCTGCCCGCGGTCCGTAACGCGAGCGGGCAAAGCGTCATCGAGGTCAATCAGGGCGTCCTGCGTGCCTTACGGGTGCTGGAGGCGGCGGATCGGACCCGTATCGTCCTGAATCTCAACCGGTCCGTTCCCTACGAGACGCGTGTACAGGGCACGACGCTGTTGCTGACGCTGCGGCCTGCCGACACCCCCGCCAGCGTAGCGGCGGCGCGATCCGACAACAGCCCGCCGACGTTCGACGCGGGTGGCGGTGCGGGCGCCGCGGCGGCGGCGCTGCGCGACATCGACTTCCGCCGCGGGGACGAGGGCACCGGGCGCGTCATCGTCGAACTCGCCAACCCGCAAACGAGCGTCGATATCCGTCCCCAGGGCCGTAGCTTGATCGTGGAGTTCCTGCGCACCTCGCTGCCGGAGGGGTTGCGTCGCCGCCTGGACGTCGCGGACTTTGGCACGCCCGTGCGCACCATCACCGCCACCCAGGCCGGTGAGCGCGTGCGCCTCGTCGTCGAGCCGACTGGCGAGTGGGAACACTCGGCCTACCAGAGCGACAACCGCTTCGTCCTCGAGGTACGGCCCGTCAAGGCCGACCCCAACAAGCTGGTGCAGGGGCCCAAGTACACCGGCGAAAAACTGTCGTTGAACTTTCAGAACATCGACGTGCGCTCGCTGCTGCAGGTCATCGCCGACTTCACGAACTTCAACATCATCACCAGCGATGCGGTGCAGGGCAACCTGACACTGCGCTTGAAAGACGTGCCGTGGGACCAGGCCCTCGACATCATCCTCGAGGCCAAGGGGCTGGGGATGACGAAGACGGGCAACGTGATCCGCGTGGCACCGAAAAAGGACCTAGACGCCGAAGCCCTGGCGCAGCGGGAGGTGAACAAAAAGCTCGAAGAGCTTGAGCCGTTGCGCACCGAAGTGTTTCGCCTGAATTTCGCCAAGGCGGAGGAAGTTGCAAAAACGTTGAAAGATGGCGTTGCTGCAGGCGCAGGGGATAACCAGACGACCAATCGGCTTCTGTCCTCGCGTGGTTCGGTAATTGCCGACAGCCGAACGAACCAGTTGTTTGTGACGGATGTTTCCGGACGGTTGGACGCGGTTCGGGATTACATCCGGCGCGTGGACACGAGCAAACGGCAAGTGATGATCCAGGCGCGCATTGTTGAAGCCCGGGAGGGATTCGGTAAAACACTGGGTGTCCGTCTGGGTGGGGCGGACTTGCGTGGTGTGCGAGGGGGGGATGCCGGATATTCCGTAGGCGGCAACAACCGGATCGCGATCGGCGGGTCATATGACGCGGTTACAGCCACCACGCGCGAAAGCGCCGGGGCGTTGACCAACGCGAATACGACTTTTGTCAATCTTCCGGCAAAGTCAGACAGGGTCGCAGATGTGCCAAAATTTGCGTTGGCGTTGTTCAACCCGGCAGCAAACCGATTTCTCAATCTAGAGATCTCGGCGCTCGAGTCTGATAATCAGGGGCGAGTCGTTTCCAGTCCCCGTATCGTTACGGGGGATTTGAACAAGGCGACGATCAAGCAGGGCGATCAACTCAGGTTCATTCGTCGCCGCACGAACGCGCAAGGCCAAATCGAAGACGTTGTAGAAACCATCGACGCGAATCTGTTGCTGGATGTGACGCCGCAGATCACGCCATCTGGACAGGTGCTGCTGAAGATCAAGGCTACGAAGAATCGATTGATCGGTATTACCGATGCGGGGCCCCAGCTGGCTGTCAAAGAAATCGACACGGAGGTCATGGTGGAAAATGGCGGTACCGTCATGATCGGTGGGATTTTTGAGCAGGAGGAGACGCAGTCGGTCGACAAAGTACCTGTTCTGGGTGACGTTCCGGTTCTGGGCAACCTGTTTAAAACGCGGAGCAACAGTGCGGCAAAAACGGAGACCCTCATCTTTATAACCCCGGTGATCGTGGATGATGGGGGCTCGTCTCGCTGAGTGAGTGTATGCATTCTCTGGAGTCAAAAATGAAGAAATGGGTCGAATGGTGTTTGGCGGTCATCGTGATGGGCTTGTTGGCGGCCTGTGGAGGCGGCGGAGGCTCGCCAGGAAAAAACCCGAATGCGGGTGATTTGTCGGTCGGCGGACTGACCGCGCTGACCGTCTTGCCCGGCGAGTCGCGGTTCATCCCGGTCACGGGGGGGGTTCCGCCTTACCGTGCGGTCAGTTCTGAAGCCGCCCTGGTCGCCGCGGCGATGGACGGCAGCACGCTCGTCGTCGGCGGCGTCACGGCAGGGGCATCGGCCAATGTCGTCGTGCGGGACAACCAGGGGGCCAGCGTGACGATAGCGGTGACCGTTGGTACCAGTGTTCCGCTCTACACCACGGCACCGGCGAACCTGTCGATCGGCGTGGGCCCGTCGCAAGCGCGCGTGTTTCGTGTAGCCGGAGGTGTCAAGCCTTACACGATTACCGGGGACAACGTGCTCGTCGCGACCGTGACGCAACTGGATGCGGAACAGTGGCGCATCGAGGGGCAAGCGATCGGCACGACCAACGTCCGCATTCGTGATGCGGCGGGGAAAGAGTTGACCGTCGCGGTATCGGTCGGTTCTCCGGAGCTGCGCATCTCGTCGGATAGTTTGACGCTGCCGGCTGGTATTCCGGCCTCGGTCGTGTTGTCGGGCGGTCAAAAACCCTATTCGATCGCCGGAGGGATCCCCGCCGCCATTCAGGTGCGGCCGCTGGCGGGTACGGACGACACTTTCGAGATCACGGGGCTGCTGGCGACCGGGGATGTCGATGTGGTGTTTGCGGACGCGACCGGCAAAACGGTAAAAACCAAAGTCACGGTCAACACCGCCACGACGCAAATTCGGGTGTCGCCGTCCACGGTTACTGTGGGTGAAAATTCTGGGGGTTCGATTTCGTTCAGTGTCGTCACGGGCGCGCGAGGGAACCTCACGGTTCTTAGCAGCAATCCGACCTTGGTGGCAGTTTCCGGCATCACGCCGCCCACGTTCAACGCGGACGGTACCATTCGGACGAATGGTTCGTTTGTCGGAGCGGTAACGGGGTGCGTTGCAGAGGATCAAAATGTGGTTATCACGGTGATCGACAGCAACGGATCGGTTGGCACGGCGACCGTAACGGTGCGCGATAATGGCAACAAAAGCGCTACGGATAATTGCCCCCAATAATAACCGTAACGGGAGAGGGGTAAATTCCCCCTCCTACCACGGATGATCCCGGGCGTTTTTTTAATCGGCCTCCCCGGCGCCGGCAAGACCACTGTCGGGCGGCAGCTGGCGCGGCGGCTGCAGCTCCCGTTCGTCGATTCCGACCAGGTCATCGAGGAGCGCATCGGCTGCAGCATCCGCGCGTTTTTCGAGCGCGAGGGGGAGGCCGCGTTTCGTGATATCGAGGAGGCGGTGATCGACGAGCTGACGCTGGGGGCGGCGTGCGTGCTTTCGACTGGGGGCGGCGCGGTGCTGCGGCCCGCGAACCGGCGGCGGCTGCGGCAACGGGGGCGGGTGTTCTACCTGCGCTCCACGCCCGATGAGCTGAGCCGCCGCCTGCGGCACGACCGCACGCGCCCGCTGCTGCAGGTGACCGACCCGCTCTCCCGCCTGCGGGAGCTGTACGCGGCGCGCGATCCGCTGTACCGGGAGACGGCGCACTATGTGATCGAAACCGGGCGGCCGTCGGTGGCGACGCTGGTCAACATGATCCTGATGCAGCTCGAGCTCTCAGGTGCTGAGGCATTTCCCGGCACCGGCGATGGCGCAGCCTCGGCTGCCGAGGAGAGCGCACATCGCGGAGGCTGAAGCAGCCCGCCCGGTCCGTGCGCAGTTCGTGTGTGGTCCGCGTGGTTTCGTGGTCATTCGCTCGGCTCGTGACCCCAGCCGTTCGCTGCAGGCGCTGGTACCCGCCAATGGCCCCGCGTGCCGCCTACTGCCTTGGCGCGTGACGGCAGGCGCCGGCTACACTCTGAGTCATGGACACTGCCGCTACCGGTATCGAAACCCCACACCGCGCGAACGCGGCGCACGCGACCGTCCCGACCGCCGATCCCACCGGCATACCGGCCGTCCGCGGCGCGGCGCCACCGGGTGTGTTGCACACGGTCACGATCGACCTGGGGGAGCGCAGCTACCCGATCCTGATCGGGCCGGGTCTGTTGGACGCTCCAGCGACGTGGGCCGGGCTGCCCCGGGCGTCGACGGCGGTCATCGTGACCAACGAGACCGTGGGGCCGCTCTATGCCCCGCGGCTGCGCGCGGCGCTCGCGCCCCACTACGGCCGGGTGCTGGAGGTGGTGCTCCCGGACGGCGAGGCGCACAAGGACTGGCCGACGCTGAACCGCATTTTCGATGCACTGCTGGCCGAGGCCTGCGACCGCAAGACGGTGCTGTTCGCATTGGGCGGCGGGGTGATCGGCGACATGACCGGGTTTGCCGCCGCGTGTTACATGCGCGGCGTGCCGTTCGTGCAGGTGCCGACGACGCTGCTGGCGCAGGTGGATTCCTCGGTCGGTGGCAAGACGGCGATCAACCACCCGCTGGGCAAGAACATGATCGGCGCGTTCTACCAGCCGGTGCGGGTGGTGTGCGACCTCGACACGCTCTCGACACTGCCTGCGCGCGAGTTCAGCGCCGGGCTGGCGGAGGTGATCAAGTACGGGCCGATCGCGGATCCCGCGTTTCTCGGCTGGATCGAGGCGCACATCGCGGCGCTGGTCGCCCGGGAGCCGGCAGCGGTCGCGCTGGCCGTGCGGCGCAGCTGCGAGATCAAGGCCGCGGTCGTGGGGCAGGACGAGCGCGAGTCCGGGTTGCGCGCGATCCTGAACTTCGGCCACACCTTCGGGCACGCGATCGAAGCGGGGCTGGGCTACGGCGCCTGGCTGCACGGCGAGGCGGTGGGCTGCGGCATGGTGATGGCGGCGACGCTGTCGCACCGGCTGGGGCGGGTGTCCGCCGGTTATGTGGAGCGCCTTACGCGCCTGATCGCGGCGGCGGGGCTGCCGACGCGCGCGCCGGTGCTGGCGTCCGACAACGCCGCGCGTTACCTCGAATTGATGCGCGTGGACAAGAAGGCCGAGGGCGGCGCGATCCGCTTCGTCGTGGTCGACGAGGCGGGGCACGCCACGCTGCAGGCGGTGCCGGACGCGCTGGTCGCCGAGGTCATCGACGCCTGCACGGCGTGACGGGGGGCGGGATGCTGGCGCCGTACGCGTGCGATCCCGACCGCAGCCGGGGGCGCCGGCACCCGGAGCCGCCCGCCCCGACGCGCAATGCGTTTCAGCGCGACCGCGACCGGGTGATCCACTGCACGGCGTTCCGGCGCCTCGTGTACAAGACCCAGGTCTTCCTGAACCATGAGGGGGACTTGTTCCGCACCCGCCTGACGCACTCGCTCGAGGTCGCGCAGCTCGGGCGCAGCATCGCGCGGCCGCTCGGCCTGCACGAGGACCTGGTGGAGGCGATCGCGCTCGCGCACGACCTCGGGCACACGCCGTTCGGGCACGCGGGGCAGGACGCGCTCAACGCCTGTCTGCACGAGGACACCGGCCCGGCGGCGCAGGAGCCCCGCGGCGAGGCGGAGCCGCACGGCGGTTTCGAGCACAACCTGCAGAGCCTGCGGGTCGTCGACGAGCTGGAGGAGCGCTACCCCGCGTTCGACGGGCTCAACCTGTGCTTCGAGACGCGCGAGGGGATTCTGAAACACTGCTCCCGCGCCAACGCCCAGTGGCTCGAGGCGCGCGAGCCCGGTGGTGTTGGCCATCGGTTTCTGACGGGCCGCTCGCCGTCGCTGGAGGCGCAGCTCGCCAACGTGGCCGACGAGATCGCCTACAACGCGCACGATATCGACGACGGCGTGCGCAGCGGTCTGCTGACGCTGGAACAGCTCGAGGCGGTGCCGCTGTTCGAGACCTTTCGCCGCGAGGCGCTCGCCGAACACCCGGCGCTGCGCGGGCGGCGCCTGTTGTACGAAGCCATCCGCCGCATGCTCAGCGCGCAGGTGTACGACGTGATCGACGCGACGCGCCGGGCGCTGCGTGACGCCGGCGTGCAGACGCTGGAGGACGTGTGCGCGTCCCCGCCGTTGCTGGGCTTCTCCGGCGGGATGCGGGCCGCATCGGCGGAGCTCAAGCGTTTTCTGATGACGCACCTGTACCGCCACCCGCAGGTGATGGAGACGACCGGCCGCGCCCGGCGCGTGGTCGCGGACCTGTACCGGGCGTACTGCGGTGACCCCGCGTTGCTGCCCCCAGGGGCGCGGCGGGCGGGTCTGTCGCTGCGCCGGCAGGTGGCGGACTATATCGCCGGGATGACCGACCGCTACGCGATCCGCGAGCACGAGCGGCTGACCGGCGAGCGCCTGTTTGCCTGACGCATGGCCGCGGCTGCACCTCTGTCCTTCCGCCCGGCGGCGCTGCCGGCGCAGCCGCGGCTGATCGTCGCGGTCGGCATCGCGGCGGCGCTGCACGTGGGCAAGCTCCCCCCGGTCATCCCGCTCCTGACGCGCGAGCTCGGGCTGACGCTGGTGCAGGCGGGTTTTCTGCTGTCGATGATCCAGGTCGCCGGGATGGCGGCGGGCGCGCTGTTCGGCCAGCTCGCCGACCGGCTCGGGCCGCGGCGCGTGATGATGGCGGGGTTGCTGCTGCTGGCCAGCGGCAGTGCGCTCGGGGCGTTGGCGGATGCTGCGCCGGTGCTCCTCGCGACCCGGGCGGTGGAAGGGATCGGCTTTCTGATGACGGTGCTGCCGGCGCCGGGCCTGCTGCGCCGCGCGGTGCCGCTGCGCCCGCTGCTCGACCGGGCACTGGGCTGGTGGGGGGCGTACATGCCGATCGGCGCCGCAACCGGGCTGCTGCTCGCGCCGCTCGGCTACGCTACCATCGGCTGGCGGCCGACATGGGCGCTGCTGGCCGCGCTCGCGGTCGGTGGCGCGCTGGCGGTACGAGCCCGGGTCGCGCCGGATGAACATAGGCCGGACGTTGGCCATGCGGCGCTCGCCGCGGCGTGGCGCGGGTTGCGCACGACGCTGTCGGCGCCGGGGCCGTGGCTGGTGGCCGCGGCGTTTCTGATGTACTCCGGGCAGTGGCTGGCGGTGGTCGGCTTCCTGCCCACAATTTACACCGAGGCGGGCTGGCCGGCCGCCCGGGTGGGGTGGGCCAGCGCGCTCGCTGCCGGCATCAACCTCACGGGCAACATCGCCGCCGGCCGCCTGCTCGCGCGCGGGGTGGCGCCGCGCACGCTGCTGTGGGGCGGGTATGGGGCGATGGCGGTCGGCGCCATCGGGACGTTCACCGGCGGCGGCGCGCTGGCGTATGGGGCGGTGCTCGTCTTTTCGGCGCTCGGCGGGCTGGTGCCCGGGACGCTGTTTGCGCTGGCGGTGCGGTTGGCGCCGGGGCCGCAAACCGTCTCGACGACCGTGGGCTGGGTCCAGCAGCTTTCCTCCCTTGGTCAGTTCGTGGGCCCGCCGCTGGTCGCATGGCTCGCGTCCCGCCTCGGGGGCTGGCACGGGACGTGGGTGGTCAACGTGGCGTGCTGCGGGGTGGGGGCGGCGCTGGCGGTTGCGCTGCAGCGCCGCATGGGGCTGCACGACCGTCCGCCGCCGCAACGGATGGAGGGCCGGTGAATGGCGCGACAGCCGCGGCTGGCGGTGACGGGGTTGCCCCACCTGGTGTTGTGGCAGGGGCACAACCGGCAGCCAGTGTTCTTCGATGACGACGACCGGCAGGCCTTCCTGGCCCTGTTGACGGACGCTGCGGCGCGGGAGGGCGCTGCGCTGCACGGCTACGCGCTGCTGCGCGATGCAGTGTGGCTGTTGCTGACGCCGCAGCGTGACGGTGCGCTGCCGCGCCTGATGCAGGCGGTGGGGCGGGCGTACGTGCGGCGCTTCAACCAGCGCCACGGGCGCAGCGGCACGCTGTGGGAGGGGCGCTACCGCGGCACGGTGGTGGCGCCGTCGGAGCTGCTCGCGGCGCTGGTGTGGCTGGACGGGGAGCCGGTGCGCGCCGGGCTCGCGCCGGCGCCCGAGGGGTGGCCGTGGTCCAGCCACCGCCACTATGTGGGCCTTGCGCCGCAGCGTGGGCTGCAGGCACCGGCGGTGTGGTGGGCGCTGGGGGACACACCGTTCGCGCGCGAGGCGGCCTATCGCCGCCGGGTGCACGATGGCCTGCCGCCCGCCCACGCGCAGCGGCTGCGCGACGCGGCGGTCAAGGGCTGGCCGGTCGGCGATGCGGCGTTTCTGGCGCAGTTGCAGGCCCAGACCGGCCGCCGCACGCAACCGGCGCGGCCCGGCCGGCCCCGCAAATCCCCGTCATCCGACGATTCATCTGTCCCCAAATAATTGGGTGACTGGTGACTGCGAGTAATAAATTGTGTTCTGACCCCAAATAAAGTGCTTGCCGAAACGGCGGCAATGCACTAAGCTGCCGCATCTTCCTGTCAACCCGGCCAAGGAGTCAGGCGTGACCGCTATCCCCAATACCGTTGCCGCGAAACGCGGCCTGTACGACCCCGCGCAGGAGCACGACGCGTGCGGCGTCGGCTTCGTCGCCCACATCAAGGGTGTCAAGAGCCACGAGATCGTCACCCAGGCGCTCAAGATTCTGGAAAACCTCGACCACCGCGGTGCGGTGGGGGCCGACCCGCTGATGGGCGACGGCGCCGGGATCCTGCTGCAGATCCCCGATCAGCTCTACCGTGAGGAAATGGCCAAGCAGGGCGTGACGCTGCCGCCGCCCGGCGAATATGGCGTCGGCATGATCTTCCTGCCCAAGGAGCACGCGTCGCGGCTGGCGTGTGAGCAGGAACTGGAGCGCGCGATCAAGGCCGAGGGGCAGGTGCTGCTGGGCTGGCGCGACGTGCCGGTCAACAAGGCGATGCCGATGTCGCCCGCGGTGCGCAAGACCGAGCCGATCATCCGCCAGGTCTTCATCGGCCGCGGCAGCGACGTGATCGTGCAGGACGCGCTGGAGCGCAAGCTCTACGTGATCCGCAAGACCGCCAGCGCCGCCATCCAGCGCCTGCAGCTGACGCACAGCAAGGAGTACTACGTGCCCAGCATGAGCAGCCGCACCGTGGTGTACAAGGGGCTGCTGCTGGCCAACCAGGTCGGGGAGTACTACCTCGACCTGCAGGATCCGCGCTGCGTCTCGGCGCTGGGGCTGGTGCACCAGCGCTTCTCGACCAACACCTTCCCCGAGTGGCCGCTGGCACACCCGTACCGCTATATCGCGCACAACGGGGAGATCAACACCGTCAAGGGCAACTACAACTGGATGCGCGCACGCGAGGGGGTGATGAGCTCGCCGGTGCTGGGCGAGGACCTCAAGAAGCTCTACCCGATCAGCTTCGCCGGCCAGTCCGACACCGCGACGTTCGACAACTGCCTGGAGCTGCTGACGATGGCGGGCTATCCGCTGGCGCAGGCGGTGATGATGATGATCCCCGAGCCGTGGGAGCAGCACACGCTGATGGACGAGCGCCGGCGCGCGTTCTACGAGTACCACGCCGCGATGCTGGAGCCGTGGGACGGCCCGGCGGCGATCGTCTTCACCGACGGGCGGCAGATCGGCGCGACGCTGGACCGCAACGGGCTGCGTCCGGCGCGCTACTGCGTTACCGATGACGACATGGTCATCATGGCGTCGGAGTCCGGCGTGCTGCCGGTGCCCGAGAGCAAGATCGTGCGCAAGTGGCGCCTGCAGCCGGGCAAGATGTTCCTGATCGACCTGGAGCAGGGGCGCCTGATCGACGACGAGGAGGTCAAGGCGACGCTGGCCAACGCCCGGCCGTACAAGCAGTGGATCGAGTACCTGCGCATCCGGCTCGACGACGTCGAGCGCCCGGTGGCCGGTGACGATGAGGCGAGCGTGCGCACGGTGGCCGACGAATCGGCGCACGCGGCGCTGGAGCACGTCGATGCGCGGCTGTTGGACCTGCAGCAGGCCTTTGGCTACACGCAGGAGGACATCAAGTTCCTGATGGCGCCGATGGCGCAAAATGGCGAGGAGGGCGTCGGCTCGATGGGCAACGACAGCCCGCTGCCGGTGCTGTCGGATCGGCCCAAGCCGCTGTACAACTACTTCAAGCAGCTCTTCGCGCAGGTGACCAACCCGCCGATCGACCCGATCCGCGAGGCGATCGTGATGTCGCTGGTGTCGTTCATCGGCCCGCGCCCGAACCTGCTCGACATCAACCAGGTCAACCCGCCGATGCGGCTGGAGGTGAGCCAGCCCGTGCTCAACCACGCCGACATGGCCAAGCTGCGCGACATCGAGCGCCGCACCGGGGGCAAGTTCAAGAGCAGCACGCTCGACATCACCTACCCCGTCGCCTGGGGCAAGGAAGGGGTCGAGGCCAAGCTCGCCTCGCTGTGCGCCGAGGCGGTGGACGCGATCAAGAGCGGCAGCAACATCCTCATCATCAGCGATCGCGGCGTCAACCGCGAGCGCGTGGCCGTGCCGGCGCTGCTGGCGCTGTCGGCGGTGCACCAGCACCTGGTGCGCGAGGGGCTGCGCACAGCGACCGGCCTGGTCGTCGAGACCGGCAGCGCGCGCGAGGTGCACCACTTCGCCGTGCTCGCGGGCTACGGGGCCGAGGCCGTGCACCCGTACCTGGCGCTCGACACGCTCAAAGCCATCCACAAGGACCTGCCGGGCGAGCTGTCGGCCGACAAGGCGATCGCCAATTACATCAAGGCGGTGGGCAAGGGCCTGTCCAAGATCATGTCCAAGATGGGCGTGTCCACCTACATGAGCTACTGCGGCGCGCAGCTGTTCGAGGCGGTGGGCATCAACAGCGCGACGATCGAGAAGTACTTCACGGGCACCGCCAGCCGCGTCGAGGGCATCGGCGTGTTCGAAATTGCCGAGGAGGCGATCCGCCTGCACCAGCGCGCGTTCGGCAACGACCCGCTGCTGGCCGACATGCTCGACGTCGGGGGCGAGTACGCCTGGCGCGCGCGCGGTGAGGAACACATGTGGACGCCGGACGCGATTGCCAAGCTGCAGCACGCCACGCGCGCCGGCAACTACGCCACCTACAAGGAGTACGCGCAGATCATCAACGACCAGAGCCGTCGCCACATGACGCTGCGCGGCCTGTTCGAGTTCAAGGTCGACCCGAGCAAGGCCATCCCGATCGAGGAGGTCGAGCCGGCCAGCGAGATCGTCAAGCGCTTCGCCACCGGCGCGATGTCGCTCGGGTCGATCTCGACCGAAGCGCACACGACGCTGGCGATCGCGATGAACCGCATCGGGGGCAAGAGCAACACCGGTGAAGGCGGCGAGGACCCGGCGCGCTACCGCAACGAGCTCAAGGGCATCCCGATCCGCAAGGGCGAGACGGTGGGCTCGATCATCGGTCACGACAAGGTCGAGGTCGACTATGAGCTGCAGGACGGCGACAGCCTGCGCTCGCGCATCAAGCAGGTGGCCTCCGGGCGCTTTGGCGTGACGGCGGAATACCTGGTGAGCGCCGACCAGATCCAGATCAAGATGGCGCAAGGGGCCAAGCCCGGTGAGGGCGGCCAGCTGCCCGGCAGCAAGGTGTCGCCCTACATCGGCTATCTGCGCTACTCGGTGCCGGGCGTGGGCCTGATCAGCCCGCCGCCGCACCACGACATCTATTCGATCGAGGACCTGGCGCAGCTGATCCACGACCTGAAGAACGTCAACCCGCGCGCCGATATTTCGGTCAAGCTCGTCTCGGAAGTCGGCGTCGGCACGATCGCCGCCGGCGTGGCCAAGGCCAAGGCCGACCACGTGGTGATCGCCGGGCACGACGGCGGCACCGGCGCGTCGCCGTGGTCGTCGATCAAGCACGCCGGCAGCCCGTGGGAGATCGGCTTGGCCGAAACCCAGCAGACGCTGGTGCTCAACCGGCTGCGCGGACGCATCCGCGTGCAGGTGGACGGCCAGATCAAGACCGGCCGCGACGTCGTCATCGGCGCGCTGCTGGGCGCGGACGAGTTCGGCTTTGCCACGGCGCCGCTGGTCGTCGAGGGCTGCATCATGATGCGCAAGTGCCACCTCAACACCTGTCCGGTGGGCGTGGCGACGCAGGACCCGGTGCTGCGCCGGAAATTTGCCGGCAAGCCCGAGCACGTCGTCAACTACTTCTTCTTCGTCGCGGAGGAGGTGCGCGCGATCATGGCGCAGCTGGGCATCCGCAAGTTCGACGACCTGATCGGCCGCACCGACCTGCTCGACATGAAGAAGGGCATCGAGCACTGGAAGGCCAAGGGACTGGACTACAGCCGGTTGCTGCACCAGCCGGCCATGCCCGCCGATGTGGCACGCCGCCACGTCGAGGTGCAGGACCACGGGCTGGACAAGGCGCTGGACGTCAAGCTGATCGAAAAGGCGCGCCCGGCGATCGAGCGGGGCGAGAAGGTGCACTTCATCGAGAGTGTGCGCAACGTCAACCGCACCGTCGGGGCCATGCTGTCCGGCGAGGTCACGCGCCACCACCCCGAGGGGCTGCCGGACGACACCATCCGTATCCAGATGGAGGGCACCGGCGGCCAGTCGTTCGGCGCGTTCCTGTGCAAGGGCATCACGCTGTACCTGATCGGGGATGCCAACGACTACACCGGCAAGGGTCTGTCGGGCGGGCGCATCGTCGTGCGGCCCAGCATCGACTTCCGTGGCGACGCCGGCGACAACATCATCGTCGGCAACACGGTGCTCTACGGCGCCACGCGCGGCGAGGCGTTTTTCCGTGGCGTGGCGGGCGAGCGCTTTGCGGTGCGGCTCTCCGGCGCGACGGCGGTGGTCGAGGGCACGGGCGACCACGGCTGCGAGTACATGACGGGCGGCACCGTGGTGGTGCTCGGCAAGACCGGGCGCAACTTCGCCGCCGGCATGAGCGGTGGGGTGGCCTACGTCTACGACGAGGACGGGCTGTTCGCCAAGCGCTGCAACACGGCGATGGTGGCGCTGGAGCGCGTCGTCTCCGCCGCGGAGCAGGAGGCGACCGTGGACCGCGCGATCTGGCACCGCGGCATGACCGACGAGGCGCAGCTGCGCCAGCTGCTGGAGGAGCACCACCGCTGGACCGGCTCGACCAAGGCGCGCGCGCTGCTGGACGACTGGGCCACCGCCCGTACGCGCTTCGTGAAGGTCTTCCCGCACGAGTACAAGCGCGCGCTGGCCGAAAACGCCGCCAAGGGGACCCCCGCGGCCGAGCCCGCGCCGGCCAAGCCCGCCGCCAAGGCGCGCAAGACCGCCACCGCCTGAGCACGCCATCTGACGAGGTTGTCGATCATGGGAAAGATCACCGGCTTCATGGAATACGAGCGCGTCGAGGAGGGCTACCAGCCCCCGGCCGAGCGCATCAAGCACTACCGCGAGTTCGTCATCGGGCTCGACGACGCGCAGGCCAAGGTGCAGGGCGCGCGCTGCATGGACTGCGGCACGCCGTTTTGCAACAACGGCTGCCCGGTCAACAACATCATCCCGGACTTCAACGACCTGGTGTACCGGGGTGACTGGAAGGGGGCGATCCAGGTGCTGCACAGCACCAACAACTTCCCCGAGTTCACCGGCCGCATCTGCCCCGCGCCGTGCGAGGCGGCGTGTGTGCTCAACATCAACGACGACCCGGTGGGCATCAAGTCGATCGAGCACGCCATCGCCGACCGCGCGTGGAAGGAGGGTTGGGTCCGGCCGCAGCCACCGGCCGTCAAGACGGGCAAGAAGGTCGCGGTGGTCGGCTCCGGCCCGTCGGGGCTGGCGGCCGCGCAGCAGCTCGCCCGCGCCGGGCACGACGTGACGGTGTTCGAGAAGAACGACCGCATCGGCGGCCTGCTGCGCTACGGCATCCCAGACTTCAAGATGGAGAAGTGGCTGATCGACCGCCGCGTCGAGCAGATGCAGGCCGAGGGGGTGACCTTCCGTACGCGCGTGCTGGTGGGGGCGCTGCCCGACGGTTGCAAGGTGACCAACGACGCGCGCGAGGTCGTGACGCCGCAGGAGCTGCTGGCGGCGTTCGACGCCGTGCTGCTGTGCGGCGGCGCCGAGCAGCCGCGCGACCTGCCGGTACCGGGGCGCGAGCTCGACGGTATCCACTTCGCGATGGAGTTCCTGCCGCAGCAGAACAAGGTCAACGCCGGCGACAAGCTCAAGAAGCAGATCACCGCGACCGGCAAGCACGTCATCGTCATCGGCGGCGGCGATACGGGCAGCGACTGCGTGGGCACGAGCAACCGGCACGGCGCGGCGAGCGTCACACAGTTCGAGGTCATGCCGCAGCCGCCGGCGCAGGAGAACAAGCCGCTGACCTGGCCGTACTGGCCGCTCAAGCTGCGCACCAGCACCAGCCACGAGGAGGGCTGCCAGCGCGAGTTTGCGATCGCGACCAAGGAGTTCGTCGGCAAGAACGGCAAGGTCACCGCGGTGCGCACCGTGCACGTCGAGATGAAGGACGGCAAGCTCGTCGAGATCCCGGGCACCGAGAAGGAGTACAAGGCCGACCTCGTGCTGCTGGCGATGGGCTTCGTGTCGCCGATCGGGACCGTGCTGGACGCCTTCGGCGTCGAGAAGGACGCGCGCGGCAACGCCAAGGCGCACACGGAGCCGGTCGGCGGCTACGCGACCAACGTGCCCAAGGTGTTCGCGGCGGGCGACATGCGGCGCGGCCAGTCGCTGGTCGTGTGGGCCATCCGCGAGGGCCGGCAGGCGGCACGCGCCGTGGACGAGTTCCTGATGGGCGCGTCGGTGTTGCCGCGCTGATACCGCCTACGGCGCACCGGCCGTGGGCGGGCCGGCGCCGTTTCGGGTTATCCCTTATCATCGGGCGGCCGGGTTTTCCGGCCGTCTTTTTTCTGTGGCCTGCACACATGAAGCCGTCGCCATTCGTCGAGTTGCAAGGGGTCGTCTTCGGCTATGGCGACGGGCGGCGCGTGCTCGATGGCGTGGACATGGTGGTCCCTCGGGGTGGCGTGACGGTGCTGCTGGGGGCGTCGGGCGGCGGTAAGACCACGATCTTGCGCCTCATGGGAGGGCAGTTGCGCCCCGACAACGGCCGGGTGTTCTTCGATGGGCACGATATCGGGACGCTCGATCGCGCAGGCCTGTACGCAATGCGCCGCCGCATGGGGATGCTCTTCCAGTTCGGCGCGTTGTTCACCGACATGTCGGTGTTCGACAACGTGGCGTTTCCGCTGCGCGAGCACACCCAGCTGTCAGAGCCGCTGATCCGTGACATCGTGTTGATGAAGCTGCACGCGGTGGGCTTGCGCGGTGCGCGCGACCGCATGCCCGGTGAACTGTCGGGCGGCATGGCGCGGCGGGTGGCGCTGGCGCGTGCGATTGCGCTCGATCCGGAGTTGGTGCTGTACGACGAGCCGTTTTCCGGGCTCGATCCGATCTCGCGCGGGACGGCGGCGCGGCTGATCCGCCAGCTCAACGACACGTTGGGGCTGACCAGCGTCGTCGTCTCGCACGAGCTGGATTTCACGTTCGCGGTGGCCGACCACATCGTGGTGTTGGTGGATGGCAAGGTGGCGCTGCAGGGCACGCCCGACGAGGTCCGGCGCAGTGACGATCCGCTGATACAGCAGTACATTCAGGCGGCACCGGATGGCCCCGTGCGTTTTCATTATCCTGCCGTCTCGGTGGAGGAGGATTTCGGGCCGCGTGCCGCTCAGGGAGGGCGTGCATGAAAGGGGGGCGTCTGGCAGACCTGGGTTTTGCGGTGCGTACCAAGCTCGCCGACATCGGGCTGGGCGCACGGCTTTTCGTGCGCCTGGTGCTGGGGATGGCGCCGGCGCTGCGGCGCTTCGGGCTGGTTCGGGACCAGCTGCACTTCCTGGGCAACCACTCGCTGTCGATCGTGGCCGTCTCCGGCCTGTTCGTCGGCTTCGTGCTCGGGCTGCAGGGGTACTACACGCTACAGCGCTACGGCTCATCCGAGGCGTTGGGGTTGCTGGTGGCGTTGAGCTTGGTGCGTGAGTTAGGGCCGGTGGTGACGGCCTTGCTGTTTGCGGGGCGTGCCGGCACGTCGCTGACCGCCGAGATCGGTTTGATGAAGGCGGGCGAGCAGCTCAGTGCGATGGAGATGATGGCGGTCGACCCCATCCAACGTGTGTTGGCACCGCGCTTTTGGGCCGGGGTGATCGCGACGCCGCTGCTGGCGGCGGTGTTCAGTGCGATGGGCATCATCGGCGGCTGGGTGGTGGGGGTGCTGCTCATCGGCGTCGATGGCGGGGCGTTTTGGAGCCAGATCCAGCACGGTGTCGATGTGTGGGCCGATGTGGGCAATGGCATGCTCAAGAGCGTGGTGTTCGGCGTTGCGGTGACTTTCATCGCCTTGCTGCAGGGGTATGCGGCGCATCCGACGCCAGAGGGCGTTTCGCGCGCCACCACGCGCGGGGTGGTCATGGCCTCGTTGACGGTGCTGGGGTTGGATTTTGTGTTGACCGCTTGGATGTTTTCGATTTGAGGAAAGAGGCTGGGCCATGCTGCAACGAACGAAAATCGACGTGTGGGTGGGTTTGTTCGTGCTCATCGGCGCGGCAGCCATCCTGTTTTTGGCCCTGCAGGCGGCCAATTTGCTGAATCTCAGCTTGGAGCCGACCTACCGGGTGACGGCGTTGTTTGACAACGTCGGGTCGCTCAAGCCCAAGGCCGCGGTGCGCAGCGGCGGGGTGGTGGTCGGTCGGGTCGAGTCGATCGCCTTTGACGACAAAACGTATCAGGCGCGGGTGGTGCTCGCGCTCGAATCGCGCTATGCTTTCCCCAAGGACAGCTCGTTCAAAATCCTCACCAGCGGCCTGCTCGGGGAGCAGTACGTGGGCATTGAGCCCGGTGGAACCGATGCCAATTTGTCCGATGGGGATGTGATCACACAGACCCAGTCGGCCCTGGTGCTGGAGAACCTGATCGGGCAGTTCCTGTTCAACAAGGCCGCAGAAGCCGGAGAAACGAAATGAAGGCCATGCTGTCACGACAGGGCGCGCGCCTCGTGGCGGGGGGCGCGGCGCTCGCGCTGCTCGCCGGCTGTGCCACGGGGCCGGATGCAAACCCGCGCGATCCGCTCGAGCCCCTCAACCGGGGCGTGTACCAGTTCAACGACGCGGTCGACCGCGCGGTCCTCAAACCGGTGGCCGAGGGCTACGTCGCGGCCGTGCCGCGACCGGTGCGCACGGGGGTCAGCAACCTCTTTGGCAACTGGCGCGACCTGTGGTCCGCCGTCAACGCGCTGCTGCAGGCGCGGCTGCAGCCTGCGGCGGAAAACGCGATGCGCTTCAGCGTCAACACCGTCCTCGGTTTCGGGGGGGTGCTCGACCTCGCGACCGAGATGGGCATCCCCCGCACGACGCTCGATTTCGGCCACACGCTGGGCCGTTGGGGCGTGCCGCCGGGGCCGTATGTCGTGCTGCCGCTGCTCGGGCCGTCGACGGTGCGCGAGACGGTGGCGCTGCCCGTCGACCGCCAGGGCGATCCGGTCAGCCAGGGCATCGACGATATCCCGACGCGCAACACGACGCAGGCGCTGCGCATCGTCGACACGCGCGCTTCGGTGCTGCGCGCCGGCGAGCTGCTGGAAGAAGCGGCGCTGGACAAGTACAGCTTCACCCGCGATGCCTACCTGGCACGCCGCCAGCGGCAGATCGACGCCGCGCGGGGCGAGGAGGAATGACGCATGACGCCGCGCGCGCGCCGTTGGCCGCCGCGGTGGGTGGATCGTAACCCTTGGTAACGGGGCGGAAACCGCCAGGCCCGCCCGCGATTCGAACGAAGCATGACACACGCATCCCTGTCTTCCCCGGTTTCGGTGGCCCGGCGCCGCTGGTTGCGCGGTGCCGGTTTGGCGCTCGCGCTGCCGTGGTGGGTGTCCGCCGTGCAGGCCCAACCCGAAGCGCCCGAGGCGCTCATCCAGCGCGTCGCCGGCGAGGTGTTCGACGCCGTCAAGCGCGACGCCGCGATCCGCAACGGGGATCTGGCGCGCATCACGCAGCTCGTCGACACGCTGCTGATGCCGCACGTCAATTTCGAGCGCATGACCGCGTCGGCCGTCGGGCGCTTCTGGCGTCAGGCCACGCCCGAGCAGCGCCAGCGGCTGCAGGCGGAGTTCAAAACGTTGCTGGTGCGCACGTACGCCGGGGCGCTGACGCAGATCCGCGACCAGACGCTGGTGGTCAAGCCGAGCCGTGCGGCCGCCGGGGCGTCCGAGGTCGTCGTGCGCTCCGAAATCCGCGGCAGGGGCGAGCCGATCCAGCTCGACTACCGGCTGGAGCAGACGCCCGCGGGCTGGAAGGTCTACGACCTCAACGTGATGGGGGTCTGGCTCGTCGAGACCTACCGCACCCAGTTCGCGCAGGAGATCAACGCCAAGGGGATCGACGGGCTGATCGCCGCGCTGGCCGAGCGCAACCGCGCCAACGCGCAACGCTCGTGACGCGATGGCTGAGGGGCGCTTCGTCGATCTGCCGGCGCTGCCGGCGACCCTGACCCACGCGCAGGCCGAGGCCTATCTGGCCGAGTGCCGGCGCGCGCTCGCGTCCGTGCCCGCCGGGGCCGCGGTGGCGGTCGATGCCGGGGCATTGCAGGTGTTCGATTCGTCCGCGCTGGCGGCGCTGCTCGCGCTGCGGCGCGAGGTGCTGGCGCGCGGTGGCGACTGGCACGTACGCCGTCTGCCCGAGCGGCTCCAGGCGCTTGCACAGGTGTACGGGGTGGCGGAGCTGCTGCCGACGTAGAATGGCGGGTTTATGTCCGCCGCTGTCACTTTCGCGCACGTCAGCAAGCGGTTCGCGTCGCCGCGCGGGCCGCTGCAGGCCCTGGACGACGTCACGTTCGACATCCAGCCGGGCGAGTTTTTCGGCTTGCTCGGGCCCAACGGTGCCGGCAAGACCACGCTGATCAGCATCCTCGCAGGACTGAGCCGTCCCAGCCAAGGGGCGGTCGCGGTGTTCGGCTCGGATGTGCACGCGGAGCCGATGCGTGTGCGCCGCGACTTGGGGCTGGTGCCGCAGGAGCTGGTGTTCGACCCCTTTTTCACCGTGCGCGAGGCGCTGCGGTTCCAGTCCGGCTATTTTGGCATCCGGCGCAACGAAGACTGGATCGACGAGCTGCTCGCCGGCCTGGGCCTGACCGACAAGGCCGACACCAACATGCGCGCGCTCTCCGGCGGGATGAAGCGGCGCGTGATGGTGGCGCAGGCGCTGGTGCACCGGCCGCGCGTGATCGTGCTCGATGAGCCCACGGCCGGCGTCGACGTCGAGCTGCGCCAGGGGTTGTGGGCCTTCGTGTCGCGGCTCAACCGTGACGGTTGCACCGTGCTGCTGACCACGCACTATCTGGAAGAGGCCGAGGCGCTGTGCAGCCGCATCGCGATGCTGCGGGGTGGGCGCGTGGTGGCGCTGGAGCGCACCGCCGACCTGCTGCGCCGCGCGTCGGCCAACGTGCTGCGCTTCAAGACCGATCAGGCGCTGCCCGCTGCGATCGCGGCGCGCGCGCGCGTCACCGGGCGCATTGCGCAGATCAAGGTGCACGACGCCTACGAGGTCGAGCAGACGCTGGCCGCGTTGCGCCAGGCCGGCGTCGTGATGGAGGATATCGAGGTCCACAAGGCCGATCTGGAAGACGTGTTCCTGGAGCTGATGGCCACCGCCCCGGCGACCCGGTCCGCGCAGGAGGTGTCGGCATGAGTGGCTGGCGCGCGCTGTTCGTCAAGGAGGTGCTGCGGTTCTGGAAGGTGGCGTTCCAGACCGTGGCCGCGCCCATCGTGACCGCGATGCTGTACCTGCTGATCTTCGGCCACGTGCTGGAGGAACACGTGCAGGTCTACGACGGCGTGTCCTACACCGCCTTTTTGCTGCCGGGGCTCGCAATGATGAGCCTGCTGCAGAATGCGTTTGCCAACAGCTCCTCCAGCCTGATCCAGAGCAAGATCATGGGCAACCTGGTCTTCGTGCTGGTGGCGCCGCTGTCGCACTGGGCGTGGTTCGGCGCCTATGTGGGGGCCTCCATTCTGCGTGGGCTGGTCGTTGGTGCCGGCGTGCTGCTGGTCACCGCGTGGGCGGCGGATCTGCGTCTTGCCCACCCGCTGTGGATCGCGGTGTTCGCGGTGCTGGGGGCGGGCCTGCTGGGGGCGCTCGGGGTGATCGCGGGTCTGTGGGCGGAAAAATTCGACCAGATGGCCGCGTTCCAGAACTTCGTCATCATGCCCATGACGTTCCTGTCGGGCGTGTTCTATTCGATCCACTCGCTGCCGCCGTTCTGGCAGGGGGTGAGCCACCTGAACCCATTCTTTTACATGATCGACGGCGCGCGCTACGGGTTTTTCGGGGTCAGCGACGTTTCGCCGTGGCTGAGCTTGGCGGTGGTGGCGTCGACGTTCACCGCCGTCGCGGCGCTGACCCTGTACCTGCTGCGCACCGGTTACAAACTGCGTCACTGAACGCCTGGATCCACCGGGCGCGTCCGTTATTTCTGTTGCCCTGACCATGATGACCGCCGAACACTTGCGCTCGCTCATTGCCGCCGGCCTGCCGTGCGACCACTTGGAGGTCACCGGCGACGGGCGGCACTGGGCCGCCGTGATCGTCTCCCCCGCCTTCGAGGGGCGGCGCGCGATCCAGCGCCACCAGATGGTCTACGCGACGCTGGGCGAGCGCATCCACAACGACGAGGTGCACGCGCTGTCGATGAAGACCTACACCCCGGACGAATGGCGCGCGCGCGCCGGCACACGCTGAGGCTGCGGCGATGGACCGACTTCTGATCCGTGGTGGACGACGACTGTGCGGCGAGGTCACGATTTCCGGCGCCAAGAACGCGGCGCTGCCCGAGCTGTGCGCGGCGCTGTTGACCGAGGAGGCGCTCACGCTGCGCAACGTGCCGCGGCTGCGCGACGTGGCGACGATGCGCACGCTGCTCGAGCGCATGGGCGTGGCGGTGCAAACGCACGGCGAGCGTGGCGGCATGACGCTGCATGCCGCGGGGCCGCTCGATCCGGTGGCGCCGTACGAGCTGGTCAAGACCATGCGCGCGTCGATCCTCGTGCTCGGGCCGCTGCTGGCGCGCTGCGGGCACGCGCGCGTGTCGCTGCCCGGCGGGTGCGCGATCGGCTCGCGCCCGGTGGACCAGCACATCAAAGGGCTGCAGGCGATGGGCGCGGAAATCGCCGTGGAGCACGGCGACATCGTCGCGCGGCTGCCGGCGGGGCGCTCGCGGCTGCGCGGAGCGCGCATCACCACCGACATGGTCACCGTCACCGGCACCGAAAACCTGATGATGGCCGCGACGCTGGCCGAAGGGCAGACCGTGCTGGAGAACGCCGCGCAGGAGCCCGAGGTGGTGGACCTGGCGGAGCTGCTCATCTGCATGGGCGCGCGCATCGAGGGGCACGGCACGAGTCGTATCGTGATCGAAGGCGCCGAGGCGCTGCACGGTGCCGAGCACGCCGTCGTCGCAGACCGCATCGAGGCCGGCACGTTTCTGTGCGCGGTGGCAGCCGCCGGCGGTGAGGCGTGGCTCGCCGCCGCGCGCGCGGATCACCTGGATGCGGTGATCGACAAACTGCGCGATGCGGGTGTGACCGTCGAGGAGGCCGCGGACGGGATCCGTGTGCACTCGCCGGGCGGTGCGGCGCTGAAGGCGCAGAGCTTTCGCACCACCGAGTATCCGGGCTTTCCGACCGACATGCAGGCCCAGTTCATGGCGCTCAACGCCATCGCGCAGGGGCCCAGCGCGGTGACCGAAACCATCTTCGAGAACCGCTTCATGCACGTGCAGGAGCTGGTGCGGCTGGGGGCACAGATCCGCATCGACGGGCGCACCGCGTTCGTCGAGGGGGGCGCCCGCCTGTCCGGCGCGACCGTGATGGCGACCGACCTGCGCGCCTCGGCCAGCCTCGTCATCGCCGGGCTGGTGGCCGAGGGCGAGACGGTGGTCGACCGCATCTACCACCTCGACCGCGGCTACGACCAGATGGAGGTCAAGCTGCGCGCGCTGGGCGCCGACATCGAGAGGATCGCATGAGCCCCGACACCGTGACGCTGGCCCTGTCCAAGGGCCGTATCTTCGACGAGACGCTGCCGCTGCTGCGCGCCGCCGGTATCGAGGTGCTGGAAGACCCGCAGACCTCGCGCAAGCTGATCCTGCCGACCAACCGGCCCGACGTGCGCGTGGTGCTGGTGCGCGCCACCGACGTGCCGACCTACGTCGAGCACGGTGGGGCCGACCTCGGTGTGTGCGGCAAGGACACGCTGATCGAGCACGACGCCGCGTGGGGCGGCGCGGCGCGCGCCGGGCTGTACCGGCCGCTCGACCTGGGGATTGCGCGCTGCCGCATGAGCGTGGCGGTGCCGGCCGATTTCGACTACGCCCGCGCGGTGCGCCAAGGCGCGCGCCTGCGCGTGGCGACCAAGTACGTCGCGATCGCGCGCGAGTTCTTCGCCAGCAAGGGCGTGCACGTGGACCTGATCAAGCTTTATGGCAGCATGGAACTCGCGCCGCTGACGGGCCTGGCCGACGCCATCGTCGATCTGGTCTCCACCGGCAACACGCTCAAGGCCAACCGCCTGGTCGAGGTCGAGCGCATCATGGACATCTCGTCGCAACTGGTCGTGCGCCCGACCGCGCTGAAGGTGCAGGGGGCGCGCATTCGCCCGATTATCGACGCGTTCCGCGAAGCGGTGCGCGCCCGCGGGGCCTGATGCGATCGCGGCGATCGGTGCTTTCCATCGTGCGCCCGCGCCCGCCAGCGGCGACTCCTGCGACAATTGACGCACCATGACCACGCCCGAGATGCCCTGTGCCCGGCCGCTGCGGCTGGACACGACCGAACCGGACTTCGCCACGCGCTTCGCCGAGCGGCTGCACTGGTCCGCCGAGACCGACGCGGAGATCGAGGCGCGCGTCGCGCAGATCCTGGCCGACGTGCGCGCTCGCGGTGACGCCGCGGTGCTCGAGTACACGCGCCGCTTCGACGGCGTGGAGGCGGCGAGCGTCGCCGAGCTCGAGATCGGCCCGCAGGCACTGCGCGCCGCGTTCGAAGCGATCCCGGCCGCGCAGCGCGACGCGCTGCAGCAGGCCGCCGCGCGCATCCGCCGGTACCACGAGGCGCAGCTCGACGCCTGCGGGCGGTCGTGGCAGTACCGCGACACCGACGGCACGCTGCTGGGCCAGAAGGTCACGCCGCTGGACCGCGTGGGCCTCTACGTGCCGGGCGGCAAAGCCGCGTACCCGTCGAGCGTGCTGATGAACGCCATTCCCGCCCACGTCGCGGGCGTGCCCGAGATCGTCATGGTCGTGCCCACGCCGCGCGGCGAGCGCAACCCGCTGGTGCTCGCCGCCGCCCACGTCGCCGGGGTGCATCGCGCCTTTGCCATCGGGGGGGCGCAGGCGGTGGCGGCGCTCGCCTACGGCACCGCCACGGTGCCCAAGGTGGACAAGATCACCGGCCCCGGCAACGCCTACGTGGCCAGTGCCAAGAAGCACGTGTTCGGCACCGTCGGCATCGACATGATCGCCGGGCCGAGCGAAATCCTCGTGCTGGCCGACGGCACGACGCCGCCCGACTGGGTCGCGATGGACCTCTTCAGCCAGGCCGAGCACGACGAGCTGGCGCAGTCCATCCTGCTGTGCCCGGATGCCGCGTACCTGGACGCCGTGCAGGCGGCGATCGACCGGCTGCTGCCGACGATGCCACGTGCGGCGATCATCGCGCGCAGCCTCAACGGCCGCGGCGCACTCATCCGCACGCGCAGCATGGCCGAAGCGTGCGAGCTGAGCAACCGCATCGCGCCGGAACACCTCGAGATCGCCAGCGCCGAGCCGCAGCGCTGGGAGCCGCTGCTGCGCCATGCCGGGGCGATCTTCCTCGGGGCCTACACCAGCGAAAGCCTGGGCGACTACTGCGCGGGGCCCAACCACGTGCTGCCTACCAGCGGCACCGCGCGCTTTTCCAGCCCGTTGGGCGTGTACGACTTCCAGAAGCGCTCCAGCCTCATCGCCGTCAGTGCCGACGGCGCGCAGACGCTGGGGCGTATCGCGTCGGTGCTGGCGCATGGCGAGGGGCTGACCGCGCACGCCCGCGCGGCCGAACTGCGGCTGCACGGGGCCGGCCATCCGGACGCGGCCGTTTCCGGGGGGCAGCGCGCAGGGGGCGCGGAGGGCGCGCAATGACCGATTTGCTCCAGCGGGCGCTGGCACGTGTTCGCGACGACGTGCAGGGCATGCACGCCTACGCGATTCAGGACGCGACGGGCCTCATCAAGCTCGACGCGATGGAAAACCCCTATCCGCTGCCCGAGGCGCTGCAGCGTGCGCTGGGCGAGCGGCTGGGGCGCGTGCCGGTGAACCGCTACCCCGGCCCGCGCGTCGAGGACCTCAAGCGCGCGCTGGCCGCGTATGTCGATTTACCGCCCGGCGCCGCGCTGATGCTGGGCAACGGGTCGGACGAGCTCATCGCGTTGCTCGCGCTGGCGTGCGACCGCCCCGGTGCGGCCATCCTCGCACCGGTGCCCGGTTTCGTGATGTACGCGATGAGCGCGCAGCTGCAGGGGCTGGCGTTCCACGGCGTGCCGCTCACCGCCGACTTCGCGCTCGACGAGGCCGCGATGCGGGACGCGATCGCCCGCGTGCGCCCCGCCATCACCTACCTGGCCTACCCCAACAACCCCACCGCCAACCGCTGGGACCCGGCGGTGATGCGCCGCCTGATCGCCGCCGTGGGCGACGTGGGCGGTCTGGTCGTCGTCGACGAGGCGTACCAGCCGTTCGCGAGCCACACCTGGCTGGACGAGTGGCGCGCCGACCCGGCCGCGCACGCGCACGTGCTGGTGATGCGTACGCTGTCGAAGTTCGGGCTGGCCGGTGCGCGGCTGGGCTACCTGATCGGCGCGGCGCCGCTCGTCGCCGAGCTCGACAAGGTCCGCCCGCCCTACAACGTCAGCGCCCTCAACGCGGAGTGTGCGCTGTTTGCGCTGGAGCACGCCGACGTCTTTGCCGAACAGGCCGCCGCGATCCGCGCCGAGCGCGCGCGCCTGATGGCGGCGCTCGCGGCGCTGCCGGGCGTGCAGGTCTACCCGAGCGAGGCCAACATGATCCTCGTGCGTGTGCCGGACGCCACACGGGCGTTCGCCGGCTTGCGCGCGCGCGGCGTGCTGGTCAAGAATGTTTCTACAATGCACCCGTTGCTCGCCAACTGTCTGCGGCTGACCGTGGGCACGCCCGCCGAAAACGACGCGCTGCTCGCGGCGCTGCCGCCTTCGCTATGACCACCCTGCCAGCTCCGAGCGCCGCCGCCCGCACCGCGGACGTGCAGCGCGTGACGGCCGAAACCCAGATCCGCGTGCGCGTCGACCTCGACGGCAGCGGGCGCAGCCGGCTCGACACCGGCATCGGCTTTTTCGATCACATGCTCGACCAGATCGCCCGCCACGGGCTGATCGATCTGGACGTCGAGTGCCGCGGCGACCTGCACATCGACGGGCATCACACGGTGGAGGACGTCGGTATCACCCTCGGACAGGCGGTGGCGCGCGCCGTGGGCGACAAGCGCGGCATCCGCCGCTACGGCCACGCCTACGTGCCGCTGGACGAGGCGCTGTCGCGCGTGGTGGTCGATTTTTCCGGCCGGCCGGGCCTGTTCATGGACGTGCGCTTCACCGCGGCGATGATCGGGCAGTTCGACACGCAGCTCGTGCACGAGTTTTTCCAGGGCTTTGTCAACCACGCGGGCGTGACGCTGCATATCGACAACCTCAAGGGCCACAACGCGCACCACCAGTGCGAGACGATCTTCAAGGCGTTTGCGCGCGCGCTGCGCGCCGCGCTGGAGCGCGATCCGCGTCTCGGGGACGTCGTGCCCTCGACCAAAGGCAGCCTGTGAGCCGGTGCGTGCCGCCCCCCGATCGGTCACGATGAACAGTCAGGTCAAGCGCGAGACGGTCGCGGTCGTCGATTACGGCATGGGGAACCTGCGCTCGGTGGCGCAGGCGGTCATCCACGCCGCGCTGGCGACCGATCACGTGGACGTCGTGGTCACCGCCAGCCCCCAAGTCGTGCGCGACGCGCACCGCGTCGTCCTGCCGGGCCAGGGGGCCATGCCCGACTGCATGGCCGAGCTCGAGCGCAGCGGCCTGCGCGAGGCGGTGCTGCACGCCGCGGCCACGAAGCCGCTCTTTGGCGTGTGCGTGGGGATGCAGATGCTCCTCGACCACTCGGAGGAGGGCGACACGCCGGGCTTGGGGCTCATCCCGGGGCGGGTGCGGCGTTTTTGCCTCGAGGGGCAACGCCAGCCCGACGGCAGCCGCTACAAGGTGCCGCAGATGGGCTGGAACCGCGTCTGGCACGGGCTGGAGCACGGCGCTGCCGAGCGACCGCGCGCGCACCCGCTGTGGGCCGGTATCCCGGACGGCAGCTATTTCTACTTCGTGCACAGCTACCACGCGCACCCGGTCGACCCGGCCCATGCGGTCGGCGAGACCGAGTACGGCGTGCGCTTCGCCAGCGCGATCGCACGCGACAACCTCTTTGCCACCCAGTTTCACCCTGAAAAGAGCGCCGCGCACGGGCTGGCGCTGTACCGCAACTTCCTGCACTGGAACCCCTGACCCGACGCCATGCTGCTGATCCCCGCCATCGACCTCAAAGACGGCCAGTGCGTTCGCCTCAAGCAAGGCGACATGGAGCAGTCCACCGTGTTCAGCGACGACCCGGCCGCGATGGCGCGCCACTGGGTCGACCTGGGGGCGCAGCGGCTGCACCTGGTGGACCTGAACGGCGCGTTCGCCGGCAAGCCGAAGAACGAGGCGGCGATCCGCAGCATCCTGCGCGAGGTCGGTGACGAGGTGGACGTGCAGCTCGGCGGCGGTATCCGCGATCTCGACACCATCGAGCGCTATCTGGACGCGGGGCTGCGCTACGTCATCATCGGCACGGCGGCGGTCAAGAACCCTGGCTTCCTGCAGGACGCCTGCACGGCGTTTGGCGGCCACATCATCGTCGGGCTCGACGCCAAGGACGGCAAGGTCGCCACCGACGGCTGGAGCAAGCTCACCGGCCACGAGGTCGTGGACCTGGCCCGCAAGTTCGAGGACTACGGCGTGGAGGCGGTGATCTACACCGACATCGGCCGCGACGGCATGCTCACCGGCATCAACATCGACGCCACGGTGCGGCTTGCGCAGGCGCTGTCCATCCCGGTGATCGCCTCCGGCGGCCTGTCGAACCTGGAGGACGTGCGGCGGCTGTGCGCCGTCGAGTCCGAGGGGGTCGAGGGCGTGATCTGCGGCCGCGCCATCTACAGCGGCGAGCTGGACTTTGCCGCCGCGCTGCGGCTGGCCGACGAGCTGAGTGCCTGAGGCGATGCTGGCCAAGCGCATCATCCCGTGTCTGGACGTCACCGGCGGGCGCGTCGTCAAAGGCGTCAACTTCGTCGATCTGCGCGACGCCGGTGACCCGGTCGAGATCGCCGCGCGCTACAACGAGCAGGGCGCGGACGAACTCACCTTTCTCGACATCACCGCCACCAGCGACGGGCGCGACCTGATCCTGCCGATCATCGAGGCGGTAGCTTCGCAGGTGTTCATTCCACTGACCGTTGGCGGCGGCGTGCGCACGGTCGAGGACGTGCGCCGGTTGCTCAACGCCGGCGCGGACAAGGTCAGCTTCAACTCCGCGGCGATCGCCAACCCGCAGGTCATCCGCGACGCGTCGGCCAAGTACGGCTCGCAGTGCATCGTCGTGGCGATCGACGCCAAACGCCGCACCCCCGCCGACGAGGCGCGCCCCGGGCCGGACGGCGGGCCCATCGGGCCGGGGTGGGACGTGTACTCGCACGGCGGGCGCAAGAACGTCGGGCTCGACGCCGTCGCGTGGGCGCGCCGGATGGCGGCGCTGGGCGCGGGCGAGATCCTGCTCACCAGCATGGACCGCGACGGCACCCAGGCCGGTTTCGACCTGGCGCTCACGCGCGCGGTCAGCGATGCGGTGGACGTGCCGGTCATCGCCTCCGGCGGCGTCGGCAACCTGGATCACCTGGTCGACGGCATCCGCCTGGGCGGGGCGGACGCGGTGCTCGCGGCCAGCATCTTCCACTACGGCACCTACACCATTGCGCAGGCCAAGCAGCGGCTGGCCGACGCGGGCATTCCGGTGCGCCGTGGGTGACGGACCGGCGCGAGCGTTGAGGCAGCGCGCAGGATCATCCGCGGTGGGGTGCGCGTCGCTCTCCGCATGACGGTCGTTGCGCATGTTCTTCACTTGCGCGGGCGGCTGGCGTGTGTCGCGCCGCGTGCGCCGGACGTGATACGCTAGCGCTCCATGAACTGGTTGGACGAGGTGCGTTGGGACGCCGACGGGCTGGTGCCGGCGATCGCGCAGGAGCGCGGCAGCGGCGACATCCTGATGATGGCTTGGATGAACCGCGAGGCGCTGCAAAAGACCGCGGAGACCGGGCGGGCCGTTTACTACAGCCGCTCGCGCCGACGCCTGTGGTTCAAGGGCGAGGAGTCGGGCCACGTGCAGCAGGTGCACGAAATCCGCCTCGACTGTGACGGCGACGTCGTGCTGCTGCAGGTGACGCAACTCGGGCACGTGCCGGGCATCGCGTGCCACACCGGGCGGCACAGCTGTTTCTTCCAACGGCTGGACGTCGCCACCGGCCGCTGGCAGGCCGTCGATCCGGTGCTCAAAGACCCCGAAACCATCTACCGCTGAGACCGCTGAGACCGCCGAGACCACTGAGCCATGCCCGACACCCCGCCCGCCGATACCCCGCCGCTCGATACCCTGCTGCGCCTGGCCGCCGTCATCGAGAGCCGCAAGCCCGCCGCGGGCGGTGACCCGGAGCGCAGCTACGTCGCGCGGCTGCTGCACAAGGGGCCGGACGCGTTCCTGAAAAAAATCCCCGAGGAGGCCGGCGAGGTCGTGATGGCCGCCAAAGACCTGCAGCACGGCGCCGGCAGCCACGGCGCACTGGTGGGCGAGGTGGCCGATCTGTGGTTTCACAGCCTGATTGCGCTGGCGCACTTCGGCCTGGGCCCCGCGGACGTGGTGGCCGAGCTGGCGCGGCGCGAGGGGCTGTCGGGTCTGGAGGAAAAGGCGCTGCGCAAGGCGCGCGAGCGCGAGGTCGCCGCATCGGTGCCGCCCACCGCCGCCGGCTGACACCCCAGGAGCCCCGCATGGACGATCCGCGCGTTATCGACCTCACGCCCCGCAGCCCCGAGCAGCTCGCGAGCCTGCGGCGGCTGACGCTGATCATCTACATCCTCTACGGCGCGTCGTGGTTCGTCGCGGTGACGGCGTTGATCGCCATCATCGTCAACTACGTCAAGCGCGAGGACGCGGCCGGTACCCTCTACGAGAGCCACTTCACGTGGCAGATCCGCACCTTCTGGTGGAGCCTGCTGTGGGCCTTGCTGGGCGTGGCGACGATCTGGTTCGGGGTCGGCGCGCTGATCCTGCTCGCGGCCGCGGTGTGGTCGCTCTACCGGCTGGTCAAGGGCGTGCTGTACTGGAACGACCGCAAGCCCATGCCCGTTTGATGTCCACGAGACCCCATGACACACGATCCGAACTGCATTTTCTGCAAGATCATCGCCGGCCAGATCCCGAGCCGCAAAGTGTACGAGGACGACGAGCTGTACGCCTTTCACGACATCCATCCGTGGGCGCCGGTGCACTTCCTCATCGTGCCCAAGGCACACATTCCGTCGATGGCGCAGCTCACGCCGGCGCACGAGCGCCTGATGGGGCGGTTGATGGTGCTGGCGCCGCGGCTGGCGCTGGAGCAGGGCTGCCTGCCGTATCCCGAAGGCGGCTTTCGCATCGTTTGCAACACCGGCGAGCACGGGGGGCAGGAGGTGCACCACCTGCACGTGCACGTCATCGGCGGCCCGCGCCCCTGGCGCAAGGGCTGATACGCCGCGCGGGCCGTTTCGGGCACAATCACGGCTGTCGCGCCCCGCTGAACCGGGGCGGGTGTCCTCTCCTCTAAACCCAGGCATCGGGGCTGGCTGCCCCGTCGTTGGAGACTTTCATGGGCAGTTTTTCCATCTGGCACTGGCTGGTCGTGCTGCTGATCGTGGTGCTGGTCTTCGGCACCAAGAAGCTCAAGAACATCGGCTCGGACCTCGGCGCGGCCGTCAAGGGTTTCAAGGACGGCATGAAGACCGGCAGCGAGTCCGAACCCGCGACCACCGCCACCGCGCAGGTCGGCCAGGACAAGGCGGCCGAGAAGACCACCATCGACGTCGACGCCAAGACCAAGTCCTGATCGCGGTCGCGTAGCGCATGATCGACCTCGGGATATCCAAGCTCGCCCTCATCGGCGTGGTGGCGCTCGTCGTCATCGGGCCGGAAAAGCTGCCGCGTGTGGCGCGCACCGTCGGCGCCCTGCTGGGCAAGGCGCAGCGTTACGTCGCCGAGGTCAAGGCCGAGGTCAACCGCACCATCGAGCTCGAAGAGCTCAAACGGATGAAAGAGTCGGTCGAAAAGGCCGCGCGCGAGGTCGAGACCCAGGTCAGCTCGACCGCCGCCGAATTCGAGCGCGAGTGGTCCGAGGTGACCGCGGGGCTCGACGGTGCGTCGGCCAGCACCGGCGGCCCGGACCCCGCGACGCAGGACGCGCTGTCGTCGCTGGGCTCGCCGGTCTATCCGCAATACCGCCGACCGAAAAAGAACTTCCGCCTCAAGCGCCAGGCCGTGCCCCAGTGGTACAAGGCCCGCGCCGGCGTGCGCACCCGGGCGCTGTCCGGTGCGGCGCGTGTGGCGCGTTACCGTCCCAAGTCCGTGCAGCGCTGAGCCATGGCCGACCCGAAAGACCCTGCCGACGAACTCGCCGGCACCGAGCAGCCGTTCGTCGCGCACCTGATGGAGCTGCGCGACCGCATCCTGTACGCCCTCTACGGCGTCGGGGCGGCGATGGTGCTGCTGGCCATCTGGCCCGGTCCGAGCGGCCTCATCGACTGGATCGCCGTGCCGATCCGCGCCCACATGCCGCCGGACGTCAAGCTGATCGCGGTGGGCGTCTTCACGCCGTTTTTCGTGCCGCTCAAGGTGCTGATGATGGCGGGGCTGCTGCTGGCGCTGCCCTGGGTCATCTACCAGATCTGGGCCTTCGTGGCACCGGGCCTCTACAGCCACGAGAAGCGCTTTGCGCTGCCGCTCATCGTCATCGGCAGCGCGCTGGCGTACCTGGGCATCGCGTTCGTGCAGTTCTTCGTGCTCGACAAGATGTTCGCCTTCATCCAGGGCTTCACGCCGGCGAGCGTCAACGCCACCCCGGACATCGCGTCCTACGTCGAGGCGATCCTGTCGCTCTACCTCGCGTTCGGACTGGCGTTTCAGGTCCCGGTGGTCGTGATGCTGATGGTGCGCTTCGAAATGGTGACGGTGGAAAAGCTCAAGTCCTTCCGCGGCTACTTCATCGTCATTGCGTTCGTCATCGCGGCGATCGTCACGCCCCCGGACGTCATTTCGCAGCTCGCCTTGGCCATCCCGATGTGCCTGCTGTACGAAATCGGCATCTGGGGCTCGCGCTGGTTCGCGAGCACGAAGCCGAAGACCGAGGCCTCGGCAGCCGACGCCGATCAGTCCTGACGCGAAGGCGAACGCCCCGGTGGCCGATACCCTTCAGTCCTGACGCTGCCCTGCCGGTGGGCGCCGTCCGGGCACCACGGTGAGCGTGCGGGGGCTGCCGCGGCGCAGCACCTCCAGCGCCGCCGGTTCACCGGGGCGCAGCGCCGCGACGGCCGACAACAGCCCCGGCACATTGCGGATCGGCGTGTCGCCCACGCGCGTGATCACGTCCCCGGGCACGATGCCCGCCTGGTCCGCCGGGCCGCCCTGCAGCACCCCCGTGACCACGACGCCCTGCGACGCGGGCACGCCAAAGTGCTGGGCCAGCTCGGGGGTGAGCTCGCGGGGCTCGACGCCGATCCAGCCGCGCGTGACCGCACCGTCGCGCACGATCGCCGCCATCACCTCGCGCGCGGTCGCGACCGGAATCGCGAAGCCGATGCCCATCGAACCGCCCGAGCGCGAGTAAATCGCGGTGTTGATGCCGATCAGGTGCCCCTCGGCGTCGACCAGCGCGCCGCCGGAGTTGCCGGGGTTGATCGCCGCGTCGGTCTGGATGAAATTCTCGAACGTGTTGATGCCGAGCTGGCTGCGCCCCAGCGCGCTGACGATGCCGGCCGTCACCGTCTGCCCGACGCCGAACGGGTTGCCGATCGCGAGCACCCGGTCGCCCACCTCCAGCGACTCCGACTGGCCGAGGACGATCACCGGCAGGTCCGACAGCTCGATGCGCAGCACGGCGAGGTCGGTTTCGGGGTCGGTGCCGATCACGCGCGCCGGCGCCTGCCGGCCGTCGCTCAGCTGCACCAGGATCTCGTCTGCCTCCTCGATCACGTGGTGGTTGGTGAGGATGTAGCCTGCGGGGCTGACGATCACGCCCGAGCCCAGGCCGGTCTGCGGCTCGACCTCCGGCCGGTCGCCGAAGAAGAAGCGGAACCACGGCTCTTGCGCGTGCGGGTGGGGCGCCGCCTTGCTGGTGCTGATGCTGACCACCGCCGGTGCCGCGGCGCGCGCGGCGGCGCTCAGGCTGTTGCCGGCGATCACCGGGCTGCGGGTATCGGGCTCGACCTCGAACACCGGCACGACGCTGGCCAGCCGCGGGCGCTGGCTCAGCCACTGCGGCTTGAGCGTGGCGACCACAAACCAGACCGCCAGCAGCACGGTCACCGTCTGGGAAAACAACAGCCAGAGACGTTTCATGGGGGCGAGCAGGGCGGCCGATGCGCGGCAATTGCCCCTTTGGGTAGCAGGGTTGATATGGGTCAAAGCGCCCGCGGCAGGTCCGCTTTCCAATGGAGGGTGTCGTGAACCGCACAGGAGTGGCGCATGAAAGCGATTGTGGACCTTTTTTCGACCGACTACGGCCTCATGAGCCTGGGGGTGATCGTCTTCATGTTGGGCATGGGGATGTTCTTTTACCGCATGTTCACGAAAAAGATCGAGGAGTCGGCGCGCGCATCCGGCAAATCCTGACGCGGCGCCGGGCTGCGTGGGCGGTGCGACAATCCGCCCATGACCGCGATCGAATCCCCCGCTGCGGCCGCCCGCCCGGCCGCAGTCAGCCGTGAGGCGCTGCTCGGCGCGTTCGACGCGCTGCTGGAGCCCGCACGCTTTCAGGACTATGGCCCCAACGGCCTGCAGGTCGAAGGGCGGGCACAGGTGCGGCGCCTGGTCAGCGGCGTCACGGCGAGCCTGGCGCTGATCGAGGCCGCCATCGACGCCGGGGCCGATGCCATCCTCGTGCATCACGGGCTTTTCTGGCGCGGCCAGCGCGGCACCGTCACCGGCTGGATGAAGGGCCGGCTGCAGCGCCTGCTGGCGCACGACATCAACCTGTTTGCCTACCACCTGCCGCTGGACGCGCACCCGCAGTTGGGCAACAACGCGCAGCTCGGCCAGCGCCTCGGCTTCGCGCCGCTGGCCGACGGGGCGTGGGGGCGTTTCGGCGAGCAGCAGCTCGGCTTTCTCGGCGTGTGCGACGCGCCCGACGCGGCGGCGCTGGCTGCGCGGGTCGAGGCGGTGCTGGGTCGTGCCGTCACCTGCATCCCCGGTGACGGGCGGCCGATCCGGCGCGTGGGCTGGTGCAGCGGCGGCGCGCAGGGGTATTTCGAGGCGGCGATCGCCGCCGGCGTGGACGCGTTCCTGACCGGCGAGCTTTCGGAACCGCAGGCACACCTGGCGCGCGAGTGCGGCGTGGCCTTCCTCGCCTGCGGGCACCACGCCACCGAACGCTACGGCGCGCCGGCGTTGGGGGCGCACGTCGCGGCGCAGCTCGGCCTCGAGCACCGCTTCATCGACATCGACAACCCGGCCTGATGGACACCACCCGCCGCGCCGCGCCGGATGCGCCGGTCGCCCTCACGATGGGCGACGCTGCGGGCATCGGGCCGGAGATCATCGCGGAGGTGTTTCGCCGCCGCCCCGAGTGGTCGGCGCGCTGCGTCGTGATCGGCGACCTGGCGGTGATGCGCCGCGCGGTCCAGGTCACCGGCGGTGCCCTGCCGATCGCGGTGCTCGACGGGCCGCAGCAGGCGCGCGACGTCCCGCCGCGCTGCATTCCGCTGTGGCCTGCGGTGTCGCTGGCGGCGCTGCCCCCCTTCGGCGCCGTCAGTGCCGCGGCGGGGCGTGCCGCGGCCGATGCCGTGATCCTGGCCGCGGAGGCGGCGCTGCGTGGCGAGGTAGCGGCGCTCGTGACCGCGCCGCTGAACAAGGCCGCCCTGGCCGCCGCGGGGTTGGACGTGCCGGGGCATACGGAGCTGTTGCAGGCCGTGGCCGCGCGGCACCTCGGGTGTGCGCCGGCGCAGCTGCCCGTGCGCATGATGCTCTCCAACGACGAGCTGCGCACGGTGCTCGTCAGCATCCACGTGTCGTTGCGGGAGGCGATCGAAGCCGTCACCGCCGAGCGCGTGTGGGAGACGCTGCGCATCACGCACACGCATTTCACCGAGCGGCTCGGCTGGCCGCGCTGCCGCATCGCGGTGGCGGGGCTCAACCCGCACGCCGGCGAAGGTGGGCTGTTCGGCCGCGAGGAGATCGACGCGATCGCCCCGGCGGTCGAACGCGCGCGCGCCGCAGGCTGGTGCGTCAGCGGCCCGCACCCGCCGGACACGGTCTTCATGCGCGCGCGCGCCGGCGCGTTCGACGTCGTCATCGCGATGTACCATGACCAGGGGCTGATCCCGGTCAAGTACCTGGGCCTGGATCGGGGGGTCAACACGACGCTGGGCCTGCCGTTTGTCCGCACCAGCCCGGACCACGGCACGGCCTTCGACCTCGCGGGCCAGGGGCGGGCCGACCCGGGCAGCCTGATCGCCGCATTGGAGGCGGCCCTCTCGGCGTGCGGGTCGGCCGCCGCGCGGACCGGTTCAGCGCCCACCCCCGCCGGTTGACCCGCATCAAGGCAGCGCGCGCGGCGAGTCCTTTACAATGATGGGGATCACGGGCACGGGGTCGGCGCGGGCACGCGCGGCGTCCGTGGCCGGCGTTTTGTTCCTCGCTTTACGAAAGTCCTCCCCATGAGCGAAGCCCCCCTGGACCAAGACCGCCGGACTTGGCTGATCACGTCGTGCGCCGTGGGCGGCGCCGGCGCGGTCGCTGCGGCGGTTCCCTTCGTCAGCTCGTTCGCCCCGTCGGAGCGCGCCAAGGCCGCGGGTGCCTCGGTCGAAGTCGACGTCTCCAAGCTCCAGCCGGGCGAGAAGATGGTCGTCGAGTGGCGCGGCAAGCCGGTGTGGATCATGCGCCGCACACCCGAGATGCTGGCGTCGCTCGAAAAGGTGGAGCCCCAGCTCGCGGACCCCAACTCCGACCGCAAGGCCTACCCCACGCCGCCGTACGCGAAGAACCGGCACCGCTCGATCAAGCCCGAATACCTGGTCGCGGTGGGCATCTGCTCGCACCTCGGCTGCTCGCCCGTGGACAAGTTGCAGCCCGGCCCGCAGCCGTCGTTGCCGGACGATTGGCAGGGCGGCTTCCTGTGCCCCTGCCACGGCTCGACCTTCGACCTCGCGGGCCGTGTCTTCAAGAACAAGCCCGCGCCGGACAACCTGGAAATTCCGCCGCACCACTACGTGTCGGACACCGTGGTGCTGATCGGCGAAGACCCGCCCAAGGCCTGAGGCGACGGCAACCCGCAATCCAGCTCTAGGGAACCACCATGGCCGAGTTCAAGGAAGCCCCTCCCAACGCGTCGCGCGGCGAAAAGCTCCTGACCTGGATCGACAACCGCTTTCCGTTGTCGAAGATGTACAAGGAGCACATGTCCGAGTACTACGCGCCGAAGAACTTCAACTTCTGGTATTTCTTCGGCTCGCTGGCGATGCTGGTGCTCGTCATCCAAATCGTCACCGGCATCTTCCTCGTGATGCACTACAAGCCCGACGCCTCGCTCAACAGCGCCGGTGTGCCGGTTGCGTTCGCGTCGGTCGAATACATCATGCGCGACGTGCCGTGGGGCTGGCTGATCCGCTACATGCACTCCACCGGCGCGTCGGCGTTCTTCATCGTCGTGTACCTGCACATGTTCCGCGGGCTGATCTACGGCTCGTATCGCAAGCCGCGCGAGCTCGTGTGGATCTTCGGCTGCGCGATCTTCCTCGCGCTGATGGCCGAGGCCTTCATGGGCTACTTGCTGCCGTGGGGCCAGATGTCTTACTGGGGCGCGCAGGTGATCGTCAACCTGTTCTCGGCGATTCCCTTCATCGGCCCGGACCTGGCGATCCTGATCCGTGGTGACTACGTGGTCAGCGACGCGACGCTCAACCGCTTCTTCAGCTTCCACGTGATCGCGGTGCCGCTGGTGCTGCTGGGGTTGGTGGTCGCGCACATCATCGCGCTGCACGAGGTCGGCTCCAACAACCCGGACGGCATCGAGATCAAGGCGACCAAGGGGCCGGACGGCAAGCCGCTCGACGGCATCCCGTTCCACCCGTACTACACCATCCACGACATCCTCGGCGTGGCGGTGTTCCTGATGGCGTTCTCGGCGATCGTCTTCTTCGCGCCGGAGTTCGGCGGCTACTTCCTCGAGTACAACAACTTCATCCCGGCCGATCCGATGGTGACGCCGCCGCACATCGCCCCGGTGTGGTACTTCACGCCGTTCTACTCGATGCTGCGCGCCACCACGTCCGAGATGATGTACGTGCTCGTGGCGGTGGTGCTCGTCGCCGGATTGCTCGCCGCGCTGAAGTCCAACGGCGGTGCGGTCGCCAAGGCCGGCATCGTCGGCGGCGCGGTCGTGCTGTCGGCGCTGATGCTGACCATCGACGCCAAGTTCTGGGGTGTGGTCGTGATGGGCGGCGCCGTCGTCATCCTGTTCTTCCTGCCCTGGCTGGACAAGAGCCCGGTCAAGTCGATCCGCTACCGGCCGAACTGGAACAAGTACCTGTACGGTCTGTTCGTGATCAACTTCCTGATCCTGGGCTATCTGGGGGTGCTGCCGCCGTCGCCGGTGGGCGAGCGCGTCTCGCAGGTGGGCACGCTCTTCTATTTCGGCTTCTTCCTGCTGATGCCGTGGTGGAGCCGGCTGGGCGAGTTCAAGCCCGTGCCCGCCCGCGTCACCTTCCACGCCCACTGATGTTGCAGGAGACCAACCCCATGAAGCGATGGATTGCCACGGGTCTGCTGGCCCTCGGTGCGGTGTTTGGCGCGGTGGGCGCGGCCCACGCAGCGGGAACGAGCTTCCCGATGGACAAGGCCCCGCGCCTGACCAACGACCAGGCGGCGCTGCAAAACGGTGCCAAGATCTTCGTCAACTACTGCCTGAGCTGCCACTCGGCGTCGTTCGTGCGCTACAACCGGCTGACCGAGATCGGTCTGACCGAGAAGCAGATCAAGGAAAACCTGATGTTCACCACCGAGAAGGTGGGGGACCAGATGATCGCCGCGATCGATCCGAAGCAGGCCAAGGCGTGGTTCGGCGCGCAGCCGCCGGACCTGTCGCTGGTGGCGCGCTCTCGCGCGGCGCAGCTCAGCTACAGCGGCACGGACTATCTGTATACCCTGCTGCGCGGGTACTACCGTGACCCGAACCGCCCCACCGGTTGGAACAACGTCGCCTTCCACAACATCGGCATGCCGCACCCGCTGTGGGAGCTGCAGGGCGAGCGCAAGCCTATTTTCGAGAAGGTCGTCAGCCACGGCCACGAGACCGAGGTCTTCCGCGGCTGGGAGGTGGTCAAGCCCGGCAAGCTCACCGAAGCCGAGTACGACCGCACGGTCGCCGAGCTCGTCGCGTTTCTGGAGTGGATGGGCGAGCCCGCGAAGAACGACCGCATCCGCCTGGGGGTGTGGGTGATGATCTTCCTGGGCGTGTTCACGGTCATCGCCTGGCGCCTGAACGCGGCCTATTGGAAAGACGTCAAATAACCCTTATCTGATCCGGCGCCGTCCGGTTCGTGCAGTGGGTGCGCCAGCCCTGGGGTGGCCACCCACTGTTTTGCTTTGTCGAGGAGCCAGCACACCATGATGGTTTTGTACTCGGGCACCACCTGCCCGTATTCGCATCGCTGCCGTTTCGTGCTGTTCGAAAAGGGCATGGACTTCGAAATCCGCGACGTGGACCTCTACAACAAGCCGGAGGACATCGCGGTGATGAACCCCTACGGTCAGGTGCCGATCCTGGTGGAGCGCGACCTGATTCTGTACGAGTCCAACATCATCAACGAATATATCGACGAGCGTTTTCCGCACCCGCAGCTGATGCCCGGCGACCCGGTCGACCGCGCCCGTGTCCGGCTGTTTCTGCTCAACTTCGAGAAGGAGCTGTTCACCCACGTGTCGGTGCTGGAGCAGCGCAGCCCGAAGCCCACCGACAAGCAGATCGAGAAGGCCAAGGCCCACATCCGCGAGCGCCTGACGCAGCTCGCGCCCGTGTTCCTGAAAAACAAATACATGATGGGCGACAACTTCTCGATGCTCGACGTGGCGATCGCACCGCTGCTGTGGCGCCTCGATCACTACGGCATCGAGCTCAACAAGAACGCCGCGCCGCTGCTGAAGTACGCCGAGCGCATCTTCTCGCGTCCGGCGTACATCGAGGCGCTGACGCCCTCCGAAAAGGTGATGCGCAAGTGATGGACAGCGACGCCGGCCTGCCGTCGACGCGGCCGTACCTGATCCGCGCGCTGCACGAGTGGTGCACGGATGGTGGGTTCACGCCCTACATCGTGGTCGCGGTCGACGAGCGCGTGCAAGTGCCGCGCGAGTACGTGCGCGACGGCCAGATCGTGCTCAACGTCGGCTACGAGGCGACGAGCGGCCTGCAGATCGGCAACGACTTCGTCACCTTCAAGGCCCGCTTCGGTGGCGTCGCGCGCGAGGTGGTGATCCCCATCGACCACGTGATCGCGATCTATGCGCGCGAGAACGGCCAGGGCATGGCGTTCCCAGCACCGGCACCCGCCGAGCCGGCCGCCGCCTCTGGCGACGCCGCGCCGGACGCGGGGCAAAAGCTCCACGCCGTCGACACGAGCGACGGCCCCGACAAGCCGTCGGGTGGCGGCGGCAAGCGCCCCGCGCTCAAGCGCGTCAAGTGACCGGTCCGCGCTGGCCCCATCGGGGGGCGGCGGGCATGTGGGCGGTTACAATCCGTGATGACGATGTCACCGCGCCCGCGTGACGTTGCATCGACGGTGCAGGGGGTGTCGCCCGTTTTTCTGCGTCGTCCTCGCCGCTTTAGCTCAGTTGGTAGAGCACCCGCCTTGTAAGCGGTAGGTCGTCTGTTCGAGTCAGACAAGCGGCACCAGCGCTTTCGTCCACGTTCTTGCCCAACGTCCCGGGCGTCTGCTTCTTCGGCCTGTTTGGGTGTCGTTGCCCGGGACCAACAAAAAAGCCGTTGCCAAAGCAACGGCTTTTTGCATTTTTGGCGGAGAGAGAGGCAGCCGAACCGTAGTTCATGGCCGTTCGCCACCGTCCGAAAACCACTATTTTTCACAGACATTTGCAAGCATCATCGTTTGCTGATGTTTGCCGAAGTTCGCCAAAATCCGCGCCAGCGAGTAAGATCGCGAGTAAGAACTGGAGTTAGGCGGAGTGCGAACATGGCGGCCCGGTTACACCTTCTTTCGGCCCGTGCGGTGCAGACTGCCGGGCCGGGTTTTCACGCCGATGGCGGCAACCTGTACCTGCGGGTGAAGGCCAGCGGAGCGCGCAGCTGGGTGTTCCGCTACCGGGACAAGGCAACGCAGCGGGTACGTGAGATCGGGCTGGGGCCGCTGCACAGCCGCACGCTGGCGCAGGCCCGCAAGCTGGCAGAGGCCATGCGCGCCGCCGTTGCCGACGGCAAAGACCCGGCGCAGCTGCTGCCGCGCACCGAGGCCGAAAAGCGCCGCACGTTTGCCGACTGCGCCGAAGAGCTCATCGAAGCCAAGCGCCCCGGCTGGCGCAACCCCAAGCATGCGCAGCAATGGGCCAACACGCTGCGGGACTACGCCTTTCCGGTGATCGGCCACAAGGCCCCGGCGGACATCACGCTGGCTGACATCAAGGCCATTCTTGTGCCGCTGTGGGCAGAAAAGACCGAAACCGCAACGCGCCTGCGCCAGCGCATCGAAGCGGTACTGGACTACGCCGCCGTGCACGGGCTGTGCGACGGCGCGCGCAACCCGGCGCGCTGGAAAGGGGTACTGGATAAGGTGCTGCCGCCTGCGCGCAAGGTGGCCGCACGGCAACACCATGCCGCTGCGGACTACGCCGACGTGCCGCGCATCATGGCCGCGCTGGAGCAGCAGGATCGCGCATCGGCCCTGTGCCTGCGCTTCATCATCCTGACGGCAGCGCGCAGCGGCGAGGCGCGGGGGTGCCGCTGGGAGGAAATCGACCTGCGCACGGCGACGTGGACGATACCAGCGCAGCGCATGAAGGCTGCGCGCCCCCACCGGGTGCCGCTGTCGGCTGCGGCGCTGGAAGTTTTGCGCGCTGCACAGAAGATGCGCCGCACGGATGCGGACTGGGTGTTTCCGGGTGCCCGTGGCGGGATGCTGTCGGACGTGGCCGTCAGCAAGGCGCTGCACGCCATCGCACCCGGCGTGACCGTGCACGGCTTCCGCTCTGCATTCCGCACGTGGGCAGAGGAGCAGACAAGCTACCCCCGCAGCGTGACCGAGGCGGCGCTGGCGCACGTCAACGCGGACAAGGTGGAGGCCGCCTACCAGCGATCCGATCTGTTCGAGCGCCGCCGCGAACTGATGAGCGCATGGGCGGACTTCGCCACCGGCACGGGGCGGGTGATTAGGCTGGCCCTTGCATCGTGAGGCCGATCAACCAAGGAGGAAAGCCATGCAGTCACAGCAACGCGCAGCCGCCAAAGCCATCCGCGACGTGCGGGCCATTCTCGGGCTGGTATCGATGGGCTTTGACCCGCAGGCGGCGCAAGTCGCGCCAGAAAGCGCCAGCGACATCGTGGCTGGGCTTGCTGTGGCGTCAGAGCTGGCCGATGAGATCGCGGCTGCCATTGCCGACGGAGCCCACGATTGCCGGTGCGTTTGATGTCTTCGATTCGCAGGGGGATGCAAACATGGAAGAGGACGACAACTTGGCGCTTTGGCGGCTGTGCGAAACATTGACTGTCCAAGAGGCCGCATGCCTGATTGCCGGAGCTGATCCGGCAGAAGTGGATAGTGTAGAAAATGCCGGTTTCTACAAAGCTGACGGAACATTTACCAGATACATGGCCGCAAAGACCGCAATTTTCCGTGCACTGGAAGCCGATAGGCTGAAAGGCAAAATTCTCGTAGATACTGACGGGTTCGGGGTGCCATTCAACAACATAAACCAATCTACCGTTGAGGTGGAATCCCTGCGCGACTGGCTGCGTCAACGTGGCGTCACCAATGGGTTTTTCTTCCACGATGCGAAAGTGCCGGACTACATGAATCCGGAGCATCCCCGCTACGCTCCCAAGCTGGCCGCCGCCGTGTCTGCATGGCTGGCCGCCGGGGAGGTGGCCGGGCGCAGCCCGAAAGAAACGCTGAAAAAGTGGCTGCGCGAACACGCCGCGCAGTTTGGCCTGACCAAGGAAGACGGCAGCCCGAACGAGCAAGGCATCGAAGAGGTTGCCAAGGTAGCCAACTGGCAGTTTGGCGGAGCCCCGAAGACCCCGGGGTAACCCACCCCATAACCCATTGATTGTTCAGCATCTTTATGCCCGCACGGGCCGCACCCACCCACCCCCGGGGTGGGTGGATTAGGCTGTGGGGGGTGGCTGGGATCGCAGGCTGCGGTGGGCAAGTTTTTTGAACCCGCCCATCTTCACGGCTTCCGTTCTTGAGGGTGCAATGCACGCACTTCCGCCACAGGAGTGCACGCATGCAAATCCGCGAACATCAGCAAACCGCCGCCGCATGGCACCCGGATGCCATGCTGCGCCGCCGCGACATTCTCGAAGGCACGCGCCACCATCCGCCGCTGCTGCGCATTGGCGTGACCAAGTTTCACGCACTAATCAATGAGGGCAAGCTACCCCGTCCGGTGCACATTGGCCGCGCCGCATTCTGGCGCGCCGGGGACTTGATCGAGGCCATGCGCCGCCTGAGCGCTGAGGCCAAAGACTGAAAGGGGGGCGGCATGAAGCAACATCCGACCCCAAAAGAAAACCCCGGCACCGGGCCGGGGCTGCCGGAACAACTCGGGGATGCGTTCGGCACCCCGGATTGTGCCACCAGCGCCAGCGGCTGCCAACTCCCGGGGCGCGATCCGTACTACGACATTGCCTACCGGCTGGGCTACATCAACGCCATTCTGGATCGTCTGGAAGCCCATTACGGCATTGAGCAGGGGGGCGCATCATGCTGATCGATGCGAGCTGCACCGGGGCGCTATCGAGCCTGCCCGCCCCCCGGCTTTACCCGGTGGAGGCTTTCCGCAATGCCATTGCCGCCGCTGGCCTGACGCCACCGGATGACATCATCCCCGATGGCAAGCTGCGCCGCTTTGCCAGCGACGGCAAGCGTGGCGACGATGCGGGCTGGTACGTGCTGCATCTGGACGGCGTACCGGCTGGCGCTTTCGGCTGCTGGCGCAGCGGCATCAAGCGCCGATGGTGCAGCAAGACCCGGGAAGCCATGACCCCGGCAGAGCGCGAAGCCTACCGGCGAAAGCTGCAAGCCATGCGCCAGCAACGCGATGCGGACACGGCGCAGCGCCAGCAGCAAGCCGCACAGGTGGCGGCCCGGCGCTGGCAGGCAGCAGCCCCGGCCACCGCAGAGCATCCCTACCTGAGCGCCAAGGGCGTGAAACCCTACGGCGTGAAGGTGGAGGCCGACGGTTACCTGATCGTGCCCATGCGGGATGCGGGCGGCAAGCTTTGGAACATCGAACGGATCAACCCGCGAAACAGCGAAGACAAGAAAGGGCTTCTGGGCGGCAGGCGCACCGGCTGTTATCACGCCATCGGCAAGCCTGAAGGCGTGCTGATCGTCTGCGAAGGCTACGCCACGGGAGCCAGCATCCATGAGGCCACCGGATGCGCCGTGGCCGTGGCCTTCAACGCGGGCAATCTGGAGCCGGTGGCCCTTGCCCTGCGATCCAAGTACCCCGATGCGCGGCTGATCGTGGCCGCCGATGATGACTGGCGCAAAGAGGGCAACCCCGGCCTGACCAAGGCCAGCGCAGCGGCGCGCGCGGCTGGCGCGCTGCTGGCCGTGCCAAGGTTCCCTGCGGATCGGCCCGACAAGGCTAAAGACTTCAACGACCTGCACCAGCTGGCCGGGCTGCAGGCGGTGGCCGCGTGCTTTGAGGCCGCGCAACCGCGTGCAGACATTGCGTTTGATCGCCAAGACGGGGTTACCGGGGTAACAGAGGTTACACCGTTGATTCACAACGAGTTTTCCGTAACCCCGCAGCCCGAAGCCGGGGTTACAGGGGTTACAGACGGCGCTGACCCGGTGCCGGGCGAAGAGGGCAGGCCCGCATTCAAGGTGTTCGACGACTGGGTGCAGCGCCCCGGCGGGCAGCGGCTGCGCCCCGGCGTGTGGCACTTTGGCATCAAGCCCGGCAAGGGGGAGGCCCCGCCGGTGCTGACCGACACGTGGGTATGCAGCCCGCTGCACGTGGTGGCCGTAGCATCAGACGATCACGACGCCAACTATGGCCGCCTGCTGCGGCTGCGCAACACGCACGGGCGCTGGCGGGAGTGGAGCATGCCAATGGCGATGCTGGCAGGCCGAGGTGATGAGCTGCGGGGCGTGCTGCTGTCGCTGGGGGTGGAAATCGACCCGCACGCGCGCCACCTGCTGGATGTGTACCTGCAAAGCCAGCATCCGCGCCGCAGCGTCACCTGCGTGCAGCAGGTGGGCTGGCACCGGGGGTGTTTCGTGCTGCCCGATGCGGTCATTGGCCCCGGCGCGCAAGACGTCGTGTTCCAAAGCGAAGAGGCGCTGCTGGCCGATTACGCCACCGCTGGCAACCTGCAGAGCTGGCGAGATGCCATTGCCGCGCGCGCTGTTGGCAACCCGCTGCTGATGCTGGCGCTGTGCGCTGCCTTTGCTGGCCCGCTGCTGCACCGGTGCAACGCCGAAGGCGGCGGGCTGCACTTCGTTGGCGACTCCAGCACCGGCAAGACCACGTTGCTGGAAGCCGCACGCAGCGTCTGGGGCGGCCCGGCGTTCAAGCGAAGCTGGCGCGCCACCGCCAACGGCATCGAAGGTGCCGCCGTGCTGTTCAACGACGGGCTGCTGGCGCTGGATGAAATCAGCGAGTGCGAGCCGCGCGACATCGGCCTGATCGTCTATGCCCTGACCAACGGCACCGGCAAGGCGCGCGCCAGCCGCACCGGAGCGGCGCGCAGCCTGCGGCGCTGGCGCTGCTTTGTGCTGTCCAACGGCGAGCGCACCATCGCCACATCCATGCAGGAAGTCGGTATCAAAGCCAAGGCCGGGCAGAGCGTGCGGCTGCTGGATGTGCCCGTGGCGCGCCAGCATGGAGCGTTCGACGAGCTGCACGGCTTTGAGGATGCGCGCGCCTTGGCTGACGCCATCAAGGAAGCCGCCAACCGGCACTACGGGCATGCGGGCCGCGCGTTCCTTGATCGACTGACGCACGATACCGAAAACCATGCAGAGCTGCTCGACACCATCCGCAGCCTGCCGGAATTTGCCGCCCAAGGCGCGCACGGGCAGCAGCACCGCGCCGCCAACCGCTTTGCGCTGCTGGCGCTGGCAGGCGAGCTTGCCACCGAGTACGGGCTGACCGGCTGGCCCGAAGGCGCAGCGGTGAAGGCTGCCGCGCTGGGCTTTGAGCTCTGGGGCGCGCAGCGCGGCAACGGCAGCGATGAGCAGCGCCGCATTCTGGAGCAGGTGGCCGCCTTCATTGACCGGCACGCAGACGCCCGATTCTCGGCCACCGACGCCCCCGAAAGCCACCTTGTGCGTGACCGTGCGGGCTGGTGGACAACGGGCAGCAGCGGCGAGCGCATCTTCCTGTTCACGGCGGACGGCTTCGCGGAGGCCGTGCGAGGCTACGACAAGCAGCGCGCCTATGACGCGCTGGTGCAGGCCGGGGCTGCCGACGCGCCGGGGGAGGACGGCAAGCGCCAGCGCTGCATGCGGATTGCCGGGCGCACCGTCAAGGTGTACCGCATCTACGCCGAGCGGCTGGGGGAGCAGGTATGACATTGCGGGACTACCTGCGGGCAAGGCGCGCGGCTGTAACCCCTGTAACCCCGGCGCAACCGTCCGAGGTTACGAAAACCACCAACAAAATCAACGATGTAACCCCTGTTACCCCGGTAACCCCGCCAAACAACACAAACGCAAGCGATGCGCGCGGCAAAGCGCCCCAGCGCCAAGGGCCGGAATCGAATTCCGCCCCCGCCAGCGCACCGGCCGGTGCCGACGCATGGCAGGCTGCCGACCGCGCCTACCGGCGGCACGCTGAGGCCTGCGCCATCTGCGCTGCGGCTGGCCGGGGCTACGGGCAGCGCTGCCCCGCCGGTGCCGACCTGTGGGCGCGTTACGCGCATCTGCCCGGCCCGGCATCCCAGCGCCAGCAGACGCCCGGCCCAAGCGCGATCACGCAGACCCCGCACCCCTACCAAGCCGAGCGGCTGCGCGACTGGAGCCCGGCCAGCGAGGAAGAGATCGGGCGCATGGCCGCGGTGCAGGCGCGCGCGCTGGCGCTGGGCATGGAAGAGGCCGAAGCCGAGCGGCTGGCGGACGTGGTGCACTGGGGCAGGCGCTGCGGTGATGACCGCGTGCCGTGCGTGACCTGTGCGCACCTGCGCGCCGGGGCCGATAGCCGCTGGCGCTGCGCCGTGCAACATCTGGCGCTGCCCGTGGAGCTGGTGGCGCTGCCGCACCGCTGCACGGGGTTTGCAGCATCGGTCAACCCGCCCCTATCCGAAGGACGGCAACCATGAAACGAACGTGCGCCAACTGCTGCGCCTACGATGCCCGATGGGGCTGCATCAACGGCATCTACGATGCGGCCCAGCCCAACGCCTGCTGCGCCCATCATCAGACCCCGGCGGAGTTTGACGCGGACATGCAGGCCATTGACCGCTTCCGCATCCGAATCGGGCTGCCCCCACGGCGGGGCTGGCCGGACGATGCCACCCCCGGAGTGGCCCCATGATCGAGCGCAGCCTACCGAAAGCGGCGGCGCAACGACTGCTGCAATTGCAGGCGATGGTGGATGCCATCGCAACCAAGCGACAGGCCCGCAAGGCCGCGTCCGATCTGGCGCAGCGGCTGGTGGCGCTGGGGGTGGAGCCTGAAAAGGCCCGCCATGCTGCCGAGAAAGCGCAGCGCAACGGCTGCGGGCTGTGCATGGCGAAGAACCGCCGTGGCCTGCCCTGCATCGCGCTGGGCGATGGAGCGGGCGGGCGCTGCCGCTTCCACGGTGGCCTGAGCACGGGCCCCAAGACACCGGAGGGCAGGCAGCGGGCGCTGGAAGCGCTGGCGCGGGGCAGGCTGCGCGCCGCCGACAACCGGCGCAGGGGCCCAGCAGGAAGTTAGCGCCGCAAGTTAGCGCCAAAGTTACCGCCGCAAGCGGCAAAAAAACCGGGGTGGGGTGCAGAACACCCACCCCCGCGGCGCGGCGCTTCCCAGACAATCCGCGCCATGACCCCAGAGCAAGCCATCGAGGAAGCCGACAACGTGGTGATCGGCACGCCGCAGGATGCGGCGCGCTTCGTGCGTGCCGCTGCCGTGCTGCTGGAAACTGAACCCGAGCTGGTGGAGGCCATCTGGCCGCGCTGCTGGATGACCGGCTGGCAGACCGAGCTGCTGCGCTGTGCCCTTGCCATCGGCGCAGGCCAAGAGCCGCCGCCGCCATTGGACTGGCTGCCTGCGCGCAAGAGGTGACCGGGGAGGCCGGGGGTGCAACCCCGGAGGTTGCAGCCTGCAACCGGCCTGCAACTTGGGGCGGCTGCGCGCCGTGGCGGGGCCCCTAGCGCCGCGCGCCAGTAAGAACGGCAGTAAGAACCGGCGCGCAACCAGAAGAAAAAAGCCCATGAAATCATGGGCTTGCGTGATCTGTCTGGCGGAGAGAGAGGGATTCGAACCCTCGATACGGGGAAGACCCGTATACCGGATTTCGAGTCCGGCGCATTCGACCACTCTGCCATCTCTCCGCGGTCGATAAGCCTATTATTGTAGCAGGCCCGCCGGCCGGCTCCAGGCCGGGGCCGTGTCAGGATCAGGCCTAGCGCAACCGGGCCAGCGCGGCCTCGATCTTGTCGGCTTCGGCCGCTGCCGTGACCGCGCCGTGCAAGTCGGCGCAGGCAGCCCAGCCCTCGGCCTTCAGCCGTGCGACGGCCTGTCCGGCGTCTTTCGGGCTGTCGAAGCCGGTGCTTTGCAGCAGCACGTGGCCTTTGGCGTCCGTGAGCTTGAAATAAAAGCGCCCGTCGGCCTCGCGGTACTGCTTGAAGACGGGCGGCGCGGCCTTCGCAGGCGCGGTGGAGGCGGTGGCGGTGCCCCAAGAGGTGGCAGTACCCATCGCGGTGACCATCGTGGCCAGGGTGTCCAGTGGCCGCAGGCCGACGGCGGCGCGCAGGCGGGCCATGAAGGGCGTCGCTTCGGCGCGCGCCTTGGCGGCACCGGCGCGCAGCATCGCCTCGACGCGCGCGGGGTGGGCCATCAGCTCGTCGTAGGTGGCGCGCATCGGCGCGATTTCGCGGTCGATGCGCTCGAACAGCCGCTCCTTGGCCTCGCTCCACGCGATGCCGGCGGCAAAGTCGCGCGCGAAGGCGGCGGTTTCCTCGGCCGTGGCGAAGGCCTGGTAGAGCTGGAAGACCGCTGAGCCGTCGGTGGCTTTCGGCTCGCCCGGCGCGCGCGAGTCGGTGACGATGCCCATGATGAGCCGACGCAGCTGCTCGCGCGGGGCAAAGAGCGGGATGACGTTGTCGTAGCTCTTGCTCATCTTGCGCCCGTCCAGCCCGGGCAGGGTGGCGACCTGCTCGTCGATCACGGCCTCCGGCAGTGTGAAGTGCGGACCGTAGAGGTGGTTGAAGCTGGACGCGAGATCGCGCGCCATCTCGATGTGCTGGATCTGGTCGCGGCCCACGGGCACCCGGTGCGCGTTGAACATCAGGATGTCGGCGGCCATCAGCACCGGGTACATGAACAGCCCCATGGTCACACCGTCGTCCGGGTCGCGCCCTTCGGCGGTGTTCTTATCCACGGCGGCCTTGTACGCGTGGGCGCGGTTGAGCAGCCCCTTGCCGCAGACGCAGGCGAGCAGCCACGTGAGCTCCGGGATCTCGGGGATGTCGGACTGGCGGTAGAACGTCACGCGCTCCGGGTCGAGGCCGCAGGCGATCCAGGTGGCGGCGATTTCCAGCGTCGAGCGCTGCACGCGCGCCGGGTCGTGCGTGGAGATGAGCGCGTGGTAGTCGGCGAGGAACAGGTAGCTGTCGATGCCGCTCTCGCGGCTGGCGCGCACGGTGGGGCGGATGGCGCCGACGTAATTGCCTAGGTGCGGGGTGCCCGACGGTTTGATGCCGGTGAGGACGCGGACGTTCATGGCAGCAGCGAACGGTGGATGGACGAAACGGGAGAGGACGCGGCGGCGGCGCGTCAGAACAGCAGCCAGCGCAGCGGGGTGAGCAGCACTTCGATTGCCTGCGCGGTGAGCTGCATCAGCGGACGCAGCCACAGCGTGCTCACGACGCCGGTGATGACCAGCGCCAGCACGATGAAAAACCCGTACGGCTCGATACGCGACAGCGCCATCGCCTGGCGCAGCGGCAGCAGCCCGACCAGGATGCGCCCGCCGTCCAGCGGCGGCAGCGGAAACAGGTTGAACGCGAACATTACGATGTTGACGAGCACGCCGGCGCGCGCCATGCCGTTGAAAAACGGCTCCTGGATGCCAGCGGCGACCAGCGCGTAGCCGAACGCCGCCCAGGCGATGGCCTGCGCGAGGTTGGCGCCGGGCCCGGCGAGTGCCACCCAGACCATGTCGCGCTTGGGGTGCCGCAGCCGGCCGAAGTTGACCGGCACCGGCTTGGCGTAGCCGAACAAAAACGCGCCGGCCGTGGCGAAGTACAGCAGCAGCGGCATCGCGATGGTGCCGATCGGGTCGATGTGGCGCAGCGGGTTGAGCGTGATGCGCCCGAGCCGCTCAGCGGTGGGGTCGCCGAAGTGCCGCGCCGCGTAGCCGTGTGCCGCCTCGTGCACGGTGATGGCGAACAACACCGGCAGCGCGTAGACGGCAACGGTCTGGATGATGTGGGCGAGGTCCATGGCGCGGAATTGTCGCAGGTGCCGCCAGCGCGGCTCACAGCCCGAGCGGCGCCAGCGGCCCGCGCCCCACGCGGAGGACCTCGGGGTCACCGCCCGTGCCCATCGGCGTGAGGTCGACGACCGTCGTCGGCTCGGCGGGGCAGGCGCCGGCGTCGATCACGGCGGCCACGGCGTGTTCCAGCCGTTCGCGGATCGTGTGCGGGTCGTTCAGCGGCTCTGTGTCGCCGGGCAGGATCAGCGTCGTGCCCAGCAGCGGCGCCGCGTGCAGCGCGAGCAGTTCGCGCAGCGCGCGGTGGTCGGGCACGCGCAGCCCGATGGTCTTGCGCGAGGGGTGGCTCACGCGGCGGGGGACTTCCTTGCTCGCCTCCAGGATGAAGGTGTACGGCCCCGGCGTGGCGGCCTTGAGCAGTCGGTACTGCCGGTTGTCCACGCGCGCGAAGGTGGCGAGCTCCGACAGGTCGCGGCACAGCAGCGTCAGGTGGTGGCGCTCGTCCACCCCCCGGATGCGCCGCAGGCGCTCCACCGCCGCCTTGTCGTCGAGGTGGCACACCAGCGCGTAGCTGGAGTCGGTGGGGACCGCCAACACGGCGCCACCCTGCAGGGCTTGCGCCGCCTGCCGCAGCAGGCGCGGCTGCGGGTTGTCGGGGTGGACTTCGAAGTACTGGGCCATGGTCGCCGCCGGCGGGCGTCAGTGCACGATGCGATCGCCCAGCAGTTCCCACACCGGGGTCAGGCGTCCGTCGAGGTAGGGCAGGGCGCCCAGGTCGGTGTGCGACTCGTCCGGGCTGTGGAAGTCGCTGCCGCGCGAGGCGGCGAGGTCGAATTCGCGCGCCAGCTCGGCGTAGCGCACCGCCTCGGCGCTGGTGTGGCTGCCGGTGACGACTTCCACCGCACGGCCGCCGTGCGCCTTGAATTCGGTGAAGAGCGCGTACTCCTGCGTCGCGTTGTCCCAGGCGTAGCGCGCCGGGTGGGCAATGACGGCGATGCCGCCGGCGCCGGTGATCCAGCGCACCGCATCCCCCAGCGCGGCCCAGCGGTGCTCGACGTAGCCGGGTTTGCCCTCGGTCAGAAAGCGCCGGAAGACCTCGTGCGTGTCGTGGCAGACGCCGGTTTCGACCAGAAAGCGCGCGAAATGCGTACGCGAGATCAGCTCGGGGTTGCCGACGTATTTCAGCGCCCCCTCGAACGCGCCGCGGATACCGACGGCGGCGAGCTGTTCGGCCATTTCGCGTGCCCGCCGCTCGCGCCCGCCCCGGGTGTCGGCCAGCCCTGCGACGAGGACCGGGTCGTCCGGGTCGATGCCCAGGCCGACGATGTGCACCGTGCGCCCGAGAAAGGTGACGGAAATCTCGACCCCCGCGAGGTAGGGCAGCCCGAGGGCGCGCGCCGCCGCCGCCGCGCGGTGCTGCCCGCCGACCTCGTCGTGATCGGTCAGCGCCCACAGCTCCACCCCGTTGGCATGGGCGCGCGCGGCCAGCGCCTCCGGCTCGAGCGTGCCGTCAGAGACGGTGGAGTGGCAGTGCAGGTCGGCGTTGAGAACGGTCATCGCGGGTCCATTGTAGGGGCGCGGCTACACTCGCGCCGTGTCGCTGTTCAAATCCGCATCCGTCGTCTCGTTGTGGACGCTGGCGTCGCGCATCACGGGGCTGGCGCGCGAGCTGCTGATCGCCGCCACGTTCGGGGCCAGCGCCCTGACCGACGCGTTCAACGTGGCGTTTCGCATCCCCAACCTGTTGCGCCGCCTGTTTGCGGAAGGGGCGTTCTCGCAGGCGTTCGTGCCGGTGCTGGCGGCCACGCGCGAGAAGGACGGCGACGCCGCCACGCGCGAGCTGATCGACCGGGTGGCGACGGTGCTGGTGGCGGCGCTGCTGCTGACGTGTGTGATCGGCGTCGTCGCGGCACCGCTGCTCGTGTGGGCGATGGCGGCCGGCTTGCGCCAGACGGCGCACGGGTTCGACGTGGCGGTGGTGCTGACGCGCTGGATGTTCCCCTACATCGGCTTCATGTCACTGGTGGCGCTCAGCGCCGGCATCCTCAACACGTGGCGGCGCTTCGCGGTGCCGGCGGCCACGCCGGTGCTGCTGAACGTCGCGATGATCGGGGCCGCCTGGTGGGGGGCGCCGCTGCTCGCGCGCGCCGGGCTGGAGCCGATTTACGCGCTGGCCGGCGGCGTGATGCTGGGGGGGCTACTGCAGCTCGCGGTGCAGATCCCCGCGCTGGCGCGGCTTGGCGTGTTGCCGCGCGTGCGCCTGACGGTGGCGGGCGTGCGCGCCGGCTGGTCTCACCCCGGTACGCGGCGGATCCTCACGCTGATGGCGCCCGCGTTGCTGGGCGTCGGGGTGGCGCAGATTTCGTTGCTGATCAACACGCAGATCGCCTCGCACCTGACGCCCGGCAGCGTGTCGTGGCTGACGTATGCGGACCGGTTGATGGAGTTTCCGACCGCGTTGCTGGGGGTGGCGCTGGGCGTGGTGCTGCTGCCGCAGCTCGCGGCGGCGCAGGCGGCCGAGGACGCCGAGCGCTACAGCCGGCTGTTGGACTGGGGCTTGCGCGCCGTGGTGCTGCTGGCCGTGCCGAGTGCCGTCGCGCTGCTGCTGTGGGCCGAGCCGCTGGTGGCGGTGCTCTACCACTACGGGGCGTTCACGGCCGCGGACGTGCGGCAAACAGCCGTCGCGCTGATGGGCTACGGGGTCGGGCTGATCGGGCTGATCGCGATCAAGGTGCTCGCGCCCGGCTACTACGCGCGGCAGGACATCCGCACGCCGGTGCGCATCGCGGTCGTGGTGCTGCTCTTCACGCAGGCGATGAACGCGGTGCTGGTGCCGCACCTGGCGCACGCCGGGCTGGCGCTGGCGATCGGGCTCGGGGCGCTGCTCAACGCGACCTGGCTGCTCGTCGGGCTGTTGCGCCGGCGCGCGTACCGCCCGCAGCCCGGGTGGGGCCGCTTTGCGCTGCAGGTGCTGGTCGGCGCGGCGGCGCTGGCGGGCTACCTGGGGTGGCTGGCGCAGGCGTATGCGTGGACGCACCCGGGGGCGCGGGTCGAGCGCGCGGCGGTGCTCGCGGCCGGCGTCGCGGGGGCGGCGCTGGTGTACTTTGGGGTGCTGGCGCTCACCGGTTTGCGGCTGCGGCAGTTTGTGCGAAAGTAGCGCCATGAACTGGGCCGCGCGTTCCCCGTCGGCGCTCGACTATTTCGCCACGCTGGTGGCGCAGGACGAGGGCTTTCCGCTGCTGGAGGCGACGGCCGCCGTCGCGCTCGACGAATACCCGGAGCTGGACGTGCAGTCGGTGCTCGACGGGGTGGACCGGCTGCTGGAGCGGCTGCGCCGGCGGCTGCCGGCGGATGCAGGTCATCTGCACCGGCTGCGCACGCTCAATCAGTTTTTCTTTCACGACCTCGGGTTTGGCGGCAACGTCAACGACTACTACGACCCCGAGAACAACTATCTGCACACGGTGCTGCGCACGCGGCGGGGGATTCCGATCAGCCTCGCGGTGATCTGGCTGGAGCTGGCGCAGGGCATCGGCCTGCGCGCGGCGGGCATCAACTTCCCCGGTCACTTCCTCGTCAAGGTCAACCTGCCGCAGGGGCAGGTGGTCATCGACCCCTTCACCGGGCAGTCGCTCAGCGGTGAGGACCTGGCCGAGCGGCTGGAGCCGTACAAGCGTCGGCAGGGGCTGGTGGACGATTTCGACGTGCCGGTGGGACTGTACCTGCAGGCGGCGGCGCCGCGCGACATCGTGGCGCGCGTGCTGCGCAACCTGAAGGAAATCCACCGCACGCAGGAGGACTGGCCGCGGCTGATCGCGGTGCTGGACCGCCTGATCGTGCTGCTGCCCGAGGCGTGGGACGAGGTGCGCGACCGCGGGCTGGCGTGGGCCGAGCTGGGCGACGCGGGCCGGGCGTTGCCGGATCTGGAGGCGTACCTGCTGCACGCGGATGACGCGCTGGAGGCCGCGGCGATCGCGCAGCGCGTGCAGGCGCTGCGCCAGGGCGGCGCCTGAGCCACACGCCAGCCGCGCCCCCGTGGCGGAGCGGGCGGATCAGGCGACGACGACCGCCGCGCCTTCGCCGCGCGGCGCGATCGTGCCGATGCGGTAGACCGTCTCGCCCTGCGCGCGCAGCGTCGCTGCGGTGGCCTCGGCGTGCTCGGCGCCGACCACCACCACCATGCCGATACCGTTGTTGAAGGTGCGGTTCATCTCGTGGTCGTCGATGCCCGCGGTGCGCTGCAACCACGCGAACAGCTCGCTCTGCGGCCAGCTGCCCTTGACCAGGTGGGCGGCCAGGGCGTCCGGCAGTACGCGTGGGATATTTTCCAGCAGGCCGCCGCCGGTGATGTGCGCGAGCGCCTTGATCGGGTGCTGCTGCAGCGCGGCGAGCACGGGTTTGACGTACAGCCGCGTCGGCGCCATGACCGCCTCGCGAAACGGCCGGCCGTCGAGCGTGGCGGGCAGGTTCGCCCCAGCGCGCTCGATGCACTTGCGCACGAGGCTGAAGCCGTTGGAGTGCACGCCGTTGGAGGCCAGTCCCAGCACCACGTCGCCGACCTGCACGTCCGCGCCGGTGAGGATGCGCGACTTTTCGACCACGCCGACGCAAAAGCCCGCGAGGTCGTACTCGCCCGGCGGGTACATCCCGGGCATCTCGGCCGTCTCGCCACCGATGAGCGCGCAGCCCGAGATCTCGCAGCCACGGGCGATCCCGGCGATGACGCGCGCGGCGGTGTCGACGTCGAGCTTGCCGCAGGCGAAATAGTCGAGGAAAAAGAGCGGCTCCGCCCCCTGCACCAGCACGTCGTTGACGCTCATCGCGACGAGGTCGATGCCGACCGTGTCGTGCATGTTCCACTCGAACGCGAGCTTGAGCTTGGTGCCGACGCCGTCGGTGCCGCTGACCAGCACCGGTTCGCGGTAGCGGCGCGGGACCTCGAACAGCGCGCCAAAGCCGCCGATGCCCGCCAGCACACCGTCGCGCAGGGTGCGCCGGGCCAGCGGTTTGATGCGCTCGACCAGCGCGTCCCCGGCGTCGATGTCGACGCCAGCGTCTTTGTAGGAGAGGGGTGTCGTGTTCATGGGCTCGGTAGAATCGGCCCGATTGTACGGGGCGCTTGCGTCGCCACCGCACCGGGCCGCGCCCGCTCGTCGTCACCACCCACCCATGACCCTGACCGACTCCCAGCGTCACGCCCTGCTGTGGCTCGCCTTGGCCGTGGCCGGCTGGTGGGGGGTGTCGCTGCTGGCGCCGGTGCTGCTGCCGTTCGTCGTCGCGGCGGTGCTGGCCTACGCGCTGCACCCGCTGGTGGAGGGGCTGGCGCGGCGGCGCGTGCCGCGCTGGTTGGGGGCGGGGGTGGCGATCGCGCTGCTGATGCTGGTGCTGCTGGCGGTGGTGCTGATCATCGTGCCGGTCGTGGCACGCCAGTGGCCGCTGTTGCGCGAGCAGATACCCCCGCTGCTGGAGCGGCTCAACGCGTGGCTGGTGCCGCTGGCGCAGCGGCACGGCATCGACCTGGCGATCGACATCGACGGCGTGCGTGCGCTGCTGCGCCGGCTCATCAGCGGGCACGAGGAGCAGCTGCTCGACGGGGTGCTGGCGTCGCTGCGTATCGGCGGTAGTGCCTTGCTGGCGGTGCTGGGCAACCTGGTGCTGATGCCGGTGGTGGCGTACTACCTGCTGCTCGACTGGGAGGCGGTCGTGGCGCGCGCGCGGGCGCTGGTGCCGCCGCGCTGGCGGCCGGGGGTCGGGGACTTTCTGGCCGAAACCGACGCCGTGCTGGGCCAGTACCTGCGCGGGCAGCTGCTGGTGATGGGCGTGCTGGCGGTGTACTACGCCGCAGCGCTCGCGCTGGTCGGCCTGCAGCTCGCGGTGCCGATCGGGGTCTTCACGGGGCTGGCGGTGTTCGTGCCGTACCTGGGGTTCGGGCTCGGGCTGGTGCTGGCGCTGCTGGCGGCGTTGTTGCAGTTCCAGAGTGTGGTGGGGGTGCTCGCGGTGGCCGCGGTCTACGGGCTGGGACAGGTGATCGAGAGTTTTTTTCTCACCCCGCGGTTGGTCGGCGAGCGCATCGGGCTGCACCCGATCGCGGTGATCTTCGCGCTGATGGCGTTCGGGCATCTGTTCGGCTTCGTCGGCGTGCTGATCGCACTGCCCGCGTCGGCGGTGCTGGTGGTGGCGGTGCGGCGGCTGCAGCGGCTCTACGTCGGCAGCCCGCTGTACCGCGCGCGCGGTGATGCCGGGACGCTGCCCCCGGCCGGGGAGGGGTGAGCGTGGAGCAGCTCGTGCTCGACCTCGGGCTGGCGCCGGTGCCGACGCTGGGCAACTTCGTTCCCGACGGCAACGAGGCGGTTTGGACCCACCTGCGGGCCTGGGCGCAGGGGCAGCCGCGCGCCCCGGTGCCGATCTACCTATGGGGGCCCGCCGGCAGCGGCAAGACCCATCTGCTGCAGGCGGTCGCGCAGGCGCTGCAGGGGCGCGGCGAGGCGGTCGGCTGGCTGAGCCCCGACGTGCGCCACCCGGGCGCGTTCGACGAGGCGTGGTCCGCGGTGCTGTTCGACGACGTGCAGCACTACACTCCGGAGCAGCAGGCTGCGGCGTTCAACTGGTTCGTCAACGCCCAGTCCCCGGCCACGGGGCCGCAGCGGGCCGTGCTCGCCAGCGGTGACCGGCCGCCCACCGACCTGCCGCTGCGCGAGGATCTGCGCAGCCGCCTCGGCTGGGGGCATGTGTTCCAATTGCAGCCGCTGACCGAGCCGGCGCGCCGCGCCGTGCTGCGGCGTGCGGCCGATGCGCGCGGGATCGCGCTGTCGGACGACGTGATCGATTTCATGCTCAACCGCTTTTCGCGTGACCTCTCCAGTCTGATGGCGCTGCTCGACCGCCTCGACGGCTATGCGCTGCGCGCGCAGCGCGCCATCACCGTGCCGCTGCTGCGCGCGATGCTGGCGGCGGATGGATGACCCGGGGGCGGATGCGATGTCGACTGCCATGCCGAGTTTCCCCAGTATCCCGGTGCCGCCGACGGACGGCCGCGTGCCGGTGGCGCTGTTCGACCTCGACCATACGCTGCTGCCGCTCGATTCGGACTACGAGTGGGGCGTGTTCACGACCCGCATCGGCTGGACCGACCCGGTCGCGTTCGGCCAGCGCAACGACGCCTTCTTTGCCGACTACCAGGCGGGGCGGCTGGACGTGCACGCGTACGTGCGCTTCGCCACCGAAGCGGTGCGCGTGCGCGGCCCGCACGCGGCGGCCGAGGCACATGCGCGCTTCATGGCCGAGGTGATCGAGCCCGCGCTGCGGCCCGAGGCGCGTGCGCTGGTCGCCGCGCACCGCGCGCGCGGCGATCGCGTCGCCATCGTCACCGCGACCAACGAGTTCGTCACGCGCCCGATCGCGCAGGCCTTCGGGGTCGACGACCTCATCGCGGTGGAGCTCGAACGCGACGCGAGCGGCTGGATCACCGGCGATATCCGCGGCGTGCCGTCGTTCCGGGAGGGCAAGGTCGAGCGCGTGACTCAGTGGTTGGTCGCGCAGGGGCTGGACTGGGCGCGCGCGCACGTCACGTTCTATTCCGACTCGACCAATGATCTGCCGCTGCTGGAGCGCGCCGACGTGCCGGTGGCCACCAACCCCGGCGAAGGGCTGCGCGCCATCGCTCGCGCGCGTGGCTGGCGCATCCTCGATCTGTTCGGATCCCACCCATGATCAAACAACTGATCGACAAACTGTTGGACAAGACGGTGCGGCCCACGCTGCGCCGGCCGCGCTTTGGCAAACGCGAGGACGTACCGGTGTCGGTGCACGGGATCGACCCGTCGCTGGTCGACGGCCGGGCGCTGGACGTGGTGCACACGCTCAAGCGCGCCGGCTACGAGGCGTACATCGTCGGCGGCGCGGTGCGCGACCTGCTGCTGGGCCTGCGGCCCAAGGATTTCGACGTCGCCACCAACGCCACGCCCGAGCAGGTCAAGGCGCTGTTCCGGCGCGCGTTCATCATCGGGCGGCGCTTTCGCATCGTGCACGTGGTGTTCGGGCGCGGGCGCGAGCACGAGGTGATCGAGGTCTCGACCTTCCGCGCCTACGTCGACCCGAGCCAGGCCGAGCCGGTCGTCGGTGACGAGCGCTCCACCCGGGCGCTGGCCGGGGTGTCGCTCGCGGTGGACGCCAGTGGCCGCGTGCTGCGCGACAACGTCTGGGGGCCGATCGAGCAGGACGCTGCGCGGCGCGACTTCACGATCAACGCGATGTACTACGACCCCGAGACGCAGACGGTGGTCGATTTCCACCAGGGCATCCGCGACGCGCGCAAGCGTGTACTGCGCATGATCGGCGACCCGGCGACGCGCTACCGCGAGGACCCGGTGCGCATCATCCGCGCGGTGCGCTTCGAGGCCAAGCTGAGCCGCCTCGGATTCAAGCTCGACGCCAAGACGCGCGCGCCGATGGCGGCACACCTGCCGCTGCTGGCCGATGTGCCGCCGAGCCGCCTGTTCGACGAGATGCTCAAGCTGCTGCAGACCGGGCACGCGCTGGCCAGTATCGAGGCGCTGCGCGCCAACGGGCTGGCGCGTGGCATCTACCCGCTGCTGGACGTGGTGGTCGAGCGCGCGGACGAGCCGTTCGTGCGCGCGGCGCTGCAGGACACGGACCGCCGCGTGGCTGAAGGCAAGCCGGTGGCGCCCAGCTTTTTGCTCGCGTGCGTGCTGTGGCAGGACGTGCGCGCCGCGTGGCAGCGCCGGCTCGCGGACGGCGTGCCGGTATTCCCGGCGCTGTCCGAGGCGGTGGACGAGGTGTTCGACGCGCGCATCGGCGATGTCTCGGGGCGTGGCAAGCTCGGTGCCGACATGCGCGAGATCTGGATGATGCAGCCGCGCTTCGACAAGCGCACCGGCAACGGGCCGTTCACGCTGGTGGAGCAGCCGCGCTTTCGCGCGGGCTTCGACTTCCTGCGCCTGCGCGCGCAGGTGGGCGAGGTGGACGAGGAGCTCTCCCACTGGTGGGAAACGTTCAGCCAGGCCGGCGAGGCCGTGCGGCGCGACATGGTGGAGGCGGTGCGGCTGGAGCAGCAGCGCGCCAAGGCCCCGGGCAAGGCGTCGCGTGGTCGGTGCCGCCGCGATGATGGGCCCGACGCCGGGGGGACGAACGGTGCGAATGGCGTCACAGCCGAAGTTGCAGTGACGCCGCCGTCGCCGACGCCGGCGGTGTCACCGTCGGCCGACGGTGACGCCCAGGCCCCCACCGCGCCGCGCAAGCGCCGGCGGCGGCGCCGCAAGCCCGCGGGCGGGGCGGCGGGCGACGCCGCTACGGGAGATGGGGCCCCCGATGCGTGAGCCGGTGACGGCCTACGTCGGATTGGGGGCGAACCTGGGCGACGCCGCGGCGCAGGTGCGCGCGGCGCTGCAGTGGTTGCAGGCGCTGCCGCAGTCGCGCTGCGTCGCCATCTCCGGCCTGTGGCGCACCGCGCCGCTGGAGGCCGACGGACCCGACTACTGCAACGCGGTCGCGGCGCTCCACACCCGCCTGACGGCGCCGGACCTGTTGAGCGCGCTGCACGCGCTGGAGGCGCGCGCCGGGCGCGAGCGACCCTATCGCAACGCCCCGCGCACGCTCGACCTGGATCTGCTGCTCTACGGCGACGCGCGCATCGAGTCGCCACGCCTGACGGTGCCTCACCCGCGCTGGCAGCAGCGCGCGTTCGTGCTCGTGCCGTTGCACGAAATCGCGCCGCAGCGCGTCAGCGCCGCCGCGCTCGCCGCCGTCGCCGATCAGCCGATTTGCCGCTGGTAACGGTCAGTCTGACGGTCCGTAGTGGTAACGCAGCTGGGCGATCAACACCGCGTCCCCCTCGACGCGGTAGACCATGCGATGCTCGTCCGTGATGCGGCGTGACCAGTAGCCCGACAGCGCGTGTTTGAGCGGTTCGGGTTTGCCGATGCCCGCGTAGGGGCTGCGCTGCACGTCCCGAATCAGGGTGTTGATCCGTTCGACGATGCGGCGGTCGTGCCGTTGCCAATACAGGTAGTCGTCCCAGGCGGCTGCGGCGAAAATCAGTTTCATTCGGCCAGTTGCCGCTCGGTTCCGCCCCCGGCGTTGAGTTCCTGGATCGCATTCAGCAGCCGTTGGGCATTGGCGGGGCTGCGAAGCAGGTACGCGGTTTCTTCCAGCGCGTTGTAGTCCTCCAGGGACAGCATCACCACTGCCTGCTCCCGGTTGCGCGTGATGATCAGCGGCGCGTGGTCGTTGCAGACCCGATCCATGGTCCGGGCCAGGTTGGCGCGCGCGGCGGAGTAGGTGATGACGTCCATGATGCGCGGAATTGTACGAAAAATTGTACGTCTTGTCGGGGGTGCTAACCAACCGATCGTCGTTGGGGTGGGCGCACCGGGTGCCGTCAGGGCGCGAGCCGCTCGCGCACCCACTGGCCGTTGTCGAGCCGGTAGCGCAGGCGGTCGTGCAGCCGGCTCTTGCGGCCCTGCCAGAACTCCCAGGCGTCGGGCTTGAGGCGGTAGCCGCCCCAATGCGGCGGCCGCGGTGGGTTCATCAGGAACTGCGCCGCGTATTTGGCCGCGTTGGCCACCAGCACCGCCCGGCTCTCGATCACCTGACTTTGCGGGCTGGCCCACGCGCCGATGCGGTGGTCCAGCGGGCGGCTGGCGAAATAGGCGTCGCTCTCCTCGGCGGACACCTTTTCCACGACGCCCTCGATGCGCACCACGCGCTCCAGCTCGACCCAGTGGAACTGCAGCGCGGCGTAGGGGTTGCCCGCGAGCTCGCGGCCTTTGCGGCTGTCGTAGTTGGTGTACCAGACGATGCCGCGCGCGTCGTAGCCCTTGATGAGCACGACACGGGTGCTCGGCCGCAGGTCGCTGCCGACGGTGGCCAGTGTCATCGCGTTGGGCTCGGGCAGCTCGGCGCGGATCGCTTCGTGCAGCCACTGGTCGAACTGCTGCAGCGGATCGGGGTGCGAGGCGTCCTCGCTGAGTTCGGCACGTTCGTAGCTTTTGCGCAGGTCGGCGATGTGGGTCATGGCGTCAGTATGGCACGGCGCATCGCGCGTCGGCGTCGCGCCGCGGGATAATGCATACATGACACGACCGACGCCCGACACCGACCCGCGCGACGACTGGATCGATGTGGAGGCGCTAGCGCGCCGCGCCACGCCGCTGGCGGGTGTGTACGCGCTGCCGCGCCTGACCCGGCTGCTCACCGACGCGCCGGCGCTCGCGGGGGTGGAGACGGCGACGGTGCGCTGGCAGGCGCAGGCCGAATGGCGCGACCCGCCCGCGGCGGTCGCGGCGGCGATGCGCGCGCTCGCCGGGGGGCGCATGGCCGCGGTGCCGCGCCAATTGTGGTTGCGGCTGCAGATCGAGGGGGCCGTCCCGCTGGTGTGTCAGCGTTGCCTGGAGCCGTACTGGCAGCCGCTGCAGGTCGATCGGTGGTTCCGCTTCGTGGCTGACGAGGCGACCGCGGAGGCCGAAGACGACACCTGTGAAGAGGACCTGCTCGTGCTGGAGGGTGCGCGCCACCACCTGCTGGCGCTGGTGGAGGACGAGCTGCTGCTGGCGGCGCCGCTGGTGCCGATGCACGCCGCGTGTCCGCGGCCCCTGCCGCTGGCCGCCGGGGATACGCTCGGCACGGGGGAGCCGGGCGCGACGGGCGAGCTGGCGGCTGGGGGCGAGCCGGCGAAACCCCACCCGTTCGCGGCGCTCGCCGCGCTCAAGCTGCGTCGTCCCTGAGCCCGCGCAACCCCCGAGCCGCTGGGGCGTCTTGTCGGCACCGCTGCGCGGCGCGGGCTATAATGCAGGGTTTTCTTAGCCTGACCCGAATTCCAGGAGCCGATCATGGCCGTTCAGCAGAACAAGAAGTCGCCGTCCAAGCGCGGCATGCACCGCTCGCACAACGCGCTGTCGGTGCCCGGCATTGCGGTGGAGCCGACCACGGGCGAGGTGCACCTGCGCCACCACATCAGCCCCAACGGTTTCTACCGTGGCCGCCAGGTGCTCAAGAACAAGTCCGAAGCCTGATGTCCGTCGCGGCCGACATGGGCGGCTCGGCTGGCCCGTGCGCGCCCGTGTAAACCAGCCGTGATCCGGATCGCCGTCGATTGCATGGGGGGCGACCACGGTCCCTCCGTGACGTTGCCCGCGTGTGCCGCATTTCTGGCGGCGCATCCGCGGGCGCATTTGTTGCTGGTCGGCCGGCCCGAGGCGCTGGCGTCGCTGCCGCGCGGGCTCGATGCGCAGCGCTGCACCGTGGTTCCGGCGTCCGAGGTCGTCGCAATGGACGACCCGGTCGAAGTGGCGTTGCGCCGCAAAAAAGACTCGTCGATGCGCGTGGCGATCGCGCAGGTCAAGGATGGCGCCGCCGACGCCGCCGTCTCTGCCGGTAACACCGGCGCGCTGATGGCCATCGCCCGCTACGTCCTCAAGACGTTGGAGGGCATCGACCGTCCGGCCATCGCCACCCAGATCCCCAACGCCCGCGGCGGCGCCACGACGATGCTCGACCTCGGAGCCAACGTCGACTGCACGGCCGAACACCTGCTGCAGTTCGCGGTGATGGGTTCCGCGCTCGTGGCCGCCGGTGGGCGGGAGAACCCGAGCGTCGGGCTGCTCAACATCGGCGAGGAAGTCATCAAGGGCAACGACGTCATCAAGCGCGCCGGCCAGCTGCTGCGCGAGGCCGCCGAGCGCGGCGATCTGCACTTCCACGGCAACGTCGAGGGCAACGACATCTTCAAGGGCACCACCGACATCGTGGTGTGCGACGGCTTCGTCGGCAACGTCGCGCTCAAGACGAGCGAGGGGCTGGCGGGCATGATCGGCGCGTTTCTGCGCGAGGAGTTCGGCCGCGGGTGGTATGCCCGGCTCGTCGCGCTGCTGGCGTGGCCGGTGCTGATGCGCTTCAAGCGCCGGCTGGACCACCGCCGCTACAACGGGGCGGCGCTGCTGGGCCTGCGGGGGCTGGTGTTCAAGAGCCACGGCTCGGCCGACGCGTTCGCGTTCGAGCAGGCGCTGCGGCGCGCGTATGATGCGGCCGAAGCGCGGCTGCTGGAGCGTGTGCGCGAGCGCATCGCCCATGCCGCGCCGCTGCTGGCGCCCGTCGCCGCGGATCCGAACCTTACCCCGAACGGCTGAGCGGGCCTCCCGCGCCGCCGCCACCGAATGTGAATGCCGATGAGTGTGTACGCCCGCATCACGGGAACCGGCAGCGCGCTGCCCGCGCGGCGCCTGACCAATGACGACATGGCGGCGCTGCTCGCCCAGCGCGGACTGGAAACCAGCGACGCCTGGATCGTGGAGCGCACGGGCATCCGCGCCCGCCATTTCGCGGAAGACGGGCAGATGGCGAGCGACCTCGCGCTCGACGCCAGCCTGCGCGCGCTGCAGGCCGCGGGACGCGCGCCGCACGAGGTGGATCTGATCATCGTCGCCACGTCGACGCCGGACATGGTGTTTCCCTCCACGGCGACCATCCTGCAGCGCAAGCTGCACGAGGCGGCGCTGGCCGCGGGCGGCCGCGGGCCGATCGGCGCCCCGGCGTTCGACGTGCAGGCGGTGTGCACCGGTTTCATCTACGCGCTGACGGTGGCCGACGCGATGCTGCGCACGGGCGGGGCGCGCTGCGCGCTGGTCGTCGGGGCGGAGGTGTTTTCGCGCATCCTCAATTTCGACGACCGCACGACCTGCGTGCTGTTCGGCGACGGTGCCGGTGCGGTGGTGCTCGAGGCGGTCGAACACGACGGCAGCGGCCCCGGCGTGCTGGCCAGCGACCTCCACGCCGACGGCCGGCACACCGATATCCTCTGTGTACCGGGCACGGTGGCCGGTGGCAGCGTGCTCGGCGATCCGTTGCTGCGCATGGATGGGCAGGCGGTGTTCAAGCTCGCCGTCGGCGTGCTGGAAGAGACCGCCCGCACCACGCTGGCCAAGGCCGGCAAGACGGAGGCCGAGGTGGACTGGCTGATCCCGCACCAGGCCAACATCCGCATCATGCAGGGCACGGCGCGCAAGCTCAAGCTGCCGATGGAGCGCGTCGTCGTGACCGTCGACCAGCACGGCAACACCTCGGCAGCGTCGATCCCGCTGGCGCTCGATCAGGCGGTGCGCGACGGGCGCATCCAGCCCGGTCAGTTGTTGCTGCTGGAGGGGGTCGGCGGCGGCTTCACCTGGGGCTCGGTGTTGCTGCGGTACTGACGCCGGGGCCCGACACACGGACGGACGACAGGAGACACGATGACCGCATTCGCTTTCGTTTTCCCGGGGCAGGGCTCGCAGTCGGTGGGCATGCTCGATGCCTGGGGCGACCACCCGGTCGTGCGGCAGACGCTGCAAGAGGCATCGGACGCGCTCGGCGAGGACATCGGCCGACTGATCCACGAAGGGCCGAAGGAGGCGTTGGCGCTGACCACCAACACGCAGCCCGTGATGCTGGTCGCGGGGGTGGCCGCGTGGCGTGTCTGGAAGGCCGAGGGCGGTGCCGACCCGGTGGCAGTGGCCGGGCACTCGCTGGGCGAGTACAGCGCGCTGGTGGCGGCGGAGGTGTTGACGCTGGCCGAGGCGGCGCCGCTGGTGCGCTTCCGCGCCCAGGCGATGCAGCAGGCCGTGCCGGTCGGCGCCGGGGCGATGGCGGCGATCCTGGGGCTGGACGCCGACGCGGTGCGTGCCGGGTGCGCCGAAGCGCAGGCGACGTTCGCCCCCGACAGCGGCGAGGTGGTCGAGGCGGTCAATTTCAATGACCCCGCGCAGACCGTGATCGCCGGCTCCAAGGCCGCGGTCGACAAAGCGTGCGAGGTGCTGAAGGCGCGCGGCGCCAAGCGTGCGCTGCCGCTGCCGGTGTCGGCGCCGTTTCACTCGAGCCTGATGTGCCCGGCGGCCGAGGCGCTGCGCGAGCGGCTCGCCACGGTCGACCTGCGCCCGCCGCGCATTCCGGTGGTCAACAATATCGACGTCGCGGTGGAGACCGACGCCGCGCGCATCCGCGATGCGCTCGTGCGCCAGGCGGCGGGCCCGGTGCGCTGGGTCGAGTGCGTGCAGGCGCTGCGCGAGCGCGGCGCGCAGGCCATCGTCGAGTGCGGCCCGGGCAAGGTGCTGCTGGGCCTGACCAAGCGCATCGCGCCGGACGTGTCGGCCGCGGCGCTGTACGATCCCGCGACGCTGGCCGAGGTGCGCGCGCTGCTGGCAGGCTGAGCGCAGATCGCGGCACGGCGCGACCCCGGAAGTCCCACGAATCGAAGACCCCCACGCATCAGGAAGGCAGACAAGATGTCCGAAAACGTCATGGCCGGTCAGATCGCCCTCGTCACGGGCGCTTCGCGCGGCATCGGCGCGGCCATCGCGCGCGAGCTGGCAAGCCGCGGCGTACGCGTCATCGGCACCGCCACCACCGACGACGGTGCGCAGCGCATCACCCAGGCGCTCGCCGCGTTCGAAGGCTGCCGCGGCGTGCGGCTCGACGTCAACGATGCGCCCGTGGCGGACGCGTTGGTCGACACCCTCGTCAAGGAGCAGGGCGCGCTGCACATCCTCGTCAACAACGCCGGCATCACGCGCGACATGCTGGCGATGCGGCTCAAGGACGAGGACTGGGACGCCGTGCTCGACACCAACCTCAAGGCGGTGTTTCGCCTCTGTCGCGCGGCGATTCGCCCGATGATGAAGCAACGCTACGGCCGTATCGTCAACATCACGAGCGTCGTCGGGGCCGCGGGCAACCCGGGCCAGGCGAACTACGCCGCGGCCAAGGCCGGTGTGGCGGGCATGACGCGGGCGTTGGCGCGCGAGCTGGGCAGCCGGCGCATCACCGTCAACTGCGTGGCCCCCGGCTTCATCGAGACCGACATGACCGCCAGCCTGCCGCCGGAGCAGCAGCAGGCGCTGCTGGCGCAGATTCCGCTGGGGCACCTGGGCAAGCCTGCCGACGTCGCGCACGCGGTGGCGTTTCTGGCCAGCCCGCAGGCGGGCTACATCACGGGTCAGGAGCTGCACGTCAACGGCGGCATGTTCATGGCCTGAGCCGCGGCCGCGCCGCGGTGCGCGACCAGTGCGAAGCCCCCACCGGCGGGGCGGCTACAATGCCGGGGCTGTTTTCAACCACCCGACGAGGGAACTATGAGCGACATCGAAGCACGTGTGAAGAAGATCATCGCCGAGCAGCTCGGCGTCGAGGAGAGCCAGGTGACCCCGGAGAAGGCGTTCGTCGCCGACCTGGGTGCCGACTCGCTCGACACCGTCGAGCTGGTGATGGCCCTCGAAGACGAGTTCGGCATCGAGATCCCCGACGAGGACGCCGAGAAGATCACCACCGTGCAGCAGGCCATCGACTACGCCAAGGCCCACTACAAGGGCTGATCCACGATGAGCCGCCGCCGTGTCGTCGTGACCGGCCTGGGCTGCGTCAGTCCCGTGGGCAACACGGTGGAGGCGGCTTGGGCCAACCTGCTCGCCGGTCGCTCGGGCATCGACCGCATCACCAAATTCGATGCCAGCGCCTTCGCCTGCCAGATCGCCGGCGAGGTTCGGGACTTCGATCTCGCGTCCTACCTCCCGCCCAAAGAGGCGCGGACGATGGACACCTTCATCCACTACGGCATCGCCGCCGCCGCCCAGGCCATCGCGGACGCGGGCCTGACGGTGGGCGAGGCGCTGTCCGAGGAGGAGGCCTGCCGCATCGGTTGTGTGATCGGCTCGGGCATCGGCGGCCTGCCGCTGATCGAGGCCACGCACGCCGAGCTGACCCAGCGGGGTCCGCGCCGCATCTCGCCGTTTTTCGTGCCGGCGTCGATCATCAACATGGTCTCGGGGCACGTGTCGATGCGCTACGGCTTCAAGGGGCCGAACCTGGCCGTCGTCACGGCGTGCACGACGGGCCTGCACTGCATCGGTGAGGCGGGCCGGCTGATCGAGTACGGCGATGCCGACGTCGTGATCGCCGGCGGCACCGAAGCCACCGTTTCACCGCTGGGCATCGGCGGCTTTGCCGCGATGCGGGCGCTGTCCACGCGCAACGACGATCCGCAGGCGGCCTCGCGCCCGTTCGACAAGGACCGCGACGGCTTCGTGCTCGGCGAGGGCGCGGGCGTGCTGGTGCTGGAGGAATACGAGCGCGCCAAGGCACGCGGCGCGCGCATCTACGCCGAATTGGCCGGCTACGGCATGAGCGCCGACGCCGGGCACATGACCGCGCCCAACATGGATGGCCCCCGCCGGGCGATGCTCGCCGCGCTGCGCAATGCCGGTCTGAACCCGGACCAGGTCGATTACGTCAACGCGCACGGCACCTCCACGCCGCTCGGCGACGTCAACGAGACGAATGCGATCAAGGCGGCGCTCGGCGACCACGCGCGGCGCGTGGTCGTCAGCTCCACGAAGTCGATGACCGGCCACCTGCTCGGGGGCGCCGGCGGGCTGGAGAGCGTCTTCACGGTGCTCGCCGTGCACCACCAGAAGATTCCGCCGACGATCAACCTGGCGGCGCCGGACCCCGAGTGCGACCTCGACTACTGCGCCAACACGGCGCGTGACGCCCGCGTCGACGTGGCGTTGAAAAACAACTTCGGCTTCGGCGGCACCAACGGCTCGCTGGTCTTCAAGCGCATCTGACGGCGATGACACCCCCGGGGCTGGCGGACGTGTCCTGTCCCGTCCACGGGGTTGCCGCCGAGCGGGGGGCGCACACGATCGGCGCGCTGCTGGCGCTCGCGACGCTGGGGCTGTGGGCCGGGGTGCGGCCCGATGCTCCCGCACCGTGGATCGCGGCGGCCGTTGCATCGGCGGCGTGGGCCGCGTGGAACGCGCGGCGGATCCGCCACGCGCCCGCCGGTGAGCTCCGCTGGTACGCCGCCGTGCTCAGCCGCCGGGAGGTGGCACCCACGTGGTCGTGGCGCAGCGCCGTACGTCCCCGGGGCGTGCCGCTGCCCGCGGTGCGCGTCGCGCTCGACTTCGGCGACGTCCTGCTGCTGCGCGGCGAGACGCCGGACGGGCAGCGTTTGTGGCTGTGCTGCCGGCGCGCCACCGTCGGCGACGACGCGACCTGGCGGGCGCTGCGCCGGGCGCTCCGGGTTACCACGGCCGCGTCAGACCGATCGGGTATATTCGCGCGGCAACCGCCCTCGCCATGAAAGATGAATCTCCCCGCCGCCCCGATGCCGATGCCGCCCTGGTCGCGCGTGCCACCGCGGGCGACCAGCGGGCGTTCGAGCTGCTGGTCATCAAGTACCAGCGTCGCGTCGAGCGGTTGATCGGGCGCCTCGTGCGCGACGCCGACCTGGTCCCCGATCTGGCGCAGGAAACCTTCATCCGCGCCTACCGCGCGCTGCCGCAGTTCCGGGGCGACGCGCAGTTTTACACGTGGCTCTACCGCATCGCCGTCAACACCGCGAAGAAGGCGCTGCAGGAGATGAAGCGCGACCCGCTGGTGCCGATGAGCGCGCTGCAAAACGGCGAGGAGGGCGAGGAAACTTCGGCGCTGGAGCAGGAACTAAACGCGCAGGTGGCCGACACCGAGACCCCGGACGCGGTGTTGGCAAGCAAGGAGATCGCCCAGGCGGTGCAGGCCGCAGTGGAGGCATTGCCGACCGAGCTGGCCCAGGCGATCACGCTGCGCGAAATCGACGGCCTGAGCTACGAGGAGATCGCCCGTGCGCTCGACTGCCCGATCGGCACGGTGCGTTCGCGGATTTTCCGCGCCCGCGAAGCGATCTCTGCGCGCATCAAGCCGCTGCTCGAGCGACAGTCCGGCAAACGCTGGTGACGCCCGTGCCCCTACCCTGTGAAAGCAAGACCATGAAACCCTCCGACGTGACGATCCGCGATACCGGTGACGAGCGCCGCGCGTGCGGCGAGCGGCTCTCCGCGCTGTTCGACGGCGAATGTGGCGGCGACGAGATCGCGGCGGCGCTCGCGGCGTCCGACCCCGAGACGCAGCGGCGCACGTGGGACGCGTACCGGCGCATCGGCGACGCGCTGCGGGCCCAGGCCGGCGGTGACGAGGCGGCGGATCCGGCGTTCGTGCGGGCGGTGATGGCGCGCGTGGCGGCACAGCCGCTGCCGACCGTGGCGGATGCGGCGGATGCGGTGTCCGCGCCCGCGGCGCTGCCGCGCGCGGCGGCCGCGGCCAACGATGCGGTCTTCCGCTGGCGGCTGGTGGCCGGCGTGGCGGCGGTTGCCGCGGTGGTGTCGATCCTGTGGCAAAGCGGCGCGGTGCCCGGCAGCGCTCCGGGCGAGGTCGCACAGGTGGCGCAGACGCCGGCCCCGCCCGCCGTCGTCGTGGGCGCTACCGCGGGCGTCGTGCCAGCCGCCGTGCCGGTGGCGCGGGTGCGTGATCCGCAGCTCGAGGAGCTGATGGCCGCGCACCGCCAGTGGGGCGGGGCGTCGGCGCTGCAGACGAGCGCGGGCTTTCTGCGCGCGGCCAGTTACGATGTCCCGGCGCGCTGAGCTGCACCGATGTCGCTGACGTCGTCTCTCCGTCATCTCTTCCGTGCCGTCGCCGGCGTTGTGGCGGCGGCGTTGTTTGCGTGGCCGGGCGCGATGGCGCTCGCACAGGCGGTGCCGTCCAACGGCGCGCCGCCGGCCGACGTGCGCGGCTGGTTGCAACGCCTGCACGACGCCACGCGCAACCGCGCCTACAGCGGGGTGTTCGTCGTCACGCGCGGCAGCGAGATTGCGACCGCGCGCATCGCACACGTGTGCGACGGGCGGCAGCAGGTCGAGCGCATCGAGTCGCTCAGCGGCCCGGCGCGCGTGACCTGGCGCCGCGACGACGAGGTGCTCACCGTCTGGCCCGAGCGGCAGTGGGCGCTGCGCGACCGGCGCGAGCTGCTGCGGCTCTTTCCCGGACCGGTCGGGGTGCCGGGCATCGAGGTCGGGGGCTACTACCGCGCCGAGCCGCGCGGCAGCGAGCGCGTTGCGGGCTACGACGCCTGGGTGGTGGACATCGTGCCAGCGGACGCGCTGCGCTACGGCTACCGCCTCTGGTCCGAAAAACGCACCGGGCTCGCGCTGAAGGTGCAAACCCTGCGCGCCGACGGCGAGGTGCTGGAACAGGTGGCGTTCACCGAACTGCAGCTCGACGCTCCGCTGCGCCTGGAGACGCTGGCGCGACAGATGGACGATACACGCGGCATGCGCGTCGAGCGGCCGGTGCTGAACAAGACGACGCTGGAAGCCGAGGGCTGGCGGCTGCGCGCCGAGGTGCCGGGGTTCCGCCCGGTGACCTGCTGGTCGCGGCCGGCCGAAGCGGGGCGCACCCGCGCGCCGTTGCAGTGTGTGTTTTCCGATGGGTTGGCGGCGGTGTCGCTGTTCTTCAGCACCGGCGAGGCGGCTGCCTCGCAGCGCGCCCAGGCCGGCGCGACCCACGTGCTCGTGCAAACCGTCGCGGGCACGCCGGTGACGGCGATGGGCGAGGTACCACTCGCGACGCTGGAGCGCTTCCTCGGCGCGCTGGAAAAGACCCGTTGAGTGAATCGGCAAGGAGCCACAACCGATGACGATGGACGTATCGAACCCCACGCACACCCCGACGCCGCCGGCGCGGCGGCCGTGGGCGCTGGCGGCCGTTTCCGCGGTCGCGGCGGTCGCGCTCGTGTGGAGCGCCGCGCAACACGGCGTCGGCGCGCAGCCGGTCGGTTCCGCCGCCCCGGCCCCTGCGGCCGCGGCGCCGCGCGTCACCGGCCTGCCGGACTTCACGGTCCTGGTGGAGGAGGTCGGCCCGTCGGTGGTCAACATCCGCACGGTTGAGCGCGTGCGGCGCGACGAGTCGATGGGCGACGACGTGGAAGAGCAGATGCGCGAGTTCTTCCGCCGCTTCGGCATCCCGCTGCCGCCGGGGGCGGTGCCGCGCGGGCCGCAGGGGCCCGACCGCGTGCCCGAGCAGCGCCAGCGCGGCGTGGGGTCGGGCTTCATTTACAGCGCCGACGGCTTCATCCTCACCAACGCCCACGTCGTCGACGGGGCCGAGGAGGTCATCGTCACGCTGCCCGACAAGCGCGAGTTCAAGGCGCGCGTGGTCGGCTTCGATCGGCGCACCGACGTCGCGGTGGTCAAGATCGACGCCACCGGGCTCAAGCCGGTGCGCATCGGCGACGTGGAGCGGCTCAAGGTCGGCGAGTGGGTGATGGCGATCGGCTCGCCGTTCGGGCTGGACAACACCGTCACGGCCGGGATCGTCAGCGCCAAGCAGCGCGATACCGGCGACTTCCTGCCCTTCATCCAGACCGACGTGGCGATCAACCCCGGCAACTCCGGCGGGCCGCTGATCAACATGCGCGGTGAGGTGGTCGGCATCAACAGCCAGATCTATTCGCGCTCGGGCGGCTTCATGGGCATCAGCTTCGCGATCCCGATCGACGAGGCGGTGCGCGTGGCCGAGCAGCTCAAGGCCACGGGCAAGGTCACGCGCGGGCGCATCGGGGTGGCGATCGAGCCGGTGGACAAGGAGCTGGCCGAGTCGCTGGGCCTGCCCAAGGCCATCGGGGCGCTGGTGCGTGGGGTGGAGGACGGCTCGCCCGCGGCCAAGGCCGGGATCGAGCCGGGCGATATCATCCTGCGCTTCGACGGCAAGCCGATCGAGAAGTCGGCCGACCTGCCGCGCATCGTCGGCAACACCAAGCCGGGCACGCGCGCGGCGGTGGAGGTCTGGCGGCGCGGCGCGACCAAGACGCTGACGCTGACGGTGGGCACCTTCGAGGAGGAAACGGCCGCCGCGCCCGCCGAGCCGAAGGTGGCCAAGGCCGGGCCGCTGGGCTTGACGGTGCGCGAACTCACCGCCGACGAGCGGCGCGAGCGCAAAGTCGCCGGCGGCGTGTTCGTCGCGGAAGTCGGTGGCCCGGCCGCCGCGGCCGGGGTGCGCGCGGGTGACGTGATCGTCGGGGTCGGCAACCAGTCCGTGGCGGGCGTGCGCGAGTTCGAGCGCGCCGTGGCCGACTGGCCCAAGGGCCGGCCGGTGACGCTGCTGATCCGCCGCGGCGACTGGGCGCAGTGGGTGCTGGTGCGGCCGTAACGCATGGTGTGCCGTGGCCCCGACCACGGCACGCGCCGGGCGTACGACCTACAATCGCACCTTTGCACCGAACGGGCGCGCTGGTTGGGCGCGCCCTTTTTCTGTGGCCATGAAGCACATCCGCAACTTTTCCATCATCGCGCACATCGACCACGGCAAGAGCACGCTGGCCGACCGCCTGATCGCGCGCTGCGGAGGCTTGAGCGAGCGCGAGATGACCGAGCAGGTGCTCGACTCCATGGACCTGGAGAAGGAGCGCGGCATCACCATCAAGGCGCAGACGGCGGCGCTGCGCTACACCGCGCGCGACGGGCAGACCTACAACCTCAACCTGATCGACACACCGGGGCACGTGGACTTCTCCTACGAGGTCAGCCGGTCGCTGTCGGCGTGCGAAGGCGCGCTGCTGGTCGTGGACGCGAGTCAGGGGGTGGAGGCGCAGACGGTGGCCAACTGCTACACCGCGCTCGATCTGGGCGTGGAAGTGCTGCCGGTGCTCAACAAGATGGATCTGCCGCAGGCCGACCCGGAGCGCGCGCGGCAGGAAATCGAGGACGTGATCGGCATCGACGCCTCGGAGGCGATCCCCTGCTCGGCCAAGACCGGCATGGGCATCGACGAGATCCTGGAGGCGGTGGTGGCCAAGGTCCCACCGCCGCGCGGCAACCCGGACGGGCCGCTGCGCGCGATGATCATCGACTCGTGGTTCGACAACTACGTCGGCGTGGTGATGCTGGTGCGTGTCGTGGACGGGTGTCTGAACCGCGGCGACCGTATCCGCCTGATGGCCACCGGCGCGCAGTACCAGTGTGAGAAGGTCGGCGTCTTCACCCCCGCCAACCAGCCGCGCGAGGCGCTGCACGCCGGTGAGGTCGGCTACGTCATTGCCGGTATCAAAGAGCTGAAGAACGCCCGCGTCGGCGACACCATCACCTCGTTCAAGACCGCCAGCGGCGCCAACATCCCCGCGGCGACCGAGCCGCTGCCGGGCTTCAAGGAAGTGCAGCCGATGGTGTTTGCTGGGCTGTACCCGACCGAGGCGAGCGAGTACGACGCGCTGCGCGACGCGCTCGAGAAACTGAAGCTCAACGACGCCTCGCTGCACTTCGAACCCGAGGTGTCGCAGGCGCTGGGATTCGGCTTTCGCTGCGGCTTCCTGGGGCTGCTGCACATGGAAATCGTGCAGGAGCGCCTGGAGCGCGAGTTCGACCAGGACCTCATCACCACGGCCCCCTCGGTCGTGTACCAGGTGGTCAAGGGCGACGGCGAGATCGTGATGGTGGAAAACCCCTCGCGTATGCCGGAGCCGAGCAAGATCCAGGAGATCCGCGAGCCCATCGTCACCGTGCACATCTACCTGCCGCAGGACTACGTCGGCCCGGTGATGACGCTGTGCAACCAGAAGCGCGGCGTGCAGCTCAACATGGCCTACCACGGCAAACAGGTGATGCTCACCTACGACATGCCGCTGGCGGAGATCGTGCTGGACTTCTTCGACAAGCTCAAGTCCGTCAGCCGCGGCTACGCGTCGATGGACTACGAGTTCAAGGAGTACCGCCCGTCCGACGTGGTCAAGGTCGACATCCTGCTCAACGGCGACCGGGTCGACGCGCTGTCGCTGATCGTGCACCGCAGCCAGGCGCAGTCGCGCGCGCGCGCCGTCGTGCAGAAGATGCGCGAGATCATCAGCCGCCAGCAGTTCGACGTCGCCATCCAGGCGGCGATCGGTGCGCAGATCATCGCCCGCGAGACGGTCAAGGCGCTGCGCAAGAACGTGCTGGCCAAGTGCTACGGCGGTGACATCACCCGCAAGCGCAAGCTGCTGGAAAAGCAAAAGGCCGGCAAGAAGCGCATGAAGCAGATCGGCACCGTCGAGGTGCCGCAGGAGGCGTTCCTCGCCATCCTGCAGGTGGAGGAGTCATGAGCGATCAGACCATGGGGACGCTGACCGGCGTCGTGCTGGCGGCGTTTGCCGGCTACGGGCTCGCGTGGTATGCGGGCGCGATCGACGGCAACTTCGCGTTGCTGCTGCTGCTGGCGGTGGTGATCACCGGCGTGTACTGGGTGGCGGAGCGCTGGGTCTTCCTGCCGCGCCGGCGCGCCGCGGCCGAGCACGCCGTGGCCGAAGCGCAGCGGCGCCACGACGAGTGCGTGCGCCAGGGCGTGGTGCCCGAGCCGGTCGATCTGGAGGCGCTGCGCCGCCGGCTGCTCGCACAGCCGTGGTGGCTGGACTGGACCGCCGGGCTGTTCCCGGTGATCCTGGCGGTGTTCGTGCTGCGATCCTTTCTGTTTGAGCCGTTCAAGATCCCGTCCGGCTCGATGATCCCGACACTGCACGTGGGCGACCTGATCCTCGTCAACAAATACCACTATGGGGTACGGCTGCCCGTGATCCACACCAAGGTGTGGGACAACCACGAGCCGCAGCGCGGCGACGTGATCGTCTTTCGCTACCCGCCGCAGCCGAGCCTGGACTACATCAAGCGCGTCGTCGGCGTGCCCGGTGACGAGGTGGCTTACCTCAACAAACAGCTCATCATCAACGGCCAGCCGGTGCCGCGCGAGGCCGCACCCGATTTCTACGACGCGGACGCGATGCGTTACCGCAAGCAGTTCATCGAGACGATCGGGGACAAGCGCGTGCACACGCTGGTGGACGACGAGCGCCCGCCGTTCATCCCCATGGCGACGGAGTTCCCCGGACGCGACCAGTGCCGCTACACGGTCGAGGGCGTCACCTGCCGCGTGCCGCCGGGGCACTATTTCGTGATGGGCGACAACCGCGACAACTCGCTCGATTCGCGCTACTGGGGTTTCGTGCCGGAGCGCAATATCGTCGGCAAGGCGGTGTTCGTCTGGATGAATTTCGGCGACCTCGGCCGCATTGGTCCGTTCGAGTGATGTGATGTTGACGTTTGCCGCTATCATGTGGCCAGCGGCCGCCCACCGGGCGGCGCACCGACGCGAGGGGGAGTGACAGATGCGACAACGCGGTTTTACCATCTTGGGCCTGGTTTTCGTGGCGGCCATCGTGGCCGTGCTGGTCGTGCTGGCGGCGAAGGTCACGCCCACGGTCACCGAATACCTGGCAATCCGGAAGGCGGTCAACCGTGCTGCGCAAAGTGGCACTACCGTGCGGGAAATCCGCGACGCGTTCGATCGCGCCAAGACGGCCGATTATTTCGAGGCCATCAGCGGCCAGGACCTCGATATCAGCAAGGACGGCGACAAGATCGTCGTCGAATTTGCCTACGACAAGGAAATCCACCTGTTCGGTCCGGCGTATCTGCTGCTGAAATACCGCGGCCGCAACGAATGACGCATGACTGACGTGACATCGAGCGGTCTGGAGGCGCTGCAGCGCCGGCTGGGCCACCGTTTTCGTCGGCCCGAGCTGCTGCTGCGGGCGCTGACCCACCGCAGTTTCGGCGCCGACCACTACGAGCGCCTCGAGTTTCTGGGCGACGCCGTGCTGGGCCTCGCGGTGTCCACGCTGCTGGTCGAGCGCCTGCCGCAACAGGGCGAGGGGGAGCTGTCGCGCGTGCGCGCGAGCCTCGTGCGGCAGGACGCGCTGCACCGCATCGCGCTCGACCTGGGCCTGCCGCCGCTGTTGCGGCTCGGCGAGGGCGAGCAGCGCTCCGGCGGGCGCGAGCGGGCGTCGATCCTGGCCGACGCGGTGGAGGCGCTGCTCGGGGCCTTGTACCTGGACGCCGGCTTCGAGGTGGCGCAGGCGGTGGCGCGGCGCTGGTACGAGGGGGTCGAACTGCGCCCCGGGCTGGGCAAGGACGCCAAGACCGCGCTGCAGGAGTGGCTGCAGGGCCGGCGGCGGCCGCTGCCGGTGTATCAGGTGTCCGCCATCCACGGCGAGGCGCACGCGCAGACCTTCGAGGTCGAGTGCCGGGTGGAAGGTGCCCCGTCGACGAGCGGCCGCGGCCCGTCGCGCCGCGCCGCCGAACAGGCCGCCGCTGCCGCGATGCTGGAGCAATTGCAGACCCAGGGCCCCTGCGCCCCTGTCCCATCCCGATGAGCACGGATTCTTCCCCTTCTTCTTCGACGGATGCCGCTTCGTCGACCCCGGCCGCTGCTGAGCCCGCCGGGCCGCAGCGCTGCGGGTTCATCGCCATCGTCGGCAAGCCCAACGTCGGCAAGTCCACGCTGCTCAACGCGCTGGTCGGGGCCAAGGTGAGCATCACCTCGCGCAAGGCACAGACCACGCGCCACCGCATCACCGGCATTCGCACCGAGGGGGCGACGCAGTTCGTCTTCGTCGACACGCCCGGCTATCAGACGCGGCACGGCAACGCGCTCAACCGCGCGCTCAACAAGGCGGTGCTGGGCACCGTCGGCGACGTGGACCTGCTGCTCTTCGTCGTCGAGGCCGGGCGCTTCGATCTGGCCGACGCCAAGGTACTCGCGCTGCTGCCCCCGAACGTGCCGGTGATCCTCGTGGCCAACAAGCTCGACCGCGTGCACCGCCGCGTCGAGATCGCGCCGTGGCTGCGTAGCATGCAGGAGCGCTATCCGTTTGCCGAGTTCTTCCCGATGAGCGCGAAGCAGCCGCGCGACGTGCAGCGGCTGCTGGCGCTGTGCGAGCGGTACCTGCCCGAGCAGCCGTGGATGTACGAGGCCGACGACCTCACCGACCGCAGCGAGCGCTTCCTCGCCGGCGAGCTGGTGCGCGAAAAGCTCTTTCGCCTGACCGGCGACGAGCTGCCGTACACCTCCACCGTCGTCGTCGACCGCTTCGAGCAGGAAGGGGAGCTGCGCCGCATCGCCGCCACCATCATCGTCGAGCGCGAGTCGCACAAGGGCATCGTGATCGGCGAAAAAGGCGAGCGGCTCAAGCGCATCGGTACCGAGACCCGCCAGGAGCTGGAACGCGAGTGGGGCGGCAAGGTGTTCCTGGAGCTGTGGGTGAAGGTGCGCTCCGGCTGGTCCGACGACGAGGCGCGCGTGCGCGCCTACGGCTACGAGTGACGTGGTCAGCCGCCGCCGCGCGCGGGTGCACGACGAACCCGCCTATGTGTTGCACCAGCACGACTGGAGCGAATCCAGCCTGATCCTGGAGGTGTTCAGCCGCCACCATGGCCGTGTCGTGCTGGTCGGCAAGGGGGTCAAGCGCCCGACGTCGCAGTTTCGCTCCGTGCTGCTGCCGCTGCAGCCGCTGCGGCTCGATTGGTCGGGCGACGGTGAGGTGCACACGCTCAAGGCGGCGCATTACGCCGGCGGGCACGTGATGCCGGCGGGCGATGCGCTGCTGGCGGGCTACTACCTAAACGAATTGCTGCTGCGCCTGACGGCGCGCGACGACCCGCACCCGGCGCTGTTCGACCACTACGCCGCGGCGGTGCGGGCACTGGCGCAGGGCGAGGACACGGCGCTTGCCTTGCGTCGCTTCGAGCTGCTGCTGCTGCGCACGCTGGGGTGGCTGCCGGACCTGACGCAGGAGGGGTTGCGCCTGCTGCCGCTGGAGGCCGACGCGGGCTACCGGCTGGCGGCTGAGGCTGGCTTACAGCCAGCGGCGGTGGATGATGCGGCGGCCCTTTCCGGCCGCCAGTGGCGGGCGCTGGCGGCGGCGCTGGCCAGCGACGATCCCTGGGCCGCGCTCGCCGCCGAGGCACCGACGCTGGTCGGTACCGCGTTGCGCGCGGGGCTCGCGGCGCTGCTGCACTACCATAGCGGCGTGCGGGCGTTTCGCACCGGCGAGCTGATGCGCACCGTGCGGCGGCTCGCCGCGGCGCCGTCTCCCGTCGCCCTTCCGGATCCCCCGTCATGAACGCCACCCCCACCGCTTCCCACCGGCGCACCGCGCTGTCGGTCAACGTGAACAAGGTCGCGCTGCTGCGCAACAGCCGGCACCTCGGCATTCCCAGCGTCGTGCGCGCCGCCACGCTGTGCCTGCAGGCCGGGGCGGATGGCATCACGATCCACCCGCGGCCGGACGAGCGCCACATCCGCCGCCACGACGTGTTCGACCTCGGGCACCTGATGGCCGAATGGCCCGACCGCGAGTTCAACATCGAGGGCAACCCCTTCCACAACCTGCTCGACGTCGCCGATGAACTGGTGCGTCAGGGCCTGCCGCTGCACCAGCTCACCTTTGTGCCGGATGCGGTCAACCAGTTCACCAGCGACCACGGCTGGTGCTTCCCCGACGATGCCGAGCGCCTCGGCCCCGTGATCGCACGGGCGCACGCGCTGGGCGCGCGGGTGAGCCTCTTCATGGACCCGCTGCCGGAGCAGATGGCGGCGGCGCGCGCGGTCGGGGCCGACCGGGTCGAGCTCTACACCGAGCCGTACGCGGCGGCCTGGGCCGACGCGGCGGCGCGCGCCGCGCACCTGCAGCGCTACCGCGCCGCGGCCGAGGCGGCGCAGGCGGCGGGGCTCGCCGTCAACGCCGGGCACGACCTCAACCGCGACAACCTGACGGATTTTCTGCGCGCCGTGCCAGGCGTGGCAGAGGTGTCGATCGGCCATGCGCTGATCGCCGATGCGCTGGAGCTCGGCTACGCCGAGACGGTGCGCGCCTACCTGCGCTGCATCGCGGCAGCCGACTGACCGCGATGATCTACGGCATCGGCACCGACCTGTGCGACGTGCGCCGCATCGCCGCGGCGCTCGCACGGCACGGGGACCGCTTTGCCGAGCGCGTGCTCGCCGAAGGGGAGCTGGCCACCTGGCGCGCGCGGCGCACACGCTGCCCCGAGCGCGGGGTGCGCTTCGTGGCCACGCGCTTTGCGGCCAAAGAGGCGTTTAGCAAAGCCATCGGCCTGGGGCTTCGCGCCCCGATGACGTGGCGCGACTGCGAGGTGGTGCACCTGAGCGGCGGCCGGCCCGGCTTTCGCCTGCACGGCGCGCTGCAGGCGTGGTGTGCCGAGCGGCGGCTGCGCGCGCACCTGAGCCTGAGCGACGAAACCGACTATGCCACCAGCTTCGTGGTGGTGGAGCAAGATCCATGACCCTGCATGCCCCCCTGATCATCGACGTCGCCGGCACCCGCCTGACCGACACCGACCGCGCGCGCCTGGCCCACCCGCTGGTCGGCGGGGTCATCCTGTTCGCGCGCAACTGGCGCGACCGCGCGCAGCTCACCGCCCTGTGCCGCCAGATCAAGCGCGTGCGGCGCGACCTGCTGATCTGCGTGGACCATGAGGGCGGGCGCGTGCAGCGCTTCCGCAGCGACGGTTTCACGCACCTGCCGCCGATGCGCGACCTGGGGCGCCTGTGGCGCGAGGGGCCGGAGACCCGACCGGGCGAGGCGGCGCTGGCGGCCTGCAACGCGGCTACCGCGGCCGGCTACGTGCTTGCTGCCGAGCTGCGCGCCTGCGGCGTGGACTTCAGCTTCACTCCGGTACTCGACCTGGACTGGGGCCGCAGCGAGGTGATCGGCGACCGCGCGTTCGACGGCGACGCGCGCGTCGTCACGCTGCTGGCGCAGGCGCTGATGCACGGTCTGCGGCTGGCCGGCATGGCGCACTGCGGCAAGCACTTTCCCGGTCACGGTTGGGCCGAGGCCGACTCGCACGTCGCGCTGCCGGTGGACGACCGCGCGCTGGAGGCGATCCTGACCGATGACGCCGCGCCGTACGGCTGGCTGAGCGCGGCGCTCGCCGCGGTGATGCCGGCGCACGTCGTCTATTCGCAGGTGGACGCGCGGCCCGCGGGGTTCTCGCGCGTGTGGCTGCGCGACATCCTGCGCGAGCGGCTGGGCTTCACCGGCGCGGTCTTCAGCGACGACCTGAGCATGGCCGGTGCCCGCGTGCTGGACGGCCGGCCCGTCACCCACACGCAAGCGGCCCTCGCTGCGCTGCAGGCGGGCTGTGACCTCGTGCTGTTGTGCAACCAAAGCCCGGTGGACGACGGTGCGGCGATAGACGAACTGATCGAGGGCCTGAGCCGCGCGTATTACGAAGGCCGCTGGATCCCGGACGAAACGGCGGAGGCACGTCGGCGGGCGCTGCTGCCCGCCGGGACGGCCCTCACGTGGGACGAGCTGATGGCCGACGCGCGCTACCAGCAGGCGCTGGCGCTGTTGCCATAGCCGACTGGTCCGAGGACGGGTACGCACTGGCGTGCTGTCCCATCGGATGGGGTTGGGGCGTTGCTGTCGTGTATATACATGGGAGGCGATATGACGCATAATCCACACCTGCAGACGCTCAAGATTTCCGTCAAGGTGCTGGAAAAACTGGCCAGCAAGCATCAGGTCAGTCGGCGAGAGGTGGAGCAATGCTTCGAGAACCGCGACGGACCGCTTCTCATGGACACCCGGGAGGAGCATCGGAGCGATCCGCCGACCTTGTGGTTTCTGAGTGAAACCAACCGGGGGCGTTTGCTCAAAGTGGTGTATATACAGCGCGGTGAAGAGATCCACTTGCGGACCTGCTACGAACCGAACCCTGTCGAGATCGCCATCTACCAGCGCGCACGTGACCAAAGGAACCCATCATGAAAAAGATTCACAGCACCGACGAGGCGTGGGATACGCGGGAATTGGGAGCCGATCCAGACGCCGTCCAAGTCGCGCCCCAGGAACACGTCCAAGCGCTGGACGCGGCGCTGGGCATGCAGACCATCTCCATCCGGCTGCCCAAGTCGCTGATCGACGCATACAAACTCATCGCCGCTCACCATGGCGTGGGTTACCAACCCCTGATGCGCGACATTCTGCAGCGCTACGTCCCCGAAGGCCTGCGGGAGGTGCTGGCGCACCACGAGGAAAAGGTTCGGGAGTCGAGCGAGCGGTTGCCGCAAAAGCGGCGCAAGGCGGCGTGATGGACCCCCTGGAATACCTTATCCCTCGTCGCCTTCGTCGCTGACGGCCACGGTCCAGATGCGCTTCAACGGAAGCTCGGCGCGTAGGTCGGGATCGAGCTTGTCGTAGACCTCGTACAGCGCGTCGAGCAGCTCGGTTTGCGACCAGAGGCGGACGCGGAAGAAACTGCCGGCTAGCTCCTTCTGCACGTTGTTCTTGAAGCCGCTCCAGGAGACGAACAGGCCTTCGTTCGCGCCGAACTTGCTCACCGAGCCTAGCAGCTTGTCCACAGTCGGGCGATCGATGGGTGCCTGTTCCGACTTCACCTCGACCACCAGCCGCGGCGAGCCAAAGCCGAGGGGGCCGGCGCCAGCCAGGATGTCGGCGCCGCCGTCGGCGCCCGCCGGGCTGCGCCAGGTGGTGTAGCCCTGCGCGCGCAGGATGCCCTCGACCAGGCGCGTGAGCTCATGGCCCTTGAACCGGCTCAGGATCAGGCGGGCGATGCCATCGCGCGCCCGTTCCTCCAGGTCCAGGTCCGCGGCGTCGTCGGCCTCAGCAGTCGGCCCGGCAGGGGCCAGCACCTGCGCGACCGACTCCGGTTTCCAGCCGTTCTTGCGCATCGCCTGCAAGCGCGCCTCGGCGTCGTTCTTCTGCACACGGCAGATGGTCATGAAGGCGCCGAAGGTGTTGAGCAGGTCCTTGCCGAAGTGGCTGCGTGGGATCGCCTCGCCGATCCACTTCACCGCGCGCCAGTGGAAGAACGGCGACGGCCCGGCGGGTTCGAAGCTGTAGTCACCAGTGATCTCGCCGATCTGGATGGCGCGTTGGGTCTTGAGTGGCAGCACGACCCAGTCGCCCTTTTTCATCTCGTGGGCGAACGGCCAGATCTGGCTGGCGTGGTTGAGGAGCTTCTTGGGCTTGGCGTCGGGGTAGCGCGCTTGCAGCGCTTTGATGAGCGCCTCACGGTCGGGCAAGGTGGCGAGGTTGACGTCGAGATCGTGCCAAGTGACGTACACCCGCTTCTCGGACAGAAACTTGTCCTGAAACTCGCCGTGGCTGCCGGCGCGAACGAGCCAGACGGCCATGCTTACACCCCCTCCGCTTCGTTCGGCACGTTCTCGCCCCAGACGCTGGCGATGGTGGCCTGGATGTGCTTTTCCGTGCGGCAGCCTGCTGCTTCGAGCAGCTTATTAAGCTTGTTTTGTGCGGTGACTTCTTTTTGTGACACGTGAACCCCCCCCTTGCATCCTGGCGGTTGCCAGGATGCAATTTTGTCACGCCACCGCGTCCGCGCTCTGGCGCAGCAACATCGCCAGCACGTTGGCGACCGTGCTGCGCAGTTCGCGGCGGTCGCAGATCATGTCGATGCCGCCCTTTTGCAGCAGGAATTCCGCGCGCTGGAAGCCTTCGGGCAGTTTGACGCGCACGGTATTTTCGATCACGCGCGGGCCGGCAAAGCCAATGAGCGCCTTGGGCTCGGCGATGACCACGTCGCCCATGAAGGCAAAGCCGGCGGAGACGCCGCCCATCGTCGGGTCGGTGAGGATGCTGATGTAGGGCAGGCGCTTTTTGGCCAGGCGCGTGAGCGCCGCGTTGGTCTTGGCCATCTGCATCAGCGACAGCAGCCCCTCCTGCATGCGCGCGCCGCCGGTGGCGGTGAAACAGATGAAGGGCACGCGCTGTTCGATCGCGTTTTCGACGCCGCGCACGAAGCGCTCGCCGACGACCGAGCCCATCGAGCCGCCCATGAAGTCGAACTCGAAGCACGCGGCGACGACGGGGATGGTGTGCACCGCCCCGCCCATGACGATGAGCGCGTCGGTCTCGCCGGTGGCCTCCAGCGCTTCCTTCAGGCGTTCGGGGTATTTGCGGCTGTCCTTGAACTTGAGCGCGTCGACGGGCAGCACTTCCTGCCCGATTTCGTAGCGGCCCTCCGGGTCGAGGAAGGCGTCGAGCCGCGCGCGCGCGCCGATGCGGTGGTGATGCGCGCAGTGCGGGCAGACGTTGAGGTTTTTCTCCAGGTCCGCTTTGTAGAGCACGGACTCACAGCTCGGGCATTTGATCCACAGCCCCTCGGGGATGCTGCGCCGCGGGGCTTCGCTGCGCGTGACCCGGGGCGGGAGCAGTTTTTCCAGCCAAGACATGGCATCTCCTTGTCGTGTGGGCCGGGTGCGCGGGCACGCACGCCCCGCGACGCCCGACCGGTGTGCACGCGATTATGCGCCAGCGGCGCCGTCGCGTGGCGGCAGCGCATCCAGCGCCGCGCGGATCTCGCGCAGGAAGCCCGCCGCCGCGTCGGCCACCCGGTCGCGCGGTTCGTTTTCGATCATCTGGATGAGGCGGGTGCCGATGACCACCGCATCGGCGGCGCGTCCTACAGCCTGGGCGCTGGCCGCGTCGCGGATGCCGAAGCCCACGCCAACAGGCACCGACACGTGGGCGCGGATGCGCGGCAGCATCGCCTCCACCGCGGCGGTGTCCAGGTGCGCCGCCCCGGTGACGCCGGTGAGCGAGACGTAATAGACGTAGCCACTGGCCAGCCGCCCGACCTGCGCCATGCGCTCGTCGGTGCTGGTGGGGGCGAGCAGGAAGATCAGGTCCAGCCCGTGCGTGCGCAGCGCGGCGGCAAACGCTTCGCACTCCTCGGGCGGGTAGTCGACGACCAGCACGCCATCCACGCCGGCGTCCGCGGCATCGCGCGCGAAGCGGCCCGCGCCGTGCCGGTGCTCCCACGCCTCGATGGGGTTGGCGTAGCCCATCAGCACCACGGGCGTCGTCGTGTCGCGCGTGCGGAAGTCCCGCACGATCTGCAACACCTGCGCCAGGCCGATGCCGGCAGCGAGCGCCCGCTCGCCGGCGCGCTGGATCACGGGGCCGTCGGCCATCGGATCGGAAAATGGCACGCCGAGTTCGATCACGTCGGCGCCGGCGGCGACCATCGCGTGCATCAGGTCCGGCGTGATGTCGGGATAGGGGAACCCCGCGGTGACGAAGGGGATGAGGGCGCGGCGGCCTTGGGCGCGCAGGCGCGCGAACGTGGCGGACAGGCGCGCGGCGCTCATGCGGCGGCTCCCGGGGGCAGGGTGATGGGGGCGGCGGTTTTGACGGCTTGTCCGCGGCAGCTCGGGCGGCAGTAGAAGTCCGCCTGCGAGAGGTCGGCCACCGTGCCGATGTCCTTGTCGCCGCGGCCCGAGAGGTTGACCAGCAGCGTCTGGTCGGGCCGCATGGTTTTGGCCAGCTTCATGGCGTAGGCGATGGCGTGGCTGGACTCCAGGGCCGGGATGATCCCTTCGGTGCGGCACAGGCGGTGGAAGGCGGCGAGCGCCTCGTCGTCGGTGACGCCGACGTACTCGGCGCGGCCGCTGTCCTTGAGCCACGCGTGTTCGGGGCCGACGCCGGGGTAGTCCAGCCCGGCGCTGATGCTGTGGGTCTCCGTGATCTGGCCGTCGGCGTTTTGCAGCACGTAGGTGCGGTTGCCGTGCAGCACGCCCGGCACGCCACGCTGTAGCGAGGCGGCGTGGTGGCCGCTGTCGAGGCCGCTGCCGGCGGCCTCCACGCCGATCAGGCGCACCTGCGCGTGCGGGATGTAGGGGTAGAAAATCCCCATCGCGTTGCTGCCACCGCCGACGCAGGCGATGACCGCGTCCGGGTGCGCGCCGCCGTTGCCGGGCAGCCCGAGGTCGCTCAGCATCTCGGGCATCTGGCGCAGGCACTCCTCGCCGATGACGCTCTGGAAGTCGCGCACCATCATCGGGTACGGGTGCGGCCCGGCGACGGTGCCGATGATGTAGAACGTGTCGCGCACGTTCGTCACCCAGTCGCGCAGCGCTTCGTTGAGCGCGTCCTTGAGCGTCTTGCTGCCCGACTCCACCGGCACGACCGTGGCACCGAGCAGCTTCATGCGGTAGACGTTGGGGCTCTGGCGCTTGACGTCCTCCGCCCCCATGTAGACGACGCACTCCAACCCGTAGCGGGCGCAGATGGTGGCGGTGGCCACGCCGTGCTGGCCCGCGCCCGTCTCGGCGATGATGCGCGGCTTGCCCATGCGGCGCGCGAGCATCGCCTGGCCGATGACGTTGTTGATTTTGTGCGCGCCGGTGTGGTTGAGGTCTTCGCGCTTCAGGATGATTTGCGCGCCGCCGATCTCGCGGCTGAGCCGCGCGGCGTGGTACAGGGGCGAGGGGCGGCCGACGAAGTGCGCGAGCTCGTAACGGAATTCGCGCTGGAAGTCGGGATCGGTGCGGTAGCGTTCGTAGGCGGCGCGCAGCTCGGCGATGGCGTGCGTGAGCGTTTCGCTGACGAAGCTGCCGCCGTAAGGGCCAAAGTGGCCCCGCGCGTCGGGATAGGCGTAGGCGGACATGGAACGGCTTTCTGGCAGGGTGACGCCGCCCGCCAGGGGGCGATGCGTCACGGGGTTTCGGTGAGGGTCTGGTCGGCGCGGCGCACAGCGGCGATGAACGCCGTCACGCGCGCCGGGTCCTTGATGCCCTTGGCCGCCTCGACGCCGGAGGAGACGTCAACGGCCCAGGGACGCACCAGCCGCACACCATCGGTCACATTTTCGGGTGTGAGTCCACCAGACAAAACGACCCGATCGGCGGCGCGAAGTCGAGGGTGTGACCACGGAAAAGCTGTCCAGTCGAACGATTGCCCGCCACCGCCGTAGCCGGGTACGTGCGCATCGACGAGCACGGCCTGCGCGGCGGCATGGCGTTCGGCGTATTCTAGGAGATCGAAGGCCCCGGCGCCAGCGCCCACCGGCACGCGCGCGGCACGCCACCACGGTCGCGTGCCGGCGAGCGCTGCGCACTGCGCCGGGGTTTCGTCGCCGTGGAATTGCAGCACCGCGTGTGGCACCGCGTCCAGCGCCGCGGCGACGTCGTCCGCGCTGGCGTTGACGAACAGCAGCACGGGCGTGACGCACGCCGGCAGGCGGCGCGCCAGCGCGCCCGCGCGGCGGGCATCGACGTAGCGCGGGCTGCCCGGGTAGAGCACGAAGCCGATCGCATCGGCGCCGGCCGCGGCGGCGTGTTCCACGTCGGCCTCGCGCGTGAGGCCGCAGATTTTGATCCGGGTGCGTCGCATAGCGCTGATGCTCACAGTGGCAGCCAGTCGAAGGCCGGCGTCTGCCGGGGCAACGCCAGCGCCTCATCGTACACGGGGCCGAGGAAGTACAGCCCGTCGGGTGCGAAGGTGGGCGCGGCGATCTCGCGGCTGCGCGCGTCGCGCACGGTGGCCATCCACTCCGGTGGCCGCAGCCCCTGCCCGATCGCGATGAGGCACCCCATGATGTTGCGGATCATGTGGTGCAGGAAGGCGTTGGCCTCGAAGTCGAAGCGCCAGTAGGGGCCGCGCCGTCGGATATCGATGCGGTAGAGGTGCTTGACGGGGGAGAGCGCCTGGCACTGCGCGGCGCGAAACGAGGAGAAGTCGTGCTCGCCGATGAGGTGCCGGGTCGCCTGCTGCATCGGCCCCAGCGCCAGCGGTCGAAATACCCAGCCGACCCGGCCCGCCTCGAGGCTCGGGCGCACCGGGGACTCCAGCAGCACATACGCGTAGCGCCGTGCACGGGCGCTGTTGCGCGCGTGAAAGGTCGGGGGGACGGGCCGTGCCCACTGCACCGCGATGTCCGTG